>OMZV01000056.1 GCA_900315635.1 uncultured Prevotella sp.
CTCCAGCTCCCGGTTGATGAACTCGGTGAGCTCCTTGCCCGAATAGGCGTGTCCGCTGCGCAGGCACTGGTCGAGGACGCGCAGACGGGTGGAATAGTTTTTGGTGTTCGGCATAGTGGTTATTCTTTGATGAGTGATGTATCGTTCTCTTCATGGTTGAGATAGTGGTAGGCATGGAGATACTTATTGAGGCGGTGCCAGTCCTTCTCAGTAAGGTCAGGCAGACGGCGGATGTCCATGTTATCTTCCAAATCAGCCATTTTTACGAGCCTTCCGGTCTGATTGGTGTTGGCTCTTGCAATAAAGTCAGCATAGCTCTCACCTTCCTTCCGTGTAACAGAGAGAATGGCATCGACAGTATCTTGAGTGTAGCCTAATTGCAAGAGTTTCTCAGATGTTAGGCCAGTATCTTCTATCGTGTCATGCAGTAAGGCAACTATTTTATCTTCGATGAGGTCCAGTCGTGCACTGACTCTTAATGGGTGAAAGTAATAGTCTTTCCCGGCTTTGTCTTTCTGACCGTAGTGCCGTCGCATCATGAGGTTGACGGTATCGATATAGTGCTTGTCTTCATCCGATACCTTGCACTGAGGGATAATCTCCAAAAGCAGACCGATGATGTCCTGTGGATCGGCCTCTACGGCATCATCATTATACTCGAAAAACTGAACGTCGTCTATAAGGGTTATCAGTTCTTCTACAGTGTCCGTCACATCAGACCCAAAGGCATAGATGTGATGGGCCTCCAATTCATGTGGAATAATGGAGTACTCCTTGGTCTCTGCATCGTAATTGAGATAAACTTTCAGCTTCTTGTCCATAATATTATTCTATTAATGAGTGCAAATATACGAATAATCTGTTCTCCCTATGCGGACACGTCCAAATAATTTGTATTTATCAAAAATAATTGGACGTGTCCGCATAGGGAGAACAGATGGGTATTATCTTTGCGACAGATTTCAACCTATATTATTTAAAGCTTATGAAAAAGTATTTTATTGCTGCCTTGATGGCTGTGTCTGTTTCCTGTCTTACATCATGCTACTGTGACAAGTACGCAGTGGGAACTATTAACCCGGAGGAACCACTTGTCCATGTTGCGAGTGAGCATAATCAGCATTTCCTCTGTGGGCTGATTGTCAATCACCAGAAGGTAAAATCCTATGTGCCGGGTGTAGAAAACTACGTGATTGAGAACAAACAGACTTTTTGGGATGGCTTTGTCAGTGGAATCACCTTTGGTATCTACACGCCGACGACAACTAAATTCTACGTGCCCAAGAGTAATGCTAATGTAGTAGTGAAGAAAAAGAAACCTATGAGTAAGGCTTACAAAGGCTATTTGAAAGATTAGTCCGAAAAATCATCATGGCAGATATACGACTTTGAAAAATAAGTCGTATATTTGCCTTCGTAAATAATATATAAAGGAAGGATCGCCTATGAAATTTGGATTCAGAAAACCGTCGATCAAGAGAAGTATCAGCGCACGTACGACGGGACAGGCGAAGAGAGCCATCAAGCGAGCGCTGATTCCTGGTTATGGCAAAAGGGGCATGGGAATCTTGCATCCTAAGAAGGCCTTGTATAACCGTGTCTATCGCCGCACGACATTCGGATTGGGCGACATTCTCAAAGCATTGTTCAAATAGAAACTCAGGTTATGGATAGTTTGCTGTGCCCCGAATGTGGATGCCCGGAAGTTGTTGTCTATGACGATGGTACTTGTGAATGTCAAGGCTGCGGATTTGTGGCTGATATTGAGACTTTCAGACATTGACTGAAAATAACGAACCATGATTTCCAGATGCTCGTTCAACTCCATGTGGAAGGCGAAGGAGGAACGGTCGTAATGCAAGTCCCATAGGGAAAAGCCAAGGGAGTTGACCGATGCCGTTATCTCGTCCTGTATCTGCCAGATGTCTTCGTAGTTCATGGGACTTTATTTGTTATGTGGGTGGTCTTCTGCTGCCATATCCGTCTGTGTCGCTTCATCGTGATGGGTGTAGGTCATAGGGACGGTCTTGCCTTGCAACCGCTCCTTGAGTTTCGTATTGCGCTGGGTGACGGTGACATGGCTGACGGCATACCACAGGGCGCGCTTCTGACCGATGACAATGCAGACTTTCTTGGCACGGGTGACGGCGGTGTAGATAAGATTACGCTGGAGCATGACGTAGTTGGTGAAGTGGACGGGGACGACGACGATGGGATATTCGCTTCCCTGACTCTTGTGGATGGTCGTGGCATAGGCGAGGCTGAGCTCATCGAGCTCCGAAGACTCGTATTCCACTGCCTTGCCGTCGAAGCTGACGGTCAGTGTGCGGTCCTCCATGTTGACAGCGGTGATAAGTCCGATGTCACCGTTAAACACTTCCTTGGTGTAGTCGTTCTTGAGTTGCAGCACGCGGTCGCCTTTGCGGAACACGAATCCGGCACGGGTGAGGCCATTGCCGGTGGGGTTGACACGCTGCTGGATGGACATGTTCAGACTGTTGGCACCGATGGCACTGCGC
>OMZV01000057.1 GCA_900315635.1 uncultured Prevotella sp.
GATGTGCGAGAGTTACAACCTGCAGTATGGTACAAATTATATTGCAGTGATGCCGACGAATCTCTATGGTCCTAACGACAACTTCCATCTTGAGAACTCCCACGTGATGCCGGCAATGATGCGCAAGATTTATCTTGCCAAGCTCATCCACGAGGGCGACTGGGATGCCATCCGCGTGGATATGGACAAGCGTCCTATTAATCCCACAGACAAACTGCGTGCCATCATTGGCGAAGGAAATGTCGATGGTAAGAATGACAAGGAGCGTATCTTGAAAGCCCTCGACTTCTATGGGATAGATGATAACAAGGTTACACTTTGGGGCGACGGCAGTCCTCTGCGTGAGTTCCTTTGGAGTGAGGATATGGCAGATGCTTCTGTACATGTGTTACTCAACGTAGATTTCAGCGATATCATTGGCATAGAGAAATATTCTTCTGTCTTCTATGGCGCAAAGACCAACGGTGAGGTGAATCGTAACAACTCTGAGGGGCGTGGCGGTGCTATTCCAAGTCTCGGAGAAATCCGCAACTGCCACATCAACGTGGGTACGGGCAAGGAACTCACCATCAAGGCTCTTGCTGAACTAGTAAAGAAGACTGTCGGCTTTGAAGGCGAGATAGTATGGGATTCGACTAAGCCAAACGGCACCCCGCGTAAGCTCATCGACGTGACAAAGCTTCACAATCTCGGTTGGCACCACAAGGTAGAAATCGAGGACGGTGTTGAAAAGCTCTACGAATGGTATCAGAGTACGCTGAAGTAAAAGTAGCTACAATATGCTATGGAATGTGAGTATGAAGAGATTCCCAATCGAATGTCTTTATACTCACAATTCTTTTTTTATATATGACTTACGAAGACATTTGGCAGAAGATAAAGAGGATGGGGCAGCGTGACCGTAAGCAGCTGGCTTACGAGATGACACTCAAGGGTCTCAACGTTGGATATGTTCATCCCCACTACTACTTTGATGCCAAAGGCGTGCATACAATCCTCTTCTATCCCAAGGGCAGCCAGCAAGAGATAGATGATAAGGATGGAACGTTTTATAACACATTGAAAGAGATTGTTGAGAACGACGAAGAGATACATGTGCGTGTAAAAAGGTATGCATGGTTGCCACGTTTTATCAATGATTGGCGAGAAGGTGAAATTGTAAAATCTTATATCTGTTCACGCTATAAAGGTGAATGGGTTAACAGGTGGTACAGGATACTGCCCGGCAAGAGTCTTGCCGGTGAGCGCCCACGCTCCCTATTCTTGTGGGATCCGGAAGAAAACCAGATCATATACAAGATGACGGCTTGCCACACGGACAATAATGTGCAGGAGATGACGTTCTTAAAAACGGAGGTTGGCAAATAATATCCAGAATCCATGGCAAACAGTACAGATACTGCCTGCCATTCGGGTTGCACAATAATAGCTTATGGCATCCGTTCTATCATAGAAGCAAGATAAACAATTCATGGCGGAAGAGCGCACAATACATCTTTATCCTTATCAGGCGGATATGGTCAACAGAATAGAGAAGGCTTTTGAGTCTTTTCGTTCTGTGATGGTGCAGATGCCCACCGGCACCGGCAAGACCCATGTTATTGCTGCCGTTTGTAATTGCCCATAGACGAGAGCTTGTCGCACAGGCTGAAAATACCCTACAGCTTTACATCGACGAGAAGGACATGAAGAAGGTTGATGTCTTTTCTGTTCAGTGGTTGAACAGACATGTCTCTGAAATTACGTCAAGACCTTCGCTTATAATTATAGACGAGGCCCATCATTCTGTAGCAAAGACATATACGTCGATTATTGAAGCTTTTCCCAAGGCAAAGATTGTGGGACTGACGGCAACACCTTGCAGGTTGAACGGGCATCCTTTTACCGACCTGTTTGATGTATTGTTGCAATCCCATCCTATAAACTGGTTCATAGCCAAAGATTATCTCTCGCTCTATGACTATATGTCGGTGAAGCCTGACAATGAGGATGTGAGGATTATTAACAATCTGCGTAAGCGAGGAGCCGACGGCGACTTCTCCGTGAGGGAGATGAGCGAAAAATTAGACTTGCGTCCCTCTCTTGAAAGGTTGTGTGACACGATAACGAGATATGCCAAAGGAAAGAAAGGAATAGTTTACGCCATAGACATAAAGCATGCCGAGCATATTGCCGAGATATACCAAATGAACGGAATAAAGGCAATAGCCATCAGCAGCAAGACACCTGACAAAGACAGGAATGAGATTCTTGAGAGATTTAGAAACACGCAAACAGACGTCAACAAGCCTTTAAAAGAAACTGATATACAAGTAATTGTCAACGTCTCACTTTTTGATGAAGGCCTTGACTGCCCGGATGTGGAATTCATACAAATGGCAAGACCGACATTGTCACTGTCCAAATACCTACAGATGGTAGGCAGGGGACTTCGCGTTTATGACGGGAAGAAATATTGTCTGATATTGGACAATGTCGGCAACTACCGTCTTTTCGGACTCCCGTCAGATGACCGTGACTGGGAAACTATGTTCGCCGGAAGCACGAAGGGTAAGGGCGACATAAAGAGCCCATTGTTCAAGAGCATAGAGCTCAGGGAAGAAACTACGGACGGCAAACGTACCGAGATGGTAAGCATCTTAACCCATCACGAACAGATAACGGATTTGGAGGTCGAGTTCGGCTATGCTGTCTTCCAAGCAGATGACGGAAGATACGGAGTAAGGAACAAAAATGGAGAGGAAGTCGTGCCGGCTATTTACAAAGAAATCAATCTATACCCAAATGCTATCGTGAGGGTTTCAAAACATGCCACAAGCCGACCTATATGGTTAGATGTTATCAACTTAGTGCCGTTCAAGAAGCGCCCGACTATCATCCGTTCTGGATGGTTGGAGTTGACGACTGTCGACAATACAAAG
>OMZV01000053.1 GCA_900315635.1 uncultured Prevotella sp.
TTTGTCGGTATCGCACACCACTATTTCCATGATGAGCACGAAGTGGAAGACGCCGTGCAAGATGCGCTGATTCGCTTGTGGATGGCAAGGGAAAGAATAGAGCCGCCGGAACGATTCCGCCAATATGGAGCAACAGCTACAAGAAATATTTGCCTTGACAAAATAAAGCAAAAACACGGACTTCACTTTGTGGAAGTGGATTTGGCGGAAGGCAAGACATCCGGCCATAGCCCTCAATCGGTGTTGGAAGAGTCTGAAAACGAAACGTTGATGCTGCAATGCATGAAAGAGCTTCCCGCTAAATACAAGGAACTGATACGGATGAGAAATGGAGAAGGATTGAGCTATAAGGACATAGCAAATCTCATTGGCAGTACAGAGTCATCGGTACGCGGTATGGTGGCGAGGGCAAGATCAATACTCATAAGACAATTCAACGAAAGGAGAAAGAAATGAAGAACAAAGAGTACATAGGAAAACTTCTCAGAAAGTTTATGCAAGCGGAGACTTCCGAACAACAGGAGTCGGAGATTGCAGACTATTTCTGTCATTCTAAGAACATTCCTGAAGAATGGGAGGCATACAAACAATACTTCAAAGCCTTTGACTCCGAAGAAGCATCTTCTTCAAATAATGGTTACCCAACACCATTATTAAGGAGGCATTGGTATTACGCTGTTGCTTGCGTTGCCGCGACGTTCGTCTGTGCTGTTGCGCTGAGGTATGCCCTATACACATCCGTAAACAGCAAAAGGCTGGCAATAGAGACACCCGTGCGAATTCAGCCAACGGAATCCACAAAAGCGAAGGACACTACTGTTGTGAGCAAGAATCCGATGGCAACTATTGGGGAAAGGCAGGAAGTGTCTGAAAAGTTATGTATGAAGCGGGGCGGCTACGGCAAAAGCAGAAGAGCCGACAGAGCCGACTATGTTCCTGTTCCCAAACCCGTTGCTGCGACAGAAGCCCAGCACTATGTTGCGACATCAACGGAGACGATGATCGAAGAGCCTTCCCATCAAATAAAGACCGCCGACATCAACGCGTCGGTCGCTTACATCCAATCAAAAGGGGAGAATCTCGAGAGACAAGTCTTGGCTTCAAAAGGAGACGGTGAGTATCACATGCATATCAACAAAGACTTAGAGCAGAACTTATGAGAAGAAAGATGATCATGCTTGCATTGTTTGTCTCTTTTGCGCTGGCATCGCTGGCGCAAAAGCCTAACCCTGCCATGGCAAAGCTCTTAAATGAGTTTGGCAAGGCTGGCATAGAAGGCACCTATTCTGCCGACAACACAGGGCAGGAGTACTATCTCGCACTCTACAAGCTTACCCATGCCGACATTGACAATCTAATACAGTATAACAGGTTGGGACAGGCTGATTTTCCCTTCCAATTAGAAGGGACAAGGGAGTACATAGCCTCCCGGCTTAAAGAAAGCGAGAAGGCGCAACATGATGAAGCTATGATAAGACCCGTCATCAAGTATACCCTTGACAGTCTTGCACCGTCGGCAAAAGAATGCTATCACTATGAAGTGCATAATGGCATGGGAGACACCATCAAATATGTCCTTGCGTTGAACAACATGCCGAAGGATTTGTTTCAGCAGCGCGTAAAAGGGCAAGTCGAGAAGAAAGCGGGTAATGAATTCATTGACTATTTCAGCTACGACGGAGGTACCTTCCTGCATTATATTTTGCCACCACTACAGAAAAGCGGGATGGCAAGTTGTCACTCAGAAGACTCGTTTAAACATAACATAGAGGCCATCCTGACAAAACACAAGGGAAAGAAGTACGCCGTAAGCTATAATATGAATCCGGGTACCAGCATCTATCCACAGGACTGGTATGTATTAAAGTACAACAGCAAATCTAACTCAAAGAGTGAGGGCACACATTATTATTTCGCGTTAACAAAAGAAGCGCAGAACAGCATTGTAAAGGAAGTCGCAGAAGCAGCCACTTGTTTCCTGACTTCTACATCTGACACGTCAGAATATAGTCTTTTCTATACACTTCCTTTGGGCAATGCCAAAAGAGATAATGCGGCTTACGATCACCTGATATTTTGTAATACGGAAAGTATCGGACGGCATTTCAGCATCAATATGAAGATGACCGACAAGGGACTCCATGTGTTATTGCTGTCAAATGAAGGGGAATGGCTTGTTCCACGACGGTCATGGTGGAAAATCAAAGCCATCAGTGGGAAGAAGATAGTGTATGAGAAAGATTTCAAAAACGACTAATAACCATTCCATGAAAAAGATATTGCTGATATTGATGGCCTGTATCAATGCCGTCACGATGCTTGCACAAAAACCTGGGGTGTATAAGAAGGCAAGCAACAAGGCCGCTGACAAGACCGAGGCTCCCTGTAAGAATGAATATATGATAGTCGGAATCAATGGCAACACAATGCTCTTCGAGCCTTATGTCCAAAGGTCGCACCCAATCCTCCTGAGGTAGAAGACTTTGTCAGTCTCCTCTCAGGGGACTTTACGACACCAACCAACAATATCCTTGGTGTTTGGTATCACGAAGCCTCCGGCATCAAATGCTACAAGATCTTCTCGCCGACACGTTCTTTGTTGATCTTTATCTACGAATCGCCGGAAGGCAGCATGGAGACGGCAAATGCTATCTTGGAGGCGGTAAACTATGGCAAAGACCAAGTCGTTGCAGAAGGCGGTACAAGGTATTCGGTTCGCTGGGAAGGTGCTGACACGATGGTGGTAACCTACACCATGGAAGGCAAGCGACATCGTGAGCAATGGACCCGTTCCCAATTACCGACATACCTCTCCGGATTATTCATGTCCCTTGGCACAAACTAAAACAAGGATTATTGTTAATCGTCATCATGAACAAAATAGCTTCTCTTATTATCTTGACACTATTATACTGTCTGTCTGCCAATGCCGCAGAAATCAATCATAACGTACAGGGACGTGTAGCCGACAAGATAACCGGCGACCCCATACCCGCCAAGGTGTTCCTGATGGATGCCGACAGTACTATCCTTGCCACTACCAAGGCCACCATTGAGAATGTCCCCTATCAAGGGCAGATTGCCTTATACGTTTTCAATGGCAAGCGGCTGCAAAAGGGTAAGTACATCATCAAGGCCTCCATGTTAGGTTACAAGGACGCTTATGAGAATATAACGTTACAGAGCCAGCGGCAGACCACTCTGATAGCCAACCCCATACTGATGGAGCATGACGTCCATGAGCTGCAGGGGGTGACCGTCAAGGCCACGAAGATAAAAATGGTGATGCACGGCGACACAATTGTGTATAATGCCGATGCCTTCAACCTGGCGGAAGGCAGTATGCTCGACGCACTCGTCGCCCGTCTGCCAGGTGCACGGTTGACAAGGGAAGGACAGATATTCGTCAACGGGCGGCTCGTCAAGAGTCTGCTGGTCAACGGACGGGATTTCTTCAGCGGCAATCCGAAGATGGCACTGGAGAATCTGCCTTCTTATACTGTGAGCAAGATAAAGGTTTATGATAGGGAAGGTCAAAACTCTCGTCTCATGCA
>OMZV01000052.1 GCA_900315635.1 uncultured Prevotella sp.
TGCCCTCGTCCGATTTGAATAAAGATTAGCTTCGCTCGGCAAATTGGAAGTAAACTTCCTTTGCGCTCGCTTGCAAATCTTTTCCGAACTTCACTAACCATCAGTGCAATATGCGTGCCCAAAGGCCAAAGATGACAAATCGTGCCATTGTTGTCAGCAATGCTTAAAATATTTACACTTTGCTGACAGCTGTGGCACTTGAATGGCCTTATTCCGTCACCTCAGAGATTGCTCCGGTCGTGAAGGCTACGATGAAGAGTCCATGCAAGTTACGATAAGTGTCTTGTCCGATGGCTTTCCGTCCGTGATGTGTTTCTCGTAACAAAATAACCGCCACATTATCTTTTAGCAGACTTCGTGGCGGTGTCGTAACCTCACCATACTTCTGTGCTTCCCTGACGAGAGTAAGAATATCATCCTTGCTGCCAAGGTCCACCCGGAGGGTCGAGCACTCGAAACCTGCATCCTCCAAAGTCTTTGCAGCCGTCGCTGCGTTTTGCTCACTATAGTCAGCGAGCACCACATGCTTGCCTACAGCCACCCTGCGCACGATGGCCTGACCGATGGAACCGGCACCTATTAATACTGCTACTTGCTTCATAATCTTTGCTGTTGTTAATTTACAACTGCAAAGTTACGGCAAATATCAGCATGGCCTTGTAGATGGAATCCTCATTCAATGACCATTTTTACTGATTCTGTCTTTAAGGAAGGCTAATAATCCTCGCTTGCTCAGTTTTTTGTGGCAATACGTGAATAACGATAATCTTTCACAATATGGCTACTATAATGTTGGTATCGCAATGGGACATTGATACCGCTGTTTTATTGGGAAATATGATTAGATAGGGTTATTTATCCGGCTGCTGTCCGTCATGCGCCTTCCAAGCGCATTCGGTCAGTCTCATGTCAGTAAAGATGGCCTTGAAAGCCAGTTCTCGCTGTCAAGATACATCACAATGCCGCATTGGTCAAAGCGATGATGGCTTCCCGTGAAGCTTCATTGAATTGATATATTGAGATTGGGTCTAATGGTCTGTCTGCTACGCTACTCCAATCAACTCAATGTCGAAGATGAGCGTGGAGCCGCCGGGGATGCCAGGCTGGGAGAATTTGCCGTAGCCCATCTCGGCAGGAATGTAGAGTTCCCACTGGTCACCGACGTGCATCTGTTGAAGGGCGATGATCCATCCGTCAATCAGGTCGCTGAGTCGCATGGCAATCGGCGTACCACCAATGCTCGTGTCGAACTTCTTGCCGTCGATGGTCCAGCCAGTGTAGTGAACGGTGACTATGCTTCGCTTTTGCGGCTGCGCACCATTCGGGTCGCCAGACTTCAATACCTTATAATAGATGCCATTGGGGAGGGCATTCACGCCCTCCTCTTTAGCCTTGTCTTCCAACCACTTGCGGTTGGCAATGATGTATTCGCGCTTAGACATATTGATTGCTATTTGGGTTTATCTCCTTACATCAAATAAGGTATATTTTTTGTATGTAAGATCAGCATTATTAGTTTTTACCGGTGCACGACTATTAGTTTTTACCAGTGTGCGACTATTAGTTTTAACACGTGTTCTGTTATTAGTATTTACAGTGCAAAATTACAATAATTTTCCTATTTGACAGACATTATCACCCAAAAATATTGAGATTTTCACTTTGCATGGGCATTAAACAGCGTTCGTCCTCAGGTCTTGTTGAACGTCTGTAACTCGGCAATATAGAATATATAGGCTTTTTCAAATATGGAAGAATTAAACAAGAGAAACTATTATCTGCATTCGCAGATAAACCTTCTGCTGAAATGGTCGATTACAATGAGAGCAGAACAGAAAAATGCAAGCCGCCAACTATTCAAAGATATATGGCTCTTCGACATAGAGCTTCTTCATAGGTATCATCAGCCGGCGCAGCGGAGTCTTCGACAGTGCCTGCATAGTCGGCACCACTATCCACGATGTTCACTTGAACTTCGATGTCTCCTCTCCACGGCTTTGGGTCCCATGGATGCCCAAAGCCAGGATTTTGATGCGCCGACGGAGAGTATGACCTCGCTCACGCCCTTGCTCTATCAGAGCGGTTACATCACCATCAAGGGCTATGACAAGATGTTTGACAGTTATAAGCTCGACATTCCCAACCATGAGGTAGAACTTGGATTGATGCGGTCACTGATACCTTACTACATTACGCCCGATACACTTACCACGAACAACACCGAATAATGGGATAGATTAACCAGATTAACGGAAAAGGATTCTGCTATTGCTTAGCCAGAGTTAACTTCATATTTAAATTCGACGGCCCAAACGAAAAAATCCGGTACCATCAGTCTAAACTGGTGATACCGGATTCAGAAACAGAATACGGGATTTCTACGGCTCCACATCCCACTGTATCGGAACATTCCGCAGAATTATCAGCCCGGTATTATCGTAGCTTGAGCTGATACCTATCTGTAGTTGCTGGATGGTCTTGGCGGTTTTCTTGACGTCGACAAACCAAGTCTTCGTAACCGGCATATTCATATATACACCCTCCGTCACGGGATAATCGTACCATCCTGCACCATCCTGGGTTTTATAGGTGTTGCCGTCCTGGTCGATCATCAGTCCGGGATAACTTGAGTTCACTCCGAATCTTACGCTTGACTTGTTGGCAATCATCTTCACCTTAAACACCAACTGCACCGTTAGCCGCCATTGGGTAGTGTGATATCGGTGCCACGTGTCTGCATGGTTGCAGTCTTCGAGTCTTGCATGTTGTCGTCGGTCGTTGCTCCAAGTGCACTGTTGATCTTCTCCAGTGCTTTTTTACCTTTCTTCAGCAAGCCGCCTAAGCCTTGTGCCTCAGCTTGCACGGTGCCTATCGTCAACATGGCGATACACACCATTACAAAATTCCTTGTCTTCATAGTCGTACATTATGTTTAAGTCTTATTTCTTGTTGCTGACATACCATTTGCCGTCTTTCTCTTTCTTCATGTTCACGTTTGTCTGTTCCATCTTCCCGTTGGAGTATTTGAGATTGAAGACCTCATCAGCCGTGCCCTCGGCATCGTTGACTTTCTCGGAGACGAATTCGTAGCTCACGGGAAGTTTGTCGTTGACGGTACCCTTCTCCTTAGCTTTCTTGACCTTTACCTCAATAATGTTGACGCAGGCCTCTTTCTCCTCCTGCTTGTCAGCAGGGAAGTAGACGCAGTCAAAATAGCCGCGGTAGTCCTGCTCGATGACACAGTCGAGTGCCTTCTCTGCGACGGAACGTGGTTCTGACTTGCCGCAAGAAACAAGCATAATTGCCATAGCGGCGAACAATAGGGATGATAATAACTTTTTCATAGTGATTGTATTTTTATTTGTGAAATATTACTATTGTCTTCATATACCTCGACGAGTGGATGTCGGACGGCAGTATGCACTCTGTACTGATTATTGGCAGGTCGACGACATGGCGCCGGCCCTCCGTCAAGTCGATGCCAGCGAGGCGGAAAGCATAGGCTATGAGCTCCGTACAGTACATCTTGGTCGTATCCCTGTCGTCGAAGGCATCGTCGAACAGCACTTTCTTATGGTAAAGCCGCAGTGCCGTTGCCGCAGCCTGACGAGCCGCCATGGAGTCTACAGGTCGGCACACCTCACCTTTTGCTGCATGCTCCGTGGAGAAGAACACCTCCGGTTTGTCCATCTTCACCCGATCCACATCACCATCGAAGTCGGCTTCGCCCGGCACAGCATGGACAATCATCGGACTTCCGGCAGAGTCGACGACGATACCCACGTGGGAGTAGTTGCCGTGCGGGTCGGCAGCGAGAACAACATGACTTGTCATACCTTCGCCACGGCGGAACACGATATCGCCGGCACGGAGCCTTATGGTGTCTGGCAGTATGCTGCGGACCATCTTTCCACTGCCGGAGTAGAATGACGAAACTACAGCGATTACTGCAAGAAACAAGACGATAAGTCCTGCCCATCTCCAGAAAAATATTCTGCTGCTTCGAATTGAAGTATCAACTGCCATCGGATGGTATCTTAGTTCATTGCAAAGGTAAGGCAACCGGCAACATTTGTCAAGACCACCGGGTAAATTATACTTGTTGACGATGATTTTTTACTGATTGACCGTCTTTTTTAACCATTGACGATAATAAATATACTTGAATTGGTTGTTGGATAAGATTATTTTTTCTACCTTTGTTAGTGAAACCTATAAAGACGATTATGATACATGACTTCGTGAAATCGATGTGTGACTTCTCCTTCGGCATGCTGTTCATGTCGCAGTTGATTTTCACAGCGGCAATATATCAAAAAGGACTGAAATACGACTTGCAGAAGATGATGTTTCGTTTTATGCTCTATCTACTGCTGATTAGCGTCATAGAATTCTACCTCTTCTATTGT
>OMZV01000050.1 GCA_900315635.1 uncultured Prevotella sp.
CAATTATTCATTTTATTCACTTTATTCAGTTATGCATAAGTGAATAAAATGAATAAAGTGAATAATCTGAATAAAATGAATAACCTGAATAATGAATCAACACGATGACATTACCTATGACAACTATTGACTATGAGCGAGTAAGAGCTACGAGGGCTCCAGTATGGATGCGGCAGTTGATCCGAATTCCCGAAGACAACATCTCCTGCCACCACTCATCGCTAACCGACTACCTTGACAGGACCGTCTGTTATAGCTCGGAAGGTATGAGGCAGATCGACAGCCTTATAGAGAAGTACCGCCTCGAGGCCGTCAACAAGACAATGAATGACCACTACGGTACAGTACTGCCCCGTATCAACCGGAAAGATCAGATCTTAGGAGGCTCAGTGATCTACTTCGATGCAGAGAAAGGCAACATGTTGAAAAGTGAACCACTGACAGACAATCTTTATCAATGGTACTGCTTCGACTACTACACAGACGACAGTGTCTTCTTCGGAGAGCATACCCTCTCCGGTAAGCCGGTCGCAGTCGTACTAGAGGAGAAGGCTGCCTTGCTTGGGGCTTTGGCAATGCCGGAAATCGACTGGCTGGCAATAGGATATGGCAACGACCTTTCGGAAGAGATGATCCGAAAACTGTATGGACGGCAAGCCATTCTCTTCGCAGACGACATGAACTGTGACTACTACGATGACCGTTTTGGCAAGTTTATCAAGATTGACAAAAGTTTCGTTGACAAGGATATCAATTCCTATCTTGCCAGTCAGGTCAGCAGACGCTTTAATGGAAGTTGACACTTAATCACTTTGTTGATTTATCACTTGAAGAGTCTGTGGGCAAGTTATGCCTTTTGTCATGACAACGGCAACTTGCCCACCCTTAAGGGATGGGAATCAGCTTGCTCGAAACTCGCTCACTTTATCACTTGATATACTAATAACCTACTTAATCATGAGTAAAAACATTACACAGAACAAGACAGAGTTCATCCAGTTTAGGCTGGACAGAGACTCGAAGATTACAGCCAAGGCGCTTGCCGACAAATACTTCGACGGGAAGATGAGCGCCATGTTCCGCTACATGCTGAACAATACCGACCTTACGAAAATGTATAATACGGCAGAAGCTAATGGTTTTGACCGTTGTTGTAATGCAACCTTTGCAGGAGAATCTTCACCCCAAGAGGTTGTAGACTGGCTTCGGTCTGTCTATGGCGAATACAAGGCAGAGAACAGGGAACTGTCCGCCATCGGGAACAATATCAACCAGATTGCCCATCATGTCAATGCCAATGCCATGACTTACCCTAACCCGTTGACCCGTCAGGTGGCGGATGATTTAAGGCGGGCAACCAGCGACCTTAGCTCTCTTCGCAGCCAGTCGGCAGACCGGTGGAAGAAAGTTAAGTCAGCTATTAATCACCAAACCGATTAATCGATTAATCACTTAATCGGCTAATCTCTTAATCAACAACCCTATTATTAACCAACATCATTCATCATGATCATCAAGAAACTAAAACAGGTATCGGGAGGCGTGTTTCCCGGTGCCGCCTATAACGAGACGAAGGTTGAGCAGGGCGTGGCTGACTTTGCCGGAACCGCCAATGTTGACGGTAACTTCCTCTTTGTGCTTAGCATGCTTCATGAAGCCGGAGTCAACTGCGCCCATGAGGTGGAACAGTATCTGCAGGATCACTCCAATACCTTCGGCAATAGTAAGTCGACTCGCTTACAGTTCCACTATGCCCTGTCCGTCAAGGGACGTGAGAAAAGCAGGGAGCAGCTTGTAGACATAGCCCATCAGCTCATGAAGGAGTTCGGTGCCGAATACAATCCTTATTTCATCTACTTCCACCGCGACACGGAGAACAATCACGTGCATATCCTCGGCACGAGGGTCAAGCCCAACGGCACGCTGCTCTCCGACCATCAAGACTTCCGGCGACTGAACGAATGCCTTAATCGGATCGTGCAGAAAGATCAGTTCCAGGACATGAACGAACTGCTGTCGTACAGTTTCCAGACTGAGGGCCAGCTCATGAACATCATCCGCGAGTTTGGCTTTACGACCGGTGAGAATAAGGAAGAGCCCGACAAAGTAATATTCTATCATGGTGGCGCGGAGGCCTTTAAGGCTAACCTTGCCGACCTGACAGCACGTAATGCCGTCAGCAAGGATGACCGAAAGAAGATGGAGCGTCGAGAAGATGCATCCCGACAGTTGAAAGCTATCTTCTTCAAGTACCGTGAGCAGAGTCTGATGCTATCCGGGACAAAGGACGAGTCTCAGAAGAAAGTTGGACGAGCGAAGAACAGGAAGGACCTAATGAAGCCTGATGGCCAACTGAAGAGTGACATCGCCCGGCTGACGGACGCTTCAGGCAAGCGCCTCGGAAAGGAGGAACAACAACAGTTGCTGTGGTTTCTGCAGCAGTTGCGGAGCAAGTTCGGTGTCAGCATCATCTTTCAGAAAGACCGCAACGGAGCCATCCGTGGCTACGGCATCGTTGACCATACCCGGAAGATAGCACTCAACGGCAGTGAGGTGATGAAGCTCGCAGACATAGTCGACTTCAAGGAACAGAGGCAGCCACAAGCGCAGGTACGGCCACAAGTACAGGAGCAAACTCAACCGGCAAAGCCGAAGGAGAAGCAGCCTTATCAGCTGAAGGAGGAACATCATTACCAGCGGATGACCATACTAGACGTCTATCGCGATTTGTTCACCGTACAGGTGGGGACTGTCAATGGAAGGCACGTTGTAAGGATGACCATGGAAGGCAGAACCTATGACCATGATATCTCAGACAAGCAGGTAGCATGGTAC
>OMZV01000049.1 GCA_900315635.1 uncultured Prevotella sp.
GGAAGGTGGAAAATGGAGCACTGCCACCATGCTCAAGTACATCGAAGAGCTGGTGACTGTGCTTGGTGTATAGTGTCTGAAATGGAGGTTTCTTTATTTGATGATTGCAGCAGTCTGACAAGCATTAGCATCCCTTCGTCCGTGACGTCGCTGGGTGAAACATGTTTTCACAACTGCAGCAGTCTGACAAGCATTACCATTCCCTCGTCCGTGACATCGCTGGGTGAAGCATGTTTTCAAAACTGCAGCAGTCTGACAAGCATTACCATTCCCTTGTCCGTGACATCGCTGGGGTATGGTTGCTTTAGCGACTGTAAAAATTTGACAAGTATCACCTGTAAGAATCCGACGCCACCTACTTTGGATAATGCTACTTTTGATAATATTACGTATTTGGTAAGTACGCTTTACGTCCCCGATGTAAATGCTTACAAGAATGCGGACGGTTGGAAGAATTTCACACATATTGAAAAGACTACTCCCGGGGATGACGACAAGCCAGCGGAGCCATGCGCCAAGCCGACTATCGACTATGCTGACGGGCAATTGAAGTTTACTGATGCCACCGAGGGCGCAAAGTATCACTACACGCTCACCTGCTCAGACGTGACAAGCGACAAGCTCAACGAGAACGGCAGTATAGGCTTGACAGCCTGCTACGACATCACCGTCTACGCCACAGCCGACGGCTATAAGCCATCTGACAAAACCACGGCTAAGCTCTATTGGGTAAAGGCTGACGGAAGCCTCACGACCGATAACATCAATGCTGCCAAGATGCGCGGTGTCGTAGTTGCTGCCGAGAACGGTATCGTCACCGTCAGCGGTCTCAGCGATGGCGAGAAGGTAGAGTTCTATGCTATCGACGGTAAACTGATTGGCGCGCAAAAGGCAAGTGGTAGCACGGTTAGCATCGCCACCTCCGAGCACGTCGTCATCTGCAAGATGGGCGGATCAAGCATCAAGATACTCGTGAAGGAATAGAAAGGAAGATCAATAATAACATGAAGCCCTTATGCATCGAAAGGCTACGCTTGCCGTAGCTGAATCAGGTAAATGCATAAGGGCTTTTTATTTCTTCTTTACATAGATATACTTCGGGTGTCGCCCCCTGCACAAACAGCGTGACGGGCATATCCATACGCTCCGTTGGAAGTTCTCGAAATCAGTTGCATCGTAATCGGCTCCATAGAAGAGGTTGCTGTAGGTCTTGGTCAAAAGGCCATAACCAGAGAGGGTAAGAAGGGCTTTGCTTGCGATGACCTCAACACGAACGGTATGTTTGCCATCCGCAAGATAGCTGCACAGCTTATCGGCACCATCGACCATCGCAAAGTTGTGGTGGGCGAATGGCCAATCAGGGAAGTCCACATACCATATTCCATCGTCCTCATGGTAGATGATAAGTCGTGCTTGCTCCGCCAAATTATTGCATTTCGGAGCAAGCGTCCTATCAGCTTTATTACATAGTGGAACCTCATCATTGCATCTTGCCGTACTCTATTTCCTTGTCAAGGAAGTCGTAGACATAACCGGGAGACTGGAAATAGAGGCCAGAGCGTGGGTCGGACAATTTCTCGTATGTCTCAGAGTTATAGAGCGTGTCCAAAGCATCGGCCATCGGCATTTTTCTCCGCTCCATGAGCATGACGGTGAGGTCGCGTGCCATCCCTTCTAACATATAATCAAAGTCAGTCATAGTTTTTTTAGATATTTGATTGCCTTCTCAGTGCCGAAGAAATACTGAAAAGTAATACCTTTCATGTATTTCAAATTCTCGAGAAACGTTTCCAGTGTGATTTCCTTGTCAAAGTATTTACGTACCTGTACACCGACCTTGTCGTTGGCTATGGGACCAATGACAACATCGTAGTCGTGAACACTTTCTCCTGTTTTTGATTGTCTGTTAGCGAAGATGAATTCTGCCCAATCCTTTGAGTATCTATCAAACCTTCTTACCTTCAGCGTTCCATCCGTTAACAGTCGCTCGTCAAAGTCATAGACATTGATAACCGGATTGCCACCAATTTGATAAGCCTTGTACTCCGTAAGCCTTTGCGCCTGTTGCTTGTCAGCGCTGAGGTAGAAGCCACGTCCAAAATCCTTATTCGGTTTGGATTTAGCAATGTCAATCTCCTTTATCTCAACTGTCGAACCATGATAGAGTTTCATACCAAAGCCCCTCCGTGGCGATGACAAAATGCAGTTAGGTCGTCAGTGACGTCTTTGAAGCTCAGCGTATGCATGACGTCGTAGAATTTGTCGAGCATATCCATCCCCTGAAACCGTTTGAGATAGCGGTATGCTTCAACATGCGATAGTCCGTGGCGCTTGCCGAATTCGCTGATAGCGGCTATCACATACTCTACCTTGTCGCTGATATCCGTTTTATCCATAGTTGCTTATTTTTCGACAAAGATAAAGGAATATTTTCAAAGAAGCAAATGGATTGGCGAAAAACGAATGAAAACGAATGGGAACGACCATTATCGAACGGCACTAAATGCAGTCGAATTCAATAGAAATGGAGCAAATATGGAGCAAATCATAAAACGAAAAATCGCTAAAGTCTTTGTTTATAAGGCTTTAGCGATTATGTTAATGTAATAAGGGTACCCAGACTCGGGCTCGAACCGAGATGCCTTGCGGCACTGGTGTTTGAGACCAGCGCGTCTACCTATTCCGCCATCTGGGCATGCGCGTAAGAATACGCAATGATGTAAATAGTGAGTGCAAAGGTACAACATTCTCGGAGAAAATCCAAATTTTTTAGGTTAAAAGTTTAAAGGAACTACAGAAGGAAGAATCGGAAAGGGGGTGTATCATAATTAAGTTTTATGGTGCATCCTCTTTTCTTTTACAATGATAGTCGTAAAATTAGGATTAGGCCAACTTTTTAGTTAAAATTC
>OMZV01000048.1 GCA_900315635.1 uncultured Prevotella sp.
GTACTTGACACAAAAGAATCTCGGAGATGACAACTACGACAAAATCCTCACACAACTTAAATTAAAGTAACTATGCACCAGAATGTAGAACGCTTCCTTACGCCCCAGGAGTCATATTATGACGAAGCGCTGAAAGAGATAAAGTCCGGCTATAAATCCGGACATTGGATATGGTGGATATTCCCACAGATGCGTAGACTGGGGTTCAGTCCATTGATACAGACAACCATCTGTTTACAATAAACATTCCTCCAAAGCAGAGAATTTGGGAGTGCCCTGAAATAGAGCATCTGAAAGTACCAACGCTGCCGCCACCATACGACAGCACCAAAGTAAGAAGGACATGGGAAATTCTACATGAGTTGAATGACAAGAAGATAAATGATGCCATTTCCGACGAACCTCCTTCGCTTAGTGATAAATGATGTGCCGTTTGTAAAAAAGTTAGTGTAGCTTTACACTAACTTTTTTCTTTGAATAATATTTCCCTTTTCATAACTTTGCACCAGTTAAACATAAAAACAAAAAGTTATGAAAATCATTATCTTAGAAAAAGGATTCCACGGCATTGAGCCGATGATGGTTCTTCTTGAAGAAGGACAGATTACCAACGTACAGTTCTTACTGCATTCAGAAAAGGAGATTAAGGACGAGTATGAAAGTTACTGCAAGACATTACATGCAGACCCTTATGAAGAGGATATTGCGACAAAGTACCTCGCTCCTTGGATGGATGCGTGGAAAAAGAAAACAGCAGCACAGAGCGTCAACAATCTCTAACCACAATATCAACGAACCAATTAACATAGCATTTAATCAAACACAGTTATGAAGACGGAAAATATCATACTGGCAATTGCCATCACATTAGCAGCTAACACAGTAAGCGCACAGCAAGTAACCGTAGAGGAGCCGGAGTTTATGAACTCCTATTGCCTCTTGACAAGTGATTCAACCTATGTAACTCTGCCGAAAGAGGGCGGAACTGTAAAGCAGCACAAGAGCTGGCTTCAGAAAGCTGGCGAGATAGCAGGATATGCCACCACCATCGCAGGAGCGGCAGGCGGAATCGCAGCCGTAAACTCCAACTCCATTACAGGCATGGTCGACGGCATGAAGGTCATGGGGACAGCCGCCAACGCAAGTGGAATAGCCGAAGCAGTAAGTGGCCTTGCAGCTGTCAACGGGCAGGACATTGTATTCAAAGGAGCCAACTCTCCTTACAAACTTCCAGCAGGGATGAAGAACGTAAGACTTGTCATCAAGGCTCAGAGCAACGAGTACGACCCCATGGAGCTATACCGCATTGTCCGTTTCACACAAAAGAAGAAAGAACGGCGAATCAGATGGATGGAGTTCAGCTCATCACTCCTTGGAAGCATCGAGAAGGAGGAAGAAGGCTATGTAAACTTCACAGGGCATAAGTACGGCGTACAATCCTATCTTCTTACTATCCCCGAAAGTGAACTAAAGCCCGGCGAATATGCCATCTTCTATGTGTCCATAGCATCAGCAACTGAAATACCTGTTGGAACATTCAGCGTAAAGTAAGCAGGCAAACATCTACTCCCATTGAGCCAACAATGGGAGTAAACCTAACACAATATTAATTTTAAATTCAAGAGTTATGTATATACTTATCGACCCATTAGTTTATCTCTTCGGAACAATCCTTTTGCTCCCGTTAAGAATTGCTCTTGGCATAATAAAATACGTCTTACCTCCAGTCCTTGTAGTACTTGGATTCATAGTAGGATGGCTAGCTAGTAAAGCATCAAAACTCGCAGCATATCTTCTAAAGAAGCTCTATCAATTAAGCATCTACTGTGGAAAGCGTCTATACGAATGGAGTATCTATTATGGAAAGAAGCTCTACGTATATTTCATAAGCAATAACGACGAGAGACCATACGATGGATAGTCTAAAAGTTACTATTAATGTTATTGTCAGCCCCAAATTTTTCAAAAAAATGTTTTTGGTTATCTTGAATGGCATAGGGATGTGATATTCGACCACTAGAAAATTAGAAATAGTTGATTGAGATGGGTAGACTTGTAGGAATAAGTAATTCCTATTCTTCGGGAGAGGCAGCGGTTCGGGAACCGCCGCCACTAATGAATTAGACGCCCTCACCGTCGCCTGTAGTGGCTGGCCTGCTGCTGGAAGAGGTGCTGCCTGAGCCACTGCCGGAGCTGCCGGTGGCTGGCTTGCTGTAAGCGAGACCGCCCCACTCCTTGACGCGGGCACCGGTGATCATGGTGCGGGTACGGGAGCCGTCTTGAGCAATCTTCGTCTCAGGCTGGAAGAGGACGCGGAGCTTGCGGATGTTGTCGGCGGTGAACTTCTCAATGGTCTTTGCCGGACGGGTCGACATACCCATCTTGAAGGTTCCGAAACCGGTGAGCTTCACGCGCTGTGACGACTGAAGGGCGCGGGTCATCTCGTCGATGAGGGCGATGATAACGGCTACAACGTCGGCGCGGTGAACGGTACACTTAGCCTCGATAGCCTTGGCGAGGTCGTACTCGTCGACGGTTCCCACGTAGACTGCGCGTCCGTAATACTCGCCCTTGTGGACTGAATTCTTTCTGTTGTCCTGTGTAATACGATAGTAAACTGACATAATGTATTCCTCACCAAGCCTCCCATAGGGGGAGGATGTTTAGTCACCTAACGAAAAAAAAGAGTTTAATGCGTTGGTGGCAGCCGAGGATGAGTGCACGGGGTCTAAAAAGTTAATAAATTGTTTTAGTTAATTCAATGCAGCAGTGCTCCGCCTGTCTAAGGTAATCAGACATCCTCCCCTTAGGGGAGGCTTGGTGAGGAATCTGCCTGCTTGTTTCTTTTTGCAAAGGTAATACATACCGAAGGCGAATGCAAATTTAGAGATCGAGTTTGGAAGTACTTATTTTTATTTACTTGATAATCAACACAATACAAGGGTGATTATTTTTAGTATTGGACTAGTTCTATTGCTATTTGTTTGATGGCTGGAAGCATAGCGGCAGGTCGAAGCGTAAACATTACGTAGAGATAAGCGGATGGGCAGGTAATCGTTGATTAGAGGACTACATATAATGAGACAAATTCTGTGAGTTGGTTTCACGGTTTCGGGTTTCATGGTTTCAATAAGAAAAATCGAGGTCTGTGGATTGATGGTCTCAAATATGGGTTAATAATAATATATAATATATTATATATTATTATTAAATATAAAGACTTATAAATATTAAGCAAAAATGAATCCTTGAGAGTTAGAAAATCCTTATTGAAACTTTGAAACCCGAAACCGTGAAACCGTGATGATTTTTTCTCTGAGAAAACAACGCCAACCCAAAACTTATATTGTTTCCCTAATTTCCGGAAACGATTTTTTTATTGATCGCTGTCAAATGTCCTGTTAATGGGCATTTGACAGCGATTTTTTTATTTCCCAAAATTTCCCAAATCCAGGGCAATTTTCCATCTGCTTGAAATCGCTTGGCGAATGATGTACCTTTGCAACTGTCAATCCGCGGTTGACCAACATAAGTTCAACAATTTTTAAAGACAGTTCAAAATGAATATCAATTTGATAATTTCTGATTCTGATTATGAGAACCTTATGCTCTCATCATCCCGAGTTCGCGGCACACTCGCCGCAGTAACAGCAGGCAAGGCTGAGTTCCACGCCTACGCCAAACGCCAGACACGCGGTCACCAGTACACTGAGTTCAAATCGCTCCACGGCAAGACACGGATCTACCCCGATAAGGTGACGGTGAACATCACCTGCGACCGCAATGACCCTAGCCTGACGAGGAATATCGAGAAGGCGTGTGAGTCGGCGATAGCGGTAATTGAGAATCTGTAAAAGCCACTAAAGCACTCATGCGAGGTGCATGGTCGGTTGGCAGTGACTTCCTTCGCGTCTGCTTTGATTGCGGTTTGTTCGGTCAGGACTTCAATTCTGACAACTCCGAGTCGGGAGTAGTCCGTGGACGGTTCAATTTCTCAGTACTTGGCACTTATGGCTCACTTCGCAAGTTCTTCAAGGGCGACAGCATTGAGAACGGACTTTCGTCACGTATTATGATTGCCGAGATGCCCGACAATTCGTTTGCCCCTATGCCAAAGTTCACCGAGAGTTCACCCAAGGCTGATGCGGCAATACTGGAGGCAGTTGAAAAGCTCAAAGCGGCAAAGGGATTCACAGATACTCCACGACTTCGCAAGGCTATCGACGAGTGGGCTGAGCAGAAACGCCTGGAGGCAATGGCAAGTCTCGACTATGTCAAGGACACCTACCGCAAGCGTGCTGCCGTTATCGGTTTCCGCTGTGGAGTAATCTACCGGATTCTCGAGGGCAAGGAGTCAAAGAATTGCCTGCGCTTCGCCACAATGATTGCCGAATATGTCCTTACGACTCAGTGCCGCTTGTTCCGTGAGCGCATGAACAGCGAGATCAAAGCCAGTGAGTTGTGTGAGCGCACGACCGTTAACCACAATGTTTTCGATGAGTTGCCTGCGGTCTTCACCCGTGATGACATTAAGACATTCAAAGGTGGTGACATAACGAGCGCTGGTCTTAAGTCTATCATCTTCCGCTGGAAACGAGACGGATGGATTCGCAAGGTTGGAATAAACAAATGGCAGAAGGAAAAGAGAAAGGACCATTAGCGGTTTCATGGTTTCGGGTTTCATGGTTTCAATAAGCGGAATACAAGTATTATTTCTAATTTCTAATTTAAAATTTAAAATTTAAAATGGACATTCAGTTAAAGCGCTTCGCCCTAAAGCCAACATACACAGTAGGGCACATATACATCGATGGAAAATACGTGACCGACTCACTCGAGCCGCCATCGCGCTACTTCACCTCCGTAATGAATGTCAGTGCAATACAACGCAAAAAGTTCCCTGATGGCACGGCAATCCCCACCGGCACTTATCGGATTCTCATCACCAAGTCGCCACGTTTCGGCAAGTGGTTGCCACTTCTGCTCGTTGTCCCCGGATTCTCGGGCATCCGCATCCACGCAGGCAACTCACGAGCCGACACCGCCGGTTGCATTCTCCCAGGTACCAACTGCTATCCCGGTCGCGTCCTCTCGTCCAATGTCGCTCTCCGCGACATCATGTCTCGCATGACCGCAGCCCTCGCCCGTGATGAGAAGATCTTCATCACCATCACTGAGCCGCAGCCAAAGAAGCAGGATTCTCAGATTTCCAAATAAGATAATTTATTTACATCATAGTTTAAGTCGTTTTCCATGTTTCAAAATTTAAAATTACTGTGTTCCGTCACTCAGCCGTGAGGCAGGGTGGCGGATTTTCATTGCTTACATAATAAAAATACTAAAGTTTCCCACTTGTTCAAAATGCCCATAAACAAGGGGTTTCTGAAAAGTTCAAATAGCAGGATGCCCATAAACAAAGTAGTTTAACAGGTGCTT
>OMZV01000047.1 GCA_900315635.1 uncultured Prevotella sp.
ATTGCCTTCAATCTGAAGAAAATGTGCTCGGCGATAGCCAGAAAAGGCAAAATTGGGGATAATACACCCCTTTACAACTTGTTATTATGCCTTTTTATGGCTTTTGGGCTTCAAACCAACTTTAATAAAAAGTTGTCATTATAATCCAAATTTATTCATTTAAATTTGGATTTATGAATTCTAATACTTAATTTTGCAATATGGTAACAACTAGAGAAGAAAGAGATAAAGAAAAATCTAGCCGAGAAAATCTCGGAAAATTTTTCTATGACTTAGCTAAAGCTACTTTTACCATTATGGTATTAACCAATGTCGTAGCTTTGTTTAAGGGAGAGAACTATATCTTGGCAGCTATTTTACTAGTTGTCGGAATTAGTGCTACTATTATTCTTGCTAGAATCGCATTTCCTATATTTAAAAACTAAGATTATATGGTAACAATGATAATGACTTTTGCTGTTATAGCAGTTTGTGGCTTAGTATTTCTTCTTTGGCTCAATACTCCAAAGGGAAAGAAATGGTTGGCTTCTTTGTAGATATTATTAAAATAATATTATTATAGGAACACTTGGAGCAATTTTCATAGTCGTTGATGTTGTAGCATTAGGACTAATTGCATGGAGCTACACCAAGTCAGGTAAAAAGTGGCTTGAACATCTTTAGAAAGTGAATACAATAAGATAGATTCAAAAAGGAGGGTGCATCAAAATTCTGATGCATCCTCTTTTTCTTAATATTTAACAAACAAAGCCTCGACTTTCTCTAGCCGGGGCTTTGCCATATCACAAAAATTTTGTATCTTTGTGATATACAAAAAATCTAAAGTATGGCAAAGTTACACTTTCGAGATTACAAAAACAAAAGAGGATGTACCATAAAACCCAATTATGATACACCCTCTTTATTATTTACGATATGAGCGGGGCTGATATGATATAATCAGTTCTGATTAAGCTCAGAAGCTGTAACCGAATCCGATGTTGAAGTACAGCGGATGCAGGGTGTTGCGGACCGTCGTGAAGTTGGAACGGAAGATGTTGTTGAAACTGTACGTCAGGTCGGCATTGATGGAGAAGTGGCGATAGGCAAGCCACGAGCCCCCGAGCTGCACGCCCCAGTAGCTGTGGCGCAGGTCATCGTCGAAATCGTAGGAAGCCTGCTGTCCCTTCTCATAGACGATCTTCTCGCCGGTAGGAACACCCGAACGGAGGTAACCGTCGGTGACATATCCCGAGAACTCACCGTCGAGGCGGACGGAGTAGAACGCTCCGGCACGCACCTTCCACCGCTGGTTGATGCGGTAGTCGACAGTCACCGGGACGGTGAAGAACGTCGATGTGTACTTGATGTTGACGAATCCGGTCCAGTAACCGCTGACACGGTCGCCCTCACGGATAATCTCAGTGTGGTAGTTCTTCACGCCGGCATCGATTTTCATCGCTTTGTCCTCGAACTTCAGACCGACGGACGTACCCCACCGGCGGTCGGCGCCCCACCATTTGGTGACCTTTCCCTCGAGTGAGCCGTTGAACAACGGGTTGTAACTATGAATCTTGCGCACCTCGCGAGGCATGCCGAGAGGAGCGGCACCGCCGATATTCAGTCCGGCGTTGAGCTCCCACTCCCACCCCTTCGATGTCATGAGTTTCAGGTTGCGGTCGCGCTCCGGTACATTCTGCTCTGTCGTCTCCTGCGCCGTTGACGCTGTCGGGATGATGGCGGCAAGGAGCAGCGCCGCCGATATGATGTTTCTCATTCTATTCATAGTTGATGTGTATTTCGTCGACATAAAGAGTACTGCCTACAGCACCTTCGAAACGGGCTCCGCCCTCGCTGGAACTGAGGATGATGGCAATGTTGTAACGTCCCTGAAGGAGTTTCTGCTCATCGATGGTCTTACCGTTCTGCGGCTCGAAAGGCAAGTCGAACTTTACCCAGTCGTCGCCGACCTTGTGGTCCTCGGCTTTCAGCTCTGCCTTCAGCACGATGTCGGGCGATGTCAGCGAGTTGTTGCCGTCGATGTAAGGATGCTCCGGGGTAACCTCATAGACGATGGCGTAGATGGCGAAGTCGTCGGTCTTGCCCGGCACCTCGACTACTCCGTTCTTCGTGGAGTTCAGACGGATATAGGTCTGTCCCGGACGGTACTTGTAGTATCCGGTCATCGACACCGGCGCGGTGTTCCTCAACGGAATGCCGAAATGCGTTGATGCCGGCATGTCCTGCAGATTGACGACGAACGAGCCGAGGAAGAGGTTTCCGGCTGCTATCGGCGCACCGAACATCGTTCCGAGGGCACCGGTGGAGATGGTCGTCAGCTTGGCGCATTTGCCGCTGACTCCATCGTCGGCCTGTGATGTCGGGAAGTCGGAATACTTCGGGTTCGACGCCATGAGCGTCACCATCGCTCCGGCATTGCCGCTGCCCCAGTCGATGTTCTGTCCGGCTACGGTCTCATAGAATATCTGGAAAATAGGCTCGCCATTGAAGTCGTAGTAGCGCACGTTGTCGAAGTGGAAGTCTGCCGGTGTGGCGTTGTTGACGACATTCACAGTGTACGTCTTCTGCCAGTTGCCGTCCTCGGAAGTGACGGTGTACTGCTGAGGTGTCGACGTGAACGTGTATGTTGTGTCGTCGGCGTCGGTGGCGTCATTGTGGGTGACAGTCATCCGGCGGGTGAAGAACTTCCTCGGTGTCCCCGATGCCGGTTCGATGGTGGCGCCGGGAGTCAGCGTGAACTCCGGTGCGAGGATGCTGTCGCCAGTGTTGGCATAGAGCGTGATGTCATTGTTGTTGATGACCGGCTCACGCAACAGCAGGGTGCTGTCGGCAAGCGTCACACCGGTGATGTCGGCCTCGCTGTTTGGCGCCTCGTCCTTGATGCAGGAACTGAGTGCCAACGGAAGGAGCAGTGCGGCTGCAATGGTTAAGTCTAGTTTCATTTATTTCCTTATTAAATTATATGAATATCCGTGATCATCCTGACGACTGCGTCGTTGAGCTATTGTACAGGCTATCGCCTGTCAATTTACTTCAAAACCTTAACAGTCTTGCCGTCGGCTGTGCGAACGATGTAGACATTGCCGTGCTGCATAGCCTCGACGCGGCGTCCGCTGAGGTCATAAACCTCGGAAACATTCCCGGCGCCGTCGGTAACGACCTTGCTGATGCCGGTTGTAGCGTTGGCGAAGGTGTGGGTAGCCTGAGCGATCTGCTTTGTGAGGTCGCCGTTGTAGACGGTAACGGTAGCTACGACGTCATTGCCCTCCTGGCGGAAGTCCTTGACGATGATAGGACCATTGGCACCATCGTAAGTGACGGTAGCGTCGGCATCGCCTACGGTTACGGCATTGTCGGAGAAGTTGATATTGACGTTCTGCGGGTCGTTGTAGACGAGGTTGATGTCGTCGACGAGGATAGAGTCGCCGTCGCTGCCCTGGCCTGCATCGGCATTGGTTGAAACGGTAACGAGGATAGCCTTGCCCTTGACGCTGTTGTCCTTGACGTCGAATGGGATAGCGAGACGCTTCCACTCGCCGTTGGTCGACTCGATGGTGTTGTTGCGGGCGATGGCATATACATTATTATATACGTTGGTGTCAGGCTCCTGATAGTATGTTCCGTCGGTGATGACAGCGCTGACGGTGGCGTATGGATGGTCGGCGTTAGGTGTAGCCTGTCCGTACTTCACCCAGACGGTGAGCGAGTCAGGACGGCCGTTCATCACTGTGTAGAACGGATCGCCGTTGGTATCGGTGCCGGTGCTGTCCATGTCGAGCCAAGCGTGGTTGGCAACATCAGCAGGCTCGGTCGAGCCGGTGTTCATCCGGCCGGTGGTCATTGTACCGTTGGCAATAGCGATGACGGCATTGCGGGCGATAAGCTTTGCGCTGTGGCTGCCTGCCGAGCCCGGACGCTTCTCGTCGCTGATGTATGTGTGAGGGTCAACCATAGCGGAAGCGAGGTAGATGATGGCGGGGTTGTTGTAATAATTGCCTTTGTCGTCATAGCTGTATCCGGAGGCATCCATGAAGCTGTGCCATGCGTTTGGCACGCTTGCCGACTTCAGAGTGTCGGCAGACCAGCCGGTAACGTTCCAATCGTCGTCGTATGCCAGGTTGTGAAGCACCTCAGTGTGGTAGTTCTCAAAACCGCTGTTAGGAATCTGGTAGCCGCCGTTGCCGAAGAGCACGCTGACGTTCTGACTGAGAGCCTGAACAGGAATGTCCATCGAAGCATAGAGCTTGCCGCCGTTGTTGAGCAGCTCGCCGCGAAGGGTAACAGGCAGGGTCAACTTCTGGAACATGATGGTTACACCTACCTTGCGTGTGGCAGCAAGGTAGACCACGCCGTCCTGCTCAACGCCCGGAACGCTGTCGAGGTTGAGGTCGCCGATGTTCATGCCTGCGAATGAGAAATTCTTAAGCTTGAAGTCGTATGCGCCGTCGGTGCGCCGGTCGACCGTGATTGTTGTCTTCTGTGAAGGGAAGCCTACGCCATTGACCGAAACCTGAAGGTCGTCGGTGTAGTCGTTAGCCATTGCCGGCATAATAGCTGCGGCAAGTGCCAGTGAAAGTAAAATCTTCTTCATTTTGTGTTGAAACTTAAAATCCGAATATAACTCTGTTTATTTTATTATTTGTTCCTTTAAATATTTAAGTCTATTTATGACTAAACCAATTTTTAAATGTTTATATATTTAATTCTTTATCTTTTTATTTCTTTATTTTTATGTGCCAAATCAAACAAACGCTCGAATTTCGCAATTCCGTTACTTGATTTACCAAATAGAGTGCAAAATTAATAAGTTTAATTGACTGAGCGAAAGGTTTTTCCAAAAAAGTTCAGAATTGGAAAAAATCTATCGCTTGCCATCAAGCGTGATTTGATGAAAACTACGCCTATAAAGCACATGCTTACTTTTTTAGGAAATTAATTAAATTATGGGGTTAGCGGATATTTTTGCCTTTTAAATTTTGGGGTTAGTGGATATTTTTGCCTTTTAAATTTTGGGGAATTCTATTTTTTACTTAATTTTGCCACTAAATGTACTTAAACATGAATTGCATCACCTATGGCATTCTCGTGCATTAAATGATTTGTTTTTAGCGAATTATGGACTTCAAGGATTGTATGCTTTGATTTTAAAAGGTAATTTTATAGCAAATAAAAACTATTATGAAGATTTTGTCGATAGTTACAGTTGGTGGCCGACACATTAAATGGCTTGGGCTTTACATGATTTTTATGTTATCTATCCAATCTTGCGATGTGGGATTCATACTTCCGTTAGACAACAACAAGTTTAGCTATGACATTTCTTTATCGGAGGACAGTATGGTTAAGGTTAGCAGTATGTACTTCAATGGCTGGCATTACCTTCTCTTTGATTTAAAAGGAGAATATGTAATGAATCCCGATTCCTTAAAATTGGAATTTTGCGATAAGAACATAATAGTAGGGAAATTATTACCCTGTTCTGAAACAAATACATATAAAAAAAATAATACACATGTAAAGAATCGTTTAATTACAGTACAATTACGCTATGAACGTAAAGATAAAGAACAAGGGCTCGATGAATCTTTAGTCTTATTTGTTTTACCATCAAACTTCCTTATGAGAAATGATAAAAGAGTACTCACAGATTCGTTGAGAATAGTATTGAGGAGACCGAAGAGAAAATAGCTGTGGTAATTAAACGTCTTAAGACCTTTAGTTCTTCTAACGAAGGGTATTTAATAAACATCCTTGAACACTGTAAATTCACACTGGCAGCTAGTGGCGCAGTTTAATTCTTCCGTGTTTGGAGCATGGCTCCGCCAGCCAGAATATGGTGCATAGACGGTACATTTTCTCTATTAGTTTTGTACCTTTGCATCATGAAGCATAAATAAGTTCCAAATAAGTATGAGTTTTTTGCCAGTTTTTTCCTTCCCAATGGGATTTTGGACTGGTTTGATATAGTGAGAATAGAAGAAGAAACCAATGACGGTACTAAATCCTTAACCATTATCCGTTGAAGTCGGACGGCACGGAACTCTCTG
>OMZV01000004.1 GCA_900315635.1 uncultured Prevotella sp.
GAACAAGATTGTCAGTGCCAACCAGGGCGAATTCTCCATCGAGGACCGTGATGCCAACACTCCTTACATCAAGCGTGTCCGCGTCGTCACCACCGTTACTTATTCCCTAAAGGACTGAATACATTGAAGCCAAAAATTAATATGTTTATATCTATTTCTGTCCGAAAAAGCACAATTATTTCGGACAGAATAATAAAAAAGCATAAAATATTTGGCTAGTCCGAAAAAAGTGCGTAATTTCGGACACAAATTAAAAATTCGTGATGGACAGTTTATCAAAAAACATAAGAGACAGGATCGTCTCCGGCGGTACAGACAAGATGTATACCGTCGGTGATTTCGCAGATCTCTGTAATGACTCGGTCGTAACGCGTACCCTTTCCAGAATGACAGGGGAAGGCATCCTCATACGCTTGTCTCAAGGTCTGTACCTTTATCCGGAAAAAACAAGATACGGTGTAAAAATGCCGACTGCTTATGAGATTGCGGCAGCCATTGCAAAAAGGGATAACTCCAAGATTATACCATCAGGACTGACCGTGCTTAACGAGCTGGGGCTGTCTACACAGATTCCCATGAAAATGACTTACCTCACCGACGGAACAGCGCGGACTATAAAGCTTGGCAGACGGTCAATAGTCCTTAAGCACAGCGTACCACGCACATTTGCCTATAAAAGTGACACCTTCCCGAAGGTCGTTTTGGCGATGAAAGAAATCGGGCAGTCGGGCATGACTGAAGAAATTTTGAATTCCATTCAGACGATCCTCAGTAAAGACAAGAATCCCGAACTAGTCAGAGAAGACTACAATATAGCCCCACAGTGGATCCGCAAATGTCTCACACCCTCACAAGCAACAACAACAAAATGAAAATAACAACATGGACCAACCTTCCTGAATCAGAGAGACAGGCCATTCTGACACAAGTAGCAGAGAAATACGCCTTACCAGAAAACGCCATAGAGAAAGATTATTGGGTAAGCATGGTATTAAGGGCATTATTCAACCTGCCATACAAGGAAAATCTGATATTCAAAGGTGGCACCAGCCTCAGTAAAGGATGGCATCTTATTGAACGCTTTTCTGAAGACATTGATCTTGCCATAAATCCGGCACAATTTGGATTTGAAGGCACGACATTCGGAAAAAACAAACGAGACAAACTCCGCAGGGCCTCAAAAACATTTGTAGAGACCGAGCTTAAGGACAAGTTAACCGAGGAATTAGAGAAGGCTGGTATCGGCAAACACATTAAGGTAGAATCCGAGGAGACAAATGTCTCGGACAAGGATCCGATGGTGCTTTACATAAACTATAAATCCATCCTTAAAGAAAAGCGGGATTACATCTATGAGAAAGTTAAGCTAGAAATCAGCTGCAGGTCAATGATAGAGCCTTCCGAGAAATTAAGGATGCGTTCAATGATAGCGGACTCTTACCCCGAAGAGCCTTTTGCAGAGTCTGGCTTTGAAGTCAACACAGCAGATCCGCGAAGGACTTTCCTTGAAAAGGTATTCCTTCTCCACGAGGAATTTAACCGTCCCGGAGGATGCACCAGACTTGACCGTATTACACGTCACATGTATGATATTGTTCGCATGATGGACAAGGATTTCGCAAAAGAAGTACTTTCCGATGCAACACTTTATACTGAGATAGTAAGACATAGAAGTGTAATGACATCCTGGCATGGAATGGATTACAAAACTCACCATCCATCAACTATCAATTTCATTCCGCCGGAAAAAGTTATTCCTATATTACGTGAAGACTACAAGAAAATGCAGGACAACTTCATTTATGGAGATTCACCGAGTTTTGACGAACTTATAGAGAAATTGAAAGAATTACAGGAGCGCTTCCACAATCAGACTTGGTCTACAGACTTCTTTACAGATGCTAACTAAATTAAGGAATCGGGTAATAATAACATCTAAGTGAACACATTAAAGATATATTTCGCAGGCTCAATCCGTGGTGGCAGAGTTGATGCCGAGCTCTACAACAGGCTTATCCGTTATCTCAAGAAGCATTGCGATGTCCTGACCGAGCATGTCGGCGCAAAAGACCTTTCCTTGGTAGAGCAAGGCAGGAAAAGGGATGCATTAATCTACAATCAGGACACAGCATGGCTTCGGGAAAGCGATATACTTATCGCCGAATGTACATGCCCGTCTCTTGGCATCGGTTATGAGTTAGCTTACGCAGAGCGTTTCGGAATACCATGCCATATCTTCTATGACAAGACAAAGACAGAACTCTCCGCAATGCTCACTGGCGACAGCTATTATAACATTCACCCATACAAGAACGAGAATGAGATCTACCCGATAATTGACGCCATCTTTAAATCATGTATCTAAATCTTCATGCCTTTGTAACGACTTTGTATTATCGTTCATATACCTTTACAATCAGATAATATAAAGCTCTGCTTATCAAGTATTAACCTTATATTTTCTATCAAAGCAAGGATTTCATGATATAAATTGTTTCAATTAGTAGAAATTGTGTGTCTAAATGTTTTTCATAATCAAAAAACAAAGTCCTAAAAGCAAATCCCCATGTTATAATATTAAAATAGTCAATAATTTTGCAAAGAAATCAAAGATAAAATTTATTGCTATAACGAAATAACACCCCAAATACTAAAAGCGACCCCCACTTACACATTAAAATAAACATGTCTGGCGTGATGCCACACATTTTGCAATAGCTGTGAAATCAACTAACATAAATAACATATACTAATTTTTTATCAAATCTTTACTACCTATGAAGCAAAACGTAAAAAGAATCGTGCAGACCGCCCTAATGAGCGCATGCTTTATGGTCGGATTCGCACAAAGTACTATTACAGGTACGGTGAAGGACAATAACGGCGACCCACTTATAGGAGCCAGTGTTGTCATCAATGGTTCATAAAAAGGAGCCGTTACCGATCTGGACGGACATTTCACCTTACCAAATGTCCCAGACAATGCTAAAATCAGAATTAGCTATGTTGGCTACAAAGATCGCATCATAGATGCCAAAGGGAAGAGCACTATCGACGTTTCGTTAGATGAGGACAACGCTATGCTAAGCGAACTGGTCGTAGTCGGTTACGGAGTTGTCAAGAAAAGCGACCTTACAGGTGCCGTTTCATCGGTTGGTGGCGATAAGCTCCGTGAACGTTCATCAGCCAACATTATGTCAGCACTTGCCGGACAGATTGCGGGTGTACAGATTCAGCAGGTTCAAGGTGCACCTGGCAGCTCTCCTGCCATAAAGATACGTGGTACATCTACCATCACAGCAGGAACCAACCCTCTGTACGTTATCGATGGTTATCCTATCGAGAACTTCGATATGAGCACTCTTAACCCCGATGACATTGAGAGTATGGAGGTCCTGAAAGATGCTTCATCAGCAGCCATATATGGTAGCCGTGGCGCCAATGGTGTTGTTATGGTAACAACAAAGCAGGGTCAGAGCGGCAAGACTCGTGTCGATGCGAACTTCGAATTCGGCTGGCAAAAGGCTGAGCACACCGTAAAGATGATGGACTCACAGCGCTTCATACAATATTATATTGACGCACACAACAACTCTTACCTCGCTTCAGGCGGTGATCCCAGCGTGCCAAACGCACAACGTCCATTCGAGTTTCAGGTTCCAGAGAAGTTTCTCACCGACCCCGGTTCATTCCCATCAACCGACTGGCAGAATGTTCTTCTGCGCACAGCACCAATGCAGCAGTACCAGCTTTCTGTAAGTGGCGGAAGCGATAGAACTAAGTTCCGAATCTCAGGATCTTTTCTCAATCAGGATGGTATCGTAGACCGTTCATTCTACAAGCGCTTCACTATGCGTGCAAACATCACTCACGACATCAACAAGAGTGTCAAGGTAGGAATGAATCTGGCAGGCAGCTACGTTCGTCAGCGCCTATATGGTACCGACGGTAAGGCAGATTGTGTCAGTCTCTCACAGCAGAGCGACCCAATTTTCCCTGTTGTTAACGAGGTCGGAACACTTGGTCCTATCGACCCGAATACAGAGTATCACCAGTATCAGGCTTATGGATTACAGCTCTGGCATCCTTGGGCTGTTACACGTGAGATAAGCAAGAAGGACAAGACCATTAATGGCATGGTAAATGGCTATTTACAGTGGGAAATTATTCCTGACCTATATTTCAAGACCAGTATTAACGGCATGATTAGCGACCGCGACTATAGCGACTTCCGTAACGAAGGACAGAACATGGGTTGGTCTGGAATTCAGATTGCTGAAGGTAATGGCAACACATATCGCACTGTTGACTACCTGTGGGAGAACACTCTTAACTACAGCCATGCTTTTGGTAAGCATGTAATCGGAGCAATGGTGGGTTACACCGCTCAGCGTGATGAATACACAACCGAGACAATGACTTCGCAGAACTTCCCTAACAACATGGTAAAGACTCTTAATGCTGGCAAGCCGGTTTCTGGCGGCACAACAGAGGAGGACTGGAGTCTGCTTTCATGGATCGGGCGTATCAACTATACTTACAACGACCGCTACCTGCTCACTGCAACAATACGTCGTGATGGATGCTCCCGTTTCGGTAAGAACAACCGCTGGGGTACATTCCCTTCAATTTCAGCAGCTTGGAAGATTAAGGACGAGAAGTTCCTTCAGAACGTCGACTGGCTCAGCGCAGCAAAGATTCGCGTCAGCTACGGTGTAACCGGTAATAACCTTATCAACAACTATGGCTCTATCGGTCTGCTGGCTTCCAATCAGTACGCCTTCGGAACATCAGTTGAGCCGGGACTTTATCCGAGCACAATATCTAATCCGGATCTGAAATGGGAGAAAACAGGCCAGTTCGACGTTGGCTTCAACGTTGGTTTGTTCAAGAACCGTATCTACATGGAGGCAGATTACTACAACTCTATCACACGAGATCTTCTGCTTGATGTTCCTGTTCCGGGAACAACTGGTTTCCAGACGCAGCTAACAAACATCGGAAAGGTTCGCAACCGCGGTTTCGAATTCATGATTAACACAAAGAACTTCACCGGTCCGTTCAAGTGGGAAACAACCTTCAACATCTCACTCAACCGCAACAAGGTCCTGAAACTCGGTCCTGATGACTCTCCAATCATGAATACAGAATGGGACGTTACCACAAAGACTGAGGTCGGTAAGCCTATAGCTCAGTACTACGGATATGTATTCGACGGCGTTTACATGACGCAGGACCAGATTGACAACACTCCTCACCACCCAAGTACAACAATCGGCGACCCTATCGTTGTCGATGTTAATAATGACGGTAAAATTGATACCAACGACCAAACAGAGATTGGTTGCGCTCAGCCTTCATATCAGTGGGGTCTCTCTAATACATGGAGCTACAAGGGATTCGATCTTACAGTTACTCTTAACGGTTCGGTTGGCAACCGCATTGTCAACAACTCATATCGTTATGAGGGCAACTACAACGGCAACCGTAACGCTTATGCCGATGTTAACTACTGGCGCTCTGCTGAAGAGCCGGGTGATGGCGTTCACTACAAACCATATCTGAGCTATCCAGGTCTGCAGGGTAAGTTTTCTAACCTATGGGTTGAAGATGCTTCGTTCATGCGTATCGCCAATGTGCGCTTAGCCTACAACTTCCCGAAATCATGGCTCAAGAGCACTCCTATCGAGGCTATCCGCCTGTATCTGAATATCGATAACCTGCATGTATTCACTGACTACAAGAATGGTTACGATCCAGAAGCAAGTACTTACACCAAAGCTCTCTACACTGGTAAGGACTTCGCAGCTTATCCAATGCCCCGAACAATCACCCTTGGAGCAAAGTTCACCTTCTAACCAACAAAAAAAATCTTAATTATGAAATTACATAAAATTTATATTGCCGCACTAACATTGGGCATTGGAGTTTTAGCAACATCATGCTCAGGCGACTTCCTCGACTTGACACCGAAGTCGAACATGAACGAAGAGGACTTCTACAAGACTGCAGAAGATTTCTCAACGGCAAGAGTATCAGCTTACGCTACGTTATACAATGAATATGCACCTGAAAACGGGCTCAGCTTTACAGAGATGATGACCGATGAATGCACTGCATACGAAGGCAAAGTTTTCCTCGAGAGAACTACAGGTTCTAACACCGACGTTATACCATTCGTCAACTACAACTTAGAGCCAAGCAATACAATAGTAAAGCACACATGGCAGACCGCATACAGTGACTTGAATGTCATCAACAAGGCGCTTGACAAGCTAACTGCTTCAACCGATTTCGCCTCTACTCCTACTGGCTTACAGTATCAGGCAGAACTCCGTTTCCTGCGTGCTCTGTATCACTTCAACATGGTTCGCTTGTTCGGTCCTATTCCAATTGTCGATCATTCATTGACCGTTAGTGAGAGCTACGGTGTGCTCCGTTCTCCTGAAGAGGACGTTTACAAATTCATTATTGATGATTTGAACTTCGCAATACAGAATTTGCCACTTCGTTCTGCTGCTACTCAGGGCGGACAGATCACTAAGGGAGCTGCAGAAACCTGTCTTGGAGAGGTATATCTCACACGCGGCGACAAGGCAAAAGCAGCCAGCGTGCTGAAGGATGTCATCAATTCAGGTCAATATCAGCTCGAGCCAAATTATGCAGATTTATGGAACCTCAACAACAAAAACTGCAAAGAGTCAATATTAGAGATTCAGTACGTAGCAGCAGCAGGCCAACCTGCAAGCCCGTATCTTGAGGAATGGGCTCCTTTCGAGAACTTCTCAATCACTGCCCAGGGACATGGGTTAAACCAGGTTACTCAGACTCTCTATGACAGCTACGAAAAAGGCGATCCTCGTCGTGAGGCTTCTATTGCCACATCGTACCCTGACCGGACCGGCAAAACTGTCAGCGCACTATTCGAGAACAAATGGTGGGACCGCAGCTACATCGACAACCACAGTTATTACTATGGCAACAACTTCATCGTTTACCGCTATGCTGACGTGCTTCTTATGTATGCAGAGGCGACAGGCGATGCAAGCTACCTGAATATGGTACGCAAACGTGTTAATCTTCCTGGTTTCGGAGAAGCAGGCTATCCTAGCGACAAGTACCCGACTCTCGACCTTGCCATTGAACACGAGCGCAACGTAGAGCTTGCCCTAGAGTTTCACCGCTGGTTCGATCTGAAGCGTACTGGACGTGCAACAACTGTCCTCTCGGCAGCTAAAGGCAAGAGCATAACTCAGGACATGCTTGTTATGCCGGTGCCATTGGAGGAAATCCAGCACAACCCTGCTCTTACGCAGAACACTTATTATTCGAAGTAAATGTTTAGATACATAGACTCACTTTAACTTGATTGAAGTACGGTGAACTGTCCGGCGGGACATGTTCCCGTACTTTCTCATATAAACAGCTATGACAAACATGAAACGATTACCAACTTTTCTCATTTTCTTGGTTCTAAATTTAGTTTTTGCAGAATTGACAAATGCGCAAGATTCCGCCAAACTTCCTGTAATAGGAGTGTGGCAATGGGACCAACAACACATCGAAGCCAATAATACAAAGGACTATGAACAGCTTATCGACTCGGTAAGTACCAAGTCACCTTATGACATGCTTGTCATTTTCCTAAGGTTCCCCGATTATGAGGTAACATCGGTAAACGTAATAAAAAAAATGAAGTCGCTTAGCGCCTATTCCGAGAAAAAAGGCATAGGGCTCGTTCCTGACTTAGATATTCGAAACGCACGGCACGCATTTATCAAGAAACATCCCGAAGCATTGCAGGAAATGTTACGAATGAAAGAAGTCCAAGCAGGTACGCACCAGGTTATTCTTGAGCCGATATTGATGCGCGACCACTACTCTAGCGGCAACATTCTACCTTATTTTTCACACCAAAGCATACTCCACCGCGTTATTACCTACACCAAAGATAACGATTCAATAGTACCGTCAAGCGTCCGTGACATTACCTCAGAATGTTCAATAGCAAAGTCATCAGCTGACACTCTTGCCATTAACATACCCAATATAGCCACCGGAACTTATGCAATGGTTATCGGAGGTTTCAAACACGACTACCCCGACATTTTCTCACCATGTCTATTATCTTTCCAGCGAAGCATTATGCAATCGTACAAGGGGTTCAAGATTGCAGGAGCATGCAAGGACGAATGGGGATTTCCACCATATTTTCCTCGTTATTTCCGAACAGGTTACATAGATTATTGGTATTCCGAAAGTATGGCGTCAGCATACTATAAGAAATACGGCAGAAAGCTTATTGCAGACATGTTCCTTATGGGCACGGCTCAGAAAGGCAAGACATCCGAACGTAAAAAAATCATAAACGATTATAACGACCTTATCCGCCAGCGCAATGCCGAGATAGAGACCGACTTCTACAATGCGACAAAAGATTATTATGGCAGCAATGCTTTCGTCGCTACACATTCAACATGGTGGCCTTACCCCGACAAAATTGAGATGCGCAAGAATGGTCTGGACTGGTGGGAAGCACGCCGCGACATAGCTCAAAGCGACGAGGTTGTTCCTTTCGCTGTTCGTACATCACTTGCAAAGAAATGGGGCTCTAAGGTGTGGTACAACCAGTATTACAAGAACGATCTCCACATGCAATTATGGAGTTCGGCACTTGCCGGTGGCAGAATAGACTATCTCGACTTTACACAACTTGCTGGCAAAAAACTAAATGAAGCCGAAAAGAAAATTCATTTACTGAATTTCGCAACTACAGCCCCCCTCGATTGCCGTGTGGCAGTGGTTTTTGGTTACCATACTGCTACGAACTGGGCATCGAAAGGATATGATGACACAGGCATGGCTGTGGCAGATGCCTTATGGAGCTCTGGTTATGCAGCCGACCTCATACCGTCCTACGAAATAGAGAACGGTAGCCTCAAAATAACCGCCAATGGCAAAGTTCAGTACGGGAAACAGCTGTACGATGCCGTGGTTTACTATCATCCGGATGGTGAGATCCCATCCGTCCGCAACTTCTTTGCCTCCGCCAGTGGAACTAAAATATTTACCACCGAAGGCGAACTAGCAGACAACAATATGCTCATTCAACATGTATTGAACTACATGCATAACCACAGCATGCAGACCATAACACCTTGTTCGGGCATACTTGATAATTCATGGTTCGGACTTCGCGACTTCAATCACATATCTGTAATGCCAGGTCTCGACGGCATGAGCCGCATGATGGACGGTGGAATTCTCAAAATTGCTGCTGTCAACGATGTGAGCGGCGATAATATCGGCAATTTCACAGTCGACGGAAAGCAAGTATCCGTAGATGCTAAGGGACTCGTTTACGTCCGTTTCGACAGCAAAGGGAATCTTGTTTCTATGGCAGCTGGCGACATGAAGAACTTTAAAGCCGGAGGATTAGCATTAACACTACCCTACCGGATGAATATCGCTCTCCGAAAAAATACCACAGGTCAGTGGGAAGGTGAAATCCAAACGAACTCCATTCCTGATGAATTAAAAGCGATAACGAACAAATGGGAAACCGTAAAATAACATCAGAAATTATGAAAACACTCAATAAACTCTTTACAGCCATTATCCTTCTGCTTGGCTTTACCACGGCAACGGCGCAGAAGCTCAATTTCGGCGACCAGGGCGACGGCACCTACAAGAACCCTATCCTGCCTGCCGATTATTCTGACCCGGATGTCATCCGTGTCGGTAGCCATTACTACATGGTGGCAAGCGATTTCCATTTCATCGGCATGCAAGTACTAGAATCCGAAGACTTAGTCAACTGGCGGCTCATCAGCCAGATATACGACAAATTTGATCTACCGGGATGGGAAGGCAACAACCACTATGGCGGAGGCTCTTGGGCACCAAGCATACGGTTTCACGACGGCAAGTTCTGGGTTTACTTCTGCACCATTGACGACGGATTGATGATGAGCAATGCCACCGATCCACACGGTCCTTGGACTCCGCTTTACTGCGTTAAGAAGATTCCGAAATGGGAAGACCCATGTCCGTTCTGGGACGACGACGGCCAGGCTTATCTCGGGCACAGCGTACATCGAGCCGGTCCTATCATAATACACAAAATGTCAGCCGACGGAAAAGAACTTCTTGACACTGGCGTTACGGTATACCGGGGACCCGTTGCGGAAGGCACAAAGATAATGAAACGTAACGGTTGGTACTATCTTATAATACCTGAAGGCGGCGTTGGACAAGGCTGGCAGACTTGTCTCCGCTCACGCAGCATCTACGGACCTTATGAGCGCCGTATCGTTCTTGAGCAAGGGTCGACCAATGTCAATGGACCTCATCAGGGCGGGCTGGTTGACAGTCCCGACGGCAAATGGTGGTTTATACACTTCCAAGAGACAAATCCACTAGGACGGATAGTACATCTTGAACCTGCCGAATGGGATGACGACTGGCTGAAGATTGGCGTCGACAAGGACGGCAACGGTATTGGCGAGCCTGTCGATGTCTGGCAAAAGCCAAATAACCTGTCGAATCCTATACTGCCGGCCACATCGGATGAATTCAACACAACACTCGGACTGCAATGGCAATGGAACCACAACCCGCACAATGACTATTGGAGTCTGACCGAGAACAAAGGATTCCTGACCATTAAAGCAGAGCCAGCAGATGACTTGAAGTCAGCCCACAACATGCTCACACAGAAGATTATGGGCTACAAAAGCACAGCAACAACTACCGTAGATGCTACAAACATTGGCAACGCCTATGCCGGGTTACTCTGCATTGGCAAAGAGTTCCGGGGCATTGGAATTTGTCGTGGCGGCATATACGTTGAGGAAAACGGACAACGGCGCATTGTTCAGGCGGGACAGTTTAAGAAAGTCCGTTTCCGCCTGAATATCGACACTAATGCCAATGCGTTCCGTCTTGCATACAACACCAATAACGACGAAAGCCGATGGACTTATGTCGGCGAGGCTTTCCCGATGAAGAACGGCTACTGGAAGGGCGTAAGAACCGGTGTATACTGCTATGGCAATGATGGCAAGGGACTATTCGATTACTTCCACTACGACATTGAAAAATAAATATGAAAAACGCTTTTAAAAGGCACATCACGAAACTAAAAGATCTAACAATATGAACAACAGAAAACTATTGTCAGCTGTCGCAGCGCTGCTAATCTCGACAACAATGCTGCAAGCCAAGGACTACATTATAACCGAATACGGAGCCGCCAACGACACCACCAAGCTCAGCACCGAGGCGATACAGCATGCCATCGACGACTGCTCGAAAGCCGGAGGCGGACGGGTTGTTGTCCCTACAGGCAACTACAAAACCGGAACAATTATCCTGAAGAGCCACGTCGAGCTCTATCTCGAGCATGGGGCAACACTCTTTGGCAGCACACAACTGAAAGACTACAAGAGGCTTAAGCCCAACTATCTGTCACTTCGCACGCAAACCGAGACTATACAACTCATCTATGCTGCCGAAGCCGACGACATAGCGATAACAGGAAGTGGAACCATTGACGGGCGTGGCAAGGGGTTTGCCAAGCTATCATGGAACGATGAAGGCATTACCCGCCCGCACCTGCTCCGTTTCATCGACTGCCGTGACGTAACCGTCGAGGGCATAACACTGCGCAACTCGGGTTGCTGGATGCAGCACTATCTTGCCTGTGACCGCGTGAAGATTCACGGAATAAAGATTTTCAACCGCAATAACTACAACAACGATGCCCTCGACCTCGATGGATGCCACGACGTTGTAGTCTCCGACATCATTGCCGACAGCGACGACGACGGTATAACTCTCAAGAGCACATCGCCACGGATGTGCGAGAACATAAACATCACAAACTGCGTGGTGAGCAGCCATTGCAACGCCATAAAGCTCGGAACCGAAACCAACGGCGGATTCCGCAACATCAACATCCACGGAATGGTCGTCAAGCCGAGTGCTGACCAGAGCAGCCAGTACTTCGGGAAGAAGCGTGGTATATGTGGCATTGCGCTGGAGATTGTCGACGGCGGTACACTTGAAAACGTCAACGTAAGCGACATAACTATAACCGGAACAGAATCGCCTATATTCGTCCGCCTTGCCAACCGTGCCCGCGGTTACTACGAAGGACAGGTCATAGACAGTATAGGCAAGCTCCGCGACGTCTCGCTGTCGAACATCCGCATTACCGACGCAGGCTCCTACGGTTGTTCAATAACCGGTCTGCCGGGTCATCCTGTCGAGAACATCACGCTCGACAACATCCTCCTGAGCCATGAAGGCGGCGGAAAGAACTGCCCTGTTCCTACCGACGAGAAGGAAAAGGAATATCCCGAGGCAACAATGTGGGGACCATTCCCTGCCAAAGGATTCTTCGTTCACCACGCCCGCAACATCAAGTTCAACAATGTCGAGATACGCACCACATCACCGGATGAGCGTCCAGATTACGTGAAAGCAGATGTAGAATAACTTATTGTAAAAATAGATTTAAAAGGCGAATCTATGCGTCAGAAGAGAAGAAAATAATTATCTTTGCAACCGCAAACAAGATTATAAACTATAAAAACAACACGACTATGAAAGAACAAGTATTACAGGCAATGCGTGAGGCTGGCAAGCCGGTTTCTGCAGGTGAGGTAACAAAGGCTCTTGGAGCAGACCGCAAGGAAGTTGACAAGGCTTTCGCTCAACTCAAGAAGGAGGGTGCTATCGTTTCTCCGGTTCGCTGCAAATGGGCTCCGGCTGAGTAAGAAGAGATTTTTAAAGTCCCCGCCAGCCTCCTGATTATAGAAGGTCTGGCGGGGACTTTTGCGTTTATATTTGATGTTATTCTGTTAGAACGACATCATGAAATTGAATCGGATACCCCACTCGTCGGCTTTAGGAAGATCGGTGTAAGTCAGACGGCGGACATACTCAACACCAAAGAACTTGAAGATGTTGTGGATACCGACAATGGCTTCCCAGTAAGGCTGATTCGACATAACATGCGACTCCTCCGGGAACTGGAACAATACCGGGTCATTAGGGTTCTTGAACGGATTGTTCTTATCAGTAAGATGTCCCCACATTCCCTTGATTCCGATGAACTCACGCCACTTCAGTTTCTTGATGAGCGGTATGCGGTTGAACAGCTTTCCGTTGAGATCCCAGAGGGCACTCCAGTAAACATAGCGGTCGTTGAGGAACTCCATGTTACGCATGAGGTTGAATGTCTCATCATTGACATCATTGAAATAGGTAAGGCTAACCGGCGGCATACAGAGCAACGGGAACGGAACCTTGTTCCACTGGGCACGTCCGATGACATGCAGGTTGATGTAGCCCCATGAGCCAAGCCACTGGCGCTTGTAGAGTTTCACCTCAGTAACATTCGAGTTATAGTCGCCACCGAGGAAGCCCTTGACACCCATAGTGTGGGTAATGTCGAACTCAGGAGCGTCGAGGTTTACCGGATAACGGCGCTGCTTGGTATTGATGTACGTCTGGTTTGGACAATAGCCAAGGGTAGCGCTGAGCTCCGAAGTATGGATCCTGCTTATCTCCGGATAAACGCCGTCAGCATTAGGAGTTGCCGTTACCGGGATGAAATGCAGATCGCCGGTCGGGCGGTCATTCTCAATATTGATGGAAGCCGTGTAGTTGAGTCCCCACTCCGTCTCATACTTGAACTCCAGTTTATGGCTGGAATAGTAGTACATCTGCCTTACGCTCTGCGTGCGGAATGACTCAAAGACATTATCCTTATTGTTGGTAAGGTACTTGTCGGCAGGCGACATCAGGTCGTAAGTGTCATAGAGAGTGAGCGAACGGATAGGGAATTCGAACGGCGAGTTCTCCTTCTTGTTGAACGACCATGTCAGCTCAGTTCCATAATACCACTTATGACTGTCTGTACCGTAGGCTCCGAATCCCTTAAGGAAGAAGTGCGGATTGAGCGCAGCCATTGTCCTGCCACTCAGGCGGAGACGGTAGCCATCGACAAAGTTGTGTGAAATGATTGTATTCACAGGTCCGATGTCGAACTTACTGCGGTTTCCCGGCTTGCTGGTCTCAACAAAGTTCTCGGCGAACATCTTCAAGATGAGCTGGGCCCAACCGAAGTTCTTGCTCTTGGTCAGACGATAGACGAAGTAGTCCATATTGCTCTCACCACGAGTGAGCGGCATTGTTCGGGTCGCGTCCCAGTACTCGTCACTGCGGATTCGAGCGCTAGGCTGTTCCTTTGTAGGCGCCTTGCCCTTCAGTAGGCGTGGCGGATTGTCATTGACAAATGAGAAGTTGCCATAAGTAGTCTTACGCGTCACGACCAGTCTAGGGATGAGCGCGATGAGCTTCATGTCGGCAGTCATCTCGTCACGGTCGAGCACCCATGAGCCGTTAGGCAACTTCGAGAACGACTGGGTGACAGTCATGTTGTCGACGAAGTTGACATCGCTCTTCTTAGGCAACACCAGTTCACAATACTTCACCTGAACGGCTGTATCCTTGGTGATATAGAGCTGACCCTTGAAACCGAAGTCCTGCTGGTTAGCCGGGTAGAAAAGTACCTGATAGCAGGAGTCACCCTTATAGACGACAGAGTCCTGAATGAAGAAATGATAGAACGAGATAGCCGTCCTGCCGATAGGGCTTGGGAACGGATACTGCATCAGACGGATGTAATCGTCATAGATGTTCACGTCCTGGAAGACCTCTTTCAGCATGGTGTTGACCATCTCTCCGGTCTGGAATATCTTGTTTACACCGGCACTGCGCTGTCCGTCGAGCACATCGAGTTCACGACGCGGCGACTTGCGGAAGATATGTTTCGTGACGGTCTCGTCGACAGTAAGCGGCAGGATGAGCTTCGTTGTGTCGATAGGCGAAGTCTCAACATGGTCGAGATACCACGGCTTACGCTTATGCTTCAGGGTATCGATATTGTCCTGTGAGAGGGTAATCTTCTGATACTTAGTGAATTCATAGTATGGCAGAAGATGCAGGTCGGTCTGCTTCTTGTGCTCTATAACACGCCGCATAAGGGCAACGGCAGGGTTGTCCTTACGGCGGTAACGGCGGCGTTTGCCCTTGACCGTTACAGAGGCGAGACTAGTCTCATTCGACGTTAAGCTCACTTCGAAATAATCGTCCGACGGAAGTTCTATCGTCCGCTTCTCATATCCGACACTGCTTATGGTTATGTGCTTGCCGGGATTCTTAGGCAGGACGAAATTACCGTCTTCATCGCAACTGATGTTCAGTTTCCTCTCCACGAGGTGAATATTGGCGTAAGGTATACCAAGACCGTCGTCTTTATCGGTAACCTTGCCTTTAGTCTGCGCCAATGCAGGCATCAAGGCTGTCATGAACATCAGTAGAAGTAAAATTTTCTTCATAAAAGTTATCTGCTGAAAAACAATCTAGATGTGTTTATTTGTTATCCTTAATTCTGTTTAGTATGTCCGTACACAAGCTCTCGTGACGGTAGTTCATATATTTAGCCAGTCCTGACATGATGACGATCTCGAATATAAAGTAAGCCCAAGGCAGGTCGAGAAGGCACATTATGTAAAGAACCGTAGCACGTGTGTTGAATGTCAGTATGTTAGCCAGTGTCATCAAAGGCAATGAGCGGCGGCGGAATTCCTTCTTGATGTCGTCAGGCACCTTGTCGGGAGAGCCATATTTGGCTATCAGGGCATCCTTCATTTCCTGGAAACGAGGAGTCCGGCGCTCCTGCTTAGCCGTGTAGCTGATGTATGTCTTCAGGAAAGCCTTCCACAGGAAGTTGCCTTTCCATGGTGTTGTGTCATAGATTTTCTGCTGCTGTGCCGATGTGTCGAGCTCACTGCCGGCCTCTCCTTTGACAACGAAGAGGTGAATCTGGCGGTAGTAGTCAGCCAGAGCGCACTGCCCGCTATGGCAGACAAAGCCTGAGAAGAGGCAAGCCAGGAAGAGTATTCCGGTGAAAATCCAAGTATTTGCAGGGTTGTCCTCAATGCCCATCCACTGGAATTCTATTGAATGGTGATAATAGAAACGGATGACGAGAGCCAGATAGATAGGGATAAACCACACCTCACTTGCGGCACCGTCGAGTATTCGTCCGAGCTGAGTCTTATGATTAGTCATTCGGGCAAGCTGTCCGTCGGCACTGTCGAGGAAGTCGGCTACGGCAAGCATAACCACAGCCGTGATGTTCATTCCCAGTCCGTAGGTGCCGCAATAGCGGTAGCTGCCACTGGCAAAGAAGATTGCTGACGCCGCACCGATAATCATCGAGAGAATCGTTACAGCGTTTGGGGTGAAGTGAATCTTATTGAAGAATACGGCAAACAGATAGCCGATAGGGCGTGTCCACACCTTATCGAGCCATTCCTCGGTATCCGATGACTTGAAAGTCGACTGATACTCAGCTACAAAAGAATTCTTATTGTCTTTCCGTTTCATTACCTTTTTTTTATATAACTATGTTCAATGTGACGACTTATGGATCTGCATGAGCAGCAATCCAAAGGCGTCCCAGATAATTTCTCTCAACCGGCAGACTATGCTTACAGCCATACCGATGGCAGATGTCAGTCCGAACACTGTCACGGCAAGGGCGTAACCGCCCTCACGGGTACCGAGCTGCATAGGGATGAAGCCCAGAATATTGGCGAACAGCGACGTGAAGGCGAGTATCAGGAAACTATGGAGGAAGAGCAGCAGATGACCTCCCAGTCCTGTTCCTGAAGCTACGCCGAGCGACAAGAGGATGAAGAACACCTCGAAACTCTGCAGAATGCGCTCGCTGAACTCCAGCAGGAAGCTCTTTCGGAACACCTTCGGGTTCTGTCCGCGCAGCTGGCTTATCTGCGCGTCGATGTTGTGGATAGCCTCGCCGTGCTTTTCCTCCATCCGGCGCGACCAGCGTTTCAACCCCGGCAGATGACCTGTTCCGTGGAGCATCTTCAGCACGAAGCCGTTGCGATAGCCCTTGCGGAAGACGTAAATGCCGGCATAGCTGAACAATGCACCAAATGCAAGAACTATGCCAAGTGGGACATTCATCTCGTCGAGACCGAAGCAGGCGAGAATGACATAGAGTACAGCCGCCGTAAACCAGAACCAGAAGTGGGTGTAAATGTGCGTCATGGTGAAGAGCAGGACCGACGATGTAGCACGCTGGGTCCCTACCCTCTCCTTCAGTTCCACTATCTTGTAAGGCTCGCTTCCCAGCAAGCCCATCGGCGTGAGGCTGTTGAGGGCAAATCCGGTGATACTCCACTTATAAATCATTCCCAGTCCGACGTTGCACGGTCCCTGACCACGAAGGATGATAAGCCACACGTAAGAACTTATAAGATAGAGCGGTGCCCACATCAGGAGTACTGCTATCGGCAGCCACCATGTGCCGAAAAGCGTATTGCGAATCTGTTCCCAAGTAACATGGAAAGAGAATATCATTATTACTATTGAGACCAATCCGAGGGCAAACATTGCCATCTTGAATACAGTCTCACCAGAGAATCGCCTGCTTTTTTCTCTCTCCATAATGTCAATATAATTCCATTTTGCCCACCAAGGGCAGTTATCCTTTTAACCTATTGAATATTAAGCAGTTTGTAAAAGATACCTTTTTACGTTCTAAAAGATGCCTTTTTACGTTCTAAAAGATACCTTTTTACGTTCTAAAAGATACACTTTTACAAACTGTTTGACGGTCTTTTGCAATGCGTTTGACCATCAGATGTATTTCTGTTTAACTTTTTCTCGTGTTGGAAGAGGAGACTTCGTTAGTCTATTTCCTCATCTGCCTCATAGCCGCCCATCTCACGAATGGCGTTCTTGAGCATAACGTACTGGTCGAAGAGGTTGTTGACAGCTTCCTCGCCCTTAGTGTAATCGTGCATAGGGCTCTTGAGGAAGAAGCTCAGGAAGCGCTGTATGCCATAGCGTCCGGCACGTGCGGCGAGGTCCATGAGCAGTGTCAGGTCGAGCAGCAGCGGTGCGGCGAGGATTGAGTCACGGCAGAGGAAGTTGATCTTGATCTGCATCGGGTAGCCCATCCAGCCGAAGATGTCGATGTTGTCCCAGCCTTCCTTGTTGTCGTTGCGTGGCGGATAATAGTTGATGCGAACCTTGTGGTAGATGTTGCCATAGAGGTCCGGCTGGTCTTCCTTGCGGAGGATTGTCTCGAGAGTAGAGAGCTTTGACACCTCCTTGGTATGGAAGTTTGCCGGCTCGTCGAGTACAAGTCCGTCACGGTTGCCGAGGATGTTGGTCGAGAACCAGCCGTTCAGTCCGAGGTTGCGAACCTTCAGAATAGGAGCAAAACCACTCTTGACGAGGGTCTGGCCGGTCTTGAAGTCCTTGCCTGCGATAGGCATCTTGACCTTCTCGGCAAGTTCCCACATAGCCGGAATGTCGACTGTGGTGTTAGGAGCGCCCATGATGAATGGTGCGCCTTCGGTAAGTGCTGCGTAAGCATAGCACATTGACGGAGCAATATGCTCACGGTCGTCGTCCTTCATTGCCTTCTCCAGAGCGTCGAGAGTGCCGTGGTACTGCTCGTTATATGGTACGTAAATCTCGGTTGATGCAGCCCAGATAACGACGATGCGGGCGCAGTTGTTCTCCTTCTTGAAGTTGCGGATGTCTTCCTTCAGAGCCTGAACCATGTCCCAGCGGGTCTTGCAGTCCTTGACGTTGTCGCCGTCGAGGCGCTTAGCGTAGTTCTTGTCGAACGCAGCCTTCATTGGCTTGATAGCCTCGAGCTCGTCGCGGACAGGCTCAATATCCTTTGCTTTCAGTACCTCGGCATAGACTGCTGCCTGATAGGCATTCTGTGGATAAACATCCCATGTACCGAAGACGATGTCGTTGAGGTCGGCAAGTGGCACAATGTCTTTATAGTGGAGATACTGCTTGTCCTTGCCACGTCCAACACGAATCTTGTCATATTGGGTCATTGAGCCGATTGGCTTCGTAAGTCCCTTACGGGTCATCAATACACCGGTCATAAAGGTTGTTGCTACTGCGCCACAACCTACAACCATGATACCCAGCTTTCCATCAGCTGGCTTTACGTTTGTTGCTTTCATTTTATTGTAGAGTTTTTAGACTTGGTATCTATAATTTCTTTAATCGATTAATTGCTTCCTTTTGCTTAATGCATATTCACTTTCAAATAGAATTCTCCGCTTTTTATGAAATGTTCTATAACGAAGAAAAAATGTTCCATTTTGGAAACCCAAGTAGTTAAATCGAGTTTTCAACTGCAAAGGTATACTTTATTTTTCTATGTTCAACACATTTATTGTCTTATTTAACAGCATTTAAATATATTAATTACTTCAAAATAAGTACCATACCGGGTCGAAGGCCTTGTCTGTCCTTTTCCCATTTGTATGGATTCCGGAATGTTCCCATCGGACGGGCACGCACTTCGAAGGTCCGCTTGTCATAGCCTTCCTTAGCCTTCGTTGCCTTCCAAGTGGAGCATTCGTCCTCGACCTGAATATAGTAGACGGAGAGTTTGTAGTCCTTCTTGTAGGTTGGCGAGTAGGCTGTGATAACGCTTCCCGTGTGCAGACCGTTCAATTTGTCCTCACGGATGTTGAATGTGCCCCATACATCATCGAGAATGTTAAGGCTCATTATGGCTGTTCCGTTGGCTACATATTCGCCATCGTGGATGTATATTTTGTCAACTTCGCCGTCCATCGAGGCTATCTGAACAGTTTCCTTAAGGAGTGACTTCACCACATCAGTACCACTTCGGGCAGCCTTTGCCTGCTCGGCGGCAGCAAGGCGCTGTTCCTTTCGCGCTCCGTTTACAGCCATTTCATACTGGCTCTTCGCAGCATTGACCTGTGCCTCAGTGGCTTGCATTGCAGCCAGGGCTTCGTCACGCTTCTGTGCTGTTGTTACTCCTTCGTCATAGAGGGTCTGCATTCGCTTGTACGTCTTGCGGGCAATGTCGCGGGCAGCCTCAGCCTGAGCGACGAGGTCGGACGATGAGCGGATGTTCTCCCGGCGCTCGCCATTGTCGGTCATGTCACTGATGGCTTGGGCGGCGGCAGCTGTTGCCTGGGCGGCTTGTTCCCGGGCGTTGACCTCGGGGGCCTCAAGTATGGCAAGGGTATCGCCGGCATGGACGCACTGTCCTTCCTCAACACAGAGCCTTTTAACCCGTGCCGACACCTTGGCGGCAACTTTATACTGGCGGGCATCGACCTGTCCTTGTATTTGTTCGGGCTCGTCACCGAAGTATCTGAGTCCGATAAAGGCAACGCCGAGGACTATAATGACGAAGGTACCAAAGGCTAGGACGACGCTGAGTATCTGGCGGGTGGTAGCGTTGAAGACCTTGTTGTTTGTCGAACTCTTGTTTTTGGCAGCATTTAGCTTTACCATGCCGTCACCTTGCGACGGCTTCTGATTGCTTGTGTTCTTATTATCTTTCTTCTTCATAACTCTTGAATTTATGTTCTACATATATATAAAAATGTATAGGGATACTGTCCGGGGATTCTTATTTACCCATCATTTTCTGAATGTTCTTGAAGTAAACCAGGCAGGCTGTACCGAAATAGAAGGCTGTCTGAATCCACAACCCGATGTAGATATTGGCTATATCGTGAATGCTGCAACCCATAGTCATTATCCTTACATAGCCGTTCATACCCAATGTCGACGGGAAAATGTCGGAGAAGTAGCGCCAGAACTGGGGCATTGCCGACCGTGGCCATGACACTCCCGAGAGGAAAACCATCGGCACCGACATGAAGACGAATATCAAGATGCAGTCCTCACGGCGGTATATGAGTGACGAGAGGGTAATGGCAAAGAAGATACACGCCAGCAGGTAAGGGATGATAAACAGGACGAATGTTCCGTAATCGCCCATCGTCGGCAGCCGGAACGAGCGGTTGACGAATGTTACCATATAGACTGCCTCGACGAAATAGAGTGGAAAGTAGACAAGTGCCTTGCCCCAGACAATAGGCATGACGCGCTTGTAGTGGAAGTCGAACGGTATGACGCTGCCCATGTATTTCTCACGGGTGTTTCCCATTTCCATTCCTATGCCGAGCAAAAGGGTCTGCTGGATGATGAGCATCAGGATAGGCGGAATGAGGAAGGCGGCAAAGCCTTGCTGTGGGTTGTACATCGATTTGTGCTCATAGAGTATCGGCATCTTGGTTATTTCCTCGTCACGGGTAGTGATGGAGCCCAGTCTTTCGACCTTGATGTCATTGTTCATATTGAGTGAGACATCGGTGCAGGCAAGGAGGAATGCCTTGTAATAGAGCATTGAACTCATGTCACAATAGAGTCCTACCTTGGTCTGATTGCCATGACGGAGGTCATATTCGAATGACTCCGGTATCTGTATTATAGCGTATGCGTCATGTTCCTTTATGGATTGCTCGGCATCCTTGACATTGCTGAATGTCCCGATAATCTTGACATCAGGGGTCCCGTCGACATTGCTGATGAACTCGCGGGAGAGTGTCGACTTGCTGTCATCGACCACGGCGGCAGGTACGTCACGGTAAACTTCATTAGTGTAGACGTAGGAATAGAGCAGCGGGTAAGCCAAGGGAACGAATACTATGAAGATAAGTATTCCCTTGTCTCGAAGCACTGTCCGTACTTCATCATACCATATATATAATAGGTTCTTCATTATTAGTCGAATTCAAAGTTCAAAATGCTATATTCAAGATCATGACTACTCCAGATATTTGAATTTCTTGAATGCCTTGTGATAGCGTGGGAGCACCAGCAAAGGCAGCAAGGTAAAGCCTATCAGTGTCATAACTGAGCCCCAGACATATTGCAAAGAGTAGTTGTCGAGGGCAAGGTTGACATAAATGAGATAGTAATGTCTCAGAGGGAACCATGCGGCAAGGAATCTCAGATATGGCGACATGGCTGTTACCGGGAATGTAAATCCGCCCAGTGAGAATGACAGTATGCCCCAAAGTGAACAGATACACATCGAAAGGCGCATCTCGCCTGCCATCAGTCCAAAGAGGAATATGCCGAAGCCCTGTGTGGACAGTACTGTAAGGACACTCAGCCCGAACATCTTCCATATTCCACAGTTACACGGATAGCCCAGATACTTGAAGAACCAGACATCCATAAAGCAGAGGATCGTGGTGTAGATGACCGTCTGGGGCAATAGCTTTGCTGCCAAGGCGAGTGCCGGGCTCTTGCCGGAGATGATATAGAGCTTTATCTGCTGTTCTGTTTTCCACTCCAATCCGATGGTATATGTGGCGGTAAGCATTATCAGAAGGATTATGATTCCCGGCACAAGCATATTGCTGAGATAGACCGAATAGTCGAGGAATGAGTTCTTCAAGGGGTGAGTCTCGATGGCTATCGGCTGTATCTGCCCCATTACATTCTCGTCCCTTAGCCCATGCCCCCATAGGTTGCTTCGCGTCAAAGCTAGACCGGCAAGTGCTCCGGTAGTCTTCATGTCCTTGAAAAGAAGGTTGGCGGGAACGAAGTAGGAGTCGTTGGTATAGAAGGAGATAGTCGGCTGACGTGATGACTCACAGTCTTTTGTAAGTCCCTTCGGCAGATAGAAGAACGCATATATCTTCCTTTCCTGCATTGCCTGGCGTGCCTCGGAGAAGTCATGATAGACATATTTGACATCTGTTTCCTGAAAGGCATTGAGCAACCGGCACACAATTCGGGTTACGTGGGTATTGTCCTCGTCGACGATAGCAGCCGGAAGGCGTTTCGGCAGACCCTTCATCATCAGCGTGGTAAAGAAGAAAATGCATGCAAGAGGCGCTATAATCATGCAGAAGAGGAACAGCGGACGCTTGCTGTACATCTTTATTTCCCTACGGTTTATGTATATAAAGCGGCGGCGCCGGACTATAAATTTACTCACCAAACCTCCCCTAAGGGGAGGCTTTTGATTACCTAGGGAATTCGAAACGCCATCATGCATCTTGCTTTGGTTATCATTCATATCTCTTATCATAAGACTCTATCTTAATTTTGATGATTAAACATCCTCTCCTTGGGGGAGGCTTGGAGAGGAATCAAAATCGCCGACTGACCATCATGGACGTTCTTCAAAGGCTTAATGGCACGCGCCCTGACTTCAAAAACCTTCAAGTCGATGTCATCAAGGGCACGGGTTGCCTTCCATGAAGCAAAGTCGCCGGCATTATTTATTCGTGTAATTCGAGCCTCAACAGTATCGCCCACCGACGGACGGTATATCTTAACATGAGTTCCATAGTCGAGTCCTACAAGCTTGTCTTCGGTAAAATAGAATGTAAACCATGCATCATCAGTCTCAACATTCATTATTGGCGCACCGGTTCCGACTATCTCGCCGGGCTCAACAAACACCTCGGTAACGACTCCGTCTTGCGAAGCTGTAAGCACAGTCTCGTCGACAAATGACTTAACTTCTGCTATTTTAGCCGTTGCATTGCGCACAGCTGCAGCCGAAGCACGTTTTTCTTCCTTGCGGGCACCGTCAAGAGCCGCGAGATATTGCTCATGTCTGCTCTGCGAAGCGGCAACAGCAGCATCATAGTCAGCCTTTGCCTCGTCACGTTTCTGCTCCGCAATAACACCTTGCTGATATAGTTTCTCCATTCGGTTGTAAGTCGTTTTAGCAATAGCGACCTTAGCCTGAACCTGTTGCCAAAGGTCATGGGCACTGTTGATTACCTCCTGCCGCGTGCCATCATTAACAAGATCATTGTTTGCAATGGCAACATCACGCGACGCCTTGGCACTCTGCTCTATGGCATTGACTTCCGGAGCTGACAGATAACAGAGGGTATCGCCCTTGTGAACACGGTCGCCCTCATGGACGCAAAGCCTGACGACACGGCTTGCCACCTTAGTAGCGACACGATAGTCGGTGGTTTCAAGCTGTCCCTGAAGTGTCGGCTTATGCTCAGGAATACACATTCCTATTATTATAGCCACTCCCACAGCAAAGAGAAGGATGATTGCCGTGAGCAACACCTTGTTGTGGAATATTATCTGAAATACTCTTTTGTTGTTCATCACTTATCTCGTTTTACTTTCAAAACATCTGCAAATTTCGCACTTTATATGGGTTTATTAGTGTCTTGTTTTTCTTCTTAATTCCCAAAAACAAGAAGTACTGGCTCATTCGAACACTTATTAAGCAACCGAGAACACTGATATTGCAGAATTTTTCCGAAATTTGCAAGCGGAAACAAAAAACATTAAGTAGCAATGAAAGACAATCAGATTGAACTTAAGGAATTGAACCTTGAAGATTTGAACAACAAGGATGGAATAGTGGACTACTATGACGGCGATGTCGCATTCATCGACAACATACGTAATCTGACCAATGTGGCACCTATATATGCCAAGATGAACTTTATAATATTGTGTACTAAAGGGCGCATCCAGTTCAACATCAACGACGAGCCACTGATGCTGACTGAACAGCAAGTACTGCTCAGCGCACCGTTCGTAATACTGGACAACTATCTCTTCAGCCCTGATTTCGAATGCAAGATACTATGCCTCAGCGACGACCTTATCCACGCCATGCTCGGCGATCAGGTGAACGTGTGGAACCTGTCAGTCCATAACCAGCGCACCAACATCATCAAGTTGCCGGAGGAAGACCAGCAGCAACTCGTTTACTACTATGAGCTTATCAAATTCAAGGTAAACCACCCGCAGCGCCGCAACAGCACATTTATACTTCAGACGATACTCCAGGCTATGTTGCTGGACATGCTTCCACTATTAGAGGACAAAGAGAATAATGTCGAAGAGACGCCGGTATCACATGGCAAGACCATCTTCGACAACTTTCTGAGTCTCCTTTCAGAAAAGAAAGTCAAGCATCTGCCTGTCGACGCATACGCTTCCGAATTGAACATCACGCCAAAGTACCTGACTATGCTGTGTACAAAATACAGCGGACGACCGGCTAGTGACTGGATAACACAATATACCAAAGAGGACATCAGATACAACCTCATGCACACCCGGTTGTCGATAAAGGAAATAAGCTCCAAGCTTGGATTCCCTAACATCTCATTCTTCGGCAGTTATGTCCGCCGTCTGTTCGGAGTTTCGCCAACACAATTGCGAAACCAGATAGCCAAAGACTGATTGTTTATTGATAAAAGAAACGCTCTTCCAAGCCGAAACAGAACTGTTCTTTGTCGGTCTGAAAGAGCGCTTTATATAAAGATAAACCGTATTTTACTTTATGATACCCTGTTCAACGAATATCTTCTTAAGACGCTGAACACCGGCCTCGACCTGCTCCTCAGTGTGAGTAGCCATCAGAGCGAAGCGAACCAGAGTATCCTGCGGAGCGCATGCCGGCGGGATGACCGGATTGATGAATACACCGGCATCGTATGCAAGTTTTGTTACAAGGAATGTCTTGTTGATGTCGCGGACATACAACGGAATGATTGGGCTCTCAGTATCACCAATCTCAAATCCTTCCTCACGGAAACGCTTAAGCGCATACTTGGTGACATCCCACAAATGCTGCTGGCGCTCAGGCTCAGTCTTGATAATATGGAGAGCCTCCATAGCTGCTGCAGTAGCTGCAGGTGTGTCACTAGCCGAGAAGATATATGTGCGGCAAGTGTGGCGAATATAGTTGATAGTGTCCTTGTCGCCGGCAATGAAACCACCGACAGAAGCAAGACTCTTAGAGAATGTTCCCATGATAAGGTCGACATCGTCAGTTACACCGAAGTAATCGCAAACTCCCCTGCCCTGCTTGCCGAAGACACCCAGTCCGTGAGCCTCGTCGACCATCAGTGAGCAGTTGTACTTCTTCTTAAGTTCAACAATTTCAGGAAGCTTAGCCAAATCGCCTTCCATAGAGAAGACACCGTCAACGACAATCAGCTTCACAGCATCATGAGGAAGTTTCTGGAGCACACGCTCAAGGTCTTCCATGTCGTTGTGCTTGTAGTGCAATGATGTAGCAAAACTCAAACGGCGTCCGTCGACGATACTGGCATGGTCGCGATCATCACAAATGATATAATCGCCACGGCCGACAACTGACGGGATAACGCCTGAATTAACTGCGAATCCCATAGAGAAGCATAACGCATCGTCCTTGTGCTCAAACTCTGCAAGCTCTTTCTCCAACCGGACATGAATGTCGAGCGTTCCGTTGAGGAAGCGGCTGCCTGCGCAACCCGAGCCATACTTGTCGAGGGCTGCCTTGGCTGCGTCGATGACGCGCTGGTCGTTTGTAAGTCCTGTGTAAGCATTGGAACCGAACATCAGAATCTTATGTCCATTAATGTCGGTGACCTCTGTACTTTGCTTGCTTGTAATTTCCCGGAAATAGGGATATACACCAGCCTTCATAAATTTCTGAGGCTCGCGGTAATTCTTATACCTTTCTTGTAATTGTCCCATTATATTAAATAAATAGGTGTAACTCTGAGGTTACAATTCAGTTAGGCTGCAAAGGTACAAAATCTTTGTTATATTTCCCAAACTTTTTTGAGAAATATTGAACAAAGGTTATTTTTTAGTATGGACAACACTGGTTTTTCATACAAAATACGTACCTTTGTAAACCAAAGCTATTACGTTTACCAATACGTTGAGAACTCTATGAAGCACATAACATTCATTCTGAATCCTATTTCCGGCACCGTCAGCAAGTCGGGCATCCCGGCACTTATCGACAAGTATCTGGACAAGTCGAAATACACATATTCCATCGAGAAGACTGAATATGCCGGTCATGGCACCGAGCTTGCCCGTCAGGCAGCTTTCCGTGGCGACGATATAGTGGTTGCGATAGGCGGCGACGGAACAGTCAACGAGGTCGGCAAAGCCCTTATCCATACCGATACAGCCCTGGGAGTGCTGCCATGCGGCTCGGGAAACGGACTTGCCCGCCACCTGATGATTCCCATGGATCCGGTGAAAGCAATAGAAGTGCTCAACGAAGGTGAGATACACGACCTCGACTATGGCACCATCAACGCCATGCCATTCTTCTGCACTTGCGGCATGGGATTCGATGCTTTCATAAGCATGAAGTTTGCCGAGGCCGGTAAACGTGGTCCGATCACTTACGTACAGAAGGTTCTTGAGGAGGGTCTGCGCTATAAGCCGGAGACTTACGAGATAATCGACAAGGACGGCTCAAGCCACTACAAGGCTTTCCTGATTAGTGTGGCAAACGCGTCACAATATGGCAACAATGCCTTTATAGCTCCGCAAGCGTCAATGAGCGACGGTCAGCTCGACGTGATAATCATGGAGCCTTTCGATGTGCTTGAAGCTCCGCAGGTAGCTCTGGAGCTGTTCAATAAGACTCTGGACAAGAACACTAAGATTAAGACTTTCAAGACTGAGCGGATAGTTATCCATCGCTCTGAGCCCGGACTGATACACTTCGACGGCGACCCGACAATGACCGGAGCCGACGTTGAGATCGACGTACATAAGGACGGAATAAAGATTGTCGTCAACAAGAACGCCAACAAGAGCTCACGGCAGCCTAACGCACTGCAGAACGCATTCTCTGAGTTCTTCTATGACATCGACAGTCTGCGCTCAACTATTGTCGCCCAGAGCAAACGCCTTCAGGAAGTTATCCGCCACTCATTACCGATTTAGATGTTTACATTCAAGCAATTCAGCGTTGACGATGCGCTTACCGCCATGAAGGTCGGCACCGACGGAGTGCTTCTCGGAGCGTGGGCAGCAGGCGGAAAGCGCATTCTCGACATCGGGACGGGCAGCGGGCTCATTGCATTGATGATGGCTCAGCGGTTTCCCGAGGCTGAGATTGTCGGCATCGACATTGACGAGGACGCATGCCGACAGACACGGATGAACGCTGACTCGTCGCCTTTCGGCAATAGAATAACCATAGTTCACGCCTCTCTTCAGGACTATGTCAAGACCATTCCCGGTGCTTCTTTTGACTCTATAGTCAGCAATCCGCCTTACTTTCAAAATTCTTTAAAGTCACCCGACAGCAAGCGGACTTCCGCAAGGCACAACGATTCATTGTCATTCCGTGACCTTATAACCGGTTCCAAGGCTCTGTTAAAGCATGATTGTACACTGTCCATAATTGGTCCGGACACTGCGAAAAACGATATTGAGTCAGAAGCCATAATCAACGGAATGACAGTAAGTAATATCGTCAGACTGAAGACAAAATCAACAAAGCAGCCAAGCCGGTTTATGATGCAGATTGTCAATGGATTCACCAATGAGTTTTCCAACACGACAGAAGTACTGAATGAAGCCGACGGCTCCCGTTCGGAATGGTATCATGAGTTGACGAAAAATTTTTATATAAAGTAGTTCTTGTTCATTATCAGTCAAACAACGTCCAACCAACCAAAGGTTATTCAATGAATTATATTTACACGCATTGCAACGGGTACCAAATCAGAGCGTAAAAGATACCGTTTTAGCTCCTAATCGAGTATCTTTTACAGCATAATCGGGTATCTTTTACAACACAGTTTGGTACGGTTCTGTAATTAGCTATGATTCAGTCAGTTACAAAGCCGATATTTATCAGTCAACAACCATTGCAAAGAATCAAAATAATTAACATTGGGGAATGGCTTGTCAGTATACATCTTCAATTTTAAACTTTTATAAGCAACAAAGGGGCGGTATTCGGTTTTTTATTTGTAACTTTGCACGTTCAAAACAAGATTGTATATATAATCAGACTAGTAAGAAATCAGATAAACTAAATGCAGAAAAGACAAAGCATTCAGATGATAGCCGACTATGACGGCGACGTGAAAGACCTGTTCGACGTTAAAGTCGACGGCGAGGTGCCGGTTCTTGCTACCCGCAACGTTGTGCTCTTCCCCGGTGTCGTCACCCCGGTACTCATTGGCCGCAAGAAGAGCGCGGCACTCATCCGCAAGGCTTCAAAGGACGACAGTCTCGTGTTCGCCGTGTTCAACCAGAAGGACGAAAGCGTTGTCGAACCTACTGAGAAGGACTTGAATCATACAGGTGTCCTTGCCCGTCTGGTAAGGGTCATAAACATCCCGGGAGAAGAGAATTCTCAGACTGCCATCATTCAGGCTATGGGACGTTGCAAGCTCGAGAAGATTACCAAGAAGCGCAACTACCTCTCAGGAAAGGTGTCGTCATTTCCCGAAGAATATCCCGATGAGGCCGATGTTGAATGGCAGACGGCTCTCAACGACCTTGCCCGCGTCACATCGGACTATATCCACAAGAGCGACGAACTGCCCGACGAGGCTGAATATGGATTCCGCAATATCAGCAACCCGGTAATCAGGGTTAACTATACTTGTTCGACTCTGCCTCTGAGCACAGCCGACAAAATGCGTCTCCTCGACATCGACAATGTCAAGGACCGCCTCTTCGAACTGCTCAAGGTAATGAGCCGTGAGAACCAGTTGCTCAACCTGATGATGAACATCCGCATGAAGACTCATCAGGACCTTGACGAGCAGCAGCGCGACTACTTCCTTCACCAACAAATAAAGAACATCAAGGAGGAACTTGGCGATGAGGACGGCAGCCCTGAGCGCAAGGAACTCATGAAAAAGGCGAAGACCAAGAAGTGGTCGAAAGAGGTCAAGGATGTGTTCGACAAGGAAGTCTCAAAGCTTGAGGCGCTGAACCCTCAGAGCCCTGACTACAGCATCCAGATGACCTACTTGCAGACGATGGTTTCTCTGCCGTGGAATGAGTACACCGAGGACGACCTTGACCTGCACCGTGCGCAGAGGATTCTCGACCGTGACCACTACGGAATGGAGAAAGTGAAGGAACGCATTCTGGAGTACATAGCCGTCCTTCAACTGAAAGGCGACCTCAAGAGCCCTATCCTTTGTCTGTACGGTCCTCCCGGAGTTGGTAAGACTTCGCTGGGCAAGAGCATTGCCGAGGCATTGAACCGCAAGTATGTCCGCATTTCACTTGGCGGACTCCACGACGAAGCCGAGATACGTGGTCATCGCCGCACATACATCGGAGCCATGCCGGGACGTATCATCAAGAGCATTCAGAAGGCTGGTTCCAGCAACCCGGTGTTCATCCTCGACGAAATCGACAAGGTCACCCAGGCAACTATCAACGGTGACCCGGCATCGGCTTTGCTGGAGGTTCTCGACCCGGAACAGAACAACGCTTTCCACGACAACTACCTCGATGTCGACTTCGACCTGTCGCACGTAATGTTCATAGCTACCGCCAACGACCTCAACACCATTCCGCGTCCATTGCTCGACCGAATGGAGATCATTGAGCTTAGTGGCTACATCACTGAGGAGAAAGTCGAGATTGCCAAGCGCCATCTTGTTCCACGTGAGCTTTCGAACAACGGACTCGACAAGATTACCCCTAAAATCTCATTCACGAAGAAAGCCCTCGAGAAAATCATCGAGAACTACACCCGTGAAAGCGGTGTGCGCCAGCTTGAGAAACAGATAAACAAGGCTTTGCGTAAGATGGCTTATCAAAAGGCTCTGGACGGCACACTGGAGTACCACAGCGTAACTCCCGACAAGCTTGAATCGCTTCTCGGCAAGCAGCCTTTCTACCGTGATATCTATCAGGGCAACGACTATGCCGGCGTTGTCACGGGTCTGGCATGGACTAGCGTGGGCGGAGAGATTCTGTTCATTGAGACTTCGCTGTCGAAAGGAAAAGGCAGCAAGCTCACTCTGACGGGAAACCTCGGCGACGTGATGAAGGAGAGTGCCGTCATTGCGCTGGAATATGTGAAGGCGCATGCCGACTCACTTGGCATCGACTACCGCATATTCGAGCAATGGAACATCCACATCCATGTGCCTGAAGGCGCCACACCGAAGGACGGACCGTCGGCTGGCATAACCATCGCGACATCTATCGCCTCGGCTGTTACCCAGAGGAAAGTCCGCAAGAACACGGCTATGACCGGCGAGATAACCCTCCGCGGAAAGGTAATGCCTGTCGGCGGAATCAAGGAGAAGATACTTGCTGCAAAGCGTGCGGGCATAACCGACATCGTCATGTGCCGTGAGAACAAGAAGGACATAGAGGATATTCCGGAGAAATACCGCAAGGGAGTGACTTTCCATTATGTCGAAAACGTACAGGAAGTATGGGATTTTGCCCTTACCGACGAGATTGTCGACAATCCTGTTAACTTTACCGTTGAGGATGACAAGCCAGACACCAACGGTCTTGTAGCGAAAGGAAATGAGCAATGAAATTCGAACTTCAACACACTGACGATGCCTCTGACGCACGCGCAGGACTGATAACGACCGACCACGGCGAGATCCGCACCCCAATCTTCATGCCTGTCGGCACTGAGGGAGCTGTCAAGGCTGTCCATTTCTCGGAGCTTCGTGACGAGATAAAGGCTCAGATAATCCTTGGAAACACCTATCATCTTTATCTGCGTCCGGGGCTTGACGTGCTTCGGGCAGCAGGCGGACTGCACGGGTTCAATGGCTGGGAACGCCCTATTCTGACTGATTCCGGCGGCTTCCAGGTATTCTCTCTGACCGGCATTCGCAAGCTGACAGAGGAAGGATGTGAGTTCCGAAGCCACATCGACGGGTCGAAGCACATCTTCACTCCTGAGAATGTAATGGACACTGAACGTGTTATCGGTGCCGACATCATGATGGCTCTCGACGAATGTCCGCCCGGACTGAGTGATTACACCTACGCAAAGAACAGCCTGGCAATGACCCAGCGCTGGCTTGACAGGTGCATCAAGCGGTTTAACGAGACTGAGCCTCTGTATGGTTACAAGCAGAGTCTGTTCCCGATTGTGCAGGGCTGCACCTACAAGGACTTGCGTTCCGAGGCCGCAAAGTTCGTTGCCGACAAGGGAGCCGACGGCAATGCAATCGGCGGACTGGCTGTCGGCGAGCCAACGGAGGTAATGTATGAGATGATTGAGGTCGTCAACGCCATCCTGCCGAAGGACAAGCCACGCTATCTTATGGGTGTCGGCACACCGCAGAACATCCTTGAGGGCATCGAGCGTGGTGTCGACATGTTCGACTGTGTGATGCCAACCCGCAACGGACGCAACGCTATGCTGTTCACATACGAGGGCACTATGAACATGAAGAACAAGAAATGGGAGATGGACTTCACCCCTCTCGACCCCGACGGATGCTACGTCGACCGTGTAACTACAAAGGCTTATCTCCACCATCTCTTCAAGGCAAAGGAGCTGTTAGCTATGCAGATAGCGAGCATTCACAACCTGGCGTTCTACCTCAGGCTTGTAACTGACGCCCGCAATCACATCATCGGCGGTGACTTCACCAAGTGGAAGGCATCGGTAATAGACAACCTTGGACGGAGACGATAAATTAGTCTGACAATGGAGTACAAGAAGATTAGGAAATTCCACAAGTTGTTGAGAGCATGGCGGTGGCTGGATGTCCACACCAGAAGGCTCCGGCCGGTAGGGCGTGCGGTATGGCATGTCCTGCGGCGCGTGCTGGGCTGGCTCAATCCACGACGTTATATCAGCCTTCTCGACTGGTACATCATCAAGAAGTTCATCGGCACGTACGTGTTCTCGATTATCCTTATTATATCTATAGCCATAGTCTTCGACTTCAATGAGAACCTGTCGAAGTTCACGCAGTACCATGCCCCATGGCGTGCCATCATCTTCGACTACTACGCAAACTTCATTCCTTACTATTCCAATCTGTTCAGCCCGCTGTTCGTCTTCATCGCCGTCATCTACTTTACGTCGAAGCTTGCCGGCAATTCGGAGATTATAGCAATGATGGCAACGGGCATGTCCTTCCGCCGGTTGCTGCGTCCTTACATGTTCACGTGTGTACTCATTGCGCTCACGACATTCTATCTTAATGCCTACGTCATACCCCACGGCACGATAATCAGGCAGCAGTTCGAGAACCGTTACCGCCGAAACAAGGTCACGACGGCTGCCGAGAATGTCCAGATAAGGCTGTCGAAGAACACGGTTGTCTACATCCAGCACTATGACGACCGCATGAAACGCGGATTCGGATTCAGCCTCGACAAGTTTGCCGACAAGAAACTGGTCAGCCACATGACTGCCAGCGAGATCCAGTATGACACCATCGCCGACTCAAAGTATCACTGGAAGGCAAACAACTGGAAGATACGCACACTGAAAGGACTGCGTGAGACGATAACATCAGGCGCCGTAAAGGACACGATGCTGCTCATGGAACCAGCCGACCTCATATATTCCAAGGGTCAGCAGGAGACGTTCACGAGTCCGGAACTTCTCCAGTACATAAGCAAACAGACGTCCCGTGGCTCTGCCAACGTCAAGCAGTATGAGGTGGAATACCACAAACGAATAGCCATGTCGTTTGCCTCTTTCATCCTGACCATTATCGGAGCGTCACTGTCGGCACGCAAGCGTAAAGGCGGAATGGGACTATATCTCGGTATAGGTCTCGGACTAAGTTTCGCCTACATCATGCTGCAAACGGTTTCATCGACATTCGCCATCAATGCCGACGCACCTCCAATGCTCGCAGCATGGATTCCAAACATCATCTTTGCCGTTATAGCGTTCTTCTGCTATAGGCAAGCACCAAATTAATGATGAATGAGGAGTGAGGAATGAGAAATGACAAGAAGAAAGGTCTCACTCCTTGTTTAAACAGTAAAACGACTTTATGAAATTTGAAGATTTAGACTTAAACGACGGAGTACTCGACGCCCTCTATGACATGCGCTTCGAGGACTGCACGCCAATACAAGAGAAATGTATACCGGAGATCCTCGCCGGACGAGATGTACTCGGCGTGGCTCAGACCGGCACCGGAAAGACGGCAGCCTATCTTCTGCCGATACTTAGCAAACTGGCTGACGGCGGATACGCTGACGATAAGATAAACTGTGTGATAATGAGTCCTACCCGCGAGCTTGCGCAACAAATCGACCAAGCTATGCAGGGATTTGCTTATTATCTCGACGGAGTGAGCAGTGTCGCTGTCTATGGCGGCAACGACGGCAACCGTTACGACCAGGAGCTGAAGAGCTTACAGCTCGGAGCCGATGTAGTTATCGCCACACCGGGACGGTTCATCTCACATATCTCACTCGGAAATGTCGACTTAAGCCAGGTGAGCTTCTTTGTTCTCGACGAAGCCGACCGCATGCTTGACATGGGATTCTCGGAAGACATCATGACAATTGCCAAGAAACTTCCGAAGACTTGCCAGACTGTAATGTTCTCAGCCACAATGCCTAAGAAGATAGAAGACCTTGCAAAGACATTGCTTCACAACCCTGTCGAGGTGAAACTGGCTGTCAGCAAGCCTGCCGAGAAAATCCATCAGATGGCTTACATCTGCCATGAGACCCAGAAGCTGGGCATCATCAAGGACGTATTCAAGAACGCCGACCTTAAGCGCGTGATTATTTTCTGCGGCTCAAAGATGAAGGTAAAGCAGGTTGCCGGTGCCCTCCAGCGCATGAAGATAAAGTGCGGCGAGATGCATTCCGACCTTGAGCAGTCGGAGCGCGACGACATGATGTTCAAGTTCAAGAGCGGACAGTATGACGTTATCGTTGCCACCGACATCCTTGCCCGTGGCATTGACATCGATGATATTTCCATGGTCATCAACTATGACGTGCCTCACGATGCTGAGGATTATGTCCACCGTATCGGACGAACAGCACGTGCCGAGCGTGACGGTCAGGCTGTCACGCTGGTAAGCGACGACGACATGGTTTACTTCCGGCAGATAGAGCAGTTCCTTGGCAAGGAAGTTGAGAAGTTGCCTCTGCCTGAGGGACTTGGCGATGCACCGGAATACAGGCGCGCTTCGGCAAAGAGCCGTCGCCGCAAGGACCGTGACCACCAAAGCCACAAGGACAAGAAGGAGCGCAACAACCGCAGCAACCGTCAGGCAAAAGAGCAGTCGCAGAACGGCGGACAGCCTCGTGACGAGAAGCAAAACAACAGACGTCGCCGCAATGGAGCCCAAGAGCAGGGCAACGCTAAAGCCCAAAAGCAGGACGAGGCAAGGCAAGACGACAACCGCAAGCAGGGCAAAGGCAGAGGACGCAACCAGGAAAAGGCTCAGAACCGTAATCAGGAGAAGGCCCGGAATGCCAGTCAGCCTAAGGCTCAGAGCCGCAATCAGAATAAGAATCAGGGCAAGGGCAACGCAAAGGAAGAGACCGCCAATGCGGCACGTAAACCTAAGAACCGGAAGGGCAACAACCGACGTAAGACTCAGAACAACAAGGAGTTCCACTCGACTAAGTATGAGATTCGCGACGACATGAAGCTTCCGGAGAAGAAGGAAAGCGGATTCAAGAAATTGATTAAGAAGCCTCTGAAATGGCTTCATTCACTCGGTAAAAAGTAAAGTTTATCTCGATAGAATATAAAAGATACCGAATTGCATTGTAAAACGGTATCTTTTAGCTCCTAAAAGGGCATCTTTTACAAGCTAAAAGATGCCCTTTTACATTTTAAGTATCAGTCCACCTTATTAATAATGTTAGTCCGTTACGGTCTTGGCTTTCTTCCTGTATGTACATACCGTCATATAGAAGAGGAGTATAACAAAAGTGACAATCTCTGAAACCGGCTCGGCAAGCCAAAGTCCATCAACACCAATTGCCATTGGCAAGAGAATGAACGAAGGTATAATCAGGATATAGCCTCGGAGAAGCATGAACACCGTTGCCGGCTTATACCGCTCAAGACTTTGCAAGTAGCCGATATGGACAACATTCAGTGTGAACGGCAGGCAGGTAAGCAGGAACAGTGGTACGCCATTTCGTCCGATAGCATTCGACGGTGATGATGAATCAATGAAAAGGTTGACTATCTGTGGCGCCAACAGACATCCGGCGAAAGTCGTCAGCACGCCAAAGGTGATAGCCGTCGATACAGACAACCGGAAAGTCTCATTCACCCGCTTCTCATTGCCCAATCCATAGTTGTAGCTGACGATTGGCAATGACGACTGAGCTGTGGCATTGCCGAACATGAATATCAACGGGAACAGATAGCATGCCACCGAGAATGCCGCTACACCATCCTCATGGAGATAATGCATGAAGACGAAGTTGCCTGTTATCATCATGCAGCTTATCGCTGTCTCGGCAACGAATGTCGGGAAGCCGAGCCGGAGCATATATCCGCTATTGCGGATGGTAAGTCTTATGGCTGTAGAAGAGAACTTCGGACGGTAAAGACGGAGCTGTTTGCTGAGGCGGATGAAGTAGTATGCCACCATCAGTGAGCCGACTCCAGCCGATATTGATGTTGCCACGGCAGCACCGAAGATGCCCCATTGCAGAGGGAACACGAATATCCAGTCGAGTATAATATTCAGTCCGGCACTGATAGCGTTTACCGCCATAGCATAATTAGGAGCGCCGTCAAGGCGAATGGCAAACAGTCCAACCATATTAATAACCATGAACAACAGGCACGGACTGACGCCGATAAGATACTGACGGACCATCGGATAGAGCATGTCGCTGCCGCCAAACAACTTTGTTGTTGCCCTTGGGAATCCATTAATCAGAGCCAAGGCAACCAACATAAGCAGCATGCCGACTGTAAATGCCTGAGTTACATTGATGTTTGCAGCCTTTATATTGCCTTTGCTCAGATGGACAGCAGCCACAACGCTAACGCCACTACCGAACATCAGGGCTATGCCGGTGGAAATCTGGAACACAGGAGCAGCAATGTTTATAGCCGCCAGTGCCTCACTGCCAACACCACGACCTACAAAGATACCATCGGCAAGATTGAGCAAAACCGATGATATTAATCCGAGTAACGTCGGGAAGAACAGCTTTCGGAAAAGCAATGGAATGCGCATCGTTCCATAGTCAATTGCATCTCTCATGCCTTTCATCTCTTATCTCCTTTATTACAATGATTACCAATTAGTTTCTCCATCCAAATCATGTCATACCATCGGTTGAACTTATATCCGATTTGATGGAAATGGGCACAACGGGCGAAACCCATTGTCTCATGAAAATGTATACTGTCAAGCGGAAGGTATTCGTCAGCCTCATCCATGTATGTTATGCATGCGTTCATATTGAGGATTCCTTTCGACTTTAACTGTTTTTCCAATTCAGTGTATAAGGTCTTGCCTACTCCATGATGACGCTCTTTCATGTCAAGGTATATCGAGGTCTCGACACTCCATTGGTATGCCGCACGCGCCTTGAACTCTGATGCGTAGGCATAGCCTATTATCCTGCCGTTATCCGAAGCGACAAGATAGGGATAGTAATTGCTTATTTGACTTATCCGCTCACGGAATTCATCCAGTGTCGGGACGTCATATTCGAAGGTTATTGCGGTCTTCTCTATATATGGGGCATAGATGTCAAGCAATTCCCTTGCGTCATCCAAAGTTGCATTTCTAATATTTATCATACCTCAATTCTTCTCATAAAGTTTATGGAAATACATCAAAAGCAGGAAGCCCATGACGACAAACGGGAAGCCGACAAGTGCCGGATAAGCATAGCCCAAGCCAGCAGAAATAGGCAGTCCGCCAAAGAACGCACCGACGGCATTGCCGAAATTGAAGGCAATCTGAATGCAACAGCCGCCCAGCATTTCGCCTCCTTTTGAATGTTCGATGATGAGCATCTGCTCCGGTGTTCCCATTCCGAAGAAGCAGGCACAGCAGAAGAACATCAATATAAGATGCAGATAGCCGAACTGCACAGTGAAGAAAATTACCAGAAGAATGACTCCGGCTATGCCTTGCAGTATGGCGGCAATCAGTCCCGGCTTGTATTTATCCGACAGATAACCGCTAAGGAGATTGCCGATGACCATGCCAAGTCCGGCAAAAGCCATATATAGAGGCAGATAGCTGGCAGTAAGTCCACCAGTTTCGACCAGCGCAGGCGAGATGTAACTGTACCAAGCCAGTATGCCGCCGTTGCCAAGCATGGTGGCAAAGATAATCAGCCACGGGTCCAGATGTTTAAGGAACCGGAACTGTCCCTTGTATCCATTGTCGGGCAGTGGAGTTAAGTTAGGGATGAACTTAGCCACAAGCAGCAGGTCAACAATACTGCCCAAGGCTATCACGCTAAAGGCGAAACGCCATGAAAGCATCCCCGAAAGAAGTGTCGCGGCAGGATTGCCGAGCAGATTGGCGAATGTCATTCCGGCACACATTATCGATACCGCACGTGTCTTGTGGTTCTCATCGGCAAGGCGGTAAGCCACGATTGTACCGACTCCATAGTATGCTCCATGGGGCAGTCCACTGATAAACCGTGCTATCATAAGCCACCAGAAGCTTTGGGCTGTGACTGAAAGCACGGAACCGACAAAGATGATGGCTACCAGTCCGAAGATGATATGCTTCGGTGGAAGTTTGTGTAAGGCAATAAGGAAGGTGGCTCCGACACATACTCCGAGTGCATAGATTGATATTCCATGCCCTGCCATTGGTATAGATATGCTGAGGTCTCGGGCTAGGTCGGGAAGTATTCCTTCCATTATAAACTCCGACATGCCCAAGAGGAACGTGCCAACAGCAAGTACTATCAGACTACTAAATGATTTTTGTGAGTTTTCCATTTATACTTTTACACCATTATAGTGCAATGGATTATTTATTATAAGCGCAATGGATTAATTCTTTTTGTGCAATGGATTAATGATATTTGTGCAGTTGATTAATGATATTTGTGCAGTTGATTAATGATATTTGTGCAGTTGATTAATGATATTTGTGCAGCTGATTAATGATATTTGTGCAGTTGATTAATGATTGAAGAGCTCCAGCCAATCATTGAAGTTGGTGTTTTGGAACACATTCCAGCCAACAGCTTCCTTTGCTGCATTGCAGTTGGCTTCGAGATCATCAATGAATAATGTATCATTTGGGGCAATACCAGTCTGCCTGACGACCTTTTCAAAGATTCGATGGTCAGGCTTGTCAAGGTGCATCCGCTGTGAAAGGAACACCTTTTCGAAGTAGTCGTCCACTGTATGACCATTGTATGGGAACAAATTATCGACACAATAATCCCAATGAATGTCTATGGTATTGCTGAGCAAAAAGACCCGTTTGCCTTGAGAACGCAGTGACAAAAGGACGTCCAACTTATTATGTGGAATCCCGGCAAGCATGACATTGGCTGCGTCTATGATCTGCTTGTCGGTAATACTGAGTCCGGAAAGGTTTCTTACTCCATTGCAAAAATCCTCTGTTGAGATAAGTCCCAAGCCCAACTTACGCATCAACTCAAAACCTTCAGAATGCTGTTTTGGGTCAAGGTAAGGCGCAAGTCCAAGCTCAGCGAAAGCTTCCATGCAGCCATCGCTGTTGAGTTTGACAACAACGTTGCCTAAATCAAAGATTATATTCTTGTATGCCAGTCCGTTCATTTCAGAATGCCAATAATGAAACCGACTGCAAAGGTACTGAATCTTTCTACTATATACAAATAAAAAAGGTCATTTCCCAAACAAATGAAGTAGTACATCCTTTGGCGAATAGAGAATCATCCGCGGTCCCGACCACCTCATTATCCGCCTTATATCCTCACGTTCCTTAGGTGCATAGCAATGAATCGGGCAGTTCTTGCATGCCACTTTCTTCTCTCCGAAATGGCAGTGGTCAAGCCGACGGGCTGTATAATCGATGAGATGCTGGTACTCCGAAGGCAATTCCTCTGTCTTAATCTTAAGATGACGACGGCAGTAGAGCTCTATCATCCGGCGGACAATATACTTATCGTGTTCTATCTTCGACATATTAACGCTATCGAGTAATTAATAGCCCAAGTCCTCGCCGACAAGTAAGACGATATGCCTACCTGCCGGATGGCTCATCCGCTGAATGGAGACATAGTTGCAAATGCTGTCCGGCGACTTGCAATCGTGACACGTGCCGTCCTTGGAACAAGGTGTATTAAGGTTGAAACGAGCCATGTTTACCGGTGCAGCAACGCTTCTGGCACGCTTGATTGCCGCATCAACGTCCTGACAAACCTTGTTTAGTCCCACCACAAAGACAACATGCTTTGGTCCCCATGTTATTGCTGCCACACGGTTGCCATTGCCGTCAATATTGACAATTACACCATCCTCACTGATGGCATTGGCACTGGCGAGATAGTAATCACATTCGAAAGCCTTACGGTATATAGCCACCTTCTCATCATCTGTCGTTGCTTCGTCACGGTCGAAGACCCTATAGTTGCCGTCCCTCAACATCGTGGTAACACCTGTAGAACGGATTGAGTCGGAGCCACCCCAAGTGATGGTGCTGCCTTCCGGTATCAGAGACTTTACCTTTTCAAGCAATTCATTGGTATCATGACAGTAATAAGCATCATAATGTCTCTGTTTCAAATGACGGATAAGCGTTGCCGCCAGCCTTTCGTTTCTTGTTTCCTGTGGTGTATTCATAATGTTCCTTGTTCCTATTTATAAAGTTCCTTATATTCTACTTATTGTCTTCTTTATTCCTTACTTATAATCTTCATATACTCATCATAGCTGATGTGCTCGCCTCCCATGCTCTTAAGATGGGGAGTCTCAAACTGACAGTCGATGAGGTTTCCACCATACTTCTGCAATAACCTTGCCAAAAATATCAGTGCAAGCTTGGATGCCGATGGCTGTAATGAGAACATACTCTCACCGAAGAACGACCTTCCAATGGTCACCCCATAGAGTCCGCCTGCCAGTTCGCCTTCCTTCCAGACCTCAACACTTGCCGCGAAACCTTGCTCATGCAACCGCTTGTAGGCAGCTATCATGTCAGAGCCGAGCCACGCGCCTTTCTCTTTAAACCGTCCGTCAGCACGGCTGCAACCCTCAATAACATCATCAAAGTTCCTGTTAAACGTCACATCATAAGTATGATGATTAATAAGAGTACGCATGCTGTGACTGACATGTACCTTCTCCGGAAAGATAACGAACCTGTCCATAGGGCAGAACCACATTATTTCCTCACTTTCCTTGAAGCCATACCAGGGGAAGATGCCATTGCTGTAAGCAAGCAACAGACGGTCGACACTCAGGTCACCGCCTACAGCTATCAGTCCATCCTCATCTCCATAATGCGGATCGGGGAAGGCAAGCACATTCTTATTCAATCGCCAGACTGCCATCCTTCACAATAATATTAACATTGCCACCATTCGTCAGACTACCGAAGAGGATCTCCCTCATAAGCAGAGGCTTAAGCTCACGGGCAATAACACGGTCCATCTCACGGGCTCCATACTCAGCTGTAAAGCCTTTCTTCATAAGTAGCTGACGGGCTTCCGGACTGAGAGTCATCGTCACTTCTTTCTTTGACAGCTTCTCCCGGAGCTCACCGAGCTTCTTTGTCAGAATCTTCTCTGCCATCGGTTTGTCCATATCATGGAAGACAACGGTAGCCGACAGACGATTGAGGAATTCCGGCTTGAATGTCTTCTTGACCTGAGCCAGCATTGCCTCGCCACGGGTTGTATGACCATTGAACCCGATGCTGGCACGTGAAGCATACTGAGCCCCGGCATTGGACGTCATGATCAGGATGACATTCCGGAAGTCGGCTTTCTGTCCTTTGTTATCAGTCAGCACGGCATAGTCCATCACCTGCAAGAGAATATTATAAATATCAGAGTGAGCTTTCTCTATCTCATCGAGCAAAAGCACACAATTAGGAGTCTTTCTAATGGCGTCGGTAAGCAGTCCGCCATCCTCATAGCCGACATAACCAGCCGGAGAACCGATGAGCTTTGCCACCGTGTGCTTCTCTGTATATTCACTCATATCGAAGCGGACGAGGCTCACTCCGAGCTCTTTGGCAAGCACACGAGCCACCTCAGTCTTACCGACTCCGGTAGGACCGACAAACAGCAAGCTTGCCAATGGCTTGTCATCATCCTGCAAACCGGCCTTCGACATCTCCACAGCCTCGACAACCTGACGTACAGCCTCATCCTGACCATAAATCTTTGCCGACACACGGTCATACAAAGTCTTGAGAGAAGAGTTGTCATCCTCGATAAGAGCCGACGCGTCAATCTTACAAATCTTCGTCAGAACATTCTTCACCAATTCCTTGTCGACTATTTGCTCAGCATTCTCCATAGGATGGATCTCACGATAAGCACCCGCCTCATCAATAATATCTATAGCCTTGTCGGGCAGGAAACGGTCGGAGATATATTTTGCCGAAGCACTGACAGAATAGTCAATAGCCTCATCTGTGTACTTCACATGGTGGAAATCCTCATATTTCTCTTGCAAGCCCTTCAGAATCTTTATGGCATCACTGACGCTAGGTTCCTGAATATCTATCTCCTGGAACCGGCGGACAATGCCCTTGGAGTTGGCAAAGTAACGTTTATACTCATCGAAAGTCGTTGAGCCAATGAACCGGATGTCACCCGACTCGAGATAAGGCTTGAGCATATTCGAGGCATCAAGAGCACCATCGGAGCCACGTCCCGCGCCAATCATATTATGTATCTCATCGATATAGATGATGACATTGCCTTCCTTCCGCGCACCTTCCATCACCTGCTTTATGCGCTTCTCGAAGTCGCCACGGAACTGAGTACCGGCAAGCATAGTACCCATATCCATCGAATAGATATGGCAGTCCTTAAGCCGCTCAGGCACTTCACCCTTGTTTATCCTGTCGGCAAGACCATAGACGAGTGCTGTCTTTCCGACACCCGGCTCTCCGACATGCAGAGGATTGTTCTTATCCTTCCGGCAAAGCACCTGTATAGTCCTCTCCAACTCAGCATCACGACCAATCAACGGATTATGATTCGGAACATCTTCATTGACGTTTGTCACCAGACTTTTCCACTTAGTCTCAGCCTGTCTGCCATCCTCTTCGCCATCGCCGGCATCTGACGAATCCTGTAAACTCTTCTCTAGTTCATCGAACTTATATTGGTCGTCCAGTTCCTGCATGAATCCGGCAATGTCGCCATCAATCTCCTTCAGCAACAGATAGCTAGCCCAGCTGTCCTTCAAATGCAGCAAAGCATCGACGAGATGGGTCACATCAATGATTTCCTTACCGTCGAAATAAGCCTGACCGGCAGCTTCCTGCAAGAGTTGCTGACTCTGTTCCGACAGTTGTGGAATATAATTCTTACCGGTGGGCACGGACTCCAAGCCATCGATGACATTGCCGATCTCAGCCCGGAATTTATTGTAGTCGATGTTATAGCAGCCCAGCACAAAGTTGAAATTCAACACATTTGTCAATGCATAAAGGACATGCTCGGGTGTGACGAACTGATTCCGGTGCTTGACACAGATATTGACAGCATCCTGCATGAGGGAAGAAAGCTCCGGCGATTCATCCATTGTTAATTTTTCTGCCATAGTATCACGCCTCCTTTACAGTTATCTTCAGCGGGAAGCCCTCAGCCCTTGCCATCTTGTCGGCAAGCTTCTTCCGGCTCACGGCAATGTCATAGCTGTAGACACCCACTACCGCCTGCCCTTCCTCATGGACTTTCATCATGAGACGCTCGGCTTCCTGCTCCGACTTCAGGAACACGTCGGTCAGCACCTTGACCACAAAATCCATTGTGGTGAAGTCGTCATTCCAAAATATAACCGTCCACTTATGGGGCTCCCTTATATCCGTCCGTTCGCGGACATTCGATTGTATTTGCTCTTGTGCCATATAGAATTCACCTATCCTAGACCGTTAATAATCAGGAGTCTTCTTCACCATATCCTCCGAATCCCATGGAGCCGGATCACCACCGAGGTATTTGTGGAACCACTCCAGATGGGCGTTATAATACAGTGGCATCGACTTCAGCGTGCTGGGCCAGTGACCATCATTGTCGAACACTATCAGACGGCTCGGAATTCCGAGTGACTGCAGAGTCGAGAAGTACTGCAACGCCTGAGTATAAGGCACACGATAGTCACGCTCACCGGTGATAATGAGTGTCGGGGTAGCGAAGTTCCTGACATATTCCGACGGGCTCCACTTCTTATACAGAGGAGAGTTCCACGGCTGCCCCTCCAGGTCGAAGTTAGGGAACCACAGTTCCTCAGTTCCTCCCCACATAGAGCGCAGGTCATAGAGCCCCATCATCGAAGCCAGGCACTTGAACCGCTTGGTGTGTCCCTGCAGCCAGTTCATGAAATAGCCGCCATAGCTCCATCCCATTGCTCCCATACGGGTAGAGTCGACGTAAGACAGCTTAGCCAGCTCGTCGGTAACCTTCATAACATCATCGAAAGGACGACCACCCCACGAACCGCTGATGTCACGGCAGAACTTCTGACCATAGCCGGTTGAGCCATGAGGGTTAGGATAGGCTACAACATACCCGGCACCCGGATAGACCTGCCAGTCGGCGCGGTAGGAATTCATCCACTGCATCTGCGGACCGCCATGTACATTGATTACCAGAGGGTATTTCTTCGACGCATCGAAGTTATGCGGTTTGACAATGAACACCTCAACGGAATCGCCCTCGGCACCTTTCACCCACATCTGCTCTGACGGGCGGAAGTCGACGGCAGCCTCAAGAGAATCGTTATAGTGGGTCAGCTGTACTGCCTCCCTGCCTTTTTTCAAATCGCTGAGCGAAGTCTTGTAAACAGCCGTAGGCTTGCCGGTCGTGGAATATGTATAATACACATTTCCCTTAGGGTCAATATCGAAACCGCTGATAGCCTTACCGGTTATAACGCTCTTTATTTTACCCGTCTTGATGTCAACACTGTAAAGCGGCTCAACACCACGAACCTCACCAAGGAAGTAAATGCTCTTCGAGTCGGCCGACCACTTGTAATCGTCAACCCAGTTGTCGAAGCCTTCCGTCAGCACCGACTTCTTGCCCGTCTTGCGATCGATGAGTCCAAGGATAAACCTGTCGCTCTCATATCCCGGGGTGCGCTGGAACCGGTAGGCAATATACTTGCCGTCAGGCGAATACTGCGGAGAACCGTCCCATGCCTTGTTTTCGGCAGTCAAGTCCTTCTGTTCCAATGTCTCCAGATTGACCGTCCAGAGGTCGCAGTTGGTGCTTGCCTCGGGGTGCTCGTCATGATTGCTGAGATAGCAAAGCTCCTTGGAGTCAGGCGAGAAGACAAATCCGGTAGGACCCGACGGCGAGAACACCGGCGAATGGAACTTGCCCGGCGTTACATCTTTATATGTCTTCGACTTTGTGTCGAACACAATGATATGCCAATAGCGACCGTCACTATACTCCGTCCAGTGGCGGAAGAGCAGATGGTCGGTTATATGTGCCTGAATAGGATTCTTTCGCTTGGCTTCCCTGGCCTCTTTGTTCAGTGAGCCGTCGGCATCATTCAAGTCGGGATCGACTTCAGCCGCGAAGGCTATATACCGTCCGTCAGGCGAGACAACGGCTCCCTGCACACCGAGTTTATAGTCGGTCAGCTGTTCGGCAGCACTGCCGTCGGCATTTGCCCGCCACACCTGTGGCAGTCCACTATTAGAAGATGTATAGTAGATGTATTTGCCGTTGCTGCTCCATTGTGGCGAATAGCTCTGATTGTCGGTAGTGACTGCCTTGCCACCGGCGGTATATATATTAGATGTAGAAGTCTGCTTGGCAAGATTCGACGAGCTCAGAGTGTATATCATGTCGCCTGCCGAAGACACCGTCGGACCGTAAGCCGTCTTCACACGGTAAATATCCTCTATGGAGAAAGCCCTCTTCTGAGCCAACGCAGGCATACAGAGAAGAGCCATAAAGATAACTGTGGATAATTTGTTGGATTTCATTTTATTCCGATTTGTATTTTAGGTTGCAAAAATAATAATAAAAAACGAATATGAACAAAAGAGGACTTATTTTTTCATTGGGAGGGTTTGTAACCCACTGATAATCAGACGGGGGAAATAAAACATGCCAAACTACGCTCTAATCGGGTATCTTTTAGCCCGTAATCGGGTATCTTTTACAAGACGAAAGATACCCGATTAGAACGCAATTTGGCATACTTTGTATTTGATGTAAAGTTTTTTCCGCATTAGACACTGGCTGCCTCGAGAGCCAGCGCCCGTGGGAAGATTATCTCATTCTCGACGGCTATATGCTCATGTAGGTAGTCGCGGAAGTCACGCAGTTCGTCGAGGACTCTCTGATACTCAGCCTCAGCACCTTCGGGAGCTGTATAGTTGTTGGTCAGCCGGGCAATCATCTCGTGGCGGGCGGACTCATCGCTATGGTCGGCCATCATGGCGTTGACCGGATACCGGATGGTTCCGCAGTGGAAAGCCTCAACAGGCTGGCCGGTTTCGGAAGCATTGTACAGCTCATTGATATAGGGATAGAGGACATTCTCTTCCTTCATGCAGTGCATGTCTAAGTCCTGTACGCTGTTTCTGAAAAGGTTTGCCGCCTCATTCAGCTCCGGATGTGACTGGGCCAGGGCAATAAGCTCTTGGGCAATCTTATCACCATAGCGGCGGGTGTTGCGGTGATGGAACTTGAGTACATAGTCGATGAGCAGGTCGATGTCCCACTTCTTGAATGTTTCTATTGAATTCATAGTCTTACAATTGTTTTCGTTTTACGGATGCAAAGTTAAGGGTTCTTTGCCATCGCGGACGGACACAATTGTTACCTTACTGAGTTAAACCAAGTTAAAAAGTAAGGCGGACGCCCGGTTCGAAAGTCCATTTGTGGTTTACCTCGTCCCAATATTCCAGGTCGGAGCGTCTGACCGTGAGCTTGGCAATGGCACTCTGCTTTGCCTTGACAGGACAACGGGTGAAAGCAACGAGCTTCTTAATAGGGTGCTTGACTTTCGATTCAGGGAATGTGGCATAAACCTTGACGACCTCAACACCGTCACGATTGCTGATATTCTTCACCGGAACAGTGACGATGATGTCGCCATCGGCATTCACCTCAGTCTTCATCTTCCCATATTTAAACTCTGAGTAGCTCAGTCCATAGCCGAAAGGATAGAGCACCGGCTTAGTGTTATACATGTAGGTTCTGCCGTGGGTTATGTCATAATCCATCATAGGTGGCAAGTCGTCAATGGACTTCGGCCACGTCTGGGTCAGTCTGCCTGACGGATTATACTTGCCTGTGAGCACATCAACGATGCCGTGTCCTTCCTCCTGACAGCCGTGGGTGGCATGGATGATAGCCGGGAGGTTAGCCTGACTGAAGTTGATAGAATATGGGAATGAGCTGAGGAGCACAAGGATTGTGTTGGGATTATGCTGCCAGACCTGCCGGATCCATTGCTCGTCGGGAAGATTCAGGCTGTCACGGTCGACCGCCTCACGACCATAATCGGGGCGTGTGACTTTCTTCCACGCGTCGATACCGCCTATTGGCTCATTGCCAGCTATGCAGACGACTATGTCGGCTTGGCTGACGAGCTGTTCTTGCTGTGCGGTCAGAGCCATGTTGCTGACTTTCATTCGGTTGATTTTCAGTCCGTTATTGCTGTCGGCAAGCTCATTGAAAGCATCGGCTATGGTTACAGTGTAAGGCATTGTTCCGCCATACCAGTCCTGATGGATGCTGTCGGCATAGTCTTCCTTCCCGTCACAGATAAGGAGGATATTTTTGACACGGGATAAATCGAGTGGAAGAAGGTGCTGCTTTGGTGAGTTTTTGAGCAAGACAATAGATTCGTCCATTGCCCTTCGGGCCAACCGGCGGGCGCTATCGGTGAGCCAGGGCTTCACGGCATTGGTGTCGGCTCCGATTGTACGGTAAGGGTCGTGGCTGTCTTTGCCGTCGAGAAGACCAAGCTTAAGAGCCACATTCAGGTTATAGGTTATAGCCCGGTCGATGTCGGCTTCAGTCAGAATGCTGTCACGGAGGGCTTCCCTGACAGCCTCATCATATCGGTCAAGGAACTCGCCGGTGGTTGCCTTGACTATAGCGGCGGCTCCTTCGGCAAGGGTCTTGTAAGCATGATGCCCGCTAATCAGCAATCCGAGAGCACCACCGTCAGTACAGATTATGCCGTCATTGCCCCACTCCCGACGGGTTATGCTGTCGAGGACCGGGTTGATGCACATTGGTGTTCCGTTCCAAGCGTTGTATGAAGCCATAAAGGCACGGCTGCCACCTTCGGTTATTCCTTTATAGAAAGGGAAGCTGTAGTATTCACGAAAGAGCCTTTCGGAGAAATTGCTCGACGAGCTGTCACGGCTGTTTTCATTGCTGTTGGCCAGGAAATGCTTCATGAGTGAAGCCGCTTTCCAGTATGTTTTGTCAGGTCCCTGAATACCTCTTACCATAGCGCAGGTCATTGTTGCCGTGAGGAATGGGTCTTCGCCGAAACTCTCTTCGGTGCGTCCCCACCGTGGGTCACGGGCCAAGTCGGCATTAGGAGCACGAAGGACAAGGGCATGGGACACCCGTGACAGCGGGCTCTGGGCGTACCACCGTGCCTCGGTAGCTTCCTGATCGCCAATGAGGCTGATGAGCTCGGGGTCCCAGGTCTCGCCCATTCCATACTCCTGAGGGAAGCAAGTGGTAGGAAAACTCCGGTAAGTCTTTGTCCCGTCGGGCAGCGTGTTATGGAGTCCCCAGCGTCCGGGGCCACCCAATGTCAGTCCATGAAGTCCTTCGTCCTGTCCACAATGGGGAATACCAAGGCGCTCGACACCGAGGTCGGAAGACAGAAGGTGGATTTTCTCGTCGAGTGTCAATTGGCTGACGAGCATACTGACGCGGGGGTTATTGCCCAAGTTTGTGTTGTTGAAATCGAATGTCCGGGCATTGGACATGACGCTCAGGCATAGTAAGATAGTGGTAATCAGGTTCCTTTTCATAGTGGCTTTTATTTTAATCTGTTTGCAAAGTTACAATCTTTTTGCAAAAGTGCAACAATAATAAAGGTTAAAAGCCGAAAAGGAACCTGAATCATGAAGGAATCATTTACTTTATCTTATTAAGTATCAACAAGCCTTCTTTGTCATTAGGATCCATGATTGTCAAGGTTGTTCCTTGACTATTGAATGATATGAAGTATGTCTCGGTTACCTTTTTGCCTTCAACATTTGCTGTTACCGTCAGGCGTGTATCTGTAACGGTATATGTGAAATCGACCTGCTGATAGCCCGATACCTCAATATCATCAAAGCGGAGATTGCCCGTTCCGTCGCTGTTGAAAGTCCAGTACTCGGCACCATCGGACAAGTCGACGTCACGCCAAGTGCCTACAATCATGGAGTTTGCCACCTCGAATGGCAGAAAGGCAACCCGGGAAGAGATGTATTCAAACGTTTTGGATGAACTATATTCGTTAATGAAATGGCGTGATATAATGTTGACAGTTCCCCTATATAACCGTGTTGATAAACTAACTGAAAATCCATTGACAGAGGAGGACAAGGAGAATGAGAAGTTATATGAGGAAGGACAGTGTATTCTAAAATGTGACAGCAGGTACAGTTTCACCACACGTCATCCGAAAGAGGCTACCGCCGATGCATTCAGAAAAGCAATTGAATTCATCTGCTACATCCCTTCACGTGCCGATGGTATAACTTTAATTTGCCTTTTTTCAACTTGGCTCCGGCTCAAAGGTGATATTGCCAGATGGGTGAAAGAAATTGGAAAGAGTATTTCTGAGGGAGAGTCTTTTACATTCAAGGAATTGAGGAAAGGCTTTGAAAAAATCACCCAGTACTTCGGTATAGTAGAGATAGAACGAAGTAAAAGGACTGATATTTATAATTTGCTGTATGGTACTATATGGATGTTCGGTATAAACAATATAGGCTGTGTCATAGAAGAAGAAGGAGAAGACGCCCTGGATTCTGATGGTAAGCCTTTTTTAGCCAAGATAGAAGTCTATGGTATGACCTGCGTAGGGTATGCAACGTGGATTGACGATATAAAGATAAGACGTTCCGAAATAGAGATGATAAAGAAAGAAGCCAAACGAGTAAGGTCTTACCGGCATTCGAAAGATCAAAAAAAGAAATTCATTTATGACTGTTACATGCGATTTGGCACTGCGTTTTTAGTCGCGTATTTCGACCACCCTTATGTCAATGACATAATACAATATAAAGGTTTAGAAGAACTCGACTGGCTGTTCAGAAACACTATCCCCAAAGGAAAGTATAGGAATTGGGAATTCTACAATGACAGAGTAATCCCATACTATGATATTTATGAGATAGAAGAAGACGAACGGGGGCTCAAACATTATATTCCTATATCGGGAGGTACGACAAACAAGACATTCAGGAATATTACATTTGACAAAGACTTTTAAAGAGCAAGACAGAAACAAAAAAAGGCGGAATGATTTATTCTGCCTTCTTTCTTTTCCCTGAAGCTAAGTATTCTTTCAGTCCGATGACATTGATTCCGAGGGTCTTAGCCTTTATCTGCAAGCCGTTGTCGGAGGTAAGCAAGATTGGGTTCTCAGCCTTATGACGGAGAACGACCGACAGGATGTTGTTGTCCGGATTATGCCTGTCGAAGTCACGGGGCAACAATGAGACATCCGACATCTCCATGTGGACATTAGGCTTGTCGAAAGCGACATTGATGTTCTTCAATGCCATCTGGACATTCCGTAAGTCCTTGTCCTCCATCTTATACTTAAGGTTGTCCAGTTCGTCGACAACCTTTGCTGAAAGGATAACATTGTCGGATCTCTTCAACTTGGATATGATGTCAGGACAATTGACAAATATATTGGTGTCGATGACGTAAGTATTCTTCCCCCTGACCGGCTTAGAGTACTTTGACGGTTTGTCGGCTACCGATGGCTCGCTTGCCTTGCCTCTGGGTTTGTCCTTTGGCTTGGCATTGTCCTTGTCATTCTTATCATCAAGTATTACAGACTTGAATCCGAATTGGAACAGTTTGATAAATGTCTGTTCCTCAGGATGTTCCTCGATGCATTCGTTAAACTTCGGCACTATGCTGTAAATGGACTTTGGGGTGAACTCAGCGGCATGGGTCAAATCGGTTATCCACTGGGCAAACAGCCTTCCGGCTTTCTCGGCATAGACCTTGTTCCAAGGATCGCGGTGATTGATGGTATAGTTGGTCTTGTTGACATGAACGTCAAGCTGCATCAGGAAGGGAAAACCGAATGACGAGGTTGTCGGGATAAGGCTATATACCGGCGAGTCATCATCGCCTATAAGGACGTTTCCTTTGTGGCGGCAAGCAAACATGATGGACGTTTCTTTCTTGTCGGCTAGCTTCAAACGGGACTCTCTCGGGATGAACGACTTGTATTCCTTGGACACTATCCAGTCCTTACGGTCGAGGGTCTTTGCCTTTCCGCCCTTTATCTTTACCGTAACCTTGCCTATGTTTGAGAAGAATGCAATGTTCTGGACATCCTCAAAGACGCAGTGCAGTCCTACCTTATAGTTGTTTTGTTCGGTATTAGTCTTTTTGTCGAACGGAAGGATGATGGTCTCGGTAAACCGCTTGTTCCTTGCCAATGAGATTTTTATTTCCCTCGGAAGATCCTTTTTCTCTAGCCAAACAGCATTCAGCTTGCCGTTATCATTGTCGAAACGGACGGTAAATCCATTGGAAACGACTATCGTCCGGCTATTAGACGAGAGGAATTCACGGAGTCCGCGGCAGTGATACATTATATTATCCTGAGCCTGTCCGTTCCTTTCGCCGAGCCCACAAAGATTCAGGATGGTCTCTGCCGTGATTGGTCTGCCGGTATGCCGGAACGATAAATACTTGTCAGTCAGGTAGAACTGGGCGTCAACCGGAGCACCGGAATATCTGTTTGCCTCATGGAGGAGGTCGTAAATAAGCACACAGACATCGGTCTGACGGGGCAGTGCCGGAGCGTCATTAAACTTTGAAGGGTCAACTTTTTGCAGCTCCGTTATAAGGTCTTTGGGGTTGACGAAGACTATCGGTTTGCTCTCGTCAACCTCGATGTCACAAGGATTGACCTTTACATTGAAAGTGAACCGCCAGTTGAAAAGGCAGTATTGCCCCTCTTCCAGTCCTTCGATTGGATTCTTCAGAGGCAGCGGACTGACATGGAAAGTTGTCTTCGGGTAGGTCCGAAGGCATGTCAGGTCGGTCTTGCGAATATCATCAAGGTAGTAAGAGCCATCGTGCCGCTTCTTATAAACGCCCAAAAGCTGGCTTATTCCCTTGCCCCAGCCTGTCTCTTCGTCCTCAAGCAACTGGAACCGGTAAGCAAGCGGAGACTGCGGTCCGGACTCATGATGGACGGGCTTTACATTGTAAGTGCCCTCATCAATCTCCTCAAGAGTATTAAGGAGAATCTGCAACTGGCAGCGGTTATTATAATTAGGATGGACGCGGCAACTGAACTTGTAGTACTTTCCGTCCAACTTCTTGTTAGCCGGAATCTTCATTGAAACGAGCCCAAAATCGGAGAACGGATATTTCAGCCACACTGAACTGCCCGGAACTCTCAGTCTGGTCATTGTTCCGCTGTATTTATCGGCATCTTTGGTGTTTGGTTCAAATATTCCGTAGAATGTCAGTTCGTCCGTTTTCCAATATATTTTCAGAAAATCCTCCACCTCTTTGTCGGAGAGTTTTCTCAAATCTTCCATTGATTTGTATTTCATTATGTAATATTATCTTATATCCAAATATCAAAATGGATATATAAATTTAAATTAAGTTGGATTGATTTTTATCCAATTCTGGTTATTCAACAGCAAAATTAAGAATTTCTTTTGGAACTGACGACAGATTATTAAAGTTTTTCCTTTATTTGTTTCCATTGTTGAAGGGAATGTACATTCAGCCCGACTTAAATGGACATTCATTCTAATTTAAACCTATAGATGAACATCCTATAATATAAAAGGCAATGTACATTCCCGTCAACTAACAGAAACTATTTCATAGATTGAATCCCCGTGATAAAAAAAGTCATAGTTTATCAGAGCTCAATCGGGACGAGCAACTTTACAGTAAAGTTTCTTCCCATATTGTAAATGCCGCGCCGTCCGTTGAGGGGATTGACATCCAAGTACTTCAAACGGCTCAGATGACTCTGGTAAGCCTTGTCAAACAGATTGTTGCACGACAACAGCAAGGAAGCGACCTTATGTCCATGAACACGGAAGTCAGTGCCTGCCGAGACATTGAACAGCGAGTATGACGGCGTTGCCGTCTCGGTGCCATTGACCGCATAGTAGTGGTTTTGCCTCAGATTGCATTCCATCTGCAATGAAACGTAGGTATTATCGACTGTCTTTCCGTCACGGACAATGTCATAACGGAGGTCGGAAGTCCACCTCGGAGCTGGTGTAAACGGCAGATACTTAGCGTCATGCGGCTGGTGAAGCTGGACACTATTGACATAAGAGAAGGTGTTGGCAAAATGCAAGCGCTCTATCGGATGGATGTCAACCGATGCCTCACCACCCAACAGGCGGGCGTCTCCTTGGGTATACTTATAGGTATCGTAGCCCTCTGTCTTCACTCCTTCGAGCTTCTGGGTGAATATATAATTGTCGATGAAATTGGCAAAAAGGGACAGCTGGGCGGAAACAACCGGCGATGTGAAGTCCCATCCCAAGTCAGCCTGCCAGCTGTATTCAGGGTGCAGACCGGTGTTTCCAATCTCATATTCGACCGTTCCTTCATGGACACCGTTGGACGCCAGCTCACTCAGATTAGGCGCACGGAAACCGCGAGCCACATTCAACCGAACATTCATCTTGTCGTTGACAGCATACACAGCGCCGACACTTCCGGTAACTCCGGTAAAGTTTCTGCTGAACTTCTCGAACAGATCATCAAGCGCGAAGCTATGCAGATGGCGGTTGTCGACTCTCATTCCACCACTCAGAGTGAACTTTCCTGTATTGTAAGTGATAGTTCCGAAGCCGCCAATATCAAACAATTGGTAAGCCGGAATGAGGTATTCATCGCCCTTGTTCAGTGACCTCTGCCACATTCCGCCACCTCCGACAGCTATCTTCAACTGGTCGGCTATAGGCAGTTTATACCTCACGTCATAGTTCACGGTATGCAACATAAAGTCGAGTCCCGGTGTCGAAGGACTTTCCTCGAACTCCTGACGGCGGTTCTGCTGGTAGGCGACAATAGCCTGAAGTGTGCCATTACCTATAAAGAATGTGTTGTCGCTGACTGCCTTATAGTGGTGGACTTGCTGGAAAGGCAGGCTCTTGCCATAGCTATGGCTGTAGCCACGGTCACCTTCGACGATACCCGGAGTGAGATGATAGTAGCTCAAAGTCAGATGGCTGTAACCCCATTTGCAGTTTACTCCAACGAGTCCTTCGGCAGCACGCTCACGGAATTGCGACCCGAGCACATACTGGTCGTAATTGTTCTTATAGGCGTGAGCCATCTTGTCCGACCACCGTCCGCTCCAGACGATGACGTTGTTGTTGCCTTTAAGATTGACGGAATAGTCGAAGAGTCCGTTGTTCGACTGGTATTCCGACGAGACATTAGCCTGAACTTTCCCTAATGGTGGCAACACCTCGTCATGGAAAATAATTACTCCCGCCATAGCGTCACTGCCATACATAAGCGAAGCCGGTCCCTTAAGGATCTCCGCCGAGGAAATACTCTGCGGGTCAATCTCGACTCCATGCTCAGCTCCCCACTGATTGCCTTCCTGCCGAATGCCGTCATTGACAACCACGACACGGTTGAAACCGAGCCCGCGAATCACCGGCTTGGATATTCCGCCGCCGGTAGTTATCTGCGAGACACCGGGTTGCAGGCTCAGCGCATCGATGATATTCGACGAAGCCGTCGACCGAAGCATAGCCGAACTGACAACCGAGACAGGTGTCGGAGAGTCCTTGGCAAGCGACTTCCCGGTAAGTCCCGTTACCACAACTTCGTTTATCTGAGCGTCACTTTCTTCCAGAGCGAAGTCTTTCCGGCTTACCGAATCAACATCAATAGTCGTTACAATAGTCTTATGACCAATGTAACTCACCTGCACTTCAACACTTCGCCTAGGAAGATTGTCTATACTGTATTTACCGTCTGCATCTGTAACCGTCCCCGTCTGAAGACCAGGGAAGAAGATGGCTACACCAACAAGAGCCTCACCGCTACGCTTGTCGGTTACTTTTCCACTCAGGGAGCCACCGCCCTTGAGCGGTTCTGCCATGACACCAATACATACGAGCATCAAGAGCAGGACAACTGATATTCTGTTCATAAAATAAAAATGATTTGTTTGTAATGCTAAGTCTGATAATGTATTACAAACAAACGGGAGGCGCACGGAGTCGTTTGGCATCATGGACAGTAGCCACGATGCTGACAGAATGCCTGTTCCTGGTTCTGAGGACGAACGCTACAGCAAAGACAACAGCTACAACAGCAGCCGCAACGTAAGGCGTTGTCAGGAAATGACAGAGCAGACAACTGTCAATGGTCAGTGAAGTCGAGGCAATATGCCCGTCATGATGGATATGATGAAGGCAGGCATAACAGTCAGCGGAAGCAATTGCCGACGGCTGATGGACATGCACTGAGGCAAGCAACAGCATCGGTACAAACACACACAGCAACAGCCGTGAGTACCACTGACGTCTTATTTCTAATCGCTTCACGGGTGCAAACTTACAAAATATTTTCCGGTTAGACGCAACTAATACAATCTTTAACGCCTAACCGACCGACTGTCAGACGTATCAGATTCTGAAACCGAAGAACAATCTGAGCCGCCACTTACTACGCATCAAGTGGAGCTGGTCCTTATCGCCGAAGCTCGAGAAGTTGAACACCATTGAGCCACCGGCAAACTTATTCTTCCATGAATAAACGACAGCTCCCCTGCCGGTCATTATGAAGCTGGGAAAATGGTAATGGAGTTTGGCTCGCCCGCCCGCCAAAGTCAAATGAGACCTTATAAAGACATCGAACGTTGGCAGAGCCGACAGATGGAACAGCCATCTTTTGCCAGCCACAAGGTTGTAACCATAGCCTGCGCCCATGGCAAACTCCACGACTTTCAGCCTGACGTCATTGCCTCCGGTGGTACTGATTCCGCCAATCTTCGTCGTCTGAGCGTCGAGACTTGCCCCAAGAAGGAAGCTTCCGGCACTCCTGCGCTGAATGTAGCTCTGTGAGAATGCCGCCGGAATTGAGAACCGCTTGCCATTGAAGGCATAGTAGGCATTCACGTTAAGGGCACTCTGACTGACGGCGCCCTTGTCAACATCCGACGTTACACCGCCCATTTTCACATTACCCTTGTATGTCTTCGATGACAAATAGGCAAGGTCGAAACCGAACCTATTGCCGTATGACGTGAGATTAAACTCATTGTCCTTGCTCTTCCCGGCTAGATTCATTGGGTTAAGAGCCAGCCCGAGGGAAATGCCACGGTAGGTTACCGCAACACTCATGGTGCCCCGATAGTCGGAATTTACCTCCCCGCTGTAAGGCTCGCCTTGCCGTTTGCCCTCAGCGCTGATGGTCGAACCGGATATATTTCCACGGAACTTTATAGTCCAACGCCCGGGCGGACGATGGATGAACATCGTGTCGTAAGTTATCTTGTTATACCTTTTGGCAAGCAGCGAGTCGCCCTGATAGACTTTCCTGCCATACTTATAAAGCTTACGGCGGAGTCTCTTGTATCTTTTCCTGCTTAGTTTGCCACTGTTCATCCTAGCCTGCAGAAGACTGTCGCCCCACTCCAGCGCACGTCCCTGAGCGGCAGCCTGATGCAGCTGAAGGCGCAGGCTGTCGGCTATTCTTGCCCTCTCACTCAATGAATGGCGTTTCGGCTTGGTCCCGTCAGTGGTCTGGGCGAAGCCAAAAGACAATCCATTGAAAAGAAGGATAAACAGAAGTAAAATAGACTTAAAATTCATACCTGATTGCAAAGGTAAGCATTTTCTGAGATATTTTTTGTATTTTTGCCGATACATTATGAACAAAAACGCAAAGGACTATGACTAAAGCGACCATCACTTATTACGGGCACAGCTGCTTCAAGGTTGAGGCTCTGGGCTCATCAATAGTATTCGACCCATACGAAAACGGCAGCGTACCGGGCACGAAGCTGCCCCGTGGAATCAAGGCAGACGCTGTCAGCTGCTCTCATCAGCACGGCGACCACAATGCCGCCCACCTGATAGAGACTACCGGGAAGCCTCTGGCTTTCGAAGTGACCAAGATAACCGTGCCTCACGACCATCACAACGGTGCTCACCGTGGGCTGTCGGACATAACATTCCTGCATATCGGCGACCTGACAATAGTTCATCTCGGCGACCTCGGACGCCTGCCGACGAAGGAAGAGTATGCCGAACTTGCCAAGGCTGACGTGGTTCTCATTCCGTGTGCGGGGTATTTCACCATCACTTCGAAGGAAGCAGCCGATGTCATCAGCCATCTGAAGCACCCTTGTCTGAAGGTTCTCATGCACTTCCGTGAGGGCAACCGCGGCTATGACGTGCAGGAAACGATCGACGAGATAGCCAAGGATATTCATGGAATAAAGCGCCTCAAGGAGTCGGAGATAACCATTGAGGCAGGTAAGATTCCTGACGAGACCATCACCCTTGAGCCCGTACAATAACAACTGAGACTGTCAAAAGCCGACTGATAAGTATATAGTTGTTGTTTAATTTAGACACAATGGCGAAAGGAAACAAAAGGAAGAAGGTTCTTGTAACCCTCGTGGCGGTCATTGCGGTACTGCTCATCGTGCTGTTTGCGGCAAGCGAATACATGCTCAGCTTTGCCCTGAAGCCGACCAAAAACAAGGGTCGCAACTACCCGAAGGAGCTTGCCGTGATGAAAGGACGCTACCCGTGGATAGCCGGTTGGGCAGACTCTCTGCAACGGGTGAAGGCTGTCCGCGACACGTTTGTCGTGGCTTCCGACGGCGACCGACACCATGCCCTGCTCATCGGAGCGCCAAGGAAGACTTCCGAGACCGCTGTGATAGTGCCCGGCTACACCGATTGCGCCATCGACATGCTACAAATCGGCTACATATATAATAAGGTAATGGGCATGAATATCGTCATTCCCGACCTTCACGCAAACGGAAAGAGCGACGGCGACGCTATGCAGATGGGTTGGAAGGACCGCAAAGACGTACTGCAATGGATAGACATTGCCGACAGCCTTTACCGCGACTCCACCTGTCATGCGCGTATCGTTGTCCACGGACAGTCGATGGGAGCCGCCACGGTTATGAATGTTTCGGGCGAGAAGACACCGCCATCGGTGAAATGCTTTGTCGAGGACTGCGGCTATTCATCGGCATGGGATGAGTTCAGCTATGAGCTGAAGGGATTATTCGGACTGCCGGACGTACCGCTACTCTACTCTGCTTCAGCCCTTTGCAAGCTCCGGTATGGCTGGTCGTTCGGCGAGGCATCACCTCTGAAGCAGGTTGCCAAATGCCGGAAACCAATGCTTTTCATTCACGGAGGTGGCGATACGTTTGTCCCGACACGAATGGTTTTCCCGCTCTACAAGGCTAAGCCAGCACCGAAATACCTTGTCGTTTTCCCACGTTCGGCACATGCCAGAAGCTACTGCGACCACAGGAAAGCATACGAGCAAAGGATTTTGTCATTCGTCGGAAAATATATAAGTTCTTAGGATTCATTGTAAGTAGATGTTTGTGTTAAAAAGTAAGCCGGGCCGGACAATCATCACGATTGCCGCACCCGGCTACCAAGTCTAAATTACTCTAATAATATAATCACGAATTACTTTGATTATTCAGCTGTAAGCTCAAGAACGTGGCTTGTTCCCTCGGTGAATGTGAGGATGCCAAGACCCACCTTCATGAGATAGTCGCCAGTGAATCTCTGACCGTTGAAAGCCAGCTTCGATTCAGTGTTCGGCATGAGGTTGATCTCCTTGACAGTGTATGTCTTGTTGGCGTCAAGTCCCTGCAGACGGACGTTGCGGAGAGGCTCCTCATAGCGTGGGTGAAGGTCGTAGGCGAAGACGACTGCCTTCTGCTTGTCCTGCGATACATAATCGACAGCGGCGTGGTTGCTCTCGTAAGGAGAGACAAGGCGATACTGCTCACCGTCAAGGATTACGCCCTCGAGGCGGCGCCAGTTGGCAACAGCGCCCTGGGTGTACTTGTAGTCGTCAGGCGACATAGTCTTGAGGTCGATGTCGAAACCGAGCTTGCACATAGAGGCTACATCGGTACGGAACTTGACAGAAGTCTTCTTGTTCCAGTTGGTAACGTGGGCTGCGATAGCCTTTACCGGGAAGAACTTCGACAGTGACCACTGGATGTACAGGCGCTCGAACGGGTCGGTATCGTCACTAGCCCAGAGCTCGCCGAAGTACTTCAGTGCCTGATAGTCGCAGCGGGCGCCGCCACCGGAGCAAAGCATCATCTCAAGTTTAGGGTACTTGGCGTGAATGCGGTCGAGTACTTTGTACAGTCCACGTACGTAGTCGATGTACATGTTGCCCTGCTGAGCCTTTTCGTATGGCGAATAAATGTTTGTTATCGGTGAGTTGCAGTCCCACTTGAAGTAGGCAATGTTAGGATTCTCAGTCATCAGACGGTCAACAACACCGAAGACATAGTTCTGTACCTCAGGGTTAGCGAGGTCGAGGACAAGCTGATTACGATAGTAATAAGTCTTGCGGTTAGGCTGCTCGATGACCCAGTTCTTATGCTTCTCATAGAGCTCGCTCTTCGGGTTGACCATCTCCGGCTCGATCCAGATGCCGAACTTTACGCCTGCGTCCTGTGCTGACTTGACGAGTGCCGGTACTCCGCCGGGAAGCTTTGTCTTTGTAGCCTCCCAATCGCCGAGGCCTGCGTGGTCGTCCTTACGCGGATACTTGTTGCCGAACCAGCCATCATCGAGGAGGAACATCTCGACTCCGAGGTCCTTGGCGTCCTTCATAAGCTGAGCCAGTGACTCCTGATTGAAGTCGAAGCCGGTGTTCTCCCAGTTGTTGAGAAGAGTCATGCGTGTTCCGCCGCCGTTCCAAAGCTGATAGCGGCGAGCCCAGTCGTGGATATTGCGTGATGCCTGAGAGGTTCCCTTGTCGCTCAGAGTGAAGATGAACTCAGGGGTCTTGAACACCTCACCTGCTTTCAGAACGTAGTCTGAAGCATAAGGGTTGATGCCAGGGATGATGCGGAGCGCGCCTACATTGTCGACCTCGAATGTGCAACGGAAGTTTCCTGTCCATCCGATGGTCCCTAGCATAACCTTGCCTTCGTTCTCCTTTGCAGGCTCGTCAATGCCAAGCTCGAAGAAAGGCTCACACTGCTCGGCGCCACGGGTTCCAAGCTTGGTGTCGATGATTTTCTTGCCGAACTGGAGTTCCTGAGTTGCCGGCTGACCCTCGCGTGCCCAGTCGCTGTGATAGTTGGTGAGGAAGTAACGTCCTTCGTTGAAGTAGAACATACCACTGGCATAACGCCACAATGTGACAGGCTTCTTCTCGTTATGCTTTATCTCGCTCCAGACCTTGATGACGTTCTCCTTCTGATAAGCTACATAGTGGAGTGTTACGTTGTCGGCATACTGGTCGTCGGCAAGACGGATGACAGTCTCTGTTCCGCCATCGACGGCTTTCTGCTCAAAGCCCTGATAATAAAGATATGTAGTGAGGTTGCCGTCGGCATGGGTGATGGCAAGTGCAGGCTCGAAAGAGTCCTCGCCGCCGGAGCCCGGATAAGCCTCGCGTCCACGGATGCCATAGCTGCCGTCCGAGCCCGGCTTGATTTTCCAGTCGAACCGGTCGAAATCGGCTGTTGAGTTCAACTTGTCGCCGAAGTACACTTGGTACAGGCGGTTGTTTTCAGCGACCTGAAGAATGAGGTCGATGTCGTTTGTGCTGATGCGGATGTTTTGCTTTCCCGAAGCTTGAGCTCCCATAAATGTAATCAGCATTGAAAGCAAGAAAAAGAGCTTCTTCATAGTTCGTAGTGTTTATTAGGAGTGCCGCCCCCCGGCTCGGGGGCAGGCACTTTTTATTTTATAAAGGATTAAGTAGTTAGAATTTCAAAGATGCTGAGAATTCAACGGTGAACGGACGGAGATAGCTGCCGCTCATGATGTAGCCGGCGTACTTCTTTGCCTCGTCCTTGGTAACGAGCTCTGTACCGTTGATGGTTCCCTTGGCTCCTGACTGGTTGAAGATGTTGACTACGTCTACACCGAGTGAGAGGTGCTTGTTGACCTGCCAGTTAACGCCGCCGAATGTCTCCCAGTGTCCGTTGAAGTAGAATGCCTCCTGAAGGTTGGCGTAGGTCTTGCCGAAGTAGCGGAAGCTGAGCCATGCACGGACGTCCTTGGTAATCTGATAGCTTGGGTCGAACTCAATGAGGATCTGCGGAATCTCCTTAACGATCATCTTGTCGGCATCGACGCTCATGGTGTTGCCGTTGTTGAAGGTTACGCTGGCATTGTAGTTCTTGTACTGCGGCTTCTGCCATGTGAAGAGGGCGTGGAGATGGAATCCCTTGAACGGGTCGATCTCAGCTGATGTTGTCCATCCGAGAGTATGGATGTCATAGATAAGCAGGACGGTCTTCGACTCTGATGTTCCGGGGTTTGTAAGGTTCTGCTGGTCGATATTGTTCGACTTCGAGATGTATGTAATCATCGAAGTGAGGTCAATCCAGCTGTTCTTGAAGTAAACTCCGCCACGAATCAATGGGATAGTGACGCGGTTGTACTGCTCCTCAGTAGGACCCGTTCCGGCATAGTCGCTGATGCGTGGGAAGCGTGTAGCAACGGTAGCGTCGGCAAGGAATCCGAACTTATCAGTCAGAGCATACTGTCCCTGAATGGTTGCAGCGTAGTTGAGCTTGTCCTTTGTGACCTTTGCAGGCTCAACGGTTACACCACCGGCGTTGGTTCCGCCAATGTAGAATCCGTTATAGCGTCCGAGTGAAATCTGGTCGGCAGACATGCGGTAGTACTCCAGACGGCCACCATAGAGGAGCTTGAACTTAGGAGTGACCTGCCACGTGTCAGTGATATAGAGGGCGAGCTTGTTCTCATTACCCTTGGTATACTCAGGGCTGAGCTCATTGAAGTCGTAAGTCTGCGAGCGTGATGTTGCGCCGGTGAATGGGTTGTAATAGTTGCCGTAGAGGATTGTTGGATAATTATTTACGGTGCCGTACCACTGGAAAGAGGATGAATGGTAGTTCAGATGATAGAACCACTCGTTGAGTCCGATACGGAGATTATGATTGCCGAACTGCTTGTCGAGCTCAGTTGTGAGCATGAATGAGCGGACCTTACCGAAGTGGAGCCATGTGCGGCGGCCCTCGACATAGCCACTGTACGGATCCTGACCGTTGGCGTCGGTTGTGAGGACATAGCCGTCGAGTACTCCGTTCCGGATATTCGAGATGGTAGAGCCACCGAAGTCAACATAGTTGGCACGCGGCGCGTCCATATACTTTGCGTTGAGGTTCCACTTCCAACCGTTGTTGAATGTATTCTCGAAGAGGAATGCTATCTCGTTGGCATGGTTGTCCATAGCCTGCTGGAAGTCCCAGCTACGTGCCTTGCCGGTCATCACGTCATAGTAAGTGAGGTGACCGCCGTTAGGAACGTATGAGTAGCGACCCAGCTTGAATCCCTGGAACTCATCGACAGAACCGTCGCCGTTGTAGATGAACGGGCCCTGGTTGTTGAAGTTGCCCGGATTCTTGCTGTAGCTGTACTTATATAATAATGTGGCTTTACCCTTACCGTCATTGAACGTGTGGGTAATACCTGCATGGAAAAGCTGTGTGCGGTCGGCGAAGTCGGTGTAACGCTGCTTCTGAGTTCCCGGATCGAAGTTCTGATACATGCTGGCTGTCCAGTACCAGTTCTTAGCAAGACGACCGTTGAGGTTGATGTCGAACGTGTTCAGTCCGAAGTGGTTGCCATGCCAGTTGACTATTCCGTTGAAAGCCTTGTCGCTGATACCCAGCTGGCTCTCAGCATTTACGGCATAGGCAATGTTGCCGGTAGCGATAGCCGACTCTGACGGCGACATCAGGGAAGTGCCCTTAAGGCTGGCATCATTACGCCAGTGAGCCGACAGCTTATGAACGCTTGAAGAGTAAACGGCAGGAAGTCCGTTCTCATATACATTTACATCCTCGGATGGAAGACCAATCTGGATCTCACGAGGCTTGTAAGAATCGGCAGCGTTGAGCATCACGTTACGCTCGTCGCCTTTCTTCTTGGTGTCCTGCTTATTGCTGTCCTGCGCATAGAGCGGTGAGCCGACGAGGAGGAGTCCTGCGACTACTGCCAATGACCTGGTAGTTGAAAAAAGTTTCTCCATTTACTTACTTATTAGGTTTAAAATATTTAGTCTGTGTAACTTAGTTCGCAAATCAAGAAATGGGGTGTGGGGTGTTTGATGGTAAGATGGTTTTCCCCTTTGAATGAAACAGGGGTGTCCTTTAGTTATTTGTATTTTGAGATTTGAGTGCCAAGTAAACTTTTCGTTTACGATTGCAAAGGTATACATATATTTCACTGATTAATCTGTTAAGGAGCAGTTAGGGAGATTTTTGTAAATCACGAAACTTTGTAACGTCTTGATTATGTTATAATTATGTTAAATCGAGAAAAAGGCTTAGGGAGATGCTTTATTATTAAAAATAATGCTTATCTTTGCACCTGAATCAATAAAATCAACCTGTTATGAGGCACATTCGGCTTCTACCATTGTTTATTTTCATTGCTCTTTGCCTACTACCGACAAACTCCAATGCGTCGGCAACTTTGCCAAAACTCGACCTGACCGTACTCGACAGTTGCATAGCTGTCAAGCGTCAGACCAATGCCCGATATGAGCAACGGCTGGCCAACATGAAGCAACAGCTCAGCTATGCCAAGAAAGACCACGCCAAAAGGAGCCGCTTGCTGTATGAGCTCTACCAGTCGTACTCGTCTTATCAGTTCGACTCGGCACTGGTATATATAAAGAAATGTCAGGAGGAAGCAGAGGAGAGCCACGACGCCCATCAGATGGAGAAGATTCAACTCAACAAAGCCCTGCTGCTGGCTTACGGCGGATTCTACAATAACGCTGAGGAAATAATCAAGTCGGTCGACTACAACCGCCTGCCGGACGACCTCCGGTATGACTATGCCATAGCAGCCTACTGGACTTACGTTTTCTGGAGCGCGTTCACAATGGACAATGAGTTCTCGAAGAGCATGGACTCTCTTCGGACCCGCTATCTGTACATCGCCATACAATACTCGCAGAAAGGCAGTGCCAACTGGTACTATCTCATGGGTGAGAAGTCGTACTTCATGGAAGAGGATCCGGCGAAAACGGTTACATGGTATCTGGAGGTGCTCCGTCGGGAGAGGACTTACGGACGGCTTATGTCGCAGGCGGCGTTTGCAGCGGCACGAAGCTACAAGATGATGCACAATGACTTGAAGTATGGTCAGTACCTGATATTGTCGGCTAAGTCCGACTTACTTGGGTCGGTCAAGGAGAACGCGGCACTTCAGGAATTGGCGATGTACGTATTCAATCAGGACCCTGATAACGCTACTCTGGCACAACACTACCTGATGGCAGCCATGAACGACGCCACATTCTTCAACAACAAACTGCGCAAGCTGGAGATTTCCAACCGTCTTCCGCCTATCGTCGCCGCCTATCAGCAACAGCTGAAAGAGCAGAGCCACAGGCAGATGGCGTTCATCATAGCCGTCATTGTGCTTGCCATCGGCGCGTTCGTGCTGTTCATTCTCTCACGGCTTCGCAACAAGCAGCTGCATCTGAGTCAGAAGTTGCTGGAGCACAGGAACTCACAATTGTACACTGCCAACACCCAGTTGAAGAATGCCAATGTGGAACTTTCAAGGTTGAACGGGCTGTTGGAGATAGCCAACAGGAAGCGTGAGGAATATCTCAGGCTGTTCGTCGACATCAGCGCGTCGACAATGGAGCGGATAAACAACTACCGCAATCTCGTGAAACTGAAGATAAAAACCAACCAGACGAAGGACTTGCTGAAAACGGTGAACTCCGACAGGATAGCAAGTCAGGACTTGGCGAAGTTCTACATTCAGTTCGACAAGGCTTTCCTCGGGCTTTATCCGAACTTTGTCGATGAGTTTATAAAGCTTCTCGAACCGGGTACGAAGGTCGAGCTCAACAAGGACGGCACGATGACGACCGGGTTGCGAATATTCGCCTTCATCCGCCTTGGCGTAACCGAGAGCTCTGAGATTGCCACTCTCCTTTCCTACTCGCCACATACTATTTATAATTACCGGTCGGCGATGAAGAGCCATGCCATCGACAAGGAGCATTTCGAGGACAATGTCAAACAGCTCTGCGAACTATAAGACGGTGGACGGGTGCAAAGGTACGGAGATTCCGCAAATAATTCATTTCACAAAAAGGCAATGAATCGCTTGTTTATTCTTTTGTTTTATGCTAACTTTGCAGCATTAAAAACAAAGACACGATGAAGAAGACATTGCTATCAATCCTCCTGTTTCTCGTTGCGATTATTCCAAGCACGGCACAGGTAGAGCGCCCACGACTTGTTGTGGGGCTTGTAGTCGACCAAATGCGTTGGGACTACCTTTATTATTATTACAATGATTATGGCGCAGATGGCTTGAAACGCCTTCTGGATGAAGGCTTCTCATACGAAAACACTCAGATTAACTATTCGCCTGCCGTCACAGCTATAGGTCATTCAAGCATTTATACAGGCTCCGTGCCAGCCTTTACGGGCATAGCAGGCAACTGGTTCTGGGAAAACGGACAGCCAACTTACTGCTGCGCCGACACAACTGTAAAGAGCGTTGGGTCCAACAGCCGTGAAGGACAGATGAGTCCAAGGAAGATGCTGGGTACAACCATCGGTGATGAACTGCACCTCGCAACAGACTTCCATTCGAAAGTTATAGGCGTGGCATTAAAGGATCGTGCTGCGATACTGCCTGCCGGGCACAGTGCCAATGCCGCTTACTGGTGGGATACATCAGCCGGTCACTTCGTATCCAGTACGTTCTATATGAACGACTTACCTCAATGGGTAAAAGACTTCAACAAGGCTAATCACACAAAGCCTAAGTTCAACATTAAGACTAATGACGACGGAGTAACTATGACGTTCCGTATGGCAGAGGCAGCCGTTGACAACGAGCAACTCGGACAGACCGCCGGACAGACTGACATGCTGGCAATAAGCATTTCTTCGACCGATGCCATAGGTCACGAGTACTCCACTCGCGGACCGGAAAACAAGAGCGTTTACCTTCGTCTGGACCGAGATGTTGCCACATTCCTAAAGCATCTCGACGAGGAAGTAGGCAAAGGAAACTATCTTCTCTTCCTTACCGCCGACCACGGAGCAAGCCACAACTACAACTTCTTGAAGAGCCATCGCATTCCAGCCGACGGATGGGACTATGACAAATCGGTAAGTGAGCTGAACAAATACCTCAGAAGCCAGTTCCCATCAATGACTTCCGACCCGGTTCTCGGTGAGGACAACTACCACTTCTTCTTCAATGACAAGGCATATTCGGCTGAGGAAAAGCAAAAGGTCATTGACGCATCAGTGGAATACTTAAAGCAAGACCCACAATTCCTGTATGTTGTTGACAATGAAAAGATAGCGGTTTCATCGATACCGGAGCCGATAAAATCGAGACTTATTAACGGAATATTCCGTGGACGCTCGGGCGAGATAACCGTTGTTACCCGTCCTCAGATATTCGGTGCTACAGTTTCTCCTGATTATAAAGGTACTAGCCACGGACAGCCAATGGCATACGATGTTCACATTCCGTTTGTTCTCTACGGTTGGCATGTAGACCACGGCGAGAGCACAAAGCCCGTGAACATAACAGACATTGCACCAACAATCTGTGCAATGCTACATATACAAATGCCGGATGCGGCAATAGGGAATTCAGTGAGATAAAGATTATTCCCCACAAAGCCTACAAGTCAAATCCCCATGGGGATTTGACTTGTTTTTTTTTGTTATCTTGCCACGGCATACTTGTGCAGAGTCTTTCTTACTGCACCATTACCGGCAAACAACTCCTTGACCATTCCTTCAATTCGGTCGCCGAGTCCGGCCTCATAGAGGTCAAGCCCAAAGACATCCTTGCGGGAATAGAGTTTCTTAAGGCAGCTGTAATCCTGGTCAGCCTTGCCGATTTCAAGCGGAGCGACAATAGCCTGCAACTCCTCAAGCAGCGGATCCGGTGACGGCGAGAACGGTTTGCCATTATCGTCGATACCCTTAAGATAACGTGCATAACCGGCAAGAACCAAAGGAATAAGGACGAGGTTGTCCTTGTCAAGCCCACGGGCGATGTACTTCTTTATAGTCTCACCGAATCGGATAGCCAGCTTCTGGCTGGTGTCCGTGGCAATACGCTGAGGAGTATCAGGCATAAACGGGTTAGGCAGACGCTTGTTGATGAATGCTCCGATGAACTCATACGGATTCAGAATGCCCGGATCAGTGACAACAGGCATAGCCTCAATGTAGCCAATCTTCTGAACGAACTCACGAATGTCAAGGTCACCGATCTCAGCCGAGATAAGGTCATAGCCCAGCATACAGCCATAGACAGCCATCGCCGTGTGCAGCGGGTTCAGGCAAGTCGTAACCTTCATCGTCTCCACCTTGTCGACGGTCTCACGAGTAGTGTATATGACACCACCCAAGTCGAGAGGGGGACGACCGTTGGTATAGTTATTCTCAATGACCAGATACTGAGTTTCCTCGGAGTTGACGAACGGCGCAGTGAATGTGTGGCGCCCGGTCTCGATATAGTCATTGTCCTCGAATCCGTCCTTGGCAAGCAGCTCCTTCACCTTCTCATGAGGACGAGGAGTAATCTTGTCGATCATCGACCACGGGAAAGTAATCTTCTTCTCATCTTTCAGATAGTCGACAAACTCCTGCGGGACAAGTCCGTCCTTAGCCCAACGCTCAGCGTAAGCAAAGACACCGGCCTTCACCTTGTCGCCGTTGTGCGAGCAGTTGTCCATACTCTGAATGGTCAGAGGCAGCTGTCCGGTCTTGAATCTTTCATAAAGGAGGGCACAAACCTTACCGAGAGCGAACACCGGTTTCAGTCCACGGGCGAGGTCAGCATCATTATAGCTATAGCCCTTCTCGGTTATCGTGAACGAAATCATCTGCAATGACGGATTGCGGAAGATCTCCTCCAGACGCTTCCAGTCGTCGAACTGCGGGTCAGCCTTCAAAGCCTCAGTAACCGAAGCAATAACCTTCTTCTCCACTGTGCCGGCTGACTGCAGGCTGACGAGCAATGAGAGATTATCATACGGCTTGTATGCCTTGTCGATAACCTCATAATCGAATGTCTCGGCAACGATGACACCACGGTCGTACCTTCCGGAGTTCAGCACATCCTGCAGGATGGCAGCCGGGAAGGCACGGAAGATATTTCCGCCACCGAAATGCACCCATGTAGGCTCATCGTGAGTCTTCTTTCTAACAGCGGCTATGTCAAATTTAGGGAGCTCATAGCCTTTCTTCTCCCATTCGGCAGCATTGAAGTTGCTCGAAAGTATATCTTTTAATTTCATTTTTTTTAATTGATTTAATCAAAGAATCCTGGCTGGTGATACTTCTTTCCGAGTTCTCTGTCGACCGTGGCGATAATGCCCTGAACCTGTCCCATGGCGAACATGCGTCCGAGGAACGAGTAACCGGCATTATATCCACGAGCCTCATCGCCCAGCATGGTCATACCGTGGTCGACACGCATCGGCAGCTGAGCGATTATCGGGTCGTCGGCACGCTTAGCCTCTTCCTTCTCGAAGATACGTGCCTGCTCAATGATGTCGGCACGTCCACCCAGATGGCTTGACTCTGTGAAGTCGCCGTTAGGGAATACATAGCAAGAGCGCAGATGAACGAACCATGTGCGTGAGGCATACTTGCGTGCAAGCTCGACGACATTGTTCTGAGCTCCTGCCGACAGTGAGCCTGCACAGAAAGTCAGTCCGTTGTGCGGGTCGTCGACAGCATGGAGGAACCAGTCGATGTCGGCGTCGGATGTCACGATGCGCGGCAGTCCGAGAATCTGGAATGGTGGGTCGTCCGGGTGGACACACATATACATTCCGCACTCATTGCATACCGGCATGATAGCCTCGAGGAAGTACTTCATGTTGGCACGGAGCTGGTCGCGGTCTATACCTTTATATAATGCAAGCAGCTGGCGGAACAGCTCGACAGGATGCTCGTCGCCCTCCTTGAAGTTGCCCGAGACAAACCCCTGGGTCTTTATGACGATGTTCTCCACCAGCTGGTGCTCCTTTTCAGGAGTCATCGTCTTGCGCAGCTCATCGACTTCCTTCAGGACATCACGACCGTTAGGCTTTCCGTCAGGACCGAGCACCTTGAAGTCAGCCCAGCTCTCTCGCGCGCCCTCACGCTTCAGGATATATATGTCGAAATAAGCAAACTGCGGAATGCTGAAGTAGAGGTTGTACGTTCCGTTCGGGTTCAGGTGCAGCAAGTCGGTACGAGCCCAGTCGAGCACCGGCATGAAGTTGTAGCATATAGTGTGGATGCCCTCAGCGGCAAGGTTGCGCAGGCTCTGTTTGTAAATTTCTATCTGTTCGTCACGGTCAGGACCGCCATACTTGATAGTCTCTGTAACAGGCAGCGACTCAACCACCGACCAGCGCATGCCATAGCCCTCGATGTAAGTCTTAAGGTCGTGGATTTTCTCACGTGTCCAAACCTCACCGAGAGGTACGTCATGAAGTGCGGTAACAATGCCCTCAACTCCGATTTGTTTCAGCATGGCAAGTGTAATATTGTCGTTCTTGCCAAACCATCTCCATGTCTTTTCCATAGAATTTATAGCTTTGTTTTAGTTTATATGTTTCATCGATTAGTTCGCTTTGGCAAAGTTAACAAATATCTGTCATTGTTGGAATTCATAAATATATAAAATTGCTTAAATCGAACGAAAAGAGAGGAAAACGAACGATTTTGATAAACTGTCATTGTGAATAGCACAACCGTCTGTTTCTTCTCAAAATCCAATCAAAATAAGAAAAATCATAAATTTATTCGGTTTTTTGTTGCAAACCACGAAAAATTATATTATTTTTGTGCCAAATAAAATATTTATAACCTATGAGCACAACTACTATCATCGTCATTGTCGCCATTGCTGTCATACTGATAGCAATCGCTTTCACCAGTAAACATCATAAGCACAGAAAAGTTTTCCACGAAGACGAGATAGCCGCTGCTATCGACAAGGTGTTCGAACAGGAAGGAGTCAACGAGATGAACCGCACTGACTTCCTAAAGAAATTCCAGCTGAAACTGAACTGCTCGCGCAAGGAGCTGATGGTTCTTCTGGGAAAGGCACGCACAGCCGGGCTCGTCAAGGTCGACGGAGAGAAAGTAAGCAAGCCTGTCTGATTATTTCATCGGGCACGAAATTGTTGTAAAGAATATTGCCAAAGGCGGAACGAGCGTTTCCGTCTTTGTAACTCGTTGAGTACCAACCAATTTACAAGTAACGGCAAATTGCGTTGTAAAAGACGCCCAATTAGCTTGTAAAAGATGCCCAATTACAAGCTAAGAGATACCCAATTACAAACCGTTTGGGCATCTTTTACAATCCGTTTAGCCATCAGCTGCTTTCGTGTAAGCTATTTTCAACACGGGAACGGTGCGTTACTAAATACTTAAAAACAAAAGAATATTTAATTTCTTTTGTTATTTCTTGAATTTGGAGTACCTTTGCAAACTATGAAGGTAAGAAGATTAATTTTCACGATAACAGCAATAATATTCTCAGTAAGTCTGCATGCGCAGTACTACATCCAGTGCGAGGACACCTGCAACCACATCCACGGTCTCGACATGAGCCACTATCAGGGTGATGTATGGTGGGAGACTGTCGGCGCAAACAGCAAGATGTACTACGTCTACCTGAAGGCTAGTGAGGGCGGCGACAACATCGACCGCCGATACTTGGAGAACATTACCCTGGCACGGCGCTACGGGCTGAAAGTCGGTTCATACCATTTCTATCGCCCTACCCGTCCGCAAGACGAGCAAGTGCGCAACTTCCGCACGCAATGCCGTCCGCAAGACCAGGATTTGGTGCCAATGGTCGACATCGAGACCACCGGCGGACTGGGACGTCGGGAGCTCTGCGACTCTCTGCACAAGTTCCTCTACCTGCTTGAGAGGACGTACCATCAGAAGCCTCTGATATACACATACGAGAGCTTCTACAACAGCTACCTCACCAACCAGCTGAACGGCTACAAGCTGTTTATCGCCAAATACAACAACACCGCGCCTGTTCTCCGTGACGGACGTGACATTTTCGCATGGCAATACACCTCGAAGGGACGGATAAACGGTGTGTCGGGCTATGTCGACAAATCCCGTCTGATGGGCCGTCACAGTATGCGTGAGATAAGGTACAGGCACTAAAGCCCGGATGTTGGTAAAGAAAGTATAGAACAAAAACATTGAATTACATATAAAACCATGATAATTAAATGCCCTGAATGTGGTCATCAAGTCAGCGACAAGGCTCCGGTATGCCCTAGTTGCGGCGTCGAGATAGCAGGCAAGATAATCCGTTGTCCGCATTGTGGAGAGATTCACTTCATCAGCGACGGTATCTGTCCCAACTGCCATCATAGTCTGCGTCCGACAGCGGGCAATGCTACCGACAACATTATCGACAACAGGCCTGCCACTAGCGATGAGCCAGAAGAGGAAAACACACCATCCGACGACAATACCGAGGATCCTCTAAAGGAGGAGGCTGCCATAGCCAAGGAAGAGGAAGAGCTTGCCGAAGTTCATCCCGTTCAGGCTGTGCCAATAACCAATGAGGCTGAGGAGACCGCAAGAGTTGAGCCTATCCGCACTGAAGCGCAGGGTCCAAAGAATGTTCAAGGTCCGGGAAAGCCGGGGGGCAATGGCGGTAAGGAAGAGAAGAAAAGCCGTTGGCCGCTGATTGTATCGCTGATCGTGGCTATCGTTATATGCCTCGGTTTGCTTTTTGCCTATAGCAACGGCAACAGAAACAACGAAGAGAAGGAGTACCAGATTGCTATTGAAAGCCGCGACCCGGCTATATTGCAGTCTTATTTGGACACCTACAAGAACGCGCCTACGGCTCACCGCGATTCTGTTCAGGCTTTGCTGAACGCCATCAATGCCTCTGATCCTCAATGGGATAGCATTAAGTCGTCGAATGACGTCAACCAACTGAAACAATATTTGCAGAAGAATCCGAATTCGCCTCACAAGCAGGAGATTCTGAACAAGATAGACGAACTCGACTGGCAGACGGCTCTGAAGACTCACGACTTCGCCAACTATCTGTCACTCCATCAGAACGGACGTCACGCCACTGAGGCTGTCGATTCGGTAAAACTTACCATGGACATGCCTGCTTCGGGTGCCGACCGTCAGAAGGCTGTAAGCGCGGTCCGCAACTTCCTCGTTGCGCTGAACTCTCATAATGAGGAAAGGGTGAAGAATTGCTTCGCCTCACAAGTGGAATATTTCAATGAGAAATCATCCGTCGATGGCAATGAGGCTCTGAACTATATGGCTATCATCTATCGTGATGCCGAGCGGCTGAACTGGCACGTCGACAATGCCGACGCGGCAAAGGTCAGCAAGACCGGTGAGGGCTCGGGTGCCCAATACTCTATCACGATGCCGGCCCGTCTGTCGGTGAACTACAATTCCGGCAACAACGTACAGAGCCGGTATAATATTCAGGCAAAGATTAACGGCTCGGGACTCATTACTGCCATCCGTCTTGTCAGGCTAGCCGAAGACAAGGCTTCGTCATCATCATCGGAGTCGAAGTCGTCAAAGTCGGAGTCGAAGTCTTCGAAATCATCATCTTCCAGTTCATCAGAAAAGAAGTCTTCTTCGTCCTCTTCGTCAAAGAGCTCTTCTTCGAAAAAGTCAACGGGCAGTTCGTCTTCGAAGAAGTCATCAAGCAACTCTTCATCCAAGAAGTCTTCAAAGAAATAATCAGTAGGTGCGACGGTCTCCGAACCGTCGTAACAACAGTGGGAATTTGCATGTTTCGATTAAATTTCCTAACTTTGCAATATATTCTGAAACTTAAATGACTCTAAGCTAAAATGGAACAACCCTTTATCGACTTCCTGCGATTCTGTCTGCACGAAGATGATAAGTTGCCGGATTCGGCGAAAGACATCGACTGGACGAAGCTTCTGGAATTCGGACGGAAGCAGAGTATCACCGGTGTGTTGTTTCATGGAATAAAGCGGCTTACAGCTAAAGACCCACATCCTTCACCACGAGAGCTCGCCCAATGGGGCGTCGAGAATCAGCAGATTGCTGACGACAACCGACAGGTTTATCAGGATGCTTACAGACTGACGAGCTGGCTGTACAAAGAGACTGGCATTAAGGGAGTTGTCCTGAAAGGACAGGCTAACGCACTGCTCTATCCCGACAAGTTCTCAAGGATGTCCGGCGACATCGACTTATGGACGACCGCCGACCCGGTGGAGCTCATTCTTTGGGCTCAAAAGCACGACCCTGAGAGTGCCATAGACTATCATCATGTTTCGTTCGAAGTCCTGCCGACAATAGCTGAGCTGCACTTCGTCCCGTCGTTCATGGGGAATCTGTTCTATGAATGGCGGTTGCGGAAATACTTCAAAGAGGCTAAGGACGAGCAGTTCCGGCGAATAGTACAGTTGCCTGAAGGACTTGGGAAGATTTGTGTGTTGCAGCCTGACTTCGACTGTATATTCCAGCTGACCCACCTCATGCACCATTTCTTTTTCGAGGGCATAGGATTCCGTCAGCTCATCGATTTCTATTATCTGTTGAGCCGTGGCTTTACCGACAAACAGAAAGCTGATATTCTTCGGAGAATAAAGTGGCTGAACATGTCAAAGTTTACGGCTGCGGTTATGTATATAATGTACGACGTGCTTGGCATTGACAAGGATCGCCTGCTCTGTGAACCGAATGAGAAAGTCGGAAAGCTATTTCTCCGTGAAGTGCTGAAGGCGGGCAACTTCGGATTCTATGACGAACGGTATTCGTTCCGTGGGATGTCGGTATATACTCAGTATTTCCTTGAGATTTACCGTAACCTTCACTTCGCGCTCTACTTTCCTTCCGAGACAATATGGGGAAGACCTGTTTCACGCTGGTGGCACATGTTCTACAAGGCATGGCTGAGGCATAAAGTTAGTAAGGCAAAAAAAAATATCCGCCACTGAAGTAACAATCAGTAGCGGATATTTCTATGTAAGTTATAAGGCTGTTACAGCTTTCGGTTGGCATAACGCTGTATGCAGTCAGGGATTATGCGCTGATAAGACTCATCGCCGAGAAGTGTCGAGGTAAGCAGCATATCAGCTGTTGTACGGTCGGTTGCGTAGGCGATGTTGTAGAGTGATGCCAGACGGCTCAACGCAGAGACATCATTCTGATGGCCTTGTACTGCCAAGTTGTCACAGAAGAAGATGAGCATGTCAATCTTTCCTTCGGCTATCATGGCTCCGATTTGCTGGTCACCTCCAAGCGGACCTGACAAGAGCCTTGTGACTTTATCCTTGAACGGATAGGTCAGCACCTCCTTGCCGTCCTTGTCTTCCTCCGGAATGGCGAGCTCGGTAATAAGCTTGCCCGTAGTGCCGGTGGCATAAAGGTTATGCTTCGACAGAAGGGTCGCATTGTATCGTACCCAGTCGATAAGTTCCTTCTTGCGGGAATCGTGAGCTACAAGAGCTATATTTAAAATTTCTTTCATAATTTCTCCTCCTTATTATTGTTGTTTATATACATTATTTATATAACAACATTCGTGCCAAGTGATGGTTTTTACCGTTTCATCTGATTTAATTTGGCAGATTCAAATGAAATATGTAATTTTGCGCAAAATTGTGGCTGTATGAAAACGAAACCAATAATAGCGATATGTCTGACGCTTATCACCGCTCTGCTTATGGGCTGTGGGAAAAGCTATAAGGAACAGAATGCTGAACGCCATGCCGCTGCCGCAAAAGCCAAAGCCGACGAAAAGGCGGCTTTCAAGATAGCGGTCATGCCGACAATCGACTGTCTGCCGTTGTACCTTATGAAGGACAGCTCGCTTTACGATAGCACAAAGGTTGACATAAGGCTGAAGAACTTTACCGCCGATATGGATATTGACACAGCTCTTGTCGGTGGAAGCGTTCAGGCGGCAGCTACAGAGCTCGTCCGCACTTTCGAACTGAGGCGGACTCATCATATCCCTATGCGGGCTGTGGCTGTAACTCCATTGCAATGGACTCTCGTCGGCGACAAGAAAAATAATATAACATCGCTGAAAGCACTGGGAAATCATAATGTTGCGATGACCCGTTATTCGGCAACCGACTGGCTGACAGCAAGGGCAAGGAAGAAGGCAAAGACCGATGACGTTATATTCAGCGTGCAGATAAATGATGTAACTCTGCGTTTGCAAATGTTGCTCAACGACGAGATGGATGCGGCTTGGCTGCCTGAGCCTCAAGCAACGGCTGCATTGGCGAAGGGCAATGTAACTCTTGCAAGCAGTGCCGACGAAGGACGTAATTTCGGACTGATTGTCTATCGGGAAGACAACGGCAAGGATGCCGACAAACGGGAAGCCCAATTGCAGGAAGTGAAAACGGCATACAATCATGCTGTTGACCTCATTAACAGCCGTGGACTGAAATACTATTCGGCATTGATTAAGAAGTACATGGGCGTTGATGACAAGACAATAGCACGGTTGCCGAAGATTACATTCACACATACTGACGGACCATCGCGGGCAGACATGCTTGCAGCCGAGAAAATAAGATTCCAAAAGCACACCCCAAGAGTGAAGATAGAATGATACAAGACACCATACATGAAGCACTGAGACAAGCATTGAGCTTTCATCTCTCGAAAGCTCTTTCATTGCTTATGCCCATATTTCAGACTCACACTAAACTGAAGGACAGCTCTGAAATTGAGGATATTGCCAATGCTTTCAACATGATGCTGCATTACATGAGGCAGAACGCCGACGACCCGGAAAGGAAGAAGCTGTACCATAATCTGCTTAGGCGGACCTACCGTGTGGCGGCTGACTTGGAAATTTCCTGGCGATGCAAGAACAATGGATTCTACATTACGCAGTTCCAGAAGGCCTCGCATCTGAATATGTCGCCGGATTTCATTCGGACGGTATTGGAGACTTTTGTCTCTGATGTTGCCATGCTGTCATTAAACTATAATGGTGATTCCCTGGAGGAAAAGAAGAATGACATATACTCACGTCACCAGACTTTCATAGAACGCTTATTCGCCGCAATAACGACTTCATGTCAATGGAGCGATGGTGAAAGAGAATTCTGGAGCGAGTTTCTTGTTTCTCCGACTATAGATACTATTGATGCTCAGCTCATTACTTCAGCCATATCCCTGAGTGCTTCCAATCAGTTCGATCCGAACAAGACCCGTACGCTTGCACTAATATACAAGAACGCTACTGAAACGGGACTAAAGGAACGAGCTCTAATTGGATTTGTCTTCTCGTTAAAGGAAGAACCGCTCAAAGGGCTTTTCAAGGAGTTGAACGACATTATAAAGGAAGTTACGACGTTGCCGGAGACCTCTCATGAGCTGTTGGAACTCCAGGAACAGATATTCTATTGCCTCAACGCTGAGCGTGACAAGCAGAAAATCGAGGAAGAGATTATGCCTGGATTGACAAAGAATGCTCCATATCGTGTTACGGGGACGGGAATGATTGAGGAGACACCACCTGACAAGATGCGTGACATTCTGCATCCCGACGCTGACGACAAGGCTATGGAACAGATAGAGCAGTCGATGCAGAAGATAGCTGACATGCAGAAGCAGGGTGCCGACATTTACTTCGGCGGATTCTCACACATGAAGAGGTTCCCGTTCTTCAGCACCACCGCAAACTGGTTCATGCCGTATTCGCCCGAGCAGCCCGATGTCGCAAAGGTAAGACAGAAAGTCGGCAAGAGCAATTTCATCGACTTGCTTATATCGAAATCGGCATTCTGTGAGTCCGACAAATACTCGTTTACATTTGCGATTAATGCCATATACGACCGTATGCCGCCTAATCTCCGTGAGATGATAAACTCCAGCGAGGCGATGGGCATAGAAGTACCGGAGCAGGAAGTACATACTGCGGCATTCATCCGCCGACAATATCTGCAAGACCTGTACCGGTTCTTCAGGCTGCATCCTCAGCGTGGCGACATAAAGAACGTGTTCGACGACAGCGAAGCCGCATTCTTCTTCCATAAAGATTACTTCAAAGGAACTGCCATTGACAAGCACCGCCCTACACTGGCTGTATTCCTGTATGACCAGCAAAGGCACGAGCAACTTAACCTGGCTCTGCAAGATTTTAATGACAGGCAACGTGATACATTCACTTACTGGATTCTTCTGGCAAATGAATTATCACACAACGGAGCTTATGGGAAAGCTGAGAAAGCATACACCAAAGCATTGGAGAAGGCACCGGACAAAGAAATAGCGCTAAAAGGTTTGGCTCGTTCGGCTATGCTGCAATCCGATTACGGGACAGCCGCTGAAACATATTCCAAGCTGTTGACAATAGATCCGGGGCATAAGTCTTACTTAGTAAACCGTGGACTGGCACTTATAAATAAAGGTGATGTCGAATCAGCCGCACCGGTTGTCTACGAAGCCGACTACCGTTATCCTGACGATGACAACGTAAAAAGGGTCAAGGCGTGGCTGCTTCTGCATCAGCATAAACCAGAAGAGGCAGTAGCTATTTACCGTAATATAACCGGAATCCAGCCCGAAGGTAGTATTGGTGAGTCGAAGTCTGCTCTTACCGAGGATTATTTGAACATGGGATACGCCTTATGGATGTCCCACAATATAGAAGGAGCAGCTGAGACATTCAAGACCTACTTAAGGAAGGCTCAAAAAGAAAACATTTGCGTCGACTTCCATTCTGATTCAAAGTTATTGGCAGACTATGGTTTAGACAACGACGATATTAGCTTAATGGTAGAATTAGTTGAACATTAAACATTGAACATTGAGTAATGAAGTTTTAAGCGGTATGACCGCACGATATTATACACTGGGATGCAAGTTGAACTTCTCTGAGACAAGCACGTTCAGGAATGGACTGATGAACCTTGGAGTAAGCGATGCCAAAGAAGGCGTTCCTGCCGACATCTGCATAATCAACACTTGCTCCGTAACCGGTGAAGCCGACCATAAATGCAGGCAGATAATCCACCGAATGGTTCGTGAGAACCCTGATTCCTACGTTGTCGTAACCGGTTGCTATGCACAACTCGAGGCTCCGGAAATAGCTGCTATTCCCGGGGTTAGCCTTGTCTTGGGGTCGAATGAGAAAGCCACACTGGTTTCCCGCGTTGCCACAGAGATTCAGGCCGAGAGGCAAAAGACTGAATCCGAAAGCAAGGAAAAGACTTTCGGAGAGAATCATTTGGAGAACGGAAAAGAGCAGGATGATGAAGTTGAAGTCAGTCCTTTACGTTCAATCCGCTCTTTCCAACCATCATGCTCACGCGGAAACAGAACAAGATTCTTCCTCAAGGTGCAGGACGGATGCAACTATTTCTGCACCTATTGCACTATCCCTTTCGCTCGTGGACTTTCACGCAACCCATCAATAGAGTCTTTGGTCAAGCAAGCCGAACAGGCAGCTGCCGAAGGAGGCAAGGAGATTGTAATAACCGGAGTGAACATCGGAGACTTTGGCGAGACCACACACGAGAAGTTTATCGACCTCGTGAAGGCACTTGACCAGGTTAAGGGTATCCACCGCTACCGCATTTCCAGCCTTGAGCCCGACTTGCTCTCAGATGAACTAATCGACTATTGCGCACACAGCCGGGCATTCATGCCACACTTCCACATTCCTCTGCAAAGCGGCTCCGATACCGTACTGAAGCTTATGCACCGCCGCTATGACACGGCTCTGTTCGCCCATAAGATAAACTATATAAAGAAGGTAATGCCCGACGCATTCATCGGCGTTGACGTAATGGTCGGCTGCCGTGGTGAGCATCCCGAGCATTTCGATGAGACCTACAGGTTCCTCGACTCGCTTCCCGTAACCCAGCTGCATGTATTTCCTTACAGCGAGCGTCCCGATACGGCAGCCCTTCGCATTCCATACGTTGTCGACAAGGCTGAGCGGAAGCGCCGTGCACACGAGCTAATCAGTTTGTCAAACAGAAAAACGCATGACTTTTATGCCGCTCACATCGGTCAAAAAGCCGAAGTACTGTTTGAGCATGCGCCGGAAGGACATCCCATGCACGGTTTCACCAGCAACTACATTAGAGTAGAATTGCCTGCAGAGAAAGCCTCCGACGAACTAGACAATGAACTTATAACGGTAACCCTAGGCGGTTTCAACGCCGATGGCTCCGCACTTATAGCACAATGAAAACAGCGATAGTCATACTTAACTGGAACGGTCGCAAAATGCTTGCCGAATATCTCCCGACTGTCATTGAATACAGTCGGGACGAAGCCGAGATAATAGTAGCCGACAATGCATCAACCGACGGCTCTATGTCTTGGTTGAAAGAGACATTTCCACAGGTAAGGCAGATAATCCTCGACCGTAATTACGGCTTTGCCGAAGGCTACAACCGTGCTTTAAAGCAAGTAGACGCAGAATACTATGTCTTGCTGAATTCCGACGTCCGGGTCACCCATCACTGGCTGACACCACTCATTGAGGTAATGGACACACATACCGACATCGCCGCATGTCAGCCGAAACTCCTTTCAATGCGGGACACCGATGCCTTCGAATATGCAGGAGCCTCAGGCGGTTACATCGACAAATATGGCTATCCGTTCTGTCGTGGCAGGATATTCGACACCGTGGAAGATGACAACGGACAGTATGACAACGCCCAGGAAATCCTGTGGGCTACAGGCGCATGCCTTGTCATTCGCTCAAAGGATTATTGGGAAGCCGGTGGGCTCGACGGCAGGTTCTTCGCCCACAATGAAGAGATAGACCTTTGCTGGAGACTCCACCAGACAGGCCATAGAATCTATTGCTTCCCCGAAAGCGAAGTCTACCATGTCGGCGGAGGAACTCTCCCAAAGTCTAATCCGATGAAGACCTTCCTGAACTTCCGCAACAATCTTACCATGCTGTACAAGAACTTGCCCGACGAAGACTTGCATCACGTCATGCGGGTACGTTGGGTTCTCGACTATCTCGCAGCTTTCGAGACTCTCATCTTAAATAGGAAGTGGGGCGACTTCTGCGCCATATTCCGTGCACGGAGAGCATTCCGACGCTGGCGTCACGACTTCGACAAAGACCGCAAGAAGCTGAAAGAAGAGATAAGTGAATCAAAGATAGAATCCCACGACTGCGGAACAACGTTCACACAAGACGGACGACGGATCTTCAGCATATTAAAGGAATACTACATTCACGGACATCACTACTACTCTGAATTGCCCGAGTAGCCAATTCAAAATTTCCAAAAAAGAAAAGCCGACTTATACTAGCCGTTGTCAAAAAGGAAAATCATGAAGACAACAACAAAGATAACAATAGCCGCTATGGCGTTAACCCTCATAGCCTGCGGACAGAAGAAGGAAGATGTAAAGCAATCCCAGACTCCGCCTGCCAGGAAAATCGAGATGGACATCCCGTCAGGAACAAAGGCGCCAGCCACAGAACCGGTAGACACCATTCCCGGACAGACTCACATAAAGATAACATGCCGTTGTTTTGCCACGACAGATCCTGACCTGTTGGACGTCATGCCACGCGACATTAAGTCGGCACGGCGTGACACAGCCTTATTAAGGCAGATAAACGAAGGACGCGTCTATGTAGTCCGGCCGGGCGAAACAGCATATATCCTTACCAAGGACGAGGACCGGCTGCAACTTCGCTTCCCCGACAAGATAGCATGGGTCATGGCAAGTGACACAAAATAGAGTGCCGGAGCTGTTCACCCAAATCACTTTAATCTAATAGCCTCTTGTCTGTGTACGCCAACAACTTACGCCAAAAAGCCAAACCACACGACAAAAAAATAATAAAAAAAAGTTCTCATTTCCTTTAGATATTAAGAGATTTTGTATAACTTTGCAAACACAGCAATCAGTCAAAACGGAAAACTTTCTTAGTAAGAAAAAATAAAATGTTATCCAAAACGGAAAACCTTTGTCGTCCTAGATTAAGAAAAGTTTCCTAAAAGATAAACCAAAAACCAAATGGAAATAAAGAACTTTACCATCACAAAACGCGACGGTTCGAAAGAGCAATTCTCTCTCGACAAGATTATGAATGCCATCCTTAAGGCATTCGACAGTGTTAAACAACCAGTAGACCTCGGCGCAGTTTCCAAGATTCTGTCACACCTTGACATTCACAACGACATTACCGTTGAAGAAATACAGAACGAAGTTGAGGAAGCCCTCATGCGTGAAGGCTATTATAAGGTAGCCAAGAGCTTCATCATCTATCGCCAGGAGCATACCGAGGACCGCGAGGCTATGCAGCAGATGAAGTTCCTTACCGACTACATGGGTGCCGACAACGCAGCAACGGGCTCTAAGTTCGACGCTAACGCCAACGTAGAGCACAAGAATATCGCCACACTTATCGGCGAACTTCCTAAGCGTGGATTCATCCGTTTGAACCGTCGATTACTAACCGAACGCATCAAGAAAATGTACGGAAAGAAGCTTGCCGACGAGTATATGGACAAGCTCAACCACCACTTTATATATAAGAATGACGAGACCAACCTCGCCAACTACTGTGCATCCATCACGATGTATCCGTGGCTAATCGGCGGAACCGCTTCCATTGGCGGCAACTCCACAGCCCCGACGAACCTTAAGTCGTTCTGCGGCGGATTCATCAACATGGTATTCATAGTCAGCTCTATGCTTGCAGGAGCCTGCGCAACGCCTGAGTTCCTGATGTACATGAACTACTTCATACAGAAGGAATACGGCAAGGACTACTATAAGCATGCCAACGATGTTGTCGACATGAGCCTCCGCCACCGCACTCTCGACAAAGTTATCACCGACTACTTCGAGCAAATAGTCTACTCGCTCAACCAGCCGACGGGTGCCCGCAACTTCCAGGCTGTGTTCTGGAACATCTCTTATTACGACAAGTACTACTTCGAGAGCCTCTTCGGCAACTTCTATTTCCCTGACGGTACAAAGCCAGACTGGGACGGACTGAGCTGGTTGCAGAAGCGATTCATGAAGTGGTTCAACAAGGAACGCACACGTACAGTGCTCACATTCCCGGTTGAGACAATGGCTCTGCTGACTGAGAATGGCGACTGCAAGGATAAGGAATGGGGCGATTTCGCTGCCGAGATGTATTCCGAAGGCCACTCGTTCTTTACTTACATGAGCGACAATGCCGACTCACTGTCGTCCTGCTGTCGTCTCCGTAACGAGATTCAGGACAACGGATTCAGCTACACTCTCGGTGCCGGCGGTGTGTCAACAGGCTCAAAGTCAGTACTGACAATCAACCTGAACCGCTGCATTCAGTATGCCGTAAACCACAAGCTCGACTACAAGGAGTACCTTTCCGGCATCATCGACCTCTGCCATAAGGTACAGCTCGCATACAACGAGAACCTCAAGGAGCTGCAGAAGAATGGCATGCTGCCTCTGTTCGACGCCGGTTACATCAACATGAGCCGCCAGTATCTCACCATCGGAATCAACGGACTCGTAGAGGCTGCCGAGTTCATGGGCTTGAAGATTACTCCAAACGACGATTATCTCCACTTCGTTCAGGGTATCCTCGGACTCATCGAGAAATACAACAAGGCTTACCGCACGAAGGACGTTATGTTCAACTGCGAGATGATTCCTGCCGAGAACGTCGGTGTAAAGCATGCCAAGTGGGACCGTGAGGACGGCTATTTCGTTCCACGCGACTGCTACAACTCATACTTCTATGTCGTTGAGGACGACTCACTGACCATCCTCGACAAGTTCAAGCTTCATGGCGCACCGTACATTGAGCACCTCACCGGCGGCTCAGCACTCCACATGAACCTTGAAGAACATCTGTCAAAGGCACAGTACCGCCAGCTCCTGCGTGTAGCCGCACAGGAAGGATGCAACTACTTCACGTTCAATATTCCTAACACGGTTTGCAATGACTGCGGTCATATCGACAAGCGATACCTGCACGAGTGCCCTGTTTGCCACTCCAAGGATGTCGACTATCTGACCCGTGTCATCGGTTACTTGAAGCGCGTCAGCAACTTCTCAATGGCTCGCCAGGAAGAGGCTCACCGCCGCTACTACGCCACACAGTCGAAGTACACCGTGGGAACGACACAGGAAGACCTTGACAAAGCCGAGGCAGAGGCAGCCGAAAGCCAGAAGCCGAAGACCATAGCAATTAAGTAAACGATACTCCCCGACTCCCTTTCAAATGGGGAAAAACCAACAGACCCCGCCCCAACAAGGGCGGGGTTATTTGTCACAAGTAAGATAAAAATGCTCAAATACGTAAATACAGATATAGTTTTCCAGGAGATACCCGACGAGACAACGCTCGCCATAAACCTGTCGCTATGTCCCTGCCGCTGCCCCGGATGCCACAGCCCGTACCTCTGGCAGGACACCGGTCACGAGCTGACGCCCGAATCTCTCGACATGCTTATCAACACCGACGGGAGCAACGCCATAACATGCGTCTGCTTCATGGGTGGCGACAACGACCCCGCTGCCATCGACGGGCTGGCTCGGTACATACACGACAACTACCCCAACCTGAAGACGGGATGGTATACCGGGCGGACAGTCATATCGCCTTACGTCAACCGTCAGAACTTCGATTATATAAAGGTGGGACCATACATCCGACATCTCGGACCACTCAAGTCGAAGACAACCAACCAGAGGATGTACCGCCGCGAAGCCGACGGATCGTTCAAGGACGTAACCGACTGGTTTTGGAAGAAATAGAAGCAACAAGGAAACAAGAAGCCGACACAAGAAACGGTCATCAACATGCAGCCAGCATGCTGATGACCGTTTTTTGTTTTGGCAGAATTTCAAGCTCATTTAGTTGATTAAAAAGGCGAGGGTGTCGACCCGATAGAGGCAATAAGATACGAATAATTGACAAGATTTCCGAAAAGCTTTGCTTTGTGAGAGCCTGGTTGTCTAATCTGTTGACAATCAGGCTCTTTTCGTTTAACGACAAATCGCGTTCCAATTGGGCGTCTTTTGTGTTGTAAGAGATACCCGATTACGAGCTAAAAAATACCCAAATAGAAGCTAAAAGGGCATCTTTTACAAGGCGTTTAGCCGGGTTTTGATTTTTGTAAAATAATCGGACTAAAGCTAAACAAAAAATTATGAAATATTAAATGTAAACTTTTTGCTTTTGAGCGAAAATAATGTTATCTTTGCATTCTAGTAAGAATTAGAATCGCTAAAACAAAAATTAGACATCTATAAAAAACTAATAACATTACTAAATACGAAAAACTTATGAAAATTAAAAGCACTAACATCCCAGAGGTCAAACTGGGTATCATTGCCGTAAGTCGTGACTGTTTCCCTATCCAACTGTCAACACAGCGCCGCGAGAACATCGTAAAAGAATATAAAGGTGAGATTTTCGACTGCAAGACTACTGTCGAGAACGATGCCGACATGCTCAAGGCTCTCGACGAGGTTCGCGAGGCAGGCTGCAACGCGCTCGTTGTATTCCTCGGCAACTTCGGTCCTGAGACTCCTGAGACTCTTATCGCCCAGAAGTTCGACGGTCCTTGCATGTTCGTTGCTGCCGCTGAGGGCGATGGCGACATGATCAATGGTCGTGGCGATGCTTACTGCGGAATGCTTAACTGCTCGTACAACCTCGGCATGCGCCACCTGAAGGGCTACATTCCAAAGTACCCTGTAGGCAGTGCTGACGATATAGCAAAGATGATTGAGGAGTTCGTGCCTATCGCTCGTGTCATCCTCGGTCTTAAGGGTCTGAAGATTATCACCTTCGGTCCGCGTCCACAGGACTTCTTCGCTTGCAACGCTCCTATCAAGGGGCTCTATGAGCTCGGCGTCGAGATAGAGGAGAACTCTGAGCTCGACCTGCTCGTCAGCTACCGCGAGCACAAGGACGACAAGCGTATTCCTGCCGTTTGCGAGGATATGCGCAAGGAGATGGGTCAAGGCAAGTACTATGAGACTCTGCTCCCACGCATGGCACAGTTTGAGCTCACACTGCTCGACTGGGCTGAGGCTCATAAGGGCAGCCGCAAGTATGTAGCATTCGCCGACAAGTGCTGGCCTGCATTCCCAAGCCAGTTCGGATTCGAGCCTTGCTATGTCAACAGCCGTCTCTGCTCTCGTGGCATCCCTGTAGGTTGCGAGGTCGACATTTACGGCGCTCTGTCAGAATACATCGGCATCTGCGCTTCGGGCGACACTGTCACACTGCTCGACATCAACAACTCTACCCCGAAGTACATCTACGACGAGGACATCACCAAGAAGTACGGCAACAAGTACGACATCACCGATACATTCATGGGCTTCCACTGCGGAAACACTCCTTCATGCAAGATGTGCGCCAACCGTGCCATCAAGTACCAGCTCATCCAGCACCGTCTGCTTGAGACCGGCGACCCTGACTTCACACGTGGTACTCTTGAGGGCGACATCGCCGCAAGTCCTATCACATTCTACCGTCTGCAGTGCGACAGCGAGGGCGAGCTCCGTTCATACATCGCACAGGGCGAGGTGCTCGACGTTCCTACACGCTCTTTCGGCGGCATAGGTATCTTCGCTATTCCGGAGATGGGACGCTTCTATCGCCATGTCCTCATCGAGAAGCACTACCCACACCACGGCGCCGTTGCCTTCGAGCACGTCGGCAAGACCCTCTTCGAGGTGTTCCGCTATCTCGGCATCAAGGACATTCAGTACAACCGTCCGAAGAACCTGCCTTATCCAACAGAGAATCCGTTCGAGTAAAGTAAAGTTTACGGAATAAATAAATCCGTGCAATCAGTTGCAGCTCAGAGAGCTGGCGGTTGCACGGATTTTTTAATTAGTAAAAAAAGACGGAAAAATTTGGAGTTGAGCAATAAAAGCATTACCTTTGCACTCGCTTTGAAAGAAGCAACATGGGTCAGTCTCTTACGGCCAGCTCCCTTTGAATCCCCCAGGATGGGAACATAGCAAGGGTATTAGGTTGTAGCGGCGCGATAAGAATCGCTGACCCACCCGCCTCTTTAGCTCAGTTGGCCAGAGCACGTGATTTGTAATCTCGGGGTCGTTGGTTCGAATCCGACAAGAGGCTCGATAAAAATCAAGGAACAGTTATATCAAGCGCGCCTCCTGCATTGCCACCCAATAGTGAAATGCAGGAGGCGTTACTGTTTTATAAACATGCAAATATGATATCATCGAAAGAACGCAAAGCAATCATCAACCTTATCCATCAGCAGGTAGTACCCGCCATAGGATGCACTGAGCCGATGGCAGTTGCCTTGTGCGTAGCGAAGGCCCGCGAGCTGTTGGGCTCTCTGCCTGAAAGTATTACTCTACATTTAAGCGCCAATATCCTAAAGAACGCTATGGGTGTCGGCATTCCCGGCACGGGCATGATTGGTCTGCCGATAGCTATTGCCCTGGGTGCCATCATCGGTAAGTCGGAATATGGGCTGGAAGTGCTGAAAGGCTGTTCAAGGAAAGCCGTCAACGAGGGTAAGAAGTATATCGCCGAAGACAGGATCGACATAAAGCTCGAGACGGAAGACAAGGACAAGCTCTACATCAATGTCGTCTGCAAAGGCGGAGGGCATGAGACTGAGGCAACAATCCGTGGCGGTCACACAAACTTTGTTTTCCAGCGCAGGGACAATGAGATCTTGCTGAACAGGCGTGGCTGTGAGGCTGGCTGTGTGGAGAAGAATGATGTTGAACTGACATTGAAGAAGGTGTTCGATTTTGCCACACAGACCGACGTCGACGAGTTGAGGTTCATTCTTGACGCACGGAAGCTGAATGAGAATGCGGCGGAGGAAGGACTTCGCGAGAACTACGGTCACCAACTGGGAAAGACGCTTTGCAGTCCTCTCGGCAAGGGTATCATGGGCGACAGTATATTCTCTCATATTCTTGCAAGGACGAGCTGCGCCTGCGACGCTCGAATGGCAGGGGCGATGATTCCGGTCATGAGCAACAGCGGTTCGGGCAATCAGGGTATTTGCACGACTATGCCGGTTGTCGTGTTTGCCGAGGAGAACCATAATACTGAGGAAGAGCTTATCCGGGCACTGATACTTAGTAATCTCACGGCGATATATATCAAGCAGAACCTCGGACCGCTATCAGCATTATGCGGATGCGTGGTTGCCGCAACGGGAAGCAGCTGCGGTATAACTTATCTTATGGGAGGGGGATATAATGAGGTGAGCTATGCGGTTCAGAACATGATTGCCAATGTGACGGGAATGATATGCGATGGCGCCAAGCCGAGTTGTGCCTTGAAGATGACGACGGGTGTCGGCACCGGAGTTATGAGTGCCATGCTTGCCATTACACACAAGTCGGTGACTTCGGTAGAGGGCATCATTGATGATGATGTCGACCGGAGCATCCGCAATCTGGCGTCAATAGGCACAGGAGGTATGGACACTACCGACAAGTTCATCCTCGATATTATGACCCACAAGCATCATAAGAAATAGTGGAACAGTCCAATGGCTGTTAATATATGGAGATAAAAAAACAGCACCTGTCAGATGGCAGATGCTGTTTTTTTATTGTTTTACCCAATAAAGGGAATTCATTTATTCATGATGCTCAGGCACAATGGCGAGGTAGACGAGGTCATGGTCGGTGAGGTTCTCCATGTAGTGGGAGTGTCCCTCAGGACAGTAATGGCACTGTCCTACCCTGACTGTCTCGGTTATGCCGTCATAGTGGAATGTAGCCACGCCGCTGATGACGAACACTATCTCGCAGTTGCCCTCATGTTTGTGGACTCCGCTGGATGCGCCCGGGCGGAGGGTTGAGTACATTATCTTAACCTTATTGTCAACATAGTTGCGGGTGTCGAGTGCGCCCTTGCCACCCTTGAAGTTCATCTGATGGACTTCAGGAATCTTGTCGAAATCTATTATCATTTATGAATGTCTGACGTTAATTGTTGAGTGTTGAATGTCAGTTGTTTGTGAATAGCAGACATTCAACACTGTCAACTTAGAATGTATACTTCAATCCAATCTGCCCGCGCCAACGGCTGTAGATGTCGCTGTAGTCACGGTTGGCATATCCGCCGGTGAACTGATAAACGCCATTGCCACGGTATGTAAGCGGACTGTAGTAAACGCCGAATCCGTCGCCGTAGGTATGACCCCATTTCTTGTTGAGCAGGTTGCCGATGTTCATGACGTCTACTGTCAGCTCAACGCTGTTCACCTGTCCTGCAACCTTGAAAGAGAACTTCTGTCCGAAGTGAACGTCAAAGTGCTGCTCGAAAGCGAGGTTGTCGGCGTAACGCTTGTAGAATTCGCCGCGGTGCTTGCTAAGATAAGAGTCGCCTTCAATCCAAGCCTCCATCAACTGGCGCTGCATGTCGGCTGTGAGTTTAGGAGCCTGGCCATCGTGTGATGCCTTGAAGTTATCAACATAGTCGGCACCGAAGACATGATTGGTAAGAGCATTGACATTGTATGATGTTTCCTCGAAAGGCATGCTAGCCAACTGCTCCTTTGTAGGAATGAACAGGAGGTCGTTGCCGCTGGCTCCGTCGCCATTGACATCACCGTAGGTGTAAACGGTGTATGGTGAGCCGCTCTTTGCCGTGTAGATAATTCCAAGAGTTGTCTGCCATTGCTTCTGTGCACCGTATTTAACGTGGTAGTAAGCGCTTGCCTGAATACGGTGAGGAACGTTGTAGGCAGAGTTGCCGAGTTCAGGATCGTTAGGGTTGATGTATGTGTAATTGTAACGCCAGTTACTTTCAGCTACTGAGCTTCCACCATTGTTCACGCTCTTCGACTTTGTCCATGTGTAGCTTGCCATGAGGTCGAGACCGAAGTCAAAATGCTTCTGGGCACGGAGCGAGAGGTTTACTGTATAACCCTTATTGGTGTTATAGAGGGCATAGATATTGCTGAACGGTGTACCTGTGGTTATCTTGGTGAACATAGGACGGTTGTCGGCAACCATCTCGGTTCCCTTGAAATAGGTCTGTCCGTAGGTTACGCCGGTCTCGTCAACGGCAAGGTTCTTATACAGAATGTCGTTAAGGGTCTTCGAGTAAATAGCCTCTGCGGTCCAGTCGATACCGAGAGCCTTGAAGTCGAATCCGAGATTGAAGCGCAAGTTCTGGGCGAACTTGAAGTTCTTGTCATAAACATTGACTGTCTCATTGCCTGAAGTAGCTGACGCTGAAGCAACATTCGGCTCCTGACCGTTAGGGTCAAGGATAACGTTTATTCCCTTAGGCTTGTTGAGATAGTACTGCGACATCTGTATTCCGGTGTTTGAGAAGTTGTTCGAGATCCACACGAACGGGATACGTCCGGTGAATACTCCGGCTCCACCACGAAGAATAAAGCGGCGATCGCCATTGATGTCCCAACGGAATCCGACACGAGGACTCCACAATGGAGTGCTTGAAAGTTTCTGGTCAGTGCGCAGATCCCATCCCTTTGTCTTTGCATACTCATTGAACGGAACATTAGCGGCAGGTGTATCGAAGAATATTGGGATGTCCATGCGCAGTCCGTAGGTAAGCTGGAAGTTAGGAGTTGCGTCCCACTTGTCCTGTACATAGAATCCAAGTTGAGCGGCGCCGAAGCTTGCTTCCCATCTAGGATCGCCCGTAACATCCACATTTGCGTGCCCGTAACGATAGTAGTTTATGTAGTTCTGAGTCGGATCGACCTGTCCGTCATCCATATAATCGGCATAATAACGGTTGAAGTCGTCCGGAGTCTGGAAGCTGTAAGTACCGTAAAGATCCTGAATAAAGAGATTGGAGAAGTTGTAAATCTCGTTGTGTGTTCCGAAAGTAAAGGTATGATTACCTGCATACCAGGTAAGGTTGTCCTCGATAGTCCAGATGTCCTGGTCGAGAGAGTTTGCCATAGAAGAGCGCTCATTACCGAGGTTCAGGGTACCGCCACCAACTCCCGCGACAGAGATACTTGGGAACGGGGCGCCTACATCACGCTTATCACGGACACGGACGTAGCTTACACGCGCCTCATTACTGACGGTCGGAGAGATTCGGCTTTGCAGTTCACCGATCCAAGAGTTAGTTACGCTCTTGAAAGGATAACTGTAGAGATTGTCATTGAGCGCGCGGATACCACCGCCATTGTTCAGCTGCTTGGCGTCAACAAGGCTCCAACGGATGGTAAACTTATTGAACTCATTGATGTTCCAGTCGAGCTTTACGCCTGCCTTATGGCTCTTTGTATAAATATCCTCGGTAGAGAAAGCACCCGGATAAGTAGTTCCCTGCTTATCGGCTATCTGCTTTAACTTGTTAACAATGTCGGTAGCGACATCCATATCAACCTGCGATGATGACGAGCCGTATGCATAAAGATTAGGATATGACTTGTCGTTCATCTCATAGTTGGCGAAGAAGAAGAGCTTATCCTTGATGATAGGACCACCAAGAGTGACGCCCCAGTTGTAATCCTTCTCCTTATTATATTTAGGAGCATAGCCCGAACCATCAGCCAGACTGTAGTGGTGTCCCATGAGATTCTGGTTGTATCCATAGCCATAGACACTGCCGTGGAACTGGTTAGTACCGCTCTTTGTGATTGCGTTGACCGAGCCACCGGTGAATCCGCTCTGCCGAACATCGAACGGAGCGACATTGACTTGAATCTGCTCGATGGTCTCAAGAGAAACCGGCTGAGTGCCGGCCTGACCGCCATTAGAGCCCGTGCTTGAGAGTCCGAACACGTCATTGTTGGCAGCTCCATCGATAAGCAACTGATTGTAGCGGTTGTTTGTTCCCGCAAAAGACATCACACCGGTGTTCGTTGTAGCCAGCTGAGGATTCAGCCGGGCAACATCAGCAATGCTGTGGCTAATCGACGGCATATCGTTGATTTGCTGAGAGTTGAGGCTTTGGGCTGCGCCTGTCTTAGTAGCGTTCAGTCCGGCGTTGCCCGTAACGACTACTTCCTGAAGCTCGCGGGTGTCTCCCTGAAGCGAGCACGACAGATTCTCGGTCTCACCAAGCCTGAGGTTTACATTGTTGAACACCTTCGTCCGATTGCCAATGTAGGAAATCTCAACCTTATACGGTCCGCCCACACGCATTCCCTGAATCGTGTAACGTCCGTCGACATTAGTAACGGCACGATAGACAGTTCCTGAAGGTTGGTGGGTGGCGGTGACAGTAGCTCCGATGACCGACTCGCCGTCGCTGGTTACTAAACCTGAAATACCCGAAGTGGTTACCTGTGCGACAGCTGCCGACGCCATCATTAAGAACAATGTCAGCAGAATAAATAGCTTTTTTTGCATAACAAGCTTATAAAAATTAGTTGTGTGACTAAGTTGATTTTTTAATTTTGCTGCAAATATAACTAATTTTCTTTAAACTGCTATTACAAAAACAAGAAAGATGTTAAAGGCAGAGCAAAATTTATTTCCACCACACATTATATATAATTCTACCCTGCCTTATTTATATAGTAAGACCTAGATTACAACGATTTACCGGTCAGTTGTTTTAGATTTAGCTGTCAACTGTCTTCGATTTACCGGTCAGTTGTTCTATATACTTGTCATGGGCAGCCTTCACCAACTCACCCAAATGGTCGTTCCGCACGGCATGAACAGATATTGTTCGTCCTGCCAAGGCACAAATAGAGAGCAGAACGACATAGATACATATTGCCCAGAAGAAACGGAACCTCCACAGATAGAAGCCCATCATGAAAGCAAGCAGTCCGGCAACAAGTATAACGTAAGCCCAGCCTACCACCTTTCCTACATGACGCTGAACGCGGGCAGCAGCCTGGAACTCCTCATCGGCATCGAGCACCTCATTGCCGTGAATGCGCCATTGGCGTTCAGCCTCATCAACAGACAGCCTGTCCATCACTAACGCTCGCGCCCCCTGGGAGCAGTATCAAGTAACACCGTGCGCTCGCCAACCCTTGCAACGAAGTAAGGTTCCTCGTCACGCAGCGAAATATCGTCATAGCGGAACGGAGCGACTATCGTGTCATGACCATCGGCAAGGATAAGTCCCATCTTCCCGTCCTTCTGGGCTATGACAGGAGTCTGGCGGATGTCATCAACATAGACATACGGAGTCCGCAGGAACTCATACTGGGCACTGACCGTCACATTGCCGTCATTGTCCTTGATACCATACTTTCCATTCTCCTCGAAAACCTTGTGGAAACGGAAATAAGTATCACGGATAGCCTTAAGGTACATCACCCATTTGCGCTTATCGTTGACCATTGTCATCATATAAGAGAACGTATCGCAATAGTTAGCCATAGCGCGCACAAGAACCATCTTCATGTCCAGTCCGTCGAGAGCATGGCGGTTAAGGTCAATGTAAGCGGCAATGGTACGTTCCTTCTGGTCGAGCGGCATATCCTTAAGCCTAGCCTCAAACTTCTCCATTGTCCTGTGAGAGCCTGACATACCTTTTATATAACGGTGAATCTGGCGGCAAATCTCATCGCAAACGAATTTGCTTATCTGCCGTCGCTCTATAGGGTCAGAGTACTGTGACTCAAAGTTTTCTTGTGTAATCATAAGCTTGTGTCCTCAATGTATTATATTTCAGTCCCAAAGGTACGGACAATTTGTCTTATTACCAAATAAAAGTCGCTAAAAATGATATAGACTTCCACAATGACACCGGTCCGTTGACATAGTGTCATGACATTACTTGACCATAATCAACGGAATTGATATAGACTAAGAAAGAGCAAAAACCGGATAATTTATGCGGAAAATATTTGCTGTGTTCGCACACAGGCACTACCTTTGCAGTGCAATTAGCGAAAAAGGGCAAGCTAGTAGCCCTGGTACAAATAATAAAGTTGAACCGGTTCACGCTAGTGGACCAGAAAAATCAGAGAAAGGATTTAAGTAATTATGATGACGACAATTTTAGTTTTTGCAGTAATTGCAGCAGTTGTAGCAAACGCAATTCGTGTTAACAACAAGATTGAGCTCAACAAGTAAACTGCCAGACGATGCGGGGCGCAAGCTCCAAATCATCAGCTAAGCTAAAAAAAATCGTGGCGAAGGCATTTCTGAGCCACTTCTTTTGAAAACATTCAATAATAAGAACTACATATTTGTCAGGCGAGCGGAGCGATACTTCAAGTATCACCCCGCTCGTTTGCTTTATATACCTGCCATGAAAACCGAGAAAAAGCGCCTTTTGTTTTGCAGTATCAATCTTTTGTTTTAAATTTGTGACGGAATAACTATAACCATATTATATAATGCAACGTAAACTCCGCTTATTCATCTCAACGGCAATCCTGTCAGTTTCCATATACCCGGCAATAGCCGGCAACGGCGGCAAATCCAAGCCACAGTCAGGCAAACAAGCCATAGTCATCGACACCCGAACCGCCACCAACCGTTTCGACGGCATAGGAGTAGTCAACGGCGGCGGCGCAACATCAGTGCTTCTCAAGGACTACCCCGAGCCACAGCGCAGCCAGATACTCGACATGGTGTACAAGCCGAAATGGGGAGCGTCCGTCAGTGCCCTGCTTGTCGAGATACCCGGTGACGGCAATTCCACCCAAGGCTCCATGCCGAGTCACAGCCATTACCGCGGCGACTGCGACTTCAGCCGTGGCTATACATGGTGGATACTACAGGAGGCGAAGCGCCGCAACCCCCACATCACCCTCGACGCAACGGCATGGAGTGCGCCACACTGGATAGGCAACGGCAATTTCTGGTCGCAGGACGCAGCCGACTATTACGTTTCCTGGCTCCAGGGACTCCGCCAGGTCTATGGCCTTGAACTCGACGCCATTGGCTGCCGCAACGAGCGTGGCGATAATTACCCGTTTGTCAAGGCACTCCGCCGGACCCTGAATGACAACGGATTCAGTAATGTCAAGGTACATGCTTTCGACAACTGGTATGACGGCAAGCTCAACTTCGTCAAGGACATGATGAAAGACTCGGCTCTCGCCAACTCCATCGACATCATCAGCGGACACACCTTTGGCATGGGAATTCCCGTGAAACCCGAGGAACTGGCAATGGCCAAGCAACTCGGCAAGCCAATCTGGAACACCGAAGACCACGTCTATCTGAAAGGATTCGACTGCCTGATAACCATCGTCCGGTGCTTCAACCGCAACTATATAGACAATGGTGTAACCAAAGTCGTCAACTGGTACGACATCGGCGGACTCTATCCGATGGAGCCTTACTCTGCCGACCCGCCAATGCTTCTCGCCTACGAACCGTGGAGCGGCAACTACCACGTGCGCCGGTCGCTGTGGGGCTATGCCCATTACGGACAATTCACCGAGGCGGGATGGAAATATGTCGACAGCGGATGCTGTCATCTCGATGGCGGAGGCACGATGGTAACGCTCATGAACGACAAGGGCGACTATTCCGTTATCATTGAGACAAAGGATGCGAAAGAGCCTCAGCAACTGTCAATGAAGCTCCACGGCAAACTGAGTCACAACGCTCTGTGCCAGTGGGTCAGCGACTCGCTGAGCCAGTTTGTACGCAAGGACGACATTAAGCTGTCCAGCGGCAAGTTCACCGTCACACTACAGCCCCGCACCGTCTACACATTCTCGACCACCCGAGGACAGCAGAAGGGCGAGTTCGCCGACATACCGAAGCCGAAGCCTTTCCCAATGCCATACTTCGACAACTTCGACGAACATGCCGACCCTGCCAAATGGGGCTGTCTGCCCCACTATTTTGCCGACATCATCGGAGCATTCGAGATTGTTCCGAGTCCTGACGGCAACGGTCACAGTCTGCGGCAAGTCGTGGGCTCACCGGCAAACTCATGGGCTCCCGACTGGAACTACTACACCATCATTGGCGACTCGGCATGGCGTGACTATGAGGTGAGCGCCGACGTCTGGCTCAATCCCGGCGACAAGGCGGCGCTTATGGGCAGGCTATTTGATGTCGGGTTCGGATGGGGAGTTATCCCTAAAGGCTATTATCTGGAGATGGACGACCAAGGCAACTGCGCGATAGTCGAGACCTGCGGAAAGGTTGACAAGGACAAGCTCGAGGGTGATGCCGAGCAACAAGCACTCATAAAGTCGGGTCGTGACAAGGGCCGCGGCGGCGAGCAGGAACTCGACTGCTGCCACGTCAGCGGGATAACCCCATGCAAATGGCACAAACTGGCTATCCGCTTCGAGGGCAAGAAGATAACTGCTTTCGTCGACGGCATGCCTGTTCTGACTGCCGAGGACACTTACGCCGAGCACGGAATGGCAGGACTTATGGCTGTGAAAGACGCCGATAAAGTAAGTACTCCATACTTCGACAATGTCAGTATCAGCCGGATTGGCAACAACGCGACATCGCCGACAGCCACACCTGACATCAAGCCTCTATATCGTTGAATTGTAAGTAATTCCGTTAAAAATCTCAAAAAAATTAGCAATCATAATATATAATCACTACTTTTGCAACCAAATAGGTTATAACTTGCTGTCAATTCAGCGAATTAGTGTTTAATGTAGAAAGGTTATTATGAAGAAGTATTTACTTATAGCTCTGATGATTATAAGCGGAATAAGCTTCGCTTCAGCACAGTCAGAGATACGTTTTGACAAACTGACCGTCAACTTCGGAACTTTCTCCGAGGCAAATCCTGTCAAGAAGACTACATTCACCTTCACCAATGTCGGCAATCAGCCACTGGTCATCAATCAGGTTGTTGCCAGCTGCGGCTGCACAGTTCCAAAGTATGACAAGCGTCCTATTGCTCCCGGACAGAAGGGAACAATAGACGTCACCTACAATGGCAAGGGCAAATTCCCCGGTCACTTCAAGAAGAGTATTACAGTCCGCACCAACGGCAAAGTGGAAATGACCCGCTTGTATGTCGAAGGTGAAATGACTGAAAGTAAATGACGTGAATTACAGAAAATTATTAACACAAATGCGAAAGGTGCCGTTTTAGCTTGTAAAACGGCACCTTTTATCGTTTAATTGGGTATCTTTTACCCTGTAAAAGATACCTTTTATCGTTTAATAGGCGCATCAAAGATGCCGGTCAACCTCTCCGAGGCTGAACCTTTACCTTACAAATGTTTGCACAGCTTACTCTGTTGCTTTTTGAAGATTTTTTTTTGTTATGTTAGGATTTTATTGTATTTTTGTATGGTCTTACAGTTGTTTCATTTTACTTTTAGCACCAAGTATAGTGAAATTTCTGTTATGACAAAATCCCGTACAACTTTTTGTTGCACATAAACTCATAAATAAAAATATACTAAGGTGCTGTAGATCAAAGGTATAGGATAAACTATGAAGAAAAAAAATTATGTTAAGCCAATAGCTTGCTGTATAGTTTCGTATAGCAACACTCATTTATTGGCCGGAAGTGAATCTTGGGCCCCATACCCTGATGCACCAGCCGCCAAGAAAAACACCCTGAGTTCAGAGGAAACTTATTTTGAGGACCAGTATCAATCAAATAGTGTCGCTGGTTCAACAAAGAATTTGTGGAATGATTAATGCTGACATTGTAGCTTGTGTTATCATAATCAACGATTTACGGACACCGTCTTTCTTTTAGTTTAATCCATTCTGTTCTTATAATCCTCATACGTGAACCGTCTCAGAACTTCGAGCTCGCCATCGGTATGCAGCAATGCTATTGCCGGATGGTGGATACCGTTGAACATGTTTGTCTTCACTGTTGTATAGTGGAGCATGTCCTCGAAGATTATGTTCTCGCCGACTTGCAGTTCATGGTCGAAAGCCCATGAGCCCATGAAGTCGCCGGAAAGACATGAACAGCCACCCAAGCGATATACGAATGTTGAATGAGGAGTGTTGTGTGAGGAATTATCAATGATTTTAGCTCCACGGACAACGGGCATGTAAGGCATTTCGAGACAGTCGGGCATGTGGCAGGTGAAACTGACATTCAGGATGGCTGTCTTGATGCCATGATCTTCAACGACGTCGACGACTTGTGCAACCAGCGGACCCGTCTGCCATCCGAAAGCACTGCCGGGCTCCAGGATAATGTGGAGATTAGGATAGCGCTTATGGAACTCACGCATCATGTTTATGAGCAAGCCGACGTCATAATCCTTACGTGTCATGAGATGTCCGCCACCGAAGTTTATCCATTCCAACTGCGGGAACCACTTCGAGAACTTTTCCTCGATGTGCTTAAGGGTACGCCGGAAGACGTCGGAACCACTCTCACAATGGCAGTGGCAATGGAATCCGGTTATGTCGGAAGGCAGGGTCTCAGGCAGCTTGTCGGCGGTGATGCCGAACCGGGTGCCGGGAGCGCAAGGGTTGTAGAGCAGAGTCCCGACCTCACTGTATTCAGGGTTAACCCGAAGACCGAGCTTCAGCTTCGGGTTAACCTTGAGTGCACGTTCATGGAAACGCCCGTACTGAGTGAGCGAATTGAACGATATGTGGGACGAGTATCTTGATATTTCGTCAATCTCCGCATCGGTCTGTGCCGGTGTGAAGGTATGGACAGGAGCGCCGAACTCTTCGAACCCGAGCCGTGCCTCATAGAGGCTGCTCGCCGTTGTCGACGAGACATACTCACGGAAGATGGGGAATGTCTTCCACAGTGCGTAAGCCTTGAAAGCCAGTATAATCTCGATGTCGGACTCACGGGCCACACGGCTGATCAGTTCCAGATTGCCGCGCAGCCGTGATTCCTCAAGAATATACATCGGCTCATGAATGTTCTCAAAAGTCGTGCTGTTTACTTTCATCAATTGATTTAGTTTTAATGGATATAATCGGATTTTTTATAAGATAAACCCATAAAAACATCTTTCCTTGTGGAACTGAAATGCTCCTTATTTATTCTTTACCGCATTCATTGTTACACGAACGTGGTTGCCGGCAGAGAGTACGGTGTTGGCAATCTCGCCTACCGACTGCGGTGTTACAGCCTTCAGAGCCTCGTCGAAGCCAGTGTACTTATCGACACCATAGACTGCATAGTCGGAGAGGACATCCAGCCAGTAGCTGTTCTTCTTGACATTGTCGGCATGGCTCTTCAGGATAGCCTCACGACCCTTCTGTACATCGTCGGCTGTAACCCACTTTGCAGTGTTGGTCACAATGCTGTCGGCGAGCATCTCGGCACGTGCGGTCTTCTCCGGATTGGTCTGCAACTGCGATGTGATGAGGATGTAAGTTCCGGTAAGGTCGTTGTCCATACGTGCGCTTGGCTGCGGAGTGTAGGCAGCGCTCTCCTGCTCACGGATGATGTCGAACTCCTTGTTCCACAGAACCTGGGCGAGGACGTTGGTGTTGACAAGGTTCTTAAGAGTGAACGGAACCTTAGCCGAGCGGTAGAGGTCCATTGTTACGCTCTGCGGAGTAGCCATAGCTTTGGTGAACTCACGCTTGACTTTTCCTTCGGTATAGAAACGGTTATCCTCAACATTAGCCTTTTCCTTCTTGCCCGGCAGCGATGCGATGTACTGTGCGATGAGCGGACGGATCTTCTGCTCGTCGAAGCTTCCGACGAATATGAATGTGAAGTCGGCAGCATTGCTGAACATCTTGTTGCGGATAGAGAATACATTGGCGAAGTTGACGTTGTCGAGCTGGTCGGCATCAGGAGTGAGATTATCGGCGTGTTGGCTGTGCTCATAGTAATCGGCTGAGTCGCTGATAACGGCGTCAGGATTGTCATACTTGGCTGAGATCTGGCTCTTGAGCATCTGCATGATCTGCTGCTCGAAGGACTCGTCCCTCTTTGAGCCGGTGAAGCAGAGGTTTATAGCCTGCATCATTGTCTCGAGGTTCTCATTGGTTGTCGAGCCGTTGATGTAGTGCAGGTCGTTGCTTATGCCGTCGGAAACCTCAGTCTGAGTGCGCTGTGCCAGACTGACGAGGTCCATGACGCTCTTTGTGCCCAGTCCGTGAAGACTGTAGAGCTCGTCGAACAGCTGACGGGTGACGAGGTTTTCTTTCTTTGCGACAGCATTACCACCAGGAGCTACAGCCATGGCGAGTATCTCGTTGGCCTTGAAGTCGGTCTTCTTGAGGATAACCTTGGCACCATTAGAGAGGGTGAGCTCTGTGTAGCCGAGGGCTGCATTCTTCTTTTCCCTGGTTATCTTGCCCGGTGTCGGGAGTACTTTCATGAGAGGTTCCTCCTTGAATGTATCGACAGGAGCGGTGACCTCAGCCTTGCGCACCTCGTCGACAATCTTCTTCATCTCGTCGACAGTGATGACAGGCTTGCCGTCCTTCTGCTGTGCAAGAGCTGCGATGGCGAGGTTCTGCGGGTCAATGCTGAAGTTGCGCGGCAGAGCCATATTCAGCATTTGCAGGTTGAGCATCGGCAGAATCTGGCTGTGAATAGGATATAGCTCCTCGACAGTTGAAGTCGGCTCATGGTTCAGATAGTTCTCGATGCAATTCTGCGCGTAGGCATCATTGGTGATGGTCTTGCGGTTGTTGTACTGCTTGTCGAGTTCTGCCTTCATGGTTTCCTTAGCCTGCTTGAGCTCCGACTCGGTGAATCCGAACTCGGCAACACGCTTCATCTCGGTCAGAGCCTGGCGCAGAGCCTCAGCCTCCTTGCCCGGTTTCGGCAGAACCTGTGTGGTCTGAGCCTGACGGGTGCGTGATGTCATATAGTCGCCGTCGTAGGTTGAGACGCTGACGAATGCTGCATCAGGCTGCTGTGACAGGCGGCGCAGACGGTCGTTGAACATTGAAGAGCCCAGTTCACGCATGTCGTCATAGAGGACGTAGGCCACGGTCTGCTTCATTGCTGAATCGACAACTTCGTCCTTATGAGAGATGAGGAAGTAGGTTGCAGGCATCTCCTTGTCGCTTCCGGCAAAGTAGAGAGTAGTGTCGTTGTCGGCAACCTGCAGGTCGGTAGCCTTGTGGGCTGTCTTTGGAACAGGCAGCGGCGAGAAGAGTTTCTTCACCTTTGCCTCCCACTTGTGCGGGTCGATGTCGCCGACGATGACGATAGCCTGGTTTGCCGGGTAATACCACTTATGGTAGTAGTCGCGCAGACGGTTGGAGTTGCAGTGGTCGATGACGTCCATGCTTCCGATAACGGTGCGTGTGCCATAGCGGCTGTCAGGATAGAGGTATGGCAGAGCCTGATAGAGCAGGCGCTGTGGTGCTCCGTGGCTGCGGTACTCGTTGTGGACGACGTCACGCTGCTCGTTGAGCTGCTTCTCGTCGAGGGTCAGTCCTTCCGACCAGTCGCTCAGCAGAAGCAGGCAGCTGTCGAGGGCGCTCTCACGGTCGTTGCTCACGCCATTGACGTGGTAGACGGTGTGGTCGGCGGTAGTGAAGGCGTTCCACTGTGCTCCGAGTCCGTCCATGAACTTCGTTACTGAATCGTCAGGGAAATGCTTCGAGCCATTGAAAGCCATGTGCTCAAGGAAGTGAGCCAGTCCGTCCTGGTCGTCCTCCTCCTGAACGGCTCCCACACGCTGGGCTATGTAGAAGTTGACCTTTCCCTCAGGATAGTTGTTGTGACGGATGTAATAGGTCAGTCCGTTGTCGAGACGACCTGTTACCACTGCCGTGTCGGCAGGCAGCGGCGGCATGACTGCGCCCTGAGCCTCATTATTCTCCTGGGCGAGAACAGGGCTTGCGCTGACGAGCAGGGCCGCTACTAATAAGTGTTTGATTTTCATCTGATTATGTTATGTATTTGATGGATTATCTTCAGGTTTGTCCTCATGGGCGTATGCATACTGATTGACACGGCGATAGGTTGCCGAAAGGGCACAGAGCTCATTGAACCTTTCCAGCCGCTTGCCTTGAAGGAGTCCTTTGTTGCGAAGCTTGCGGTTATGCTTTGCCCAGTTGACAAGACGCATCTCCTCGGGATGATGCTTCGACGGACTGCGCTTGTTCTTCTTCAGGAAGCGCATGTAATCCCGCCACTTCGAAAGCCATAGTTCATCGTGTGTCATAGTCCTAAGTATTGCAGTAATGTATATAAATATGCCATTTAACAATGCAAAACTACATATTATTTTCCTATTTGCCAAATATTAGTGATTAATTTTATACAACAAATAACAGAATCGTAACCATATTGGCACATTTTTTGCATTAGCCACGGTAGTAATCAAATTGAAAACAATTAAAATTTAATAATATGCAAAAAGGTAATATAGGTGTAACGACAGAGAACATCTTCCCTGTCATAAAGAAATTCCTTTATTCAGATCATGAGATTTTCCTGCGTGAGATGGTCAGTAATGCTGTCGACGCAACCCAGAAGCTCAAGACTCTGATACGCCAAGGCGACTTCAAAGGCGATGCAGGCGACCTGACCGTTCACGTCAAACTCGACGAGAAGGCAGGCACTCTGACCATCAGCGACCGTGGTATCGGTATGACCGCCGAGGAAATTGACAAGTACATCAACCAGATAGCATTCTCCGGAGTCACGGACTTCCTGGAGAAATACAAGGACAAGGCTGACGCCATAATCGGTCACTTCGGACTGGGTTTCTACTCTTCGTTCATGGTTTCGAAGAAGGTGGAGATTGTCACAAAGAGCTACAAGGAAGGCTCGAAGGCTGTAAAGTGGTCGTGTGACGGTACTCCGGAGTTCACTCTCGACGATGCCGAGAAGGACGACCGTGGTACGGACATTATCCTTTACATTGCCGACGACTGCAAGGAGTTCCTGCAGAAGCAGCGCATTCAGGACTTGCTCAACAAATACTGCAAGTTCATGCCAGTGCCAATAGCTTTCGGAAAGAAGACCGAATGGAAGGACGGCAAGCAGGTTGATACCGACGAGGACAACATTATTAATAATGTAGAGCCGCTGTGGACAAAGACTCCGAGCACTCTGAAGGATGAGGACTACAAGAAGTTCTATCACGTTCTCTTCCCTATGAACGACGACCCGCTGTTCTGGATTCACCTGAATGTCGACTACCCGTTCCACTTGACCGGTATCCTGTACTTCCCGAAGATAAAGAACAACCTCGACTTGCAGCGCAACAAGATTCAGCTGTACTCTAACCAGGTGTTCGTCACCGACCATGTCGAGGGCATTGTCCCGGACTTCCTGACACTGCTTCATGGTGTCATCGACTCACCGGATATTCCATTGAACGTAAGCCGCAGCTACCTGCAGGCTGACTCTAACGTCAAGAAGATTTCTAACTACATTGAGAAGAAGGTAGCCGATCGTCTGCAGAGTATCTTCAAGACCAACCGTAAGGAGTTCGAGGAGAAATGGGACGACTTGAAGCTCTTCATCAACTACGGAATGCTCTCTGAGCCGGAGACTTTCTACGACCGTGCCAAGGACTTCGCCCTGATGAAGGATACTGAGGGCAAGTACTACAGCTTCGATGAGTACAAGAAGCTCATTGAGGGCAACCAGACCGACAAGAACAAGGTGCTTGTCTATCTGTATGCCACCAACAAGGAAGACCAGTATACTTACATCGAGGCTGCCAAGGCTAAGGGCTACAGCGTCCTGATGCTCGACGGACAGCTGGATGTGCCGACAATATCGCTGCTGGAGCAGAAGTTCTCACAGAGCCGCTTCGTCCGTGTCGACTCGGACATCATCGACCGACTGATAGTCAAGGAGGACGCTCCGAAGAGTACTCTCGACAACGACCAGCGTGACATTCTGTCACAAGTATTCCGCAGTCAGATGCCTACACTCGAGAAGAAGGAATTCGGTGTTGAGGTTCAGAACCTCGGCGAGCAGTCTCAGCCGATAATCCTCACGGAGAATGAGTACATGCGCCGTATGAAGGAGATTAGCAAGTACCAGCAGGGCATGAGCTTCTACGGTCAGATGCCGGACTCCTACAGTGTTGTGCTTAACGCCGACCACCCGCTCATCAAGAAGGTTCTCGACGAGGAGACTCAGGCTACCGAAGGCGAGTTGAAGCCGGTAAGCAGTGAGCTGAAGGGTCAGCAGGCTCGTCTGGCAGCTCTTCATCAGAGCCAGAGCAAGAAGAAGGCTGAGGAGATCACGAAGGAAGAGAAGGACGACCTTCAGAATACTGAGAAGACCGTCAACGACCTCCGTGACAAGAAGAACGAGATTATCGCCAACCACGCCAAGGACAACAAGGTTGTCCATGAGCTTATCGACCTCGCACTCCTGCAGAACGGAATGCTTAAGGGCGCAGCTCTCGACAAGTTCCTGAAGCGTTCGGTTGAAATGATTGGTTAACAACTGGGGCACGATTGGACGTTAAACGCAAAGTGATTAGTCGTTAAACGGTTCATGAATGAATGAATGATATTTGGGTTCCATCCGGACAAAACAGGATGGGACTCTCCGGAATAAAAGAATCCGTGTAACTTGATGGAAAACTATCAAATTACACGGATTTTTCTTTTTGTGAATATACGACCGGAATGAATTATACAGACATAATGACATAATGACCAATCTTATTCATGGACATAAATTCATATTTTTTTTCAAATGCCGCTATCATACAATAAAAGGATAATCACAGCGTTATTAAAATTATGAAGATGAAAACATTCAGACTCTACATAACACTTGCTCTTCTGTTCCTTTCGCTCGGAATGAAGGCTCAGACATTCACTCTGCAGGGCAAAGTTTCCGACAAGGACGGTCACCCAATAGAGCTGGCTTCGGTGTCGGTGCTCGACCAGGGCAAGCTCGTCATGACCAATCTGCACGGCGAATTCCACATCGAGTTGCAAAGCGAGGACTCGGTGAAGGTGGTCTTCGCTATGGTCGGTTATAGGACGAAGACCCGCATTCTGCGCCATCCTAGAGGCAAACAGACTCTGCAAGTGCAGCTTGCCGACGACAACATGCTTAACGAGGTGGTAGTTGAGGGCAAGACTCCGCAGCACGGAACGACCCAGCAACTCGACGTCAAGGACATGAAGACAGCGCCGTCGGCAACCGGCAATGCTGTCGAGGAGATGATTCAGAGCCAGGCGGGAGTATCTACCCACTCGGAACTTTCAAGCCAGTACAACGTCCGTGGCGGCTCGTTCGACGAGAACTCTGTATATATAAATAATGTAGAGGTCTACCGTCCGTTCCTCGTCCGCAGCGGGCAACAGGAAGGACTGAGTATCATCAACCCGGACATGGTCGACAAGGTGGGCTTCTCGACGGGTGGATTCGAGGCTAAATACGGCGACAAGATGAGCTCGGCACTCGACATAACCTACAAGCGACCGAAGCACACCGAAGGCAATATCTCAGCTTCTCTGCTCGGAGCAAGCGGCTATCTCGGTATCGCTACGAAGAATCTGACATGGACTAACGGACTGAGATACAAGACAAACCGCTATCTGCTGGGCTCTCTTGAGACCGAGGGTGAGTACAAGCCGAACTTCCTCGACTATCAGACTTACCTCAGTTGGAAGCCAAAGTCGAACTGGCAGATTGACTTCATAGGAAACATCTCGGAGAATCACTACAACTTCGAGCCGGAAGACCGTGAGACTCGGTTCGGCACAATGGAGAACGTCAAGAGTTTCCGCGTCTACTTCGACGGTAAGGAGAAGGACTTGTTCCGCACTTACTTCGGCACCTTCGCCATAACCCACAAGCTAAAGAACAACAAGACGAGCATCTCGCTTCTCGGTTCGGCATTCTCTACCAGGGAGCAGGAGCGCTACGACATACAGGGTCAGTACTGGCTGACTCAGACCGAGACGTCGGAGAATCTAGGCGTGGGAACATACATGGAGCACTCGCGTGACTACCTGAAAGCCAACGTAAAGAGCGTGAAACTCATGCTGAACCACCGCACGGCGAAGCACAACATCGAGGGAGCGGTGACCTACAAGATAGAGCGCATCAAGGAGAACTCGGCTGAATACGAGTACCGTGACTCTGCCGGATACAGTGTCCCGCACACCGGAAAGGACCTTTACATGATTTACTCGATGCGTGCCAACAACGAGCTGCACGGCAACCGTGTGGAGGCTTACCTTCAGGACAACTGGCATTTCCGGAGCGGCAACGACTCGATACCTACCCTTTACACTCTGAACTATGGCGTCCGGTTCGCCCACTGGAACTTCAACGGCGAGAGTATCTTCTCCCCGCGTGCTTCCCTGAGCATCACCCCGTCGTTCAACCGCAACCTGACATTCCGTTTCGCTACGGGACTCTACTATCAGGCTCCGTTCTACAAGGAGCTCCGCGACACGTCGACGGTCAATGGTATAACGTATGCCACCCTCAACAAGGACATCAAGTCGCAACGGTCTATACACGCCATTGCGTCAATGGAATACCGGTTTGAGATGATGAACCGCCCGTTCAAGTTCACGGCTGAGATGTACTACAAGGCTCTGTCACGCCTCGTTCCTTATTCGGTCAACAATGTCAAGGTGGTCTATTATGGCGACAACGAGGCAAGCGGACACGCAATGGGTATCGACCTGAAAATCTTCGGTGAGTTCGTTCCGGGCAGCGACTCATGGCTGACACTGTCGCTCATGGACACGAAGATGAAGCTTAACGGCAAGAGCATTCCTCTGCCTACCGACCAGCGGTATGCGGTCAACTTCTTCTTCACCGACTATTTCCCGGGAACTACAAGGTGGAAGATGAACCTGAAGCTTGCTTACGCCGACGGTCTGCCATTCTCGGCACCACACCGTGAACTCGAGAACTCATCGTTCCGTGCCCCGGCTTACAAGCGTGTGGACATCGGTATGAGCTATCGGTTGTACGACAACAATGAAAGAACGAAGAAGAGCATCTTCAAGAATATATGGCTCGGACTGGATTGTCTGAATCTTTTCGGAATCAGCAACGTCAACTCCTACTACTGGGTGACCGATGTTACCAACCAGCAGTATGCTGTTCCAAACTATCTGACAGGCAGACAAATAAACGGCAGAGTGCTGTTTGAATTCTAATTAAAGAGGTCTTCATGTTGGCATTGATGAACGAAATGCCAATATGAAGACCAAATTGTTCAGCAAGAATAGCAAGTATTTACTACCCCACTTTTCCATACTTAAGTTCATGCTTAAGCATATCATAATTATATCCACTGCTCTGATAATACAAACCTGTGGCTAGATCATTAATTTTTTCGTAAGTCTGCGAATTGTAGACAATATCAAGGGCTTCAATCATAGAAATGCCTTTGTCTTCTACTAAGTATCTTGCCATATCATCAACAAGATTGTCTATAAGAAATTTTATCTTTTCGCTGCTCATAACTTTTTCAAATATTTTATTGCCCTTTCCGTTCCAAAATAATACTGGCGGTTAAGTTTCTTGTATTTGAGTTCCTCGGCGAGAGTTTCTATATTAATCCATCCTTTTTCATATCTACTTAATTGAAAAGCCACACCATCATCAGCTATCGGTCCGATTACCACATCATAGTCATGATGAAAATTATCCCTGACAGCTTGACGGTTTCTAACGATGAATTTAGCCCATTCTACAGATGGATATTCAAAACGTCTAACTTTTAGTATGCCGTTATCAAGCAGACTCTCGTCAAATTTATATGAGTTTATTATAGGCTCACCAACACCGAGGATTCTGCATCTTCGCTTTGCCATGTCTAAAGCCTGTTCCTTTATATCTGTAAGATAAAAGCCTTGTCCAAAATCCTTATCCGGCTTTGATAAGGTTAGGTCAATTTGCTTTATATCCACATTGGATCCATGATATAGTGTAATCATGACAGACCTCCCCCATTACGGTTACAAATCATTGTCAAATCATCTATTGCGTCATTAAGCGAGACAGTATGCTCAGCAGAATAACAATCATCAAGGAAAGATAATCCTTTATACCTCTTAAGATAATTGAAAGCCTGCTTATCCGATAAACGATATTTTTTTGCAAATTCACCAATGACACATATAATGTAAGTAAGCTTATATCTGTTGTCTTCGCTCATATCTTTTCATCTTTAATTTGTGGCAAATATACGAAAGTTTTTCTAATGAAGCAAGTCTGGAATAAAAATTATTATTTGAGGCATGGAATTCCTTTGTTACACTACAAATGTATATTTCTCTTTATTTGGCTACCTTTTTCATGTTAAGTTGCAAAATCAAAATAATTTGAGTATTTTTGCATGACAATTATACTGACTATAAGTTTATGCATAAAATAAGAACAGATGAGGAGATGACATGGAAGACCTTGTCATCTGAGAAGATTTTCGACCGTCCGTGGCTGACAGTCCGTAAGGATAAAGTGCAACTTCCCAATGGGCATGTCAATAACGAGTATTATACTCTCCATTATCCTGACTGGATAAATGTCATAGCTGAAACAAAAGACGGGGACATAATTCTCGAACGTCAGTACCGGCATGCACTTGGCATGGTATCGACAGAGATTCCCGCCGGAGTAATCGAGGAAGGCGAAGACCCGCTCCATGCCGCGCAGCGCGAGCTTAAAGAAGAGACCGGATATGAGGGCGGCGAGTGGACTGAGCTGATGACCATATCAGCAAATCCAAGCACGATGGACAACCTGTGTCACTGTTTCCTTGCCAAAGGTGTTGAAAAGGATGCAGCTCAACACCTCGACTACGCAGAGGACTTGGAGTACTTCCTCGTGCAAAAGGATGAAGTACGCCACATGCTAGAGTCCGGTAAATTCATCCAGGCTCTTATGCTAGCACCGCTGTATAAGTACTTTTATCAGTTTTGTTGATATATGAGATGATAACAAATCAATCTCTTTTTCATACTTCTGAATCTTTGCTTGGATAAAAACTTGAAAAGGACATAAAAGCCAACGCAAAGATTCATTTATGCAAGAAAATAGTAGTTTATCTGCAAAAATATAAAATATTCCATGTTTAATAGAATAAATATTATTATCTTTGCAGCACAAAACTAACAAAATGAAACATAAAACGCCAAAAACTTATCTTCTTGCATTGTTCTCACTGCTTTTATTTTTCCCTCTTAGCGCCTCAGCAGTACCCGCTTATCCTGGTAAAATCAAAGCCCGTCAAGCCGATGGGACAATCATTACAATCCAACGGCTCGGTGATGAGCATTGCAACATGACCGTCACAGCCGACGGCTACCCGCTAGTTTTCAACGACAAGACTCAAAACTGGGAATATGCCAAACTCGTAAACAACGATTTGGTTTCCAGTGGTGTCCGTGCCAAAGAAGCCAATGAACGTCCAGTAAAAGACTGGAATATCCTTAAATCAGTAGACAAGAGTAAAGTTATGGCTTCTTACCGCGAGAAGTTCCTAGCAACCACTAAAATAAAGCAAGGTCCCAGGTCAGACAGAATAGTCCGCATTTCCGACGTCCCTACTACCGGCACTCACGATGTACTGGTTATTCTTGTGCAGTTCTCAAACAGCAGGTTTACCACCATGACTAATCCTGCCGAATACTACGACCGATTCTTCCATCAGGCAGGATTCAGTGACAACGATGCCACAGGCTCCGTATACGACTTCTATCATGATGGTTCCAATGGAAAATACGATCCGCAATTCAAAGTTTACGGACCGGTAACCATGAGCCACGGCTACAGCTATTACTCTGGGCCGGGTGGCTACACCAACACATGGAAGATGATAAAGGAAGCCGTAAACATTGTCGACAGCCTGTACGATGTAGACTTCACTAAGTTCGATACCGATGGCGACGGCGAAATTGATAATGTCTATTGCATATATGCAGGCTACGGGCAGGCTGACACCGACTTGTCATCAGTTATCTGGCCACACAGTGCATATCTTAAGGACGCAAGTGTTTACGACCGCAGCACTCACGGATATGTCCAGTCGGACGAACGTTTTGCAGTTGATGGCGTCAATGTCGACCGATACACGGTCTCACAAGAAATCAACGGACAGACAAAAAAGACTTGTGGCATTGGAACCCTCTGCCACGAGTTCGGTCATGTACTTGGATTCGCCGACCACTATAATCCACAGACCAACGACGGCTTCCTGCCACCGACCAATCAACTCGGGCAGTGGGACATTATGGCAAGCGGCAGCTACAACAACAACCAAAACACTCCACCGACATTCAACGCCTTCGAACGCTATTCACTTGGCTGGATGGACTTGACGAATCTTAATCCAAATACAGACACGACCCTATTGCTACAGCCATTCGAAGATTCATGCATGGCTTATCGAATCAGTCTGCCTGACTCTGTGAACCGACCGGGTGAATACTTCATACTGGAAAACCGCCAACAAAAGGGCTGGGACACTTATCTCCCCGGTCATGGCTTGCTTGTTTGGCATATCGATGAAGACCAGGCAATATGGGACAGTAATCTCCCGAACATCGACGAAGATCACCAACGCATTGACATTGTTGAAGCCGACGGACAGGTCTCTTATGATGGCAAAGCAAGCGATGCCTTCCCGGGCACAGCCAACGTAACAGCCTTTACTTTCCCGTCATGGCATGACGGAAACATCTTCTCTCTGAGCAACATCACCGAGACAGGCGAAGGAATAATCAATTTCAACATCGCCGACTGTCTTGGCAATGAGCCGACAGCTATCAAGAATATATTTGACAGCAACCGAGCTGTTGGCGACAGCAACATCTACGATCTGTACGGTCGACGCGTCAGTTCTATGAATAATGGCGGTCATGCCGTTAACAACATTCCAAAAGGAATTTACATATATAACAACCGGAAAATCATGATAAGATAGTCATCGAATCTAAATTCATTATTATATAATCATTACGCTAATGAAGTACTTAAAATTATTAATGTCAGCATTGCTACTGGCGATGCCGCTTATCGGTAGCGCACAGACGCAGCAAGCTGTTCTTACAACGACCGACGGGCAGAGAGTTGTATTTCTGCTAGCTGACAAACCTGTAGTCACTTACGACGGTTCTGACGTCAAGGTATCATCTGTCAACGACACCGTCCTTTATCCTAGTAATCAGGTACAGAAGATCACGTTAGAGATTGTCGAGGACACACCAAACGCCATCAACTCGCTAAAGGACAATGAGACTAAGCTTACCATCCGCAACGGACAGATTCTGGTCAACGGAATGCCCGCAAGCGGTAAGGTAGCCGTCTACACACTCGACGGAAAGACCGTCGGCGAGTCTACTGTTGGCACTGATGGTCGTGCCACGCTTTCTGTGCCCTACTCTCACGAGGGTATCTACATCATTAAACTTAATAACAAATCATTTAAAATCCACGTAAAATGAAAAAGATTTACTTAGCAATACTTATAGCACTTGCCCCACTGGCTGTCAGCGCACAGTCGGTTAACGTCCACCTGAAGGACGGGACAGTCATTGAGTATGACGCATCAAAGTTCGACTATGTCGACTTCACCGGCGTCGGTCCAGCCGACACTACAATTACGGTGGGAGACAAGTCATACACTATTGCATTGCGTGGAGCCGTCGACCTCGGACTGAGCGTCAAATGGGCGGCACGCAATGTCGGCGCAACGAATCCTTGGGTCAGCGGCGATTATTTCGCTTGGGGTGAGACTTCGCCAAAGACGACATACTCCGACGACACATATACCAACGCTACTGCTATTGCCGACTATGCTCAGGAGAACGGTGGCGACATTGCCGGTAGTGAATATGACGCAGCCACAGTAAACCTTGGCGACGGTTGGCAGACTCCTAACGAAGTGCAGGCGCAGGAGCTTCTCGACAACTGTACTCTGACATGGGTTGAAAATACTTATGACAGCACCATCTTGCCTGCCAACGGAATGATTGTAACGGGCAAGAACGGCAACTCTATATTCCTGCCAGCGCACGGGCAGATGCGTAACAGTAGTCCGTTCAACGATGAGTATTACGCTTCTTTCTGGCTTTCATACTTCATCGGTGATACCGACTATGGTGCTCAGGCTCAGATCCTTCAACTCTATTCTGATGGTCAGTGGGGTTCTAATGGTATATGCTCTCGCGGCTATCCCGTTCGCCCGGTTTACACTAAATAAAAACACACTTAGAATTATGAGAAAGTTATTTGCAATTATTCTGTCAGCCATCTGTCTTAATGGATTTGCACAAGAGCAGACACCTACGGTGAATATATGGGTCGGCGGACAATATTACGAAGTTGAGAACGTCGACAGTATAACGTTCGGAAAGGTTGAGAAGCCAGACCCAACAAAGAATATTGTAGCCGTTGACATGGGATTCGGTGTGAAATGGGCAGACAGAAACATAGGGGCACAAAAACCTGAGGACTATGGCGGTTATTACTCTTGGGGTGAGACCGACACTAAAGAGACTTACCGCTGGAGTACCTATAAATATGGAACAGGCAGCAGTAATATCTCAAAGTACAATGAATCTGATAATCTCGTAACCCTAGATGCATCTGACGATGCTGCCAGCGTTGCCACCAATGGAGTTTACCGCACGCCAACTGCCGAGGAAATGCAGCAACTCATCGACAGCTGTACATGGGAGTGGACTACAGAAAATGGTGTTGAAGGTTACAAGGTAACAGCCCAAAACGGCAATTCAATTTTCCTGCCTGCAGCCGGTCGCTACTTTGGTACAAAGACAAGCTATACCGGCAGGAATGGCTACTATTGGTCATCCTCACTCTATACTATGTCATTGGCTGACTACTCTTATGCTTCGAGCTTATTCATCAATTCCACTTCACACAGCGTTGATGCAGGAAACAGGTTTGTTGGATACACGATCCGGCCGGTACTTGTTGAAGAAACACCTGACGAGCCCACAAAGGTTGACTCCTTAGTTGACTTAGGCTTGAGCGTTAAATGGGCTTCATTCAATCTTGGTGCTGCGAAACCTGAAGACCAGGGCAACTTTTATGCATGGGGAGAGACAGAACCAAAGGACTCATATTCTTGGGAAACCTACAAATACGGAAATGAAAGTCCAATAACTAAGTATAACTCCACAGATAATCTTACAATTCTGGATGCAAGTGACGACGCTGCAACAGTTACACTTGGAGAAGGTTGGAGAATGCCTACATTCACAGAGATGAAGGAACTCCACGACAACTGTACATGGACATGGACAACTCAAAATGACGTTGCCGGATATGTTGTCAAGGCAAGCAACGGCAACTCCATTTTCCTGCCTGCAGCAGGTAAAATGGACGGAGAGCTAAACTATGACAAGAATCTGTACGGCTACTATTGGACAAGTTCCCTTGTAGATGGTTATATCTATGATGCCAACGGGTTATACCTCTACAGTGACGACCATGACTTCAGCGAGTATGACCGCTACATCGGATACAGTATTCGTCCGGTACATCCATAAGAATTGAAATAGAGTATTTTGTAATTAGGCATCTTTTACAAAACGTTTAATTCCAAACGGCATACAAACAAATTATAGCTCTGTTACAACAGAAAATAATACAAGGTCGTCGTCGCCTGTGTTGATTATGCTATGCTCTTTAACGACCGCAAAAGTAATGAATTAATTGACAAAGACAAAGAAAGGCAGCCAAATAATGGCTGCCTTTTTTGATATGTATTGGTGAAAGTTTTACTTATTGAGAATCTTTATCTCATCGCCTTCGCACTGCCCACCCCACGCAGCCATCATGATGTCGGGATTGTTGTTGGCATCATAAGTGGCAATCATTCTACTTTCTTCACTTCCTATGCCTGAAGTGTTGTCAAGCCCATCAATAGTGACAGGCAAAGCAATAATTTTTTCATTTCTGTATTCGTTTTGTTATTATTACCTGATGAAGTGCATCGGAGTCCAAGGGAGTTCCTGCTCCGGCTTGTCAGTGGTCTGAACGTTGTGGAACTTCTTAAGCATCCATGACATATTGTGAGCGAGTGTGCGCATGGTCTGCATACCCTCAATGTCCTGAGCTGCCTGACCCTTCTCACGGCCGTAGGCAATGTTCCAATACTGTGATGTAACGACAGGCATGTTGCACATCTCAAACATCATATTCATTGCCTGATATGCAACATCGGCACCGCCACGACGGGCTACGCAGACGTTGGCAACAGGCTTGTACTGGAATGCAGAAAGGTTGCTGTAGAGCATGCGCTGTATCAGAGCCAGTGCGCTTCCGTTTGGCACACCATAATATACAGGAGAGCCGAAGACGAATGCGTCGGCATCCTTTGCCTTGGCTGAAATCTTATTCGTAATGTCATCGTCGAAAGTACAGCGGTGCTCATCAGGATGGTTCTTACACCAGTTGCAGGCTATGCAGCCACGGATAGGCTTTGCGCCAATCTCGATGAGCTCGGTCTCAATGCCGTCTTTCTCTAATGTCTTCTGCACCTCGCTGAGTGCTGTAAATGTGTTGCCGTTACGACGCGGACTTGCGCTTACTAATAAAACTTTCATAATGTTGTTCTGTATCTTGTTCTAAGGATTTTATGCTGATACTGCTTTAAGTCCGATGATGGACAGGATTAATGTTGTGATAAAGAAAAATTATTTGGATTGGGCAAATATTACCTTAACTCAATAGAATATACACTGCGCAGGCTGCCAAAAGTAATGGGACCGGCTATCTCAAGGAGTGCAGTTACTATAAGCAGGTCAGATAATCTGTTTGAATAAGGCAATACGAATGTTGTGTATGCCATTAAGTCGAATAGAATTATCTTTGCGTTGGTAAGCTGCACTATCATTCCTGAGAGGAATGTGCAAGTCTTGTCGCTTTCCTTTGCCTTACCGGAACTGCGGTAGATCTGCCATGCCAAATAAAGGATGTATGCACAGCCGATATATTTTAGTATTACCACATATTTACCCATCATCGCTCCGACGAGATGGGTAATCATTGCTCCTATTAATGCTGCAATGGTAAAGCCCGTGAGCAGTCCGAACCACATAGCCATGGCTTTCCTCGTTCCATTCTTCATTGAGCAATGGAGCGAGAAGAGGTTGGCTGGTCCGGGCGTGAAGCCTATAAGGACTATTGACAACAGGAGGGAAGGAAGTAATGTAACAGGCATTTTATATTGTTTCTTAGAATAGAGTAAGGGTAATCCGCTCTATAACTGCGCGCAGCTTCATAATGATGTTACAAAAGTACGAAGTTTTGGCGAGAATATATCGAAATATATGAAAAAGCCGGTACCATCAGTAAGGGCAACGGAGTCTGGCTTACATCTACAAACTGTTTCTGTACGCCAATGGCGTGACTCCCGTCTGTTTCTTGAAATAGCGGTTGAAAGCAGTTGGCTCCGGAAAGTTCAACCGTTGGCTGATTTCATAAATCATCAGGTCGGTGTGTTTTAGCAGGAGCTTGGCTTCCGTCGTCGTTGTGCGATGAATCCAGTCCATCACAGACAGTCCGGATTGCTGCCGTACCACATCGCTGAGGTGGTTGGGGGTAATGTGGAGTTGCTCAGCATAGAAAGGAATGTTTCGCTGTGTGGTTCCATACTGCTGCAGCAAGGGGATGAAACGTGCCATTATTTCTTCTCCTCTTGACTGCCTGCTGTTATTCCCGTCATGCATTGTCTTATTGAGGCTTGCTGCATCGGCCACCATAGCAAGAAAGAGAAGGCTGACGGCGGTGTCGCACACCTTGGCGCGCGTCATTTGTTCGTAAAGAAGGATTTCCTTGGGCAGGAGGCGACCAGTGCCATTGCTGTCAACACCTGGAAAATCAATAACCGTCAGTGCCTCGGCGGCAAAGTCCTTACTGAGGCTCAGCACCTCTACGATCGTATCTGACGGTAGAACAAGTACCTCATTGCCTTGCAGGAGATGGTCGACGAGATTGATACGATACGATGCAGTTCCGGCTAATATGTGCAGCAGTCTCCACTCGGCAAGTCTCATAGGCTGCCCGATGATAATTTGTTTTTTTACAATTTCCGACTGTCTCACAAGGATGAAATGTTGTCCCACCACATTCCTATAATCTTGGTTGCGTGACACTTGGTCATCGCTGATGCAGTTTTTGATATCGGAAGCATCTATGGTCTCTATTCCTTTCATATATGTATGTGATCTGTTGCAAAGGTAATACTATTCCGTGGAATTGTACATAAAAGTGGGCTTTTTGTTTGTCTATGGCTTAATGATTCATAGTAATTTTGCATTCGAAATATAAAATATCAGAACATGAAAAGGTTTATTAAGTATTATGCACTGGAAATTTACACCGTATTGGCACTGTCGTTTATCGTTGCTACGGCTGTCATAGGCAACTTGTCAACGGTTCAGAAACTTGTAGTTGTCGATGCACTGTGGGTTCATCAAACTGATTTCCGGCCTTGTCGGTATAAAAGTGGATGATGAGATGAGCCGTGCCAGCAGGATTCCCGCCGGTATTCTGCTGCTGACACTAAGCATCGTACCGTTTGTTTTCGACACGACACCTTTGATTATCGTCGCCGTGGCAACCTTCGGTTTCATAGAGTGTTTTGTCCATACGATGGGCATCCGACTTTTTCGCATGAAGCGGTTCTATACGCCCGGTATGGTGACGGCATGGTTGGAGTTTGTCGTAAGCGTGATGATGATAGCCTATCTCGCAGTGAACGATATTGCCCGGTGGTATGACTATGTCTTTGGTCCATTGCTAATGATTGTGTGCTTTGGTCTCCTCCAGAAGACCATGACACTCATGGTGGGCATTCGATATAGTGATATGCCGAAAATGATCAGGACACAGTGGACGCGGTGTGACTGAATAATGATAAATCAAAGATAGAACTAACGCACCTACATAATTATATAATGATTTTTGCACAGATGATACCGGCCAACACAAATAGGATTTTGCTTATGCTCTGGCAAATATCGTTTTATATGCGAAAGCTACAAAACCTCCCTTGTGTAGAAGCTTCACAAGGGAGGTTGGGCGTTCTATCTTAGATACTTATTGAAGAAGTCAGTGAGTTTGTCGAAGGGGATGAAGTTATGTCCGCCACCGTCGTAGAGGTCGGTATGGGTAGCACCGGGCACGGTAACAAAAAATTTGTTGTCGCCTTTGAGTTTGGCAAAGGTGTCCTTGCCCATATAGTAACTGTGGGCCTTGTCGCCGTGGACAATCATCACGGCCCCCCGCAAGTCTTCGGGGTGAGCGAGGATGGCATTGTTCATCCAGCCCTCCTGAGCCTGCATCTTCCAGCCGCCATTGGAGTTGACCGATCGCTTGGCATAGCCGCGCTTAGTCTTGTAGTAGGCACTGTACTGCTGCACGAAGTCTGGGGCTTTCTGAGCAATGGCCTCTTCCACGGTGAGACATCCTCCGGCCCGCTGTTCCACACCCGTCTTGTATTCCTTGGTACGCAGGGCCGTTATCTGTTCCTTGGTTTTGTAACGGTCGTCGGCAGTGCCTTTGTCGAAGTAGCCCCAGGCACCCACCCGTGGCATGTCGTACATGGTGCTTGCCACGGTGGCCTTAATGCGCGGGTCATTGGCGGCGGCGTTGAGGGCAATGCCACCCCATCCGCAGATACCGATGATGCCGATACGTGCGGCGTCCACCTCATCGAGGTTGCTCAGATAGTCAACGGCGGCCTGGAAGTCCTCGGTGTTGATGTCGAGAGAATAGACATCGCGTGGTTCGCCACTGCTCTCGCCCGTGAACGAAGGGTCGAAGGCGATGGTAAGGAATCCACGCTCGGCCATGGTTTGGGCATAGAGACCCGATGCCTGTTCCTTGACGGCTCCGAAGGGACCACACACAGCGATGGCGGGAAGCTTGCCGTGCGAACCTTTTGGAGTGTACATGTCGGCAGCAAGAACCAGACCGAAGTGGTTGTGGAACGTAACCTTCTTGTGATCAACTTTGTCGCTGAGGGGGAACGTCTTGTCCCACTCCTCTGTCATATTCAATTTTCTGTCCATATAATGGTTGTTTGTTTCCTGTGCGCCTGCTCCGATGAATGTCGAGAGAAGGACCCATGCTGATAAAATAAATTTCTTCATGTCTTGCTTGTTATTAAAACTGGTGCAAAGTTACGAAGAAAGGCCAGCAAAGGGACTACCATTAATGGGGAGGAAAGTATCGATATTAAGGATTATGCGCCTGAGGAGCGTTTTTGGTACTGCGAGGGCGAGTCTCCGGTGGAATGCTTGAAGAACCGTGTGAAGTGCTGCGGATACTCGAAGCCGAGCTCTTCGGCTGTCTGTGCGACGTTCTTTCCGCTGAGCAAGAGGTTCTTGGCCCTTGCGGTGACGTACTGCTGGATGTAGTCCTTGGGGCTCTGTCCGAGACACTGGCGGATAACATCGCCAAAGTAGTTGGATGAGAGGAAGAGCTCGCTGGCACAGTATTTCACCGACGGCACACCCTTCTGCCGTTGCAACTTTTGAGCGTAATAGTCGTCGAGCACCTGCTGGAAGCGCGTGAGGATGTCAGCGTCGCTTTTCGCCACATCTTTGAACTGCCGGGCGTAGAAGCGGCTGCAATAGTCGAGCACCAAGAGAATCATGTCTCGGACGATGTTGTCGGAGCTCTCCTCACCGCCGTGGTTGGCCAGCTCGTTGCGCAGGGTAGCCATCACGCGATTGAGCACCTCTTTCTCCTCCTCGGTAAGGAAGAGGGCTTCGTTGGCATTGTATTCGAAATAGTGGTAGGAATCCATACGGCGGGCGATGTCAGTACCCTGAATGAAGACAGGGTCGAAGAGCAACACCCAACCGTAGTATTGCTGGCGTGTGCCATTGTCGGGTTTGCCGCCGAGCTGTCCCGGGGCATAGGCCAACAGCGATCCCGTTTCCTGCTCATAGTGCCCGATGCCATAGTTCAGGTTGTCAGGGAAGTTCTTTTGCAGGAAGATGCCATAGACATTGAAAAGGTTGAGGGTGTGGCATATCTCGCCCACCTCATCATAATGTATCACACTTACGTGAGGATGATAGGTGGGAGCCCCGATGGCGTTGGCGTAGTCGTTGACGCTGTTGATTTCCAAGTCTATTTCCATAGGTGCAAAGATAGGAGGTATCTGTTCATTATAGGAATAATCCTGATTGCAGAACTTTAATATCTCCTTGATGGGCCATAATTGCCGCCCATGTTTTATTCGTCTTTTTAACTTCCACTGTCTTTTTGGTATTTTTCGTGTCCATAGCTGCTCGTTTTTTGCAAATATAGTGCAAATCTTTATATCTTGGAACTAAAAGCCGATATTTTTTGCAGCAGCAAAATTTCCTGATGTGTAGCATGAATCCCCGACAAACTTACCATTTTCGCCGAAAAGGGCCGGGACAGCACGAGACCACTATTTTCGGTGCCGCATCATCTTGTTGATTAGTTCGATTTTGGCGATTTCCTGCTGCGTGGTCTCATCAAGACGGGCTATATCATCGTCGGTGAGCATACCGTCAAAATAGAGTCCCACAATAATATCAAAATAATGTCCACCCGTAGCATGATCGTATCGATCGGCAATGTGGCGGTCGAACTTATTCATAAGCTTATAAAGTTGAAAGTAGCGTTTGTGCCAAGGCCCTTCAACGCTCCACCCATTCTCCTCGCGATAGGGAGCATTGAGTTCCGCCAAAGGAATCGGCTTTGCGGCTTCCTTTTGCAGCTCCTTTACAAATTGTTCACATTCAAGTTCCAATCCCTTGTGGATGAACTCACGGCAGAGCCGTTTGTCTTTCTTTGATAGCTCCATAATTCTGTATGTAAGATGTTTTCCTTGTCTATTAGCTAATTCCTTGCTTCCGTCTCATCTCCGATGGCGGCATGCCCATCACCTGCTTGAAGGCGCGGTTGAAGTTGGCAGGCGAGCTGAAGTCGGTGTCGTAGGCTATCTCTTTGATGGGCATTGTGTTGTCGGCCATCAACTCAAGCGAGCGGATGATGCGCTGATAGCCCAAGTAGTCGCTGAACGTGGTGCCGGCCTCACTGAAGAGGCGGCTGAGGGTCCTTGGCGAGACCCCGGCTTCATGCGCTGCGTCCTCCACCTTCACATTGTCGGCAAGATGACGATGGAGAAAGGCCATGGCCTTGCGCAGGGTTGGGTGGAGAGTGGCATCAATACCTCGCAGCGGCAACACAAGCTGTCGTTCTTCTTTGCGGAAGGTGTGGAAGAACGAGAGGCAGAAGCCGAACAGTCCGCTGTCGTCCTTGGTGATGACGGGACCGTAGCCGGCGATGAAGCGGAAGTTGGCCATCGCCCACGGACAGACATAATGTACGGAGAAAACATCGTCAGCCACCTTCGCATCGCTCTCGGAGAGGAAATAGAAGATGCGGAGCGCAATGCGGCGGTTGTGGCTCGTCAGGGCGTGGACCATGCCACGTGGAATCCAGCACGCGTAGCCCTCGGGAACGAAATACTCACGTTCGCCGACAGTGACACGCAGGGTGCCGGCGACTGTTTCCACCAACTGTATGCAGTCGTGGCTGTGGGGAGCCAGGTCGATGCCCTCACGCCCCGTGTCCTTGACCATCACCTTGTCCGGAGAACCATTGTCGACAAGCCGGATAAAGCTGCGTTGTTCTTCATTCATTCTTCTTATACTATTTCATCATGTCATTGGCACGATATGAGAAGTCTTTGGCATTATTTGCAAATTCTGCACAAAGATAATATATTAATTTTGCAATCGAAAAGGAAATACCAAATAATAATATTAAAAAGATGAATATGAAAAGACTCTCATTGATCATAGCTCTCATGGCCATCGTCATCAGCGGCTATGCAAAGGGGTTGACGCTCAAGGTTTACAACCCGGGAGCTAAAGCCATCTTCCCCGTGACCTCCACCATCGTCTATGGCAAGAAAGACGCGGCACTTATCGACGCACAGTTTCAGAAGCAGTATGCCGAGGAACTCATCAAGCAGATCAAGGGACTGAAAAAGGACCTGAAGTACATCTTCGTGTCCTACCACGACCCTGACTATTACTTCGGTCTTGATGCTCTCCACAAGGCTTTCCCCGAGGCGCAGATTCTCTCTACGGCTCAGACCGCTTATCTCATCGAGGCTTCCAAGGACTTCAAGCTGAATGTGTGGAAAGGTCAGTTGGGTGCTGATGCTCCCGACACGCTCCTTGTTCCACAGCCTGTCGACTCCTTGCCTTCCATTGAGGGCAACGTTCTTCAAATCAAGTACAGCAGCGACGACTCGGCCCATCCGTTCGTCTGGATTCCAAGTCTCCGCGCCATCGTTGGTGGCGGCAGCATGACGGAAGGCTTTCATGTATGTATGGATGGCCGACACCAAGGGCGACAAAGGACTGGCGCAGTGGCAGAAGGTGATTGCCGACATGAAGCAGCTCAATCCCGCTACGGTTATCCCCGCTCATTATCTTAGCAGCGACTATAAGCCGACCGTGCTCGACTTCATGGACAAGTACCTCGCCGCTTACCGCCAGGCTGCGGCAGAGAGCAAGGATGCCGCCGCACTGACCGCAGCTATGGAGAAAGCCTTCCCCGAGTTGCCCGGCAAAGAGAACTTAGGCTTTGGCGCCAAGGTCTTCAAGGGCGAGCAGGACTGGAAAGTGTTCACTCCCTATCCACCCATCGGCCGCGCCATCAAGGTGGACTTCGGAGCCTTCGCCTTCCGCAACTCGTTCAAGGATGCCCACCACATGACCTTCCTTGGTCTCAACGGCGGCTACAAGGGTGTCACCGACAGCGTGCTGCCCACCGTGGTAGAGGTCTCGCCCAACGTCTTCATGGTCTATTGGTCGGAGCCCAACTCTACAAAGTCGAATGTGGTGCATGTGCAGAACTACAACACCGGCACCGTCTGGACCAATATTGCCGCTCCCGACGGCCACTTCTACAACATGCAAGGGAAAATGAGCGTAGTGGAATAATTCTGACATAATTCTTTCATAGCCAAGCCGTGGCATCGCCTTTAAGTTGGGATGCCATGGCGTTTACGCATTATAAGAACAACCCAATAATCAACAGAAAACAATGAATACAACCGATGCTATAGCAGTAGCATCAAGTGGCTTATGACCTGTCGGGGCGCAGAGTCCTTAACTCTAAGCCGGGCCTCGTCATTATGGATGGAAAGAAGATTGTGAGGAGAAAATAGACAGCCTTGATGATCATCGTCTAAGAGATCAAGACTTGCAGGAACTGGGATGGCTCTACTACATTCAGCGACGAGGCAGTAAAGTCAGCCACGTTTCGGTATAAAGCAAATGCTCGCGTCATTTGTACTTTTCCTCCCAATGTTTATGCATAGCAGCCTTGTCGTCTATGGCAGGACCACCTTTTATATCCTTCACAATAGCTGCGATTTCTGGGTCAATGACCAAATCGGCCTTGGTGATTTTATTCTTCTTAGTCTCGCCGATAGCCTTCTTTACATACCGGCTAATGCGCTCCAACTGGCTGTTGTCATCTATCTCCTGTATGGAGTTAAGCAATGATGTTTTAAGTTCTAAAGCTGTCATGATTTATGTCAAATAGCGATCTTATTTTCTCAATTGTTACCGACTTGGTATGGTAAGCTATTTCTTATGGCCCATGCGCAATTTCCCTCACTTTCCTAATCTTGTGGGTTACGCATTGACCACATCACTGTCGGGACGTTCTTTTAGAATGCTGCTGCCCCCGCTCACGTACCGCCCATCTCGCTGTGAGCACCAGTCCCTTATGCCCTCTGCCCGGACTATAGACTGCCGATAAACGTCTTGGCGTTGTCAACCAGTTGGCGAAGGGCTGTCTCTTCCATCGGATAGTGGCCGCCACCAGAGAGGATCTAAACCGTAAAAGGAGCCTTGATACCTTTCATGGAGATTTGGCCCAGTTTCAGCGGTGTCCAACGGTCCAGCTCGGGTTGGGTAAGCAAGATGGGGCATTTGTCGTAATCCTCGACAGGAATAGGCATCCGATAGGTCATGTACTCGGCAAGGAATTGCAGTTGCACGCTTGCGCCTCCCGAAGCCGAGTCTTCCATCATGATTTTTAAGGCCTCAGGATTGTTGGTGAGCGCATCCATCTTTGAAACCTTCTTCATAGGTATCATCAGCCGGCGCAGCGGAGTCTTCGACAATGCCTGCATAGTCGGCACCACCATCCACGACGTCCCCTTGAACTTCGATGTCTCCTCTCCAACGGTCTTGTCGTCGTTCTTCAGGAAGCACATGCCAATAATGCCATACACTTCGTCCATGTAGCACGAGGCATGATAAGTGATCATTCCTCCGGCACTCAACCCGTAGAGCACCGGCTTCTTGTGGTCGCGCCGTGTCTCAGCGTTCACGAAGTCAGCAAACGCATGTACCCAATTGTCGTAGGTCACGTCTTTCTGCTTCACCTCGGTCATGCCATAGCCCAAATTGTCCATCGCCACCACCTCATAGCCAAGGGCTGCCATCTTATGACCAAAAATCATCATCAGCTGCCGGCCGTTGGTACCGACACCGTGATGCAGGAAAATACGGTATTCTGATTGTGGATTGGCATAGCGGTCAATGTGCATGACATTGCCATTCCATTCCCATGTCTCTTCCTCAGGCAGGAAGTCATCTCTCATCTGAAAGTCCTTGGGCAGCAGGGCATTCACCTGCTTCCAAGCGTTGTTGTCACTGGCATACGTTTTCATCTTCTTTTGCTTGTTTTGTTCTACTTTGATGATTAACGCTGCAAAGGTAAGATGAATAAAATGAAAGGTGCTTAAATTAATTTAAGAAAACAATTTCGCCTTCAATTTTGACAGCCACACGGGTGTTATTCCCATGAAGCTGGCAATGTTTTGAACAGGGAAACGGCCGAAGAGGAAGGCAAAGTGCTCGTATAGCCACTCAAGATACTCTTCGGAGGTCAACGTCAATTGGTTGTTGCGCAGCTGTTCCGTGATGAGAAACAGCTGTTCGGTAGCATGGGTGTAGAAACGCAGCACCTCGATGTCTTGCAAAATATATTGGTAGAAATACTCAAAGTCAATCACGGCCACGACCGTATGTTCCGTAGCCCGCACCTCGTAGCAAGAATGTTTATGTTGGAAGAACACATCGTATGACTTGAAGAACGGGCAGAACTGCTCTGTGTGGAACATGATGGTACGCTTCTCTCCATTGCTGCCTACGAAGTCGGTGATCACAGCTCCCTCGATAATCATAAACAGTTTCTTTGCAGACGACTGGAAGTTGATGAGACAATGTCCCTTTTCCACGACTTCTATCTCTGTGCATTGGCTGAGAATGTCATAGAATTCCTTGTTCTCGAACTTTGGCAAGAGGCCAATGAGCTTTTCGTAATAGTTTTGCATATCTCATCTCGTTTCTTGCAAAGATAGGCTTTTTCTGCGATGTCTCAAAATATTCTGGTATAAAAAAAATCCCGTTATATTGATAGGGGCTAAGAAATAAATGGAGGATAAAGTTCTGGTAGCATCGCATAAGCAAAATCCTAATTGTGTTGAGCCGGTATCATCAGCTTATCAACTGATGATACCGGTTTTTCGTCTATACAGCTATATTCTTACCAATACTTAGTTCATATTCCCAAGGCCTCCACCCACTGAGCAAGCTCTTCATCTGATGGTGCGTTGAGCAGTTTGCCCTCTCTCCACTTTATAAAAAGATTCATCGTACAATCTCTATGCTCCGTTGTTGCGAGACAAGCATGTATCTTCGGAATCCACAATTTGGGTTAATCAATCAGTAAATCAGTTAGGTGGAAATTGCTGAAATTGTCTTACCTTTGCAGCATCCAATCAACAATAAGTAAAATATGGCAAAGATCGCATTAGGAACTTGGGCATGTAGAACCACAACATCGCAGAGATACGCCGTGCCAACGAGATTCTCTCCGAGGCTGGTTTCAAGGTATCCTATGGCTCCGACTATCCCTACATCGACCGACAGGTGCTCACCAAGGGCCTACAGCGCATGCGCCAGTATCTGACCGAGGAACACGACCTCGCGCCTTATAAGGATTTGATTTTATATAAGAATGCAGAATGGCTTTTAGGTCGATCTGACAAGCCATACAAAAC
>OMZV01000035.1 GCA_900315635.1 uncultured Prevotella sp.
TGCACTACAAAGATACAAAAACTTTTGGGCATTCCTTCTCTTTTCTCTTGATTTTTAAGACTTTAAGGGCAAGCTATTTGCAAGTGGGAAACTTTAGTCCATTATTTGTTTTTCCTGAACTTCTTCTTAAGTCTAATCTTTGGAACCTTAAGAGTTTCACCAGCCTTCATATCTTCTACACCATTAAGTACTTGGAAGTAAACAACCATATCCTTACCAAGTGTCTTATTGCTGTATGACTTCATCGTCTGACCTTTCTTAAGCCTAATGACCTTATCAATACCGGTTATTTCGTAAGCTCCGAAGCGCAAACGTCGGTCGGAATTCAACTTCTTTATATCAGCATCGACATCATCTTCCTCAACCTCAGCAGGCTTTTCCTCTTCCTTTTCTACTTTCTCTTCCTCCTTTGCCATTGTCTTTACAGTATCAACAGATTGCGGAACGGTATCCTTGACAACCTGAGAAACAACTGGTTTAGCATCCGGCTTTGCCGCTTTAGCCACTTTTGTTGTGTCAACTGATGGTTTAGTAGTCGCAACTTCATTTGCATTGCCTACATAACGACCAACGAAGAAGCCCGCGACTAATCCAACAACAAGGAGAACCAACGACAGGATCAGATTCCTGTTACAACGGCGACGACATGTTGCCATCTGTTCATCGAAGTACTCACGCGATACATTGTTCTCTGTTGAATCATCAACAACCGACTGTTTATTCTCTTGTTCTCTGGATTCAAGAGACTCGGTTGTATGCCTTGGAATACTAGGCTCAACCTTCTCTGTAGGCCCAGCCGAATGGCTCGGCTCTGGAATCTTTGACTGAATAACAGACTCAGGCTCAGTCTTAGCAGGTTCGTGCTCAGTCTTAGCAGGTTCGTGCTCAGTCTTAATAGACTCTGTTTCAGACTTAACAAGCTCTGTTTCAGACTCGGTTGGCTCAGAAAGGACTACAGAAGAGATTATAGGCTGCTCTTCTACAGGGCTTTCTTGCTGTTCATCTACATTCTGATCCTTAACAACTGGAACTTCCTCAGAAGGCTGTTCAACCTCAAGCTGCTCATCGTCAAGCTGCTCATCGTCGACCTCAGAATCCTCATCAGTATCGGATTCATTGTCTTCCTGCACTCCCATCTTGCCCTCCTCAGCAGCAGCTGCAGCATCCACACTGTCGAAGTTGACACCATCATTAACCACAACAGTAGTAAACTGAGCAAAAGGCTTGTTGACAAGATCCTTCATCGACTGGTCAGGGACAAAGGAAACTTTGTCATGACCTCCGATAACAACACGCTCGCCGGTATTGACATTGACACTTTCGCGAGCCTTGACAGCCGTCACTTTGAAGGTGCCTAATCCACGGACTTTGACCAGGCGGTCATCACGAAGCCCGTCAGCTATAGTATTGAAGAACGCCGTTACTATATCGGCAGCCTCCTTTTTGCCAATCTTCTGCTTCCTGGCAACCAGAGCAGCAATCTCATTTATAGAATTCTTAGCCATCAGTCCTCACCTCCTTTCTTGAAATGAATGCGGATTGACGACGACGGTTTGAAACCAAGGACAAGCTTCGGCGGAACAAGCATGCGCTTGCCTGTGGTTGGATTAACCATCACACGCTCCTTATGCTTCTTCACCTCGAACTGGCCAAAGGAAGGAATCTGCACCACATCGCCATTCTCAAACTGGCGTCCCATGGCACTGATAATAGTATCGACGACATGTTGTGTCTCCGTCGCCGGCATATCGGTAATCTCCGACAACCTTGATATAAAGTCCTTGTTATTCATTCGTTAATTTAAATAGTCAACGTAAACTATTGTTATTTAGATGTTTGCCGTAGCAAACAAATCATAATCATCACTGTCAGTTATGCGCACATTATAGAAGCATCCGGTGCGAAGCCGCTTCTCATTTGCCGGTATAAGAACCTCCGGGTCAACCTCAGGCGAGCAGAACTCTGTACGTCCTACGTAGTACTCACCTTCCTTTCGGTCGATAATCACCTTCATGATTTTACCCACCTTCTCGGCTTCTACACTTGCACTTATTTCTTCCTGCAAAGCCATCAGACGGTCAAGACGATCCTGCTTTACCTCCGGCGGTACATCATCCTTATAATGTTCAGCGCTATAAGTACCCTCTTCCTCCGAGTAAGCGAACGCTCCCATTCTCTCAAAACGCTCCTCACTGACAAAGTCCATCAGTTCATTGAAGTCTTCCTCTGTCTCACCGGGGAAGCCAACCATAAGCGTTGTACGGATATTTATGCCCGGGACACGCTCACGGATAGTATGAATAAGATTCAGAGTATCCTCCTTGGTCACATGGCGGTGCATCCTCTTAAGCATATTATCACTGATATGCTGCAAAGCGATGTCGAGATATTTACATACATTAGGCTTCTCACGCATCACATCGAGCAACTCCAGAGGGAACTGATTAGGATAAGCATAATGCAGTCGGATCCACTCCACGCCCTTGATGTCTGCCATCTGAGAAATCAATTCTGCTATGCGGGTATGCCCATATATGTCAACTCCATAATAAGTAAGCTCCTGCTCAATGACCTGAAACTCCTTGACGCCTTCCGAAACAAGCTCATGGACTTCATCAAGAATTTCCTCCATAGGACGGCTTCTGTGCGGACCGGTAATCAAAGGAATAGCGCAATAAGCACAATGACGGTCGCAACCTTCAGCAATCTTAATGTATGCATAATGATGAGGAGTTGTCAGTACACGGGTTGAACGTTGCTTAGCTATGGAGCTGTCAACAACCATCTTATTGTCGGCAGGTCCCAAGTCTTTCAGCAACTGATTGTAATCGAACTTTCCGTAGAACTTGTCGACCTCAGGAATGCTTTCCTCGAGTTCTTTACGGTAACGCTGTGAAAGACAGCCCATTACATAAAGCTTATGAAGTTTGCCTTCTTTCTTCCTTTCGACAAATTCCAGTATGGTATTAATACTCTCCTCCTTAGCGCTTTCAATGAATCCGCAAGTATTAATAACAGCTATCTCACCCTGTGGCCGCTTGGGATCATGGACACAAGAATAGCCCTCATCATCAAATTTTCGTATAAGTTTCTCTGAGTCGACGAGGTTTTTCGAGCACCCCATCGTCACAAAGTCTATCCTATTCTTCTTCATAATTCATTTCAACTTCCCACCAAGCATCCCGTTGGGTGGGAAGCCTGGAGAGGAATACTAATTGCCCTTAAACAATGAGTCGACGAACTCTTTCTTGTTGAAGAGCTGCAAATCTTCCATGCCCTCGCCAAGTCCAATGTACTTGACAGGCACTTTCAACTGGTCGCTGATGCCGATAACGACACCGCCCTTGGCTGTACCGTCAAGTTTGGTAATGGCAAGAGACGTTATCTGAGTTACAGCCGCGAACTGCTTAGCCTGCTCAAAGGCATTCTGACCGGTACTACCATCCAGCACAAGAAGAACCTCGTCAGGAGCTGTAGGCATAACTTTCTTCATAACGTCCTTAATCTTTTTCAACTCATTCATGAGTCCTACCTTGTTATGAAGACGACCGGCGGTATCGATAAGTACAACATCAGCATTATTTGCCTTGGCACTTTGAATAGTATCGAAGGCAACACTAGCAGGGTCAGACCCCATCTGCTGCTTGACAACCGGCACTCCAACACGGTCGCCCCAAATCTGAATCTGCTCTACAGCGGCGGCACGGAAAGTATCGGCAGCACCAAGATAGACCTTCTTTCCAGCTTTCTTGAACTGATAAGCAAGCTTACCGATAGTTGTGGTCTTGCCAACTCCATTCACTCCGACTACCAGTATGACGTATGGCTTGTGATCGGTAGGCAGGTCCCAATTGCTGTTATCGCCCGTGTTATTCTCCGTAAGCAAATCTGCAATAGCACCACGAAGGATACCGTTGAGCTCTGATGTAGAGACATACTTGTCACGGGCAACACGCTCCTGTATGCGGTCGATGATCTTGATAGTAGTGTCAACGCCGACATCCGACGATATAAGCACTTCCTCTAGATTGTCGAGAACATCGTCGTCGACCTTTGATTTACCGGCAACGGCACGTGCTATCTTTGAAAAAACACTCTGCTTAGTTTTCTCGAGACCCTTGTCCAGAGTCTCTTTCTTTTGCTTATTGAAGAGTCCGAATAATGCCATAATAACCTAATTTGGCACAAAGTTACTAAAAATCAATGAGAAAAGGATAAATAGTCAGCAAAAAAGTAGAATACAAAAGATATTTACCCGATTTCCAAGTAACGGCTAAACAGCTTGTAAAAGATGCCCTTTTAGCTTCTAATCGGGTATCTTTTACAACGTAAAAAGGCATGTTTTACAATCCCATTGATAGTCAGGTAGTTACAAAGCAATTATAAATCGCCCGATAAAATAAATATAATTTACAGAAAAAGGGTTGCAACCCACTAGTGGATTACAACCCTTATGATAGTTGAATATAATTCAATACCTTATTTAAAGAAGTCCTTAACAGCCTCATTAGGAACCATCTGCTCATCGAAGATGTATGCACCAGTCTTTGGGCTCTTGACCATCTTTATAACCTTAGAATATGCGCGCCCATCCGTTGAACCTTCATGGAGGGTAGCAACCGCTTTCTTTGCCATATTACTTAGTCTTTATTAATTCTGATTACTTAATCTCCTTGTGAAGAGTCATCTTCTTAAGGATAGGATTATACTTCATGAGCTCAAGACGGCCCGGAGTATTCTTACGATTCTTTGTGGTGATGTAACGGCTTGTGCCTGGCAGACCACTGTTCTTCATCTCTGTGCATTCCAGGATGACCTGAACTCTATTTCCCTTAGCTTTCTTTGCCATGACTTATTAATCTCCTATAACTTTAATATCCTTCCAATCGACATAGCCCTTCTTGACAGCCTGCTTCAAGGCAGCATCCAGTCCGATCTTGTTGATCAGGCGGAGACCTGCAGCGCTAATCTTAAGGCTAATCCAGCAACCCTCTTCTACATAGTAGAATTTCTTGCTGAAAAGGTTAACGTCAAAGCTACGCTTTGTGTGATGCTTTGAGTGAGACACATTACAACCTAACTGTGCCTTCTTTCCAGTGATTTGACAAATCTTAGACATTTCTATCTTTCGTTTCTTGATTCGTTAATTGATACCTATTCCAAACAGCGTGCAAAGGTACTAAATTTCAATGAATTGGCAAAACAACTTTTAAACGAATCTTTTGATTTAAGATTTTTTTAGATTTCAAGACACAACAAATTTTTCGACAACAGCTATCCGTCTGTATTGTAAACGATTTCGGAAAAAAAAGCTCATTTTATTTCATTATTGTAAAATAATGTATTAACTTTGCATTTGCAAACTACGGATAGCAAAATCCATACTCAAACATTATGAGCGAAAAGATAAAGCATAGCGGAATTGTCGAGTCAGTCGACCCTGATTGTATGAAGGTGCGCATCCTCCAGACATCAGCCTGTGCCGGTTGCAAGGCTGCTTCGTTCTGCAATGCTGCCGAGAAGAAGGTGAAGGTAATCGACATCTTCGACAAGCAGTCAATCGAGGGTCATAAGCCCGGCGACAATGTCACCGTTACGGCAAGTGGCTCGACAGGTCGCAAGGCTGTCATGATAGGCTTTGGAATTCCGCTCATCGTGCTTGTAGCAGCACTTGCCATAACCTACTCTCTTACCAATTCTGAGCCGTTGGCTGCGCTGGTGAGCATTCTTGCACTCGTCCCCTATTACCTTATTATATATATAATGCGCGGACATCTGAGGAAAGATTTCTCATTTGCCGTGGAAAAATAGGCATGGAGACTGGCAAAAGAACCTTAAACTAAATCTGAAAGAGCAACTATTGCAGATAATAAAAACTTAAAAACTAAAATATTATGAACTTTATTCTTAGTGCAGTACTCGTACTTGGAGCAATCGGACTGATAGCCGCTGTCGTGCTATATGCGTGTTCCAAGAAGTTTGCTGTGTATGAAGATCCACGAATCGGACAAGTTCAGGAACTGCTGCCGGGCGCAAACTGCGGTGGCTGTGGATTTGCCGGTTGTGCCGACATGGCCGGAGCCCTGGTCAAGGCGTGCGATAGCGGGTCTCTCGATGGACTGCTTTGCCCGGTTGGCGGACAAGCTGTAATGGGACAGGTAGCCGATTTGCTCGGGATGGCAGTAGCCAACGCTGAGCCGAAAGTTGCCGTTGTCCGTTGTAATGGTACCTGCGAGTTCCGTCCAAGGATAGCCGAGTATGACGGACTGATGACTTGTGCGGCCGTCAATTCTACCGGTCAGGGCGAGACAGGATGCGGATTCGGTTGCCTAGGATGTGGCGACTGCGTACGTGCCTGCAACTTCGATGCCATTCACATCAACCCGGAGACAGGAATTGCCGAGGTCGACGAAGAGAAGTGCACTGCTTGTGGCGGATGCGTTAAGGCATGTCCCCGTCACATCATCGAGCTTCGCAAGAAGGGTCCTAAGGGACGCCGTGTCTATGTGCGTTGCGTCAACAAGGACAAGGGCGCCGTTGCCCGCAAGAACTGCAAGGTGGCTTGTATCGGTTGTGGAAAGTGCTTCAGGGTTTGTAAGTTCGAAGCTATCACCATCGAGAACAACCTGTCTTACATCGATCCGAACAAGTGCCGCTTGTGCACAAAGTGTGTTGACGAGTGCCCGACAGGTGCTATTGTAAAGGTGAACTTCCCTGTTCGCAAGCCAAGACCAGTTGAGCCAAAGGCAGAGGCAGCAAAGCCAGCCACGGTAGCAGCCGAGGCAAAACAGGCTGCGACAGAGCCTGCTGCACCAAAGTCTAACGATAAAGAGGAGGCAAAAGCATGAAACTGCATACATTCAGAATAGGTGGCGTTCATCCTGACGCCCACAAGCTCACGGCAGAGGTTGCCACTAAGGTTGCCGAACTGCCTAAGAAAGCTATATTCCCACTCAGCCAGCACATCGGTGCTCCAGCCAAGCCTGTAGTGAAGCGTGGCGACAAAGTGAAAGTAGGAACACTCATCGCCGAGTCTGGCGGATTCGTCAGTGCCCCGATTTACAGTTCTGTAAGCGGCACTGTAGCTAAGATTGACGAGTCGATAGATGCCACCGGTTACCGCAAGCCGGTGATTATAATAGATGTTGAAGGTGACGAATGGGAAGAGAGTATCGACCGTTCAGACAAGCTCGAGACGCTGGACAAGCATCCGGAGCTGACACCTGAGGAGATTATCAACCGCGTGAAGGTTGCTGGTGTTACCGGAATGGGTGGCGCCGGATTCCCTACATTCATCAAACTGATGCCGCCTCCAACAGCAAAGGCTGAGTGCGTCATCATCAATGGCGTTGAGTGTGAGCCTTATATCACATCCGACTACCGTCTGATGATGGAACATGCCGACGAGATTATCCAGGGTCTCTACCTGCTGATGAAGGCAGTAAAGGTCGACAAAGGCTACATCGGCATTGAGGACAACAAGCCTAAGGCTATTGAACTACTTACCGAGAAAACAGCCAATGACCCTCGGATTGAGGTCGTTCCACTGGCAAAGAAATATCCGCAAGGTGGTGAGAAACAGCTTGTCGACGCAGTTACCCGCCGTCAGGTTCCTGCTCCTCCTGCAATTCCTGTCAACGTTGGCGCCATCGTTCAGAACGTAGGTACAGCATACGCTGTCTATCAGGCTGTTATGAAACATAAGCCATTGTTCGAGCGCTATACTACAGTTACCGGACTTGAGATAAAGAATCCGGGCAACTTCCTTGTCCGCATGGGTACTCCTTTCAGCCAGCTCATCGACGCTTGCGGCGGACTACCAGAGGGCGACAACAAGGTTCTTGCCGGTGGTCCAATGATGGGTAAGTCGGTTGTAAGCCTTGATGTTCCTGTCTGCAAGGGCACTAACTCTATTACAGTGCTGTCTGGTACTGATGCTCACCGCAAGAAGGCACAGAATTGTATTCGTTGCGCAAAGTGCGTTTCGGCATGTCCTATGGGACTGGAGCCTTATCTGCTTGCAACACTTTCAGTCAATCAGGACTGGGAACGTCTGGAAGCCAACGATGTAACTAGCTGCATCTCTTGTGGTTGCTGCCAGTTTACATGCCCGGCTCATCGTCCGTTGCTCGACAATATCTCCTTCGGTAAGGGTCATGTCATGGGCATTATCAAGGGACGCGCCGCCAAGGCGAAAGCTGCCAAGGCAGAAGCCGACAAAGCAAAAGCAAAAGCATAATCAGTAATTCAAAATTCAAAGTTCAAAATTCAAAATTATGATAACTTCTACATCACATATTAATGTAAGACGACATTGAATAGATTAGCATGGTAATCATAATTATGAATTTATAATTTTGAATTTTGAATTAAATTGGAACACTATTAATTAATAAATTGAACATTAAATAAAAAGATGGGAAAACTAGTAGTTTCTCTTTCGCCACACGCACACGGCAATGACACGGTAGAGCGCAACATGTTCGGTGTTGTAATAGCACTGATTCCGGCTCTGCTCGTCTCATTCCTATACTTTGGATTAGGCTCGGTGATAGTCTGTCTGACAAGTGTGGCTGCCTGCGTATTCTTCGAGTGGGCAATAACAAAATATATGTTGAAGCAGGAGCCGACACTTACTGACGGCTCGGCTATCGTCACCGGCTTGCTGCTGGGCATGAACCTGCCTTCAAATCTTCCATTGTGGATCATCATCATTGGTGCTCTTGTTGCCATTGGTGTAGGTAAGATGTCTTTCGGAGGTCTTGGTCACAACCCGTTCAACCCAGCACTGGTTGGACGTTGCTTCCTTCTCGTTTCTTTCCCGGCACAGATGACAAGCTGGCCGGTAGTAGGACAGCTCGGCAAATACTCTGATGCTGTAACCGGTGCTACTCCTCTTTCACTGATGAAGACAGCAATCAAGACCAATGACCCGTCAGTGCTCAATCAGGTTCCTGACGCACTGCACTTGCTTCTCGGTAACAACCCAGCTGGCGGTGCCGGTACTATTGGTGAGGTTTGCGCACTTGCTCTTATCCTCGGTCTTTGCTTCATGCTCTGGAGAAAGATTATCACATGGCATATTCCAATATCCATCATTGCTACAGTATTCATATTCTCAGGACTGCTCCATCTTGCTAATCCTGTCTATGCTGATCCTCTGACAGAGATTCTTTCAGGTGGCTTGATGCTCGGTGCTATCTTCATGGCTACCGACTATGTCACAAGCCCAATGACACACAAGGGTCAGATACTCTATGGTGTGCTCATCGGATTCCTGACTGTAGTTATCCGTAATTGGGGCTCTTACCCAGAAGGAATGTCGTTTGCCATTCTTATCATGAACGGCTTCACACCTCTTATTAACTATTACATCAAGCCGAAACGCTACGGCGAAGTACCGGCTAAAAAGTAAGGAGGAAAAGAAATGGAAAAATTAAAACCAACACTAAAGAATATGGTTCTTGTGCTCGTTGGTGTGTCTGTTGTAGTAGGATTCATTCTTGCTTACGTCAACCACATCACAGAGGGTCCTATTGCTGAGAAGGCAAAGGCTACATTGGCACAAGGCATTAAAGATGTGATGAAGGTCGACGGACTGCAAGTTACCGCCGACGATACCGTCAAGACAGAAGTCGACGGCAAGCAATTGGCATACGTTGTACACAAGACTGCCGACAAGAGTGGCAAACCATTGGGTGCTGCCGTTGAGAGCACTACAACGGGATTCGGCGGTGACCTCAAGGTTCTTGTTGGATTCGACAACGATGGTAAGATTCTCGGTTACACTATCCTCGAGACATCTGAGACCCCAGGACTTGGCGCTAAAGCCGACAAGTGGTTCCAGGATGCAAAGGACGGCGGCAAAGGCGGCAAGAGCTGCGTTATCGGTCTAAGTCCTAAGGACGGTGAGCTGAAAGTAAGCAAGGACGGTGGTCAGGTTGACGCTATCACGGCTTCAACTATTACAAGCCGTGCATTCCTCAAGGCTATCAACCAGGCATACGCCGCTTACAGTAAACAAAATGTTGACGGCGCATCTGGCGCCTCTAAACAAGAAAACAAGAAAGGGTAAGAACAATGAGTAACTTTAAGATTTTTATGAACGGACTCATCAAGGAGAATCCAACGTTCGTGCTCTTCCTTGGTATGTGTCCTACACTGGCAACAACGACAAGCGCCATCAACGGCTTGTCAATGGGACTTGCCACAATGGCGGTGCTCATCTGCACCAACTTCGTTATTTCATGCATCCGCAAACTGGTGCCTGACATGGTGCACATTCCTGTGTACATCGTTGTCATTGCCGGATTCGTAACCGTGCTGCAAATGTTCATGTCGGCTTACGCACCTGACTCAATAAACAAGGCACTGGGTATTTACATTCCACTTATCGTTGTAAACTGTATCATTCTCGGTCGAGCTGAGTCATTCGCCTGCAAGAACACACCTATAGCCAGCGCATTCGATGGTCTGGGAATTGGTTTAGGATTTGCGCTCGCACTGACTCTTCTGGGTTGTGTACGTGAATTGATTGGTGCAGGTTCGCTCTTCGGAATACAGATTCTTCCAGAGGTTACAAACGTTCTGCTGTTCGTTCTTCCTCCTGGAGCATTCCTGACACTTGGCTATCTGGTTGCTATCTTCAATAAGATTCGCAAGGTCAACAAGTAAGTCCATAGCCTCATTTATACATTATAATTTATACATTATACATTAGATATTATGGAATATTTACTGATATTCATATCCGCGATATTCGTCAACAATATCGTTCTCTCCCAGTTCCTCGGTATCTGTCCGTTCCTGGGAGTGAGCAAGAAGATTAGTACATCACTTGGTATGGGCGCAGCTGTTACCTTTGTGCTGACTCTTTCTACCATCGTTACATATCTTGTACAGAAGTGCGTACTCGACCCATTAGGTCTGCAATACCTTCAGACACTGGCATTCATTCTGGTTATTGCCGCTCTTGTGCAGATGGTTGAAATTATCTTGAAGAAGGTCTCCCCTGCCCTCTATCAGGCTTTGGGAATTTTCCTTCCTCTTATCACTACCAACTGTGCAGTACTTGGTGTCGCCATTCTGGTTATCCAGCGTGACTACAACCTGCTTGAGAGTGTTGTTTACGCATTCTCAACAGCACTGGGATTCGCAGTTGCATTGGTAACATTCGCCGGTATTCGTGAGCAACTGGCTCTCGTAAACATACCAAAGGGAATGCGCGGCATGCCTATCGTTCTGATAACAGCATCGCTTCTTGCCCTTGCTTTCATGGGCTTCAGCGGTTTGCAGACAGGTCTCGGAACTCTCTTCGGCGTAAACTAAATAAGCCATAAAATCCTACTGCAAAGTTCAAAATTATGTTCACATCTGCTTGTGAATGTCTGAACAGATGTTAATCTATGCCAAGAAGGCATGCATAATTTTGAATTTTGCAGTAAGAATTTTGAAATTCAGAATAATATTCGTACCTTTGTCTTTTGAACTAAGCTAACTTATCTTATGAAGCAAACTATTTTGGTAACTGGCGGTACAGGTTTCATTGGAAGCCATACTACAGTAGAACTCATTGAAGCAGGATACGATGTGGTTATCGTTGATAACCTCAGCAACTCCAAGATTGAGGTACTTGATGGTATAGAGAAGATAACCGGAGTACGTCCGGCATTTGAGCAGATTGACTTACGTGACAAGGAAGCCACTGAGGGTGTGTTCAAAAAGTATCCTAAGATAGAAGGTATAATCCATTTTGCAGCTTCAAAAGCTGTAGGCGAGAGCGTACAGAAGCCGTTGCTTTATTACCGCAACAATGTAATCTCTCTTGTCAACCTTCTTGAGCTCATGCCAAAATACAATGTCAAAGGCATTATATTCTCGTCTTCATGCACTGTTTACGGACAGCCAAAGCCGGAGAATCTGCCTGTGACAGAGGATGCTCCTCATCAGAAAGCTACTTCTCCATACGGTAATACAAAGGAGATAAACGAGCAAATCATATATGATGATATACACAGTGGTGCTCCTATAAAGAGCATTATTCTGCGCTACTTCAACCCTATTGGTGCTCATCCATCAGCACTTATAGGAGAGTTGCCTAATGGTGTGCCAAACAACTTGATTCCATACGTTACTCAGACAGCAATCGGAATCCGCAAGCAGCTCACCATCTTTGGCAATGACTATAATACTCCTGACGGTACATGTATTCGTGACTACATTTATGTTGTCGACCTAGCAAAGGCTCATGTAGCAGCTATGGCACGTGTACTTGACAAGGATACAGAGCCAATAGAATACTTCAACATTGGTACCGGCAAGGGCAATTCTACACTCGAGATTGTAGAAACATTCGAGAAGGCTACTGGTGTTAAGCTGAACTGGAAGTTCGGTCCACGTCGCGAAGGAGACATCGAAAAGATTTGGGGCGATTGCACAAAAGCCAACAAGGTACTCGGCTGGAAAGCTGAGACACCTCTCGACGACGTGCTTCGCTCTGCATGGAAATGGCAACTGAAACTCCGTGAAGACGGAGTGATGTAAAGATAAAGCCCACTCCCCGTGGGTGGGCTATTTTTGTGTTTGTGTTGTTGTTACCCTTCGATGTGAATCGGAGGGTAATTTTTTATCTATATTTACGGACATTAAAATCATCTGTTTATGACTACATTATATATAAAGAATATGGTTTGCGACCGCTGCAAAATGGCAGTAGACCACACTCTTCGTAACGAGGGACTTCATTCGACGAATGTTGATCTCGGAGAAGTAAATATAGAAGAAGATGCTCTGAGCAAAGAACAACGGGAAAGACTTCGTAATGAATTGGAGCAGTTGGGATTTGAGCTTCTTGATGACAAGCGTCAACAGACTATTAATAAAATAAAAAACGCGATAATACAACTTGTGCATTATCGCGATAATAACTCTACACTAAACCTCAGTGATTATCTTTCTTCAGAACTTCATCAGGATTACAGCGCACTAAGTAAGCTGTTCTCCGAAGTTGAAGGTAAGACTATTGAACGATACTATATTGAGCAGCGTGTTGAAAGGGTTAAGGAACTCATCAAATATGATGAACTCTCTTTGACTCAGATTGCATGGAAGATGAACTATTCTTCCACAGCATATCTATCCAGTCAGTTCAAGAGTGTGACCGGTATGACACCTACACAGTTCAAGAACTTGAAAGAGAACACGAGGAAAGCATTGGATAAGATATAGTCGTTTCCTAACCAACCCACACGAATCCTTTAGCTGTCCTAACCCCATTGTCCGTAAAGTGATTGCCGGGATTCCAAACTAAAGCATTGGCGACACCTTGTTCATCAAGTATTATCTTCTGTTGCTTTATGGCGTCGGCAACAGTTGCCATCAGTTTGTTTTTACTGTGCCACTCCATATCGCCCAGGCTAAGATAAACCTTCGCGGTTTTACATTTATTCTGTCTTGAATAGTCAAGCCAATCATTGTACCATACAGACGGAGAAGCAGCTACTACCCCATCGAACACATCCGTATTGTAGCAAGCCCACAAAGAAAAGAGTCCAGCCAGCGAATATCCACCTAGAAAGACAGATACTTTACGGTCTAGCTTTGTCTTAAACCATGGTAAAAGATTCTCTGTTATAAAGCAGAGGGTCTTACCGGCACCATCACCAAAAGGAATTTTACCAAATACAGGAGGTGCAGGCCATGGTGTCAGTTCCTCGTTCCACTTATTAATCTTTACCGCAGCCAGGACAAAGTTATGGTTGCAGTGATGTTCTATGTATTCAATTTCCTTGGACATCTCTTCCATGTCGTGTGAATCAACCGGCTGAATTAATACGCTTTCAGGATTAGATTCAGTGAACAAAGTTACTTCATGTCCGGAAATATTCAAATCAGTTATTTCATGCCTCATGTCTGCAAAGGTAGTTTAATCCATCCGAATATACAAGGAAAGTCATAAAACAATTCCGTAATTCTATAATATAACGTGAATATAAATATTGTAACTTTGCAAACGAAAAGAAATATAAAACACAAAGAAAATGAAAAAGACATTCACAGTTACAGGTATGAAATGCGAGCATTGCGAAGCTCGTGTAGAGAACGCTCTCAAGGAGCTTAATGGCGTAAATTCAGCTAAAGCAGACCATAACGCAAACAACGTAACCGTCGACTATGACGAGGCAAACGTTACTCCGGAGCAAATGACAGAAGCAGTCAATGCTCTTGGACGCTATGAAATGAATGCTTAATTGAAGAAAAGGATTTTTTAATATCATGACCTCCCGTATGAGAGGATAAAAGGAGGATATTATGAAGAAGACAATTCCTGTTATAGGTATGGCTTGCGCCTCGTGTTCAGCCAACATCGAGCGCAAGCTTAATTCTCTTGACGGAATTAATTCGGCTAGCGTTTCGTTAGCTGGCAGATCGGCTCTTGTTGACTACGACCCGGATAAAATATCTCTGGAGACAATGAAAAAGGAAATCAATGGCATTGGTTATGACTTGGTCATTGATTCCGGTACATCTGTCGAAACAATCAGAAAGCAAGAATATACACTACTAAAGCGCAGGACAATACTCTCATGGATATTGTCGGTTGTCGGTATGTGCATCAATATGCACTGGGTGAAGATTGGCGGCGATTCGTTCACCAATCAGATGGCAATGCTCATTGCCTTAGCCAATATGTATTTTTGCGGTCGTTCTTTCTATTCCAGTACCGTCAAGCAAATCAGGCATGGCGCTGCAAACATGGACACACTGGTTGCATTGTCGACAAGCATAGCCTTCCTTTTCAGCGCATACAATACATTATTTGGTGACCAAAGCCTGACATACTTTGACTCCTGCGGAATGATAATAACGTTCGTTCTTACCGGTCGTATGCTTGAAGAAAAAGCGAAGGATGGTACTGCGACGAGTATCCGTCAACTCATGGGAATGGCTCCAAAGACCGCACATATCGTTGATGAAGATGGCAATGTACAAGAAGTACCAATCAAGACAATTGATGTCGGTGATGTTCTTGAAGTGCGTCCTGGAGAGAAAGTCCCAGTGGATGGCGAAGTAATATCCGCCGAAAGTTTCATGACGCCGGATGCCGCTTACGTTGACGAGAGTATGATAACCGGTGAGCCAACTCCTGCTAAGAAGCAAAAAGGCTCAAAGGTTCTGGCAGGCACTATCCCCAGTCAAGGCAAATTCCGCATGCGTGCACGCCAAGTTGGTGAAAACACGGCTCTTGCTCATATAATAAAAATGGTGCAAGAAGCCGAAGGTTCTAAAGCTCCGGTACAACGGATAGTTGACAAGGCCGCTCTGATATTTGTCCCTGTTGTTGGGATTCTTGCCATTATTACGTTCTTCGCTTGGATTATTATCGGTGGAACAGACAAGTTGCCACAAGCTATAATCTCAGCAGTAACAGTATTGGTAATAGCTTGTCCATGCGCCATGGGACTTGCTACACCTACAGCATTGATGGTCGGAATTGGCAAAGCAGCCGACAAACATGTGCTGATAAAAGACGCTACTGCCCTGGAGAGACTCCGCAAAGTAAATGCTTTGGTTACTGACAAGACAGGAACGCTTACCATTCCTAATAAGAATATTGATTTCACGAAAGCAGATAACCTTCCACTCGAAGAACGTGAGACTCTAAAGCCGAACGCTCGTGAAGCGATGGAAGAACTTGAAAGTCATGGAATCGAGGTTTGGATGATGAGCGGAGATAAAGAAGATGCCGCTAATTACTGGGCTGACAAGGCTGGAATTAAGCATTTCAAAGCAAAATGTGTTCCTTCAGACAAAGAAGAACTCGTAAGGAAGTTAAAGTCGGAAGGTAAGACAGTTGCAATGATAGGCGATGGAATTAACGATACTCAGGCATTGGCTTTAGCCGATGTAAGTATCGCCATAGGCACTGGTACTGATGTTGCAATGGATGTCGCACAGGTTACGCTTATGACTGATGACCTCAAGGCAATACCATACAGCATTAATCTGAGCAAGAAAACGGTAAAAATGATATGGGAAAATCTCTTCTGGGCATTCATCTACAATATAGTATGCATACCACTAGCAGCCGGAATCCTATATTTATTCTTCGCAGATCCGCCTATAAAACTTACTCCAATGTGGGGCAGCGCACTCATGGCAATGTCATCAGTCAGTGTCGTTCTTAATTCCTTAAGACTTAAGCTAGTTAAATAGCATGGCTACACTGAACTTTAAAACTGATTATAAAAGACCACTGATCGAGTTACAAGTAACGGTTAAATAGTTGTCAAGTAATGGCTAATTAGTGGTCAAGTAATGACCAAACAGATGACAAGTAGACGCTACTTAGGTTGTAAGTAGACACTCAATATACTCTTAGTGATCTTATTTAAGAATCGAGTAGGAGGTAAACACTAATCATAGGTGCTTATCTCCTATTTTCGTGTTCACCGTCCTCTCACACCACCGTACGTGCGGTTCCGCATACGGCGG
>OMZV01000051.1 GCA_900315635.1 uncultured Prevotella sp.
GTACAATATGCCGCTACTCTTAAAACAATTGCCTGCCGACAACGCTTACGAGGCATTGACACGCATACCTGGTGTCAGCGATGCCACAGGCAGCATATCCTTCTCTGGCAATGAAGTAACGTTGATTATCAACGGACAAGCCACCACATTGACTCAGGAACAACTGACAGAGCGTCTGAAGGCAATGCCTGCCGCACAGTTGGCAAAAGCCGAGGTGATGTTGTCTGCCCCTGCTCGCTATCATGTGCGTGGTATGGCTATCAACATCGTTACGAAAGACTATGCCGGCACCAATCAGCTTTCGGGACAAATCATTGGTGGCTTTGAACAAAACAAATACGCAAAAGGCTTTGGCGATTTATATCTTTCCTTGCAAAGAGGCAAGTTTGGACTTGACGCACAATATAAATATGTAAACGGCAATTCCTACGGTGAGTCTTCACTTATAGCCAATCATCCACTTGGCAACAATCGTGTTTATTATAATGACGAAACAGGACAGAAGTCGTTTGGTATTACACACGACTACCGACTGGGGATGAACTATGCCTTTAGCAAGAATCATCGTCTTGGCGTAGCCTATACGGGACAATGGGACAAGACAAGTTCAAACAACCATACAACGGGTTCGAGCATCAGCGGAATGCATCTTGACAGTCATGAGTATCTGCAAAATGTAGATGTTAACTACTCGCTTCCTTTCGGACTCACCCTTAACGGTTCGTACACCTACTATCGCACACCTCAGCAACAAGCCCTCGACGGCACGATGCATACGGATGAAAGCATGCCGGAAACAGAACGCAACCTGATAAGCGGCAGTGAGCAGACCATAAATAAATGGATGTTCACAGCCGACCAAACCCATTCGTTGGCACACGGCTGGGGATTGTCGTATGGTGTGAAAGGGCAATTCACAAGCAATAAAAGTTATCAGACCACAATAGATAAGGATGGAACCATCCAGTCCAATGGGACAAGTAGCGTGGACAACAATGAGCTGATATGGAACATATATGCTGGTTTCAGCAAGCAGGTAAACAAGGCCTTTAGTCTTGAAGCCTCTGTCGCTGCCGAGCAATACCACTCGCCGATTTGGGATAAGTGGCGCGTCTATCCTACGCTCAATGCTTTGTGGAATGTCAACGATAACCACCTGCTCAATCTATCATTCAGCTCCAATTCGGAGTTCCCAAGTTATTGGTCGACCATGAGTAACATTTTCTATTCTTCAACATACTCAGAGATACATGGCAATCCCGACTTGAAACCGTACTCTTATTATAACGTCAACCTAATGTGGCAGATAAAGAGACGTTATACGCTGATGGCTTTTGCAAGTCTGAAGCCCGACTATTTCGTACAGTTGCCATATCAGACCACAGAACGCATGGCTGTGATAATGAAGGAAACCAACTTCGACTATTCCAATAGTTATGGATTGCAGGCGTCAGTCATATTCAATGCAGGCAAATGGCTCAATGGCAATGTGTTTGCTGTAGGAACCTACAAGCACGACAAAAGTGACTATTTCTTCGATTTGCCATTCAATCGCAAGAAACTCTCTGTCATACTTGGAGGTACAGCATCTGTAAAACTATGCAACACTCAAGACTTGCGCCTCATACTCAACCCTTTCTTTCAGTCGAAAGCCATACAAGGAGTCTACGACATAAGTCCTATCTTTAGTATGAATGCCAAACTGCAATGGTCGTCGCATGATGGGAAATGGGGATTGCGCCTTAATGGTAGCAACATCTTCAACAACCTATACGATACCCGTTCCGTGCAAGGCAACCAAGACTACCGAATGAAGATCAACTACAGCTGGGCATCTGTCACTTTTGCAGTTATCTATAAGTTTGGTGGCTACAAGGAAAAGAACGTAAAGGCTGTAGATACATCAAGAATGGGACATTAAGACGCAAAGGCAGATAAGATACTGATATTTCTCCGCCCACATGGTGGAGTGAGGAGTTTTGGGGTTCCCAAAACGTTTGTCGGTTGCGCATAAAACTACTATCATAAAAAGATAAGAAGGTCACAAGAATGGAGAAATAATATTTTATAGAAAAAATATTGTTTTGCTTAGTTTTTCGCTTGGCTCAACTGTATATATAATATATGAACAGAAAAAAGGACATAGAACAGTTATTCCGTCAGCATTACGCGAAGATGTACAATCTGGCCAGATGCATTCTTTCGGATGATGACGAGAGCAAGGATGTGGTGAGCGAAGTATTTGCCCAGATTCTTGCCGATGATGTGGTTCTGGTGCCTGGGAGTGAGGAAGGTTATCTGATGCGGAGCGTACGCAACCGCTGTCTCAACCTGATAGCTCATAAGAGCGTGCAGGAAAGGATGGCGAAGCTGCTGCTGGATGATGCCGACGTGATTCTCTCGGAAGAGACCGACGAGCGACTCGACCGGCTGAAGCTTCTCATCGAAGACCTGGAACCGCCTATCCGGCAACACATTTTCCGTCTGCGCTATCTTCAGGAGAAATCTTATCAGGAGGTGGCTGATGAAGTGGGAGTGAGCAAGGTGACGGTATTCTACCATCTTTCGAAGGCGATGGACTGGATTAAGAAACAATTTAAATGAGCAAGACAATGACAAACAAGGAATTTAACAAGAGTAAAGAAGAGAAGCGACAGATGTTCTTCGATATGCAGGAGCATCCCGATCGCTATACCGACGAGCAGGTGGAACGTTTGCTTGCCGATGAAGACGTA
>OMZV01000022.1 GCA_900315635.1 uncultured Prevotella sp.
GATGCAAAGGTAATCATTTTAACTTTCTTCATGTTCCGCTTGAGCAAGATTTTTTAGTTAGGCAGGTTGTGGGCATCCACGGACTTATGCAACTGACCCAAAAAAATGCTAAACAAATGAAATCTGACTTAACTTTGCAGCGCAATCATACTAACAAAAGGTGTTTACTATGACAAACAACGGCTAAAAGCTAAATGAACGTCAATATGCCTGGAGTTGTGTTGCGATAGAACATCCCATAATTTCCATGAGCGACTTGTGAAACCGGCGCCACGAAAATGAAGCTTACGATTGAATCAAAACAAAATACACTAATTGTAACTAACTTAAATATTAAAGAATGATGAAGCAGGCAAAACTTAAATTCCCTGTTAGGATGTTCGCTCTGTTGTGCGGACTTCTCCTATCTGTCGGAGCCTTTGCACAGAACATCTCTGTCAACGGCCACGTCAAGGATGCTAACGGCGAGCCTATCATTGGTGCTACTGTACGTGTCGATGGCACGAGCGGAGGAGCTATCAGTGATCTCGACGGTAATTTTACCCTTGAAGCAGCCAAAGGCTCAACGCTGAGCGTATCTTATGTAGGATACCTCACAGCAAAAGTCACAGTCGCTCCTAATGTGGTCGTTACACTTCAGGAGGATACCAAAGCCCTGGGCGAGGTTGTCGTCATCGGTTATGGTACCGCAAAGAAGGAAGACCTCACAGGATCGGTCATTGCCGTCAATCCAGACTCCAAGAACCATGGTCTCGAGACTAACGCTCAGGATATGATTCAAGGTAAGATTGCCGGTGTGAACGTAACGACCGCCGGTGGTACTCCTGGTAGCGGCGCAACCATTCGTATTCGTGGTGGTTCGTCACTGTCAGCATCAAACGACCCTCTTGTTGTTATCGATGGTGTAATCATGGATAACAACGGTATTAAGGGATTGTCGAACCCTCTGAGTATGGTTAACCCTCAGGACATCGAGTCTTTCACCGTTTTGAAGGACGCATCTGCAACAGCCATCTATGGTAGCCGTGGTAGTAACGGTGTAATCATTATCACCACTAAGAAAGGCCACAAGGGTCAGAAGCCGAGCATTTCTTACGCAGGCAGCTTCACTGTCAGCATGAAGAAGAAGACTATCGACGTACTCAATGGCGACCAGTTCCGCGACTTAGTTACTTCTGAACTCGGTGCCGACAGCCCGGCAGCTAAGCTCCTTGGCAACGCCAACACCGACTGGCAGGACGAGATTTATCGTACCGCCTATTCTCACGACCACAACGTAACTGTTTCCGGTTCTACAGCCCTAAACAGCGACGGTTCTGACTATCTGCCTTACCGTGTCAGCGCAGGCTTCACCGACCAGCAAGGTATTCTGAAGACATCTGACTTCAAGCGTGTCACAGCATCCTTGAACCTCAGTCCGCACTTCTTCGACGACCACCTTACATTTAATATTAATGTAAAGGGCATGTGGACAAAGTCGAAGTATGCCGACGGCGCTGCAATCGGCTCAGCCCTCTACATGGACCCGACACAGCCTGTCCGCAGCACTGACGACAAGTTCAGCAACTTCGGCGGCTACTACGAGTGGGTAACTCCTACATCAGGCGACGCACTCTATCCATACACTTGGAACTCTCAGGCAACACCCAACCCAGTAGCAATACTCAACCTCAAGGACAACGGCGCCATCAGCCGCGACCTCATGATGAGTGGCGAGGTTGACTATAAGATTCACGGTTTCGAGGATTTGCACCTCCATGCAACAGGCGCTCTCGACCTCTCAGCAGGTAATCAGGAGACAACTGTTGATCCACGCAGCCCGCAGGCATTCTGGTATGGAAGCTACGGATGGGAGAATGGTACAAAGCGTAACATGCAGGGTAGCGTTTATGCTCTCTACACTCACGACTTCAAGGACCCGGCCAAGAATCACTTCGATATCATGGCAGGTATGGAGGAGTCACGTTACTGGCGTCACACAACCAGCCGTTACTACTCTTTTGAGGACGCTATGCAAGGCACAAGACAGAAGATCCACACCGATACCGGTGTAGACTACGATGGCGACGGTGTTCTCGACAACTACAACTTCAAGACTGAGAACCGTCTGCTCTCTTACTTCGGTCGTGCAAACTGGAGTCTGATGGACGGTCGTTATATGCTCACTGTTTCATTCCGTGCTGATGGTTCTTCACGATTCAAGGATCATTGGGGCTACTTCCCAGCAGCAGCATTCGCATGGAAGATTAAGGATGAGAATGCATTCAAGAACATCAAGTGGCTCTCTGACTGGAAACTCCGTCTCAGCTACGGTCAGACCGGTCAGCAGGATATTGGTCAGGGCGACTACCCTTACATTGCCAACTACACTATGAACTCTGGTCAGGGTTCTCACTATCCAATCTTCGGTACCGGCACTATGGCTCGTCCTAATGCCTACAACCAGGACATCACTTGGGAAAAGACTACTACATATAACCTCGGAACTGACTTCGGATTCTGGGATCAGCGCTTAACCGGTAGCATCGACTGGTACTTCCGTAAGACCACCGACCTTATCAACGTTGTCAACGTTCCTATGGGTACCAACTTCTCTAACCGTGTCATCTCTAACATCGGTGACCTGAAGAATACTGGTGTTGAGGTTCAGTTAGACTGGCGTGCAATCCGTACAAAGGACTTCCTCTGGCGCTTAGGCTACAACATGGCTTACAATAACAACAAGATTACGAAGCTCTCTGGTGGTTCAGACCCTAACTACTACGTTTCAACGGGTAACATCCACGTAACAACAGGTGCTGAGGGTCAGGCTCAGAAAGTCGGCTATGCAGCCAACTCATTCTATGTTTACCAGCAGGTTTACGATAAGAACGGCAAGCCTATCGAGGGCGCTGTTGTCGACCGTAACGGTGACGGACAGATTACTGACGCCGACCGCTACATCTACAAGCACCCGGATCCAACAGTTACAATGGGTCTGAGCTCAAAGATGGAATGGAAGAACTGGGACTTCGGTTTCAACCTCCGCGCAAGCCTTGGCAACTATATCTTCGACGCTGTTCAGGATGGTTCACACAACGTAAGCGTTACTGCCGTTTATCCACAGAGCTCTTCACTGTCTAACCGCACAAGCAATTCTGTTGCCTACATGTGGCAGAAGGACGATATTACAAGTGCTCTCTCTGACCGTTGGGTTCACAACGCAAGCTTCCTTAAGCTCGACAACGTAACTCTCGGTTACAGTTTCGCTCAGCTCTTCAAGACTGGTACTTGGAAAGGTCTTGATGGACGTGCTTACGTTACAGCAAACAACGTATTCACAATCACAAACTACGACGGCATTGACCCTGAGGTCAGCGGTGGTATCGACTATCAGGTTTATCCACGCCCATTCTCTGTTGTCGTTGGTTTGAATCTTAATTTCTAACATTATAAAGGAATACATACAATGAAATCATTTGCTAAATATATTCTTCCGGCAGCCACAGTGCTCGTAGCAATGGGAATTTCATCATGCTCGTCTGATTTGGACATCGACCCAATCGACCCTAACCAGAAGTTCGAGCAGAACATTACTCCTGAGGAACTGATGAACAAGTGCTACGCCAACTTCGCCAAAGGCGGACAGGGCGATGCCGACGACAATACAGACTTCACTGCCAACGATGGTGGTACCACAGGTTTCGTACGTCAGGTATTCAACTGTGAGAACCTTACAACCGATGAGGCTATCTGCGCATGGGGTGATAACGGTATCTCTGGTTGGAACTCAACAATGCCTGAGGCTTCAAACCCAATGTTGACAATGCTCTACAACCGTATGGAAGTAGGTATCGCATACTGCAACCAGTACATCAACAACTTCGGAAGCTATAATCCAGCCATGACCGCAGAGGCTCGCTTCCTCCGCGCTTATGAGTATTGGGTAATGCTCGACGTATTCGGAAATCCTCCGTTCACAACAGCAATCTCAAACGCCACGCCACAGCAGATTAGCCGTAAGGACTTGTTCGCATGGCTGGTCAACGAGCTTAAGGACATCGAGCCTACTCTTAACGACCCTGCTCCTAAGACCGACTCTCAGGAAGGTTACGGCCGCGTCGACAAGGCAGCTGACTGGCAGTTCCTCGCTCGTCTGTATCTGAACTCTGAGGTTTACACCGGCGTTCAGAAGTACGACAGCGCACGCATCTACGCTAAGAAGGTTATCGACTCTCCTTACAAGCTGTACACAACAGCCAAGAACGGCTGGTCGGCTTATCAGCAGCTCTTCATGGGCGACAACGGTTCCAACGGTTCTTCTGTTGAGGCTCTGTTCCCACTTATCCAGAACGGTTCGACAACTCGCTCTTACGGTTGCACACGTTTCCTCATAAACGGTTCTACAAACAACTCCGAGATGATGAATCCTGACGGAAAGTCGGTTGGTACAAACTCTGACGACCAGTGGAGTGGTAACCGCGCAAGACCACAGCTCATCGAGAAGTTCTTCGACAATACAGACGTGACAAAGGATCTCCACGCTTATCAGATGCCGGCAGCTGCCGGTGACGACCGCGCCATCTTCGAGGCTAACGGCCGCAAGATTACCAACGACAACCAGAAGACCTTCACCGACGGTTATGCTGTCTGCAAGTGGAACAACTGGCGCGCTGACGGTGGTCAGAGAAGCGACGACAAGTTCGTTGATACCGACTACTTCCTGATGCGTTCTGCTGAGTCTTATCTTATCCTCGCTGAGGCTGATGCTCGCCTGAACGGCGGACGTACCACTGCTGAGGGAACCAAAGCTATCGACGCACTGCTCAACCGTGCCAACGACAAGAAGCTCGTCAAGGCTTCTTACAACCTCGATGATATCTGCGACGAGTGGAGCCGTGAGTTCTACTGGGAAGGCCTTCGCCGTCCTACACTGATTCGCTTCGGCCGCTTCGGTGGCAACTCCGACTACACATGGAGTTGGAAGGGTGGCGTGCTCAGCGGACGTAACGTTGACTCTCACTACAACCTCTTCCCGCTTCCGCAGGACGACCTCAATGCAAACAGAAACCTGAAGCAGAATCCGGGTTACTAATAGTTAAGCATTTAGAACTTCAATAAAAGTAAACAGACAATTCTTATGAAGAAAATTAATATATTAGCCGGACTGCTTCTGGGTGTAGTCGCCATCTCGTCACTCGCCTCTTGCGATGATGACCGCGACAACAATCCAACCTTGCAGGAGCCAACAACATTCAAGCTCAATACTCCGGCATACGCCAACGCCAATGTCGACTTGGCAACATCCGACAGCCTGACCTTCTCATGGTCACAGCCTGACTACGGTTTCCCGGCTGCTGCTCAGTATCTGATGCAGGTTTCTGCCGATAACGTATGGTCTTCATCTGTAGAAGACTCATTAGCTGACGAAAGCGGAAACACTCCTGCTACATACGCCACTGTGGGCAACCCTTCTTATGTAGTTACAACCAGCATCAGTGGATCTGCTTTCGCTAAGGCTTTGGAACAGATTAAGCACTGGCCTGAGAACGCCGTTCCGGCTTCAACAACTGTCTACACTCGTTGTGCAGCAGTTTATGCAGGCGACACTATCTACTCGAACGTTGTGCCTATCAAGGTACTTCCGTACTATGTAGAGCTGAAGAATGCAGATCCGATTATCTACTACCTCATTGGTGCTGATATCGCTGATGGTAAGTGGGCGAATGGAGCCGACAAGATTGGCATAAGCACAATACCTATGCTCCCTGTTCCTGGCGCTAAGTTCGACGCTGCTACAGGTGCCGGTGATATTGAGTGGTACGGTTACCTTGTAGCCGGAGACCCTGCTTCTGGTTCTCACGGATTCAAGATTCTGACCTCTGCTCTCGACTGGAACTATGGTATCTGCGGTGACGGCAAGGCCGACGGTGGTACAACCTTCCGTAACGGAGGCGACGACCCGGGCAATATCTACGTTCCCGAGACTGGTTACTACCACATCACAGTAACAACCAACCCTGATATAACCAAGGCTTCTGTCAAGATTGAGAAGATGGACAATGTTCCTACTGTCTACGGTTCAATGGGCTTCCCTGGCGACCACAACAACTGGGCTATGGACTTGATGAATCCTATCGAGACTGCAGCTGGCAACAGCGCATTCAACCACGACTGGACAATCGACGCAACATTCGACGCAACAGGTGGTGCTAAGTTCGCTGCCGAAGGAAAATGGGACACCAACTGGGGTGCTGCCGACTTCCCATACGGAACAGGTACTCAGAACGGTGCCAACATTCCATTCAAGGCTGGTAAGTACAAGGTATTCTTCAACGATATTTCAGGTACCTACTACTTCTTCCCAAAAGAGTAATCAATTTTAAAAACAATATGGGGAGCGGTCCTAATCCGACTGCTTCCCCATTAAAAAAGAATTCACAACATGAAAAAGAATATATTGTTTTTAGGCTTGGCAGCTCTGGCTCTCACAGCGTGCAGCGACAATGGTTACGACGATTGGGCTGACGCACAGAGCAGTGCCCAGGATGCAGCGAAGACCGTCTCGCTTGCCCTTGCTCCAGCACAGGCAATCGACTTCTCCACGCTGACAGCCGATTCAGTACAGCTCTTCGTGCCGACAGTTACAGCCGAGACAGGAGCAGTGAACACATACAATGTAGTTCTGAACAACGAGGACAAGACAGCTTCTTCTGCTGCCCTGAAAGCTAACGCACAGGGATTTGTCTCAACGGCAGAGTTGCAGAGCGCATACTATACACTCGTAGGTCGTCGACCAATACAGCGCAACATCGATCTTAACGTTACTTCTTACACAAAGATCAATGGCGAGAGCGTAAAGGAAGAAGGCACAACAACAGCCAGTCTGAAAGCTAGCGCTCCGGTAATCGAGTCGAAGTACTACGTAACGGGTAACATCAACGGATGGAGCAACACCGATACAACTTATCCTGTAGTCAACGGTGGCGGCGACCCATACGACGACCCAATCTTCACAGTCACTCTTCCAGCAACGGGCTCAGACATCGAGTTCAAGCTGACACCTGAGTCGGGTCTCGGCGGCGACTGGAGCGGTTGTATCACAGCAGCTGCCGACGGAACGGAAGGCAAGATTGCTGACGGCAATGCCGGTGGCAACCTCGTCATCAAGAATGTCGACGGCGCCAAGTTCTATCGTGTAACCTTCGACCTGCTCAACCAGACTTGGAGCTACGTAGCACTGAGCTTCAACGAGTTCTTCTATGAGATTGGAAACGAAAGCGGATGGAGCACAAGCCACGCTCTCTATGGAGCCAACTACGATGGCAAGTACGTAGGTTACTACTATCTGAACGGTGAGTTCAAGTTCAAGCCAAATGCAGACAACTACGACGGCGACTACGAGTACAACGGCGAAGGCAAGATTGCTGATATCAACGGTGGCTCTAACATTCCTGACCCGGGTGCAGGCTTCTATCGTATCGATGTCGACCTCGTTGCCCTTACCTACAAACTCACAAAGGTTAACACAATCAGTGTTATCGGCAATGGCGACGACTGGAACACAGACTACGACATGACCTACAATACCACAACAGGCAACTGGGAGTGGACCGGCGCTATCAGCGGCAGCGGCATCAAGTTCCGTGTCAACCACGACTGGGCTATCTCTTGGGGTGGCAGAAACAGTGGCACCGACTATAACGACCTGACAGAAAGCAACGGTAAGAACCTTTCCGTTCCGGCAGGCAAATACAAGGTAACCCTCACTGTCAGCCATGAGAATGGTGCTTGCAAGGTTAATTTCGAAAAACAGTAATAAGTTTTGTAAATCATCATTACTATTTTTTTAGGAGGGAGAACATCTGTCAAAGGATGTTCCCCCTTTTATTATGCCCGTAAATCAGCAAAAATCCTTGTGTTCATTAGATTTTTCGGAATAGTTTTGTTACCTTTGTATGACGATTTTAAGAACGTGTTTCAGTTAACAAACTACGCTACAACTGCAAATAACTTAACTTTACAGATAAATGATAAAGCAGGTTAAAACAAAATTCCCTGTAAGACTGTTCGTGATTCTATGCGGACTGCTTATTTCCGCAGGAGCCTATTCACAAAACATTGCTGTCAACGGCCATATCAAGGACGCAACCGGTGAGCCTATCATCGGAGCCACAATCCGTGTTGACAGCACAAAGATTGGAACCGTCACTGACCTTGACGGCAACTTCGCGCTGGACGTTCCGAAGGGTTCCACACTAACCGTTTCCTACATCGGCTACCTTACATCCAGGGTAACAGCCACTCCTAACGTACTTGTCACACTCCAGGAAGACACGAAGTCACTCGGCGAGGTAGTAGTCATAGGCTACGGAACAGCCAAGAAAGGCGACCTCACCGGCTCAGTGTCAGCTATCAACCCCGACGAAATGTCAAAGGGAATAACCAACAATGCCAGCGACATGCTTGTCGGAAAGGTTTCCGGAGTATACGTTGTCACATCTGGTGGAGAGCCCGGAGCCGGAGCGAAGATACGCATTCGTGGCGGATCATCACTGACAGCGTCGAATGACCCATTGTATGTCATCGACGGACTTGTCATCGACAACAACACAGCAACCGGAATGTCGAACATTCTGGCTATGATAAATCCTAACGACATCGAGTCCTTCACAGTTTTGAAGGATGCCTCTGCCGCAGCCATCTATGGTTCACGCGCTTCCAACGGTGTCATAATCATCACAACAAAGAAAGGCAGAAAGGGCACTATGGCTAAATTCTCATACAACGGCGACATCACCCTTTCGACAATATCCAAGAAATATGACGTACTCAATGGCGACCAATACCGTGACCTTGTCAGCAAGATTATACCTGAGCAAGCCGACAAACTCGGCACAGCCAACAACAACTGGCAGGACCATATCTTCAAGGAAGCCATCTCCCACCACCACAACCTGAGCCTGACCGGAGGCTTTAAGAACATGCCTTACCGTCTGAGTGTCGGCTACGACTACGACCAGGGAATCGTCAAGACCAGCTGGATGCGCCGTTTCAACACCAGTATGAACATCTCGCCGTCATTTCTCGACGACCATCTGACGTTCAACATCACCGGAAAATACATGCACGAAGAAGACCGCTACGCCGATGCCAACGGAGCCATAGGCAATGCCCTGTCGATGGACCCGACACAACCGGTTGCCTCTGACGACCCGGCATACAGATTCTTCGGTGGTTACTACCAGACTCTTTCAGCAGCATCATTCAGCTCTGACCCCGACTGGATATACACCACCAACGGCAATGCGCCACGCAACCCGGTAGCCCTGCTAAACCAAAGGCAGATACTTGCCAACGTTGTCGACTTGTCGGGCAATATCGAGGTCAACTATAAGTTCCATGGTTTCGAAGACCTTCACATCCACGCAAATATCGGTTCACAATACGCCGACTCCCATCAGAGCGACGACATCCTGCCGTTTGCCAGTATAAGGATAAACAACCAGGAGACCAACTACTACGGATGGAACGGCGCAACACGCTACTACAAGTACAACGTTGTCGCCAGTGCCTACCTGCAATACGCCCACACATTCGGCATTCACGGCATCGACATCATGGCAGGCGGCGAGGCAAGCCACTACCACCGCAGCGGCTATTCACTGGGCGCAGCACGACAGCATGCCGACGACCAGTCGGCTATCTCGCCTGTCCGGCGCAGCTCAACTGAATGGGCAACCCACAACAGCCTTGTCTCCTACTTCGGCAGACTGAACTACAACCTCATGGAACGCTACCTGCTCACCCTGACACTTCGTGCCGATGGCTCCAGCCGTTTCTCCGAGGGCAACAAATGGGGCTATTTCCCGGCAGCGGCATTCGCATGGCGCATCAACAACGAGCCGTGGTTCAAGGAAGCCCATTGGCTCAACGACTTCAAGTTCCGTCTCGGATGGGGAATGACCGGACAGCAGAACGGTATCGACGACTTCTATTATGCGCCCCTCTACGTCAAGAGCAACGAACACGCACTGTACTCCTTCGGCGACACTTATTACTACACCGTCCGTCCGAGTGCCTACAATCCCGACCTAACATGGGAGAAGACGACAACCTACAATGCCGGATTCGACATATCGATACTCAACAACCGGTTTGCCGTCAGTGCCGATTACTACTACCGTGCCACACGCGACCTGCTCGCCCGTGTCGATATCGGCTCAATGATGAACTTCGGCGACCAGGAGCTTAAGAACATCGGAAGCATGAAGAACTACGGTGTGGAGCTCACCGTCGACGCCCGTCCGATAGTCACCAAGGACTTCACATGGCAGATAACATACAATGTCGGATGGAACCGCAACGAGATAACAAAGCTCGACGCCGGTTCGACCGACTGGATATGGAACAACGACAACCACGTCAGCCGAGGCAACAGCACCCGCATCCAGCGTTACAAAGTCGGTCAGCCTCTGAACAGTTTCTTCGTTTATCAGCAGGCTTACGACAGCAAGGGCAAGCCAATCGAGGGCGCGGTAGTCGACCGTAACAACGATGGCATAATCGACGACGGCGACCGTTACTACTACAAAGACCCGGCTCCGGATGTCATTATGGGATTAACTACGAAGTTCCTCTACAAGAACTGGGACCTCAGCGCGTCGTTCCACGCATCCGTCGGCAACTATGTCTACTACGATTATCTGTCTCGCAACGCCGTTATCTCGCCGGGCGGACTCTTTGCCAACACGTCGTTCCACAACAGTTCACCCGAAGCCGTGGCACTGGGATGGACCGGAACAGGTATCGTCCAGAACTACCTCAGCGACTATTTCGTGCGCAATGCGTCATTCCTGAAGTGCACGAACATCACCATCGGCTACACATTCCCGGCACTCGTCACGACCCGAACGGGCATCAAGGCACTCGACGGACGAGTCTACTTCACATGCCAGAACCCTTTCATGATAACCAAGTACGACGGTATTGACCCTGAGGTGTCAAGCGGCATCGACTCCAACCCCTACCCTCGCCCAATCAGTTTCCAGTTAGGCGTCAACCTTAACTTCTAACTCCGGCGGTCATTCGAGAACAAACAATTAAACGACAAAGACTGAAATGAAACATATACTTCTAAAGGCAGCGGCTGTAGCAATGCTGGCACTCGGTGTCACTTCCTGCTCCGACGAACTCGATATATCATCCATCGACCCGAAGTCGTCGCCATCCTACGATATGATGCAGTTGCTTGCCAAGCAATATGCCACTCTCGGCGTGACCGGACAGATTGGTCCGTCGGGCGATCCTGACCTCAGCGAGGACGAAGGCGAGAAGGGATTCTACCGCACGGTGTTCAACCTCGAGGACATGCCTTCGGACGAATGTCTGTGGGCTTGGCAGAACGACGAGGACGTTCCGGCTATTACCAACCTTGCCTGGACGGCAAACTCCACCCGTGCACGCTGGGCATACATGCGCATGGCATACGACATTACACTGTATAATCAGTTCCTGACCGAGGAGTCCGGCAACGCAGGACCGCAGCTCTCGGCTGAGGTCCGCTTCCTGCGTGCGCTGCATTACTATTACTTCCTCGACCTGTTCCATAAGGCTCCGTTCAAGCTCAGGTTCGATATTTCGACCAAGCCGACCGAGAAAGCCAACGTCGACCTGTACAACTGGCTCGACCGGGAGCTGACAAACATCGAGGACACGCTTGCCACTATTGGCTCATTCGACAATTCCGAGAACTTCGGACGTGCTGACCAGGGGGCTGCCTTTGCCCTTCATGCACAGTTGGCACTGAACTCCGAAGTTTACACCGACGGCAAAATCAACGACTACAAGAAGGCAAAGGACTACTGCGACCGCATCATCAACAGCGGCAAATATGCCCTCTCGACCAACACGGTCAATGGTTTCACAGGATATGAGCAGCTGTTCATGGGCGACAACGACGTCAACCAGCAGGCTATGAAGGAGATAATCTTCCCTATCCGGCAGGACGGCGACAAGACCGAGGAGTATGCCGGATCGACGTTCCTCATAGCTTCGACGTGCATTTCGGGTATGCCTTACCGCAACACCAACAACTACTGGAGCTGCTACTTCGCCCGTGAGGATCTCGTGAAGAAGTTCTTCGCTAACTCTGAGGAGATGCCACAGGCAACAGAGCGGCAGGCTGACGACTACAAAGGGCATACCGAGGCGCAATGCATAGCCTACGATGACTCGCTCGGAATATCGACAAAGGATGTCCAGAAGAAAGCCGGCGACGACCGGGCGCTGCTCTACATGGGAGTCGGAGGTGGCTTCCGCACCATCAATCCGGGGCAGACCATCCACAACTTCAACCAAGGGGCGTCAATTGTAAAGTGGACGAATCTCCGCTCTGACCTCAGCGGACGCCATAGCGATACGTTCGACGATACCGACATTCCGCTGTTCCGCCTTGGTGTTATTTACCTTACCCGCGCTGAAGCAGAGTGGCGGTTGGGCGACAATGCAGCAGCTATTGCCGACATCAACGTGCTCCGTGACCGTGCTCACGCCAGCCGAATAACGAACATAAGCGCACAGCTTCTCATCGACGAATGGTGCCGTGAGACATTCTTCGAGGGTCGTCGCCGCTCCGACCTCGTCCGTTTCGGACTATTCACCGGCAGCGGTTATCTGTGGGACTTCAAGGGCGGCAAACCGGGCGGAACAAGCGTTGACTCCCGGTACAAAGTCTACCCTATCCCTGCCATCGACCTGACGAGCAATCCAAACATGACTCAAAATCCTGGATATTAACAGGTTCCATATCGTAATAAACAGTAAAAGCCGTGACCTCCACTACCGGAAGCCACGGCTTTTTTGTATCTTTCGCACAATCGTTGAGCCTATTTTAAACTGCAACTGAGCCCTTCTTAAACTGCAACTAGCCATCTTTTAAGTTGTAAAAGGGTTCGTTTTAAAATTGAAAGTAAATTAAAAAGTAAACAAAATTAAATTAAAAATCAAAAATAATAATTTAAAATCAAAACAAAAATAAATTAAAAACAATTTTAAAAGACGTCCTTTTACAAGACAAAAGGGCACTGCCTACAATTCAAGACAGCACCGACAGCAACGCAAGCAGGCAGATATTTCCGAACGGAAAGCCGCTAACGGCAGAGCCGCTCAGCAATATCATTAAGATTAAGGCACTCCGAGCGCTTTATGGTTTTATTCTCATTGCTGTGGAAAGTAGGACCGAGGAAAAGCAGCTGCCCACTGGCGCAGGCATCAAAGCTCGCCCCCGACGGCTTCGTTAATGGTGCGAAGCCATTGTTCTTAATGATTATCTCCGGATAGCCCTTCTCAAAGGCTGCTCGCATAATGGCTTTCTCACCAGGTGAGATTGACGGCGAAACAAGGACGGCACCTTGCTGGCACAGCTTTAGTGTGGCATCGGTCTTTTCCTTTATCTGCTCTTCCGTCAGTCTTCTCGAGCATTGCACTTGAACGAGGAACGGCTTTCGGAGCAAGAACAGGTTGCCGATGGCCGAGAACGTCATTCCTTTCCATGCCATCGCCCTCTGCACGCGGAAGAACTCCGGGTGCTGTCTCTTCACCAGAAGGCGCCGGGGATTATCGGCTAAGTATCGCTTCCAGTTGTCAAGCTGGCCGGCGCGCAAGAGTATCTTGTCGTTATAGCCCGGGGCAAAGAGAATGCCGTGATTATCGTCATGCCGCCCTCGTCGTTGCGTTTGCCGTCGCAATGCGACGGCGTACTCGACAGGGCACAAGCGCTGGAAGGCATGGCGGCAGCCCGTCTTGAAGCCGTTAAGGATCGTCCCCAAATGCTTGTCTATGTGCTCCTTCACAAACAGGATACCGTGGAAGTGATCGGGCATAAGCTGAAAAGCAACAACAGAAATATCGTCATTACGCCTCTCTATCTCATACCAGCAGGCGGTTATTGCCACCCCCAGCTCCGACGGCACAGTCCTGGGCGCACCAGGGCTATCCACAGGCAAGTGGGGATCGCCAACAACAGTCCCGAAGAGGGGCTGGCGATCCTCAGTAACCATCGTCACCATGTACATCCTGCGGGACTGGTAGTCATGATCCTGCTTACGGCGGAGCATTGACGGTTTTTTGTTTCCGGCAAGCTCAATGCGCCGGTGGAGCTGTTCTTTGTTAATCATTCAGGTTCTTAGTTATAAAAAAAGGTAGGGGACGAAAAGGCAGTTTACTTTTTGAAGAAGCCGCGGATAACAAACCACGCATGCATGACGACGGTCGTTACCACTCCGTAATGGCGGCACATAACCCGGAAGCGCTCCTTCAGCGAGTCCTTGTGGTTCTGAATCGTATCGCCACCATCAAGGAAGTTCGCCACAACAGCATGGACACGGCGGTTCGGCAAGTGGCGTCGTTTTCCCTCTTTAAGTACCTTTATACACCAGTCTACATCGGCGGAATGGCGGAATTGAGTATCGTAAGGAATATCCTTGGCAATGTCGCAGCGGGCATAAAAAGCCTGATGGCACACCAGCATACCCCACCGGAACGAGCGCCAAGTCAGGTGCTTAGGGGGCGAAAGGCGGCGATGACGCACAAAGTGGTACTCCGAGTCAACGATGTCGGTATCGCCATAGATTACAGCCGGCCGTTCCTCGCCATCGCCCACACTGGCGCAGACCTCGTCGAGCGTATCATTCGAAGCCAGGGTGTCGCCAGCATTAAGGAATAGGATATAGTCGCCTGTGGCACGCTGCAGCCCTTTGTTCATCGCTAAATATATCCCGCCGTCAGGCTCAGAGAGTATTTTCACCTCATGGCCATTGTCCGTTCCATCGTTATGACGCTTATATTCCTCAGCTATATGGACAGTCTCGTCCTTCGACGCGCCATCAATTATCCAGTGTTCGACATCATCGTGAGTTTGTCGGAACACCGATTGCAATGTCGGTCGGAGGACTTTCTCCGCATTATATGTTATCGTTATAATTGTTATTTTCATCCTTTTGTCTTCAATCTTAGTTATCCATTCATCACATTTTGGGGTTTCTCTCTCAATTCTTCACTCTTCGTTCTTCACTCTTCCCTTAAATATTGTATCCCTTCTGAGCCAGGGCATCAGTATAAACATCGATATACTTCATTGCCACGGCATGCTCGGAATACTCAAGCTGAACCTTCGATACCGATTGCTCCGACAGCGACTTGCTGCGTGATGGGTCGAGAGCCCAGACGATTCCCTTAGCCAGGTCGTCGGCATCACGCTCCTTGGCGACATAACCGGTAATGCCATTCGTTATCATCTCAGGTATACCACCGACATTGAATCCGACACACGGAACTCCACAAGCCATCGCTTCCATGATTGTGTTTGGCAGGTTATCCTCAAGCGATGGGAGGACGAAAACATCAGCGCTGTTGTAGACATCAACTATCTTCCGGTCGTCAGAGACATATCCCAATGGGAATGCCGGCAAGGCGAGCCGTCCGGCAATCTCTTCGCCATGACCGCCGAGGATAGCCACTACCGTTGTCGACTTAGCTGTCGGGTCACTGTCGGCGAGTTTGCTAACAGCCTCAACGAAGTAAGCCATACCCTTCCGCTCGTCGGTCACCTTCTGAGAGACGAAGAGTATTATACGCTTGTCGACAGGTAGTCCGAGGCGTCGGCGAGCCTGCTCCTTGTTGTCGGGATGGAACACATGAGTGTTGATTGGATTAGGGATAGCCGTTACCGTCTGGTGATGGAATAAGCCGCTGACCTCAGCCTGACGCTGGAGCCATTTGCTACAAGTAACGAAATGTATCGTGCGATTGTGAATTATCTTACGTTTCTTCCGCCAGACCTTTGCCGACAGGTCGTTATCACTACGACCCGGCAACAGCGGACAGTTATGGCAGGACGACTGGTAGCTCTTGCAGCCACGGGCATAATGACAAATGGCTGTCGCAGGCCACAGGTCGTGCATCGTCCACACGACAGGCTTACCGGAGTCGAGTATTCGGCGGATGCCGTTCAGCGAAAGCATGCCTTGGTTTATCCACTCCAAGTGAATAACGTCAGCTTCCTTGAAATAACGTGTATGAGTAACGTCGATACCGGCATTGGCAATGTCTATCTCAAAAAGATGCTTACGACTGAAGTGCAAGTGGAAGAAAATACACAGCCGTTCCCAAAGGAACGCCCACTGAGCCAGCCACGGATGACCAACCGGAGAAACGGTTATCTCATCTGTTTCCTTGTCACGAACAAGCATGCGAGCCTTCACGCCGTTATTGTTCAGCGCATTCATCAGCCGGTTGGAAGCAACAGCTGCGCCGCCGGTCTTCTCTGAGGTGTTGATAATGAGTACTCTCATAGAAGTAAAGTGTTTTGTTTTTGCAAAGGTAGTGAAAAAGGTACGAACTGCAAGAAAAAGAGCAAAATAATAATTGTGTGCGGACACGTTTGACCAACAAAACGTTGTGCACGTACACAATTTTCAGCAATTTACTTGATATAAATCAAAAAAGTATCATTTAGCATAAAAAATATTCGAAAACACTTGCAAAAAGGAAAAAACGGTTGTAACTTTGCATCGTCAAAAGGTTAATAGATTGTTTAGGTTAGTAGTAATAGATTTAGGTTTTTAGTTATTTTATTTTAAGGTAGAAGTTTAACAGATTCGTAAAAGGATGACAACGGAGGCCGTGAGGCTGAAGTTCGATTTGAAAGGATTTTTAGTTAAACATAGGCTTAAACGCTGGGGCTCGTGAGAGTTACAGCGTTTTTTTTATATATATAAAAGCCTAATCAAGCCTTCCCGCATGGGAAGGATGTTAAATACTCAGTTTACTTAATGTTTAACAAGGTAATAAACATCCTTCCCATGCGGGAAGGCTTGGTTAGGCTATGCACTTACTATTAGTGCAACTGCGTAGGCAGAGATGCCCTCTTCACGTCCAGTAAAGCCCAGATGCTCAGTTGTCGTTGCCTTGATGGAGACAGCATCGGGGTCACAGCCGATAACTTTAGCAAGGCATTCCTGCATGGCAGGGATATGAGGATTGAGCTTAGGACGCTCGGCACAGACAGTAGCGTCGATATTCCCGACGATATACCCCTTGGTCGCAATAAGCTCAACGGTTTTCTTGAGGATAATCTTTGAGTCCATATTGAGGGTCTCATCGGACGTATCAGGGAAGTGATAGCCGATGTCGCGCATGTTGGCGGCACCAAGGAGAGCGTCGCAGATGGCATGGATAAGCACGTCGGCGTCGCTGTGACCAAGTAAGCCACGGTCGTTTTCAATCTTTATTCCGCCCAGGATAAGGTCCCGTCCGGCAACGAGTTTGTGTACATCATAGCCCATTCCGACACGGAACGGAGTGGGAGTATTTGTTTTGTTTTCCATTATTTATTTTCTTATTTTCTTTAAACAGACAAGGGACAGCTGCGCAAACATGATGAAATAGATGAACAGCGACGGACTGATAAGTCTGCCCCACTCGCCTTCAGCCTGCCCGTAAGCACCTACAACGGCTACAATAACATTGCTTCCGCCAAGCATCAACAGCAAGAAGGACTCCCAAGGGAGATGCCGGGTGGCACGCCATACAGCCACAATCCATATTGAATAGAGTATGAGAAGTAGATATATCCAGCCTATTGTGGCATTGAACATTGCGAACGGTGACGACATCCGGGGATAGAGGAATTCCGATGAACCGGCATAATATGTCCGGATAGCGACGCCTTTCAGTTGGTTCTTCCATGTCTTGGAGGCTTTCACGAGGTTATGAACGGTCACAAGATCCCAGTCTTCATAGATGTGGGCAGCTTCCTTTCCTACTATTCCAAGGTATTCGTTGGTGTATAATCCGGTGCCGTGCTCGTTATATATTTTCGTGATATAGTCGGCTAGAGCCTTGTCATTGGTCTTCGAAGGGTCGAGATCGCCACTCTGCCGCATTATGAAGACGTCGTTCTCTGTGCCTATAGAGGTCGTCGAGAAGACACCATATTCATTATAAAAGGCTTGCATGTAGCCAAGGAGGGCGACTGTAACAGCCACGATTGACAGCAAAGCAATACCGGCACGTTTGCGCAATGCTGGCTTTTTCCATATTATCAGGCCCATCGCGACAGCAAAAACAGGCAACATATAAATAAAGGAAGGACGCAGGAAAATGAGGAACAACAGCCAGAAAGCAAAGCCAAGGAGATTCCATCGTGACCGTCCATCATAGATTCCAAGGGTGCAATATATAAGGAATATTGAACCGGAGATGGCAAACGATTCGGTCATGATGATGTTCCTATAGACAATAAAGGCAGGAAGAACAGCCATAACGAGCACCGTCCAAAAGGCAGCCTTCGCTGATTTTGTCAACCGGATGATAATCTTATAAGCGTAGTAAAGGGCTATGCAAGCCACAATATTCTGAAAGAGAATAAGCAAGAAGTCCCGATGTACCTTGCTGATAGCCTCAAACAATCCAATGAAAAGCGGATAAACGGGTGTCCGCATCTTGTCGAGATGACCCGAAGCGATGGTCGGCCAGGCATTGATATATGTGTGGGTATCGGGTCCGCCGACCTGTCCGTATGCAAGCATGAACAGCGTTACAAGGGCAGCAACGGCAACAAGTATGGTTTGATAGCGGGTGAGGCGTGGTTTAGTCATGACTCTGAAAGGTGATTAATTGTTGTCTTGTGACGTCTTCTCTTCGTGATACTCTTCCTCAGTATTGACCGACCAAACAGCTTTCTTGTCGGATTTATGGTCACGAATGGCATCAACTGCTTCCATAGCGGTGAGCATTGAGTGGTCCATATTGTTATAACGGTGCTGTCCGTTTCGTCCGATGCAATAAAGATTATCGATGGAATCGAGGAATTCACGCACCTTTCCAAGCTGATAGTATGAGCCGAAGTATGACGGATAAGCCTTCTTTACACGTACCCGTGTGCCACTGATAACATCCTTTCTGTCGATGATTCCAATCTTCTCGAGTTCCGAAGCAGCCATCTTTATGAAGTCGTCATCGGACATATTCCAGAGCTCGTCGCCCTCGGAACAGAAGTATTCAAGCCCAATCCACATTGTGCTCTTATAGTCGGAGACCAGATACGGCGACCAGTTATTGAATATCTGAAGGCGTCCTATCTTCACTCCACGCTCCTGAATGTATATCCAAGTGTCCGGAACACGGTTGTTGTAAGTGTGAATTTTGGTATTGTTGTGTATCTTCAAGTCCTTGACCAAGAGTCCAACGGTTATGAAGTCACGGTAAGGAAGAGCCGTAGCAATAGCCTTAACGTCGTCCGGAACCGTTATTCCGGTTAAGGCATTAACGAGATCTTTGATAGGCATTGACGACAGAAAGTAGTCACATTCCATGCGTTTCTTGTTGCCTTCATTGTCTATTCCGGCTATCCAATCGACATGATTACCGCTGACATGCACCTCAGTGACATCGAAATTAGTCGTTACGACGCCCCCACGGTTGATTACATCGTCGGCAACTGTTTCCCAAAGCTGGCCAGGTCCGAACTTAGGATATACGAATTCTTCGATGAGAGAAGTCTCCACCTTTTTCTTCTTCAGGTGCAATTTAGTCATCAAGGCATCCTTAAGAACAGTTATAATCGACAGTCCCTTCACTCTTTGAGAGCCCCAATCAGCCCCCAATTTGGACGGATGTACACCCCAGACTTTCTCCGTATAATCCTCAAAGAACATGCTGTAAAGCGGACGTCCGAACCTGTTTATATAGAAATTCTCCAGTGAAGTTTCCTTTCTTTTGTGCAGCAAAGAGGCCAAATAACCTATCCCGACACGCAACGTCCGCAGCAATCCCATATTAGCGAAGGTCTGCCACTTCAATGAAACCGGGTAGTCGAAGAACTTCCGAAGGTAGTAAATTCTGGAAACACGCTCACGGAGAAGCATCACACGGTCGGTCGTTTCAGGGTCAGGACCACCCGGAGCAAGGGTCTTCTTTCTGTCCAACAGAATATCATCCTTCGACGGACTACCCTGCAAAGGCATAGTCCGGCGCCAGAAATCGAGCACCCTCTGGCTCTTACTAAAGAACCTATGCCCACCAATATCCATACGGTTTCCGCCTTTGGTGCGTACCGTTCTGGACAATCCTCCTATCTCATCCGACTGTTCAAGGACAACCGGCTGAATGTTGGTTTCATCCAGAAACGTTGCCGCCGCCGTAAGACCAGCCGGTCCGGCTCCTGCTATGATTGCTTTCTTTTTGCTTTTTTCCATGGCTATTTAAAGAGTATTATCTTCCTTGCGAAGAAGTTCCACAGCATTACCAATGCCGCCGTTATAATTTTAGATAGCATATAATAGATATGAAGGCAATCGGTGAACAGCCAAAGGAACAGCGTGTTCAATCCAAGCCCCACAACCCCAATAACCGAATAAATCAAGAATTCAGTCCATCGGTTGGACAGTTTTGACTTCTTGAATATCCAAGCCGTGCTTAGTAAATAGTTGACCACAAGACCGAGAATGAACGATATTGTGGCTGAGAGCAAGTAATAAATCCCTGCATATTCGGTAAGCACGAACAATCCACCGGCATCTACTATAAACGCAAAACCGCCCACAAAACAATAGCGGAAGAGTTGAATCAGGCTATTGTTTGTAGGCTGTAGGAATATTTTGTTTATCAGACCTGCCATTATCTTCTATGGAACAAGTCTTTAATACCGTCCATATCGAAGGCAAGGGTGAATCGCAAAGTCTGGTCGAGCGGGTTACTCTTAGCCGTTGCTATGACGTAACCGGCATCCAAAGAGAACACACTCATCTTGAATCCGGCACCAACGGTGAAGTACTTTCGGTTACCCTTGTTCTCACTCTCATGGTGATAACCGGCACGAACGCAGAATCGGTCGTTGTACGTATACTCGGCGCCAAGGCTCCACTGGACCTCCTGCATTTCCTCTTTGAATCCACCAGGAGCATCACTGAAGCTCTTGAATATTCCCGAAATACTCGACACGTCATAGTAATCCTTCTGGACTCTCTCCTGATAAGCCTCAGTACTTTCCCCCTCTTTCTGTTGCGGATAAGTAGGAACAAGCAGTTTGTTTGCGTCAGCGGCAATGGTGAACTTATTGTATTCGTCGATCGGGACCATAAGAGAAGCACCGAGTCGCATGTTTGTCGGTATGAACTCCGACCGGTCGTCGGTTCCCATTGTAATCTTAGAACCGATATTGGAGATATTCAGACCGAGACCCAACTGGCACTCACGGCTTCCTATGTTGAAGTAATTCTGATAGTAGCACGCAATATCAGCCGCAAAGGCAGAGCCCGGCTTACTGTCCTCGGTATAGTCGTACTTCAAGTCAGAGTAAATCCAACGGACGGCAGCCGCCAAAGAGAAGTGCTCACTAAGCATAAGCGAGTAAGCCACGTCGAACGACATCTCATACGGGTTGACTGTCATGTCGGCATCAGAGCTCTGTGACGACCCCGTCTGCACCTCACCGAGAGAGAAATAACGGAAAGACGCACTAACCGCACTATAATCACCAATACGGTAATAGCCTGCAACGTACGCCAGGTCAATATCGTTTACCAGCTGGCGCAGCCACGGGGTATAGTTCAATGCTATTCCCGCACGGCTGATAGTAAACGGATACTTAGCCGGATTCCAGTATTGCGAGTTAACATCAGGGTCGGTAGCCGCACCGACATCACCCATACCACCCGCACGGGCGTCAGGAGCGATGGTCTGCGATGTTACCTCAGTTTTAACCGGGTTGAACATATCACGCTTGTCCTGAGCCGAGGCTGTCAGCACAGCCATAGCGAACACAAGCGCTACCCATAGTCTGATATGTATTTCCTTCATTAAATTTTCCAGTTGTTTCTATGTGTTATCCTTATTAACGCAATCTTCCACTAATTATTGTTTATAACGATGAGTTTCTTAGCTTTCGACACTTTCTTGCTGCCGTTAGAGCCCAGGCGTACCCGATAGAGGTAGACTCCCGTCGAGAGATGTCCTCCGCCGGACAATGTCAGGTCCCAATCAACGGTAAACGTGTTGCCCGTGGAGACTCCCGTTGCCTCGTGCTGCCAAAGTATTCTGCCGCTCATATCGAACACATCGATTATGACATCGACGTTAGCACCGGCAAAGTTATGCTGTACTATAAACGTTGTCGAGGTCGAAGCCGGGTTGTTAGTCACACTGATATTGCTAATGTCAGGCCTCAATCCATTGACGACATTGAAGTCGAGCGTAGCCGTATTGGAGTTGTTCAGTATGTCCCAGGCACGGAAAAGCAACTGATGGTGACCGCTCTCGAGCTCAGGAATGCTGTAGAATGTCGACCCACTGGTGTACGAACCGAAATCATAAGTAAAGTTATTATTCAGATTGTACGTAAGATTTATGTTGCCATCGATGATGAGTTGCATGTCATGACCGATACCGGTACCGGAAGCGTTTATACCATTTTTGTCTTTGATATTAGCCACGAAATAAGGCGTACTGTTGACATCGCCGCCATTGACGAACGAAGGACTGTTCAGATAACAGTATATCGACGGGCCTATGGAGTCATTGGCAATAGAGTCAGAGCCGTTCACCTGGAATGCCTCAGAGTATCCGTTGGCTATGACAGTCCGCTCATTGTTGACGGCATAGACGTTCATCAGACCTGAACCATCAGAGTAATTGATGTCCAAAGGTACGGCGAAAGCAAGGCTGAAACGTCCGTTGCGTACGCTGTCATTGCCCGTGTAAAGGATATTAGGACGGTCGTAGAACGTGAAAGCCTCATCCGTTGACGGGTCGTTGCGGCGACAAGTAACCAACTCACGGGTATCGCGCACCGTTGCCGAGAGCAGTCCGTTGAAGTCGGTATTCGTCTGACCGTTATCCTCGATATGTCCGACGACACGGCAAACAGACCCTGCATGGAGCATAGGCTGGTTCTCAGCCATCGTGCTGACACCATTGATTGAGTCGATGACAACCGTCTGCGACGGCAGATTCAGCGACATAGCCGGGTCGCCGCACAGCGCAAACTGAAGCTTGTTCTGGCTGAGATCCTGCCTTCCGGTTATCATCTCATTCTTGGCAAGGCGCGAAGCCTCACCCAGAGTGATAGGCTTTCCGTTGTCGGAGCTGAGCACATTCTTCATGAACGCAATGTTCAGAGGTGTATTGTCCTGGGCGTAAACGGTTCGTGCAGTGCCATAGAAGGCAACAACTCCACCATGAGTATTGAGAAGGGCGGTCTCACCAATATTCGGGTGAGTGCCGTCGAACGGCATAATATCACAGCTGGCTGTCACCCATATTGGCATATTCGTGTTGGTGAAATTGGCAAAGTCGGTTATCTCGGCAACTCCGTTACCCGACAACGTATTGGCAGCTCCGTGTCCGGCATAGTCGAACAACAGTGCGCCCTCGTTCTGTTGCTTGTGCAAAATGCGTCGAACCTCAGGGTATGTATTGCCCGTTGCTGTTGTCACACGCGGATAAGCATCATAGTAGACCTTCTTGACGACGAATCCCGGGTGAGCCGCCATAGTGCGCTCAGCCGCAAGGTCGGCATCCTGCATGTGCAAGTTATTTTTGCCGTCCTGTGCCAAGAAGAGGATAACGTTCTGCCATCCGCCCGCATTACGGTTGCCGACATAATTATATATTTTGTCGACTATCGTCTTTGCGTCGGCTTCCGTTGTCACTGGGAACCGTCCGACGCCCATGTCTTCCTTGTCAGTATGGGTTATGCTATAGTTGCTTCCGCCCTCGCCATCGTCCAGAAGGGTGAACCATCCGTCGTCGACGTAGCTGTAAGCCTCGTGGTAAGAGTTCTCACTTTCGAAGCAAAGGAGATAGTCGTCGGGGTTGAACGTCCTCGTGTCTGACGTCAGCATGCGGTTATCCCACACGCAATCGCCGAACAGAAGGAGCGTCTTCGGCAACAGCGAGTCGTTGGTTGCACGGTCGTACATCATCTTCAGATACCGGCGGTAGGCTCCCGCATCAGGCGTTCCGCTGGAGAACTCATTATAGAGTTCGTCGGCAGGGACAATTCTTACCGACAATCCGTCACGTTGCTGATGGAGGGTGGCTATGCGCTGAGCCTGCGAAAGGAGCTTCTGGCTCGTCGGAATGATTATCACCATATCGACATTCTTGTCGGCGTGGTGGTCCTGATTGGTTATGCCATAGACATATTCAGGAACGGGGAATTTAGCGTTGGCTAGGTCGGGCAACTGCCGTGGCGTGTCGTAAGTCAATGAGATATAGTCCAGACGGACTGGTCCGCCACTCACGCAAGTCACCGTTATAGTGTCGTTGGCGTGCAGACTGTCGACATGCTGGATAACACTGCGCTCGGCGGCAACTTCAAGACTACCGAGGTTTATGCTGTAGTTGGTTATCGACGACTGGATAGGCTCGCCGTTGAAATTGACCGTAAACTGTGAGTTGACGTTCGAAGTGACTACCATTGAGACAGTAGCCCCAGTGGCATTGCCCGTGTTCGGGAAGGCATAATTGCGCGAAGAACCAACCGAAATAGGGTCGTTCTCTACAAGCCGGCGACCTTTCTGAGCCCAGGCGAAGTTGTCGACCTCATGCAATGAGTGGTAATCATTGGCACGGATATACTCCTGACTCATGAACGTTGTACTGTCGACGGTCAGCGGTGTGCCGTCAATATCGCTCAGGAAATAGTATCCATACTGCGAATAAGGATTGCGGGTACGAGTGTTTGTAGTCGCCGAAGTCCAACTGACGGGTCCACGCCCATAGAACAGGCGGCGACCGTTGATGATGCAAGTAGGCACTTCCGGCACATCATCATACTGTACAAGCTCTGAGCCGACCAGTGCCTCGTCCTCCAAATGACCGCCATAACCGAAGATGCGGACCTTCGACGGGTCACTGAATCCGCACTGGCGGATGAACGCATCGGTCAGTTGATAGATACCGTCGTTAGGCACACGAATCTTAATCCATGTTCCCGAAGCAAGCTTACTATGGGCTGCATAGCGCTCGGCAGGCGTTGCGGCGTCAACCTTTCTGACCAAACCATTGCCCGACTGCGACGGAGCCATTGCCTTGACATGTGCCGGAGAGGCTGGCTTCGGACGTGAAGTGAGGGCTATCATGAAGCTCACGAGAAACTGTTTCTTGCCATCACGCTCGACGATTGGCGTCAGTCCAAACTCCAGGCTACCGTATTTCCGGTCGACAACGATACGCTTTCTTATCTCCGGAAGTTGCGGAAGCTTCTCGCCGCTCACCTTATTATACAGCTCAATATCATGCTCGTTCATGTCGATAAAGTCAGGATAGCGTATCTCCAAGTCATAAATGGAGTCGGCATAGTTCTTTCCCAACGGTATCGAATAGGTAAACTCCGGCAGCATAGAGTCAATCTCAATGTCCTCAACGGTCAGGTTGAAGAATCTCTGAGTCTGTGCGTCGGCAGTTATCGTTGCAAATAACGCAACGATTATGGTCATAAGTCTTACCGTAAAACTTCCTTTCATTTTCATCTACTTAATATTACGTAGGCAATCAAACATCCTCCCCTTGGGGGAGGCTTGGTGGGGATTTCCATGAGGCTTTGTGGGGATTTTTCATTCCTACTTACACCAGAAGTCCGTCGTCTTCCTTTCCTCAATATACCCCTCGATATGGTCATTGATATTCACCGGACCGCATCCCGCAGGACATCCGGTGTAAAGCAGGTCGCCGGTCTTCAGCGTAAACCACCGGCTTATATAACTAATCGTCTCGTCGACAGAGTAGAACATGTCGGCATCGCAGCCTTCCTGCACCGTCTTTCCATTGATGTCGAGGCGGAAACGAAGTCTGCCCGGCTCCGGCAGTTTCTCCTTCGGAATCCACTCGCCTATCGCCGCCGAACCGTCGAAGCCCTTGCTGAGTTCCCACGGCAGCCCTTTCGCACGAAGCTTTGCCTGCAATTCACGTGCCGTGAAGTCTACTCCAACCGTCAGGGCGTCGTAATACCGATGGGCGAAGCGCACGGGAATGCTCTTGCCCAGGCGGCAGATGCGCACGACGAGTTCGCCTTCGTACTCTATCCGCCCCAAATCATCGGGGATAAAGAACGGTTTGCCATTCTTCAGTAATGCCGAGTCGGTCTTGCAAAAGATGACAGGCTCCTCCGGTTTATTAAACGTTCCGTGCAGCGATTTATTGTGCTGCGGATAGTTCATTCCCAAGCAAAATATCTTCATACTCTGTTATTTACACGATTATAACGCACAAAGTTAGTGAAAACAGAGGAAATAACAAAATGTGGCTGATTATTTTTCGAATTCCAAGGAATGCTCTTTTACAATGCTATTGATAATTAATTGTATTGTAAAAGGGTATCTATTAAGATAGAAAATAAATTATTTTTGATTTGTTTTTAAATTGAAAATAAAAGCTTTTTAATTTATTATTAAATAGTTTATAAATTAAAATAATTCGTAATTGGGTATCATTCGTAACTTAAAAGATAACCTCCTGCAATTCAAAAGGGCACGTACCGCAAGGCAAACGAACACCAAACAGCATAGCCCCGGCAATCTCCGGTGTTTCCTCCGACCCACCGTAGGGACGCACTCAAGGTGCGCCCCTGCAGTGGATTGCATGGAAATCGGGGAAATAAAAAGGCTCAAAACAATGAATCAGAACCCATACTCGACGGTCAATCTTACTTCATTTCGGGCACTTCCTTCAAGGTAATCGATGCCGAAAGCCTTCTGAAGCGAGTAAGACGGATGGATTTTGAGGTAATGACCGGCACTCACAGGAACATAGACGTACACACCGATGGCGGCATTCAGGCGTGTCGCCGTGGCATACTCATAGCTCCGGTCAAGCAGGACTGACGGGGTCTGCGGACGAGTCTGACCATCGGCTGGTGTGGCACAGTCGCCGTCAATAGCCTTGTCGCCGCCTCCGAAGAGCATTCCGAGCGACAAACTGCCACCGGCACGGACATCGCCTACCGGACGGACGTACTTTGCACGGGCACTGATTCCGAAGTCGTGGAGCTTCTGTTGGCGGTAGAACGGATAGAGCGAAGCTGTAGTGTTGCGGTAGGAATAGCCTGCATCGGCGAAGAAACTCCATGCCGTCGGCTGGTTACTGAGCATGTCATAGCCACGCTCCTCGCCCGTCGGGTCGTACTGATAGCTAAGCCGGACAGAGCCTTTCTGCCATCGTCCTGACTCACGGCTGCCATAATAATGGATGTCGGTGACGCCCGATTCGGATGTTTCCGAGCGGTAGACACGCTCACGGGTGGTTACTTTCTCATAGTCGACATGCAGTTGCAGACCGTGAATCATATCTTTTTGTCGCCCGTGGAACTCCAGCCAAGAGTCATAGTTGAACCCGTCGCCGGAGTGGCGGGAGAACTGAATCTGAGCCTGCGACTCCTCGCCGTAATGTCCGTGCCGGTGGTAATAGTCCAGTTGGTTGAGCCAAGTGGCACGTCCGAAGTCGATCTCTAGCTGCAATCCGGCGCCGTGACTTTCGTCGAGTAGTGGCTTTTCGAAGCTATCATCGGTATATCCGGTCTCGTCGGTGGTCTCCGTCCGTCCGAAATAAGCGCCACGGTCGATAAGGTACTCATAGACTTTGTCCTGCCTTCCGGCTAGCCGGAAGGTCATATTCTCCATTGTCCGACGATAGGTATAGTTGAGTCCAAAGGCGAATCCGCCGCCAAGACGCCACATAAATCCCGGCGAAATGGTGAAGTCGAGGTAGTTGTCCTTCTGCCGAGGATCCTTTTGCTTGGCATAATTGGCGGCTGTGAAGTCGGCGCCGACGCCTAAGGTAAAGGCATTGGAGACGTTGTAGCTCAGAGCTCCCCATATATTATAGGTGTCGCTATTCTTGTTTCCACGGGTGGAGTCACTGGTTTCGGTGATGTTGAACGGGGCTTCCTGCGGGCGGAACCACACCGACCCGGCAGCGTTGCGTTTCTCGCCATGAATATAGGAGACGCCTCCTGCAAGCACCGTCTGTCGGTTCAGACGGTAAGCGGCTTGTGCTCCGGCACCCATCTGATACTCAGTCTTTCCCTCATCGACGCTGTGGAACTTTCCCATTGATACTCCGGCGCCCAGCCATGTCTTGTTGGTCGATGGGATATAGTGGCTCAGAGTGTCGCTTCCGTCGGTAGTGTAAGTGGCGAGACCAGCCGCATTGCCGGTGTTGAGCCATAGTCTGTCCTGACCGAAAGCCGACAATGAGATGACGGCGGTTATGGCGAGGGCAAGCGTTCTGCCGGAATTTGTATGTAATTTGTTGATTGTTCTTAGCATTGTTTACTTCTTTGTAGCCAACGACGCACGGTCGAGTTGTTCGAAATCGTTGGTCGAGTTGTTCGTATCAATGTAGACGGTATGTCCTGCCGAGGCGGTCGCCTGTGTGTCGGTTTTCCTCAGGAGGGCGTGTCCCTGGCGTGGGGTGTGCATTATGTAACCGGCATCGATGTCGGGAGTGAGGCGTTTCTCATTGTAGGTTGACGTCGATGAATAGACTTCCACACCATCGAGGATGCAACGGCGAGGCACTTTCTTGCAGGTGTTTGCCACTGAGGCAACCCCTCCGTCATAATAGATATTGTCGGCATTGGCACCGAATTCCTCCGGAGTTTCATTGTCGAGGGAGAATACGAAGATGGCTGGCGACGACGTGCTCAGCGGCCATGCGTCCTCGCCTTCGTCACCGAACTTCACCGCACGGAGGTAATGGGATGTCGGTATGAGCGATGACGGCGACGGATAGAACATCGTGCTGTTGTACCGGAGTGGGTCGTAAGTGCAATAATAGCTACTGTCGGCAAAGTTGATACTGTTGCTGTATGTGGCTGTATGGTCGACGGCTCCGTTGAGGGCGATGACCATTTGCTGGTAAGGCGCGAATGTCATGCCGCCCGGCAGATACCATATCGCACTGATGGCGGGTATGAAATCGGCGTCGGCATAGTTCAGCCGGCCGTCGGTACCATAGTTGTTGTTTATGCCATAAGCATTGAACGGGGTGGTTATTCCTATACAGAGATTCGACAGGGTGACGGTCTGCGGACAGTTATTATATAATATAATGTATTTGTCGCGCTGGAAAGTTCCACTGCCATCGTCACGCCGACAGCCTCCAACATATATCTCCTTGATAATTATCGTGCCCGACTCGGTGACGCTGACGTTTATCTTCGACGTGACGTCGGAATTGACGATGATGTTGCTTGTGACGCCGTTGTAGACGAGGGAGCGGGCATCGCGGACTTCACTCTTCGATGCCGTTGCCTGATAAATGTCGTCGGGAAGATGGAAGTTGGCTGTTCCGTTGGCATCGGTTGTCTGCCGGTAAACGGAGCCGTGGCTATCGGTCATGCTGACGGCAAAGCCTTCCCGGGCTATGGGCGTGCCCGTTGAGTCGACTATTGTCACGCCGACTGAATGGGTGGTATAGCTCAGGTCGTCGTCGGAACATGCCGAAAGGGTGACAGTAAGGACTGCCACAAGGGTGTATATTATAATAATGTAGTGTTTCATATTTTGATTCTAACGCTCAGTCCGTAGTAGAACGGGGTTATGTATCCTGTGTTATAGATGGTTGTCCGGAGCCCGGTCCGCGAGTGCTTGACCTTCTGAAGGCTGTTCAGGAAGTTGTTGGCAAGGAACGAAACGCTGACGTGGCGCCCTATTTCCTTGGTCACATTGAGGTTGGCTGAGAAGTAAGCCGATATTCTGTCGGGGTTGAAAAGGTAGCTGTAGTTGGTCTTAACGACAAGATGGGCAAGGTCGTTATAGAGTTGCTGGTCGTTGTCGCGTGCCCAAAGGAACTTCTCGGCAAACGGGATCCGCTCCGAAGGGTTGTCCCATGTGGAGTAATATTCCGGGTAAACGGCTACATAATGGTCGCGGACACTGCCGTTGTAAGGTGTTCCGAAGTAGTCGCCTGCATCGTCGAGAACCACGCCACGGGTCTCGCCGGAGAGTCCTTCGCTCAGACTGCGGCGGTAGTCGAAGAGTGAGCTTTCGAGCCTCATGGCTATGATGAGCCTTACCTTTGGGATATGGGTGGTGATGGTAAGGTTGAGGTTTGCCTGATTGGAGAGGCTTCCGTTGGACGCGGTTGCGTAAGCGGCGGTACCTGTTCCATAGACGTTGGAGCCGTCATAATAGCCTATATACTGGTAGGGCTGTCCGTCGGAGCTCTGTTGTGAACTCTCGGGAAGCGACGCTATGAGTGAATGCTCGACGCCATGATAATGGTAGTAGTTCCCGTCAAGCTTGAAGGATGTATTGATGCTGCGTATCGGTTTGAAGTCGATGGAGTAGTCTATGCCGCTCCGGTATATCGGGGAACCGTTGGTATACTGCACGTTCTGGTTGTAGGTATGGCGCTGAAGGCCATCAAGCCGGATGGAATTGCCGGTTCGTGAGTCGGTGACAGTTACTATTCCGGTATTCCGGTCGATACCGTAAGTGCGGTTATCGAAGGGTATTGCGAGTCCGTCGAGAGCCTGCTGGCCTGTGAAAAAGTAGCTGTATGGCCGGAAGACGGTGGTGGCAATGTAAGGATCGAGGGTCTTCGTGAAGAAAGCCGAGACGGAGATGTCGGCAATGGACGTGCGGAGCTCGCCGCCAACTTCCCACTGACGGGTAGATTGCCACTTTAGGCCGGGGTTGTAAAGTGCCTTAGACGGGACTATGTTATAGGCATAGAAAGCCCGTCCGTCGGCTGTTGTGGCTGGGGCGAAAGCCAGTCGGTCGGTATATGAAGGACTTGGATAAAGGACTTCGAATGACGGGAGCTTGACAGCTTTACCCCATCCACCATAGAAGCTAAGACCGTTGACGAAGCCGGGGGCATTGCTGAACGCTGTCCATTTGGCATTGAAACGGGGCGAGAGACTGCTTACGGTGCCATAATCGGAGTTATCGATTACGGTCAGGTCTTCACGCAGTCCGGCTGTCAGACGGAGCATTCCACCGTTCTGAGTAAGCGGAATTCTGACTCTGTCTTCGGCATAGAAAGCCCAGTTGTTCATTGCAGGAAGGTCGTCATAGCGGTACTCACGCCATGAAGGAGCCAGGCGGAGGTCGTCATAGTAGACTCCCCTGCCCTCATTCTTGCTGCCCATTAGCTCGGCTCCGGCAAGCAAACGGTTCTCGCCATTGGTTCCGAAACGGACTACATGGTCGGCTTTGAGCTTCAGGGAATAGCTTATCGGTTTGCTGTCGCGATAGCTTTTGACATACCAATAACCGGTGGGTCCCATGATAACCGGCGCTGGCGGGTCGGTATCATAGTCGGTGGCGATGAAGTAGCCTTGCTCTCTTCCGTGGAGATAAGGCTGTGCCGTACTGCTGCTTGTATTGGTATTTGATGTTGATTTGCGGTCGCTATAGGTGAAAGAGCCGATGAGTTGGACGCTGTTGAGCCATGAGCGGGACAGTTGCCAGTTCATGTCGGCATGGACTCCGAGGGTGTAGTCACGCTGTTTCCGATATGCTCCTGAGAATGCATCGGGGTCGGCTTCGGAGTTATAACCGCCATAGTTGCCATTCAATCCGACATTGAAATAAAGTGGAGAAGAGGCAAGATGGGCTGTCTGACGGTAGTTAAGTGAGAGGGTGTTGCGCTGATATGAGGTATGAGGTGAGGTCTGGTCGCTGAACGAGCGGGTGTGTTCTATCGATGTGTTGAGCACTCCGTTGCTCAGTCCGAAACCCTTGCTTGCACCTATTTGGCGGGTGTATTGATTGACGGCAAGGCTGATATTCCACGGTGCCCTGCCCCGGCGGGTCTTTACTTTGACGATTCCGTTGCTTAAGTCTCCGTACTCAACTGACGGGATTCCGGTGACAATCTCGACTGATTCGATGTCGGTTGAAGCGATATTGCGGGTACTTGCGCTTTGAGTCTCACCCATAGCGGCATTGTTTTGAAGGCGGACTCCATCCATCTCGATAGCCGTTCCGAATGAAGCGTTGCCCTTTTCTGCCTCTCCGCTATGCAGGGAAAGACGGGTGTCGTTCATCAAACTGGAGTTAACGCTCTTGCCGCCGGGCAACAGTGTGGCTATATCGCTGAGGTTAAGTATCTGTTGGTTGTCGAGGGCGGCACGGTCGATAAGGTATGACGTGGTGTTGTCCTCGGTCTTGCGGGTTGCCGTTACGGTTACGTTCTGCAGCTGAAGACCTGCTTCACGGAGGTCAATCTTCACCTGATGGGCTGTCGATGCGTCGACGGTCAACAGTTTCTTTTCGTATCCGAGGCACTCAACCCGAAGCGAGGCGTCCTTGCTTTTCAGTCCGGCAAGGGTGAAATGACCGTTTCGGTCGGTCATCGCCATGCGGGTGTTGTCGGACAAATAAACTATAGCTTGCTCTATCGGTTCACCGCTGTCATGGTCGACAACAGTGCCGGAAACAGAAAGAGTTTGCTGAGCATGCACCGAAGTGCAACCCAGCATGATGATAATCATTATTGCGAGAATTCTTCTCACGTTGAAGGGAATATAAGATTTACTTTATGAGAATATAAATTTAACCCTAAGAGAGTACATGATTTACTCCAAGAGAATACATGATTTACTCCAAGAGAATACATGATTTACTCCAAGAGAATACATGATTTACTCCAAGAGAATATAACTTTTACTTAATAAGTTTCAGACGAGCGCCGCTGATGTAGTCGAGAGTCTGCAAAGGAGCGTTCTCCGTTGCGGTCTCACCATCATAGACACAAAGGTCAAGCAGGGCTGTACGATCGGCAGGACGGATGGCTGATGGCAATTCGCTTGTGATGTTGCTGGCAGCTGTGAAGTTCCAATTGTACTCACCGCTAACCCACTTTTCGTTGACGGTATCCTCTAAACGGAGGAACAGTTTGTAGCCCTGGGCGAAGTCACCGACCGGCTGGTTGTCGACAACAAGAGACAAAGTGCCTGTTCCGGCAGCCTCATCGTAAGTGAAATTCAGCTTGAAGTCGATGTCGTAAGTTGATGAAGAACCTACTACGAAGCCAGGAGCATGAACGTTGAGGACTGTTCCGTAATCGGCAGAAGACTTGTCAGGAAGGGATACAACGAGGTCCTTAACCTGAATGTTGTTGTCGAAGTCGGCGTAAGTCATAGTCCAGTTGCCGGCGCACTGCTCGTAAACGGTCTTGTCGCCCTGCGGAGTCTGTGCCTCAGCGAACGTCACGGAAATGACTGAATCGGCCGGAATGACGACGGTTGTACCATCTACCTTTGTGATGGTCATATTATAGGCAGTCTGTGCCTGAGATGTTGTTGCCAGTCCAATGACGGCAGCGAAAAGGAGTGTTATTTTCTTCATGATGATTTTCTGTGTGTAGATTAGAATTTAAATTTATAACTGCCGGTGGCTGTCTTGACGATATAAAGTCCATGACCGAAGGCATTGAGGTCGATGACAGCACTGCCATTAGAAGAAGACCGGACGTTGGCGATGACCTTTCCGTCGACTGTTGCGACGATGATTGGGCTCGAAGCGCGGAGTCCGTCGAACTTAACGACACCACCACGGAAACTGTGTGCAGCTGTAGATTTGCCGTTTACATTGTTAATACTTGTTGCGTCGGCAGTAAGGAAATGGTACATCTTAACCTCCGACAGGGCAACCCTTACTTCCCGGGTTGCGTCGGCAATGACAAGCGAATCGTGGCTTGTCGAGACAACGGGCGACTTACCCAGCTCGAATTGAGCCGTTTCTCCACTGTTCTGCACTAGTTCGAGCGTAGTGACATTACCGGCAATGGCACTGAAACTGACAAATGAAAGCGCAAGCAGGAGCATACCCTTTAAATGGAATCTCATGTCTGTTGAATTAAAATTAAATGTTTTGATTTGCTATAAGAATCGTGTTATCTGAATGCGGTTGCAAAATTACAAATAAATAAAAGGCAAAACAATACCTACAAGTAGGTATTCTTCGGTTTAGGTTCTGTCAATCAACGGTTAACAAAGGATTCAATTCGAAACATGAAGCAGAAGAGATTTGTAGCAGGAAGTAGTTGAAGTCGAAGCAATAAGTAGCAGAAAAACAAAAGCAGGTACCCAAATAAGGCACCTGCTTCTTATTTATTAATATTGAATAATCTATCCAATAAGAGCCAATGATTAGTCGGCAGCGAGAGAGAAGCGCTTGTAGTCAACGACCTTAAGATCCTTGTCCTGCTTCTTCAGCCAATCCTGAACGCTAATCTTTCCGTCAGCCTCATCAGCGAACTGGAACTCCTGATCGACGAGGCAGTTCTCCTTGTAGAACTTGTTCATACGACCCTTAGCGATGTTCTGGATCATGTTCTCGTTGAGCTTACCGGCAGCTTCCTTAGAAACGGCGTCGATAATCTCCTTAGCCTTGTCGGCATCCTCCTGAGTGAGCCACTTCTTAGCGACGTTAGACTCGATGTGCTCCGGAGAGTCAACGAGGTTAGGATTGATGCCAGCCTTCTTCAAAGCGACATTTACCTGACGCAGAACCTGCTCTTCCTTGGTCTTCTCGATAGCAACCTTGAGCTCCTCGTCCTTGACGTTCTGAGGAACAGAAGCCTCGTCGAGAGCAACCGGCTTCATGGCAGCAACCTGCATTGCAACCTTGTGAGCGGCGTCCTCATTCTCCTTGTTAAGCTGAACCATAGTAGCAAGAGTGTGCTTGCCCATGTGGTCGTAGACAGAAACATTGTCGCCTTCGATGAAGTTGTAACCATCAAGTTCCATCTTCTCACCGGTGATACCAGAGCGACGCTTTACAGCGGTCTCGGCGTCATCGCCATTGGCGAGCTTAAGAGCCTTTACCTCGTCGAGGTTCTTCGGACGCTTCTCAATAATGGTATCGAGGATCTCCTGAACCATAGCGATGAAGTCCTTTCCAGCGGCAACGAAGTCGGTCTCGCACTTTACAGCAACCATTGCTGCGAATCCCGGAACCTTCTTCACGAGGACAACACCATTACTTGTCTCACGGTCAGAGCGTTTAGCAGCGATAGCCAGTCCACGCTCGCGGAGAAGTTCCTGAGCCTTTGGGAAGTCGCCGTCAGCCTCGGTAAGAGCCTTCTTGACATCAGCAAGTCCGGCACCTGTCATTGCGCGCAGTTTCTTAATATCTGCAATTGTAACAGCCATTTTTTGTTTTCCTTTCTTATGGTTAAAATAAAACAGGCCTAATAGGCTCGGATGAGCATATTAGGCCAATTAATATGCTATGATTAAACTAGTCTTTACTCAGCCTTTGGTGCTTCCTCAGCCTTTGGAGCCTCCTGTGCAGGAGCAGCCTCTTCAGCCTTTGGAGCCTCAGCAGCCTCAGCCTTTGGAGCCTCGTCAGCCTTGCGGGCACGACGTGCAGCACGGCGTGGCTGCTTGTCTCCAGCTTCCTCAGCCTGCTCAGCTGCAGCCTTCTCGTCAGCCTTCTCAGCCTTGCGCTCCTCAAGACCCTCAGCGATAGCGTCGCAGCAAGCGTTGAGGATTACCTCGATAGAGTCCTTGGCGTCGTCGTTAGCCGGGATAATGTAGTCGATGTTGCGTGGGTCAGAGTTGGTATCAACGATACCGAATACCGGGATACCCAGGCGGTTAGCCTCCTTAACGGCGATGTGCTCCTTGGCAACGTCAACGACGAACAGAGCAGAAGGCAGACGGTTAAGGTCGGCGATAGAACCGAGGTTCTTCTCGAGCTTAGCACGCTGGCGGCTGATCTGCAGCAACTCACGCTTTGAGAGGTTAGAGAATGTACCGTCGTTCATCATCTTGTCGATGTTGGTCATCTTCTTGACAGCCTTGCGGATAGTCTGGAAGTTGGTGAGTGTACCACCAGCCCAACGCTCGATGATGTATGGCATGTTGACACTGGCAGCTTTCTCAGCTACGATGTCCTTAGCCTGCTTCTTAGTAGCAACGAAGAGGATCTTCTTGCCCTGCTTTGCGATGCCCTTAAGAGCCTCTGCAGCCTCGTCAATCTTGACGACTGTCTTGTGAAGGTCGAGGATATGGATACCGTTGCGCTCCATGAAGATGTAAGGAGCCATAGCTGGGTTCCACTTGCGCTTGAGGTGGCCGAAGTGGCAACCTGCCTGTAATAACTGGTCAAATGTTGTTCTTGACATTTTTTCTTTGTGATTTTTGTTTGTTTACTTTCTTTTGAATTCTTGGGAGCCGTCGCGGTGCAACGGCATACACAACCGAGGAGGAAAGGACCGTTGCTAAGCAACGGCAAACCCAACAGAAGGAAGGATGAACCCTAACGGACGAAAGGGATGGATCCGGATCCCGGATGTGTTGTTCAGAATCAGTCGCAGGGTAAGCAAAGAGCGTCCCTGCGATTTAGATACTAAACTTATTCCGACCTCCCTAGAGGGGAGGACCGGAGAGAGGCGTTTAACGCTTACTGAACTGGAAGTGACGACGAGCCTTCGGCTGTCCTGGCTTCTTACGCTCAACAGCACGGCTGTCGCGTGTCAGGAATCCGGCGTCCTTCAGTTGCTTCTTGTCCTCAGCGTTAATCTTGACGAGTGCACGGGCGATAGCGAGGCGAAGAGCCTGGCTCTGACCAGTGAAACCACCACCGTCGAGGTTTACCTTGATGTCGTACTGTCCGTCAACGCCAAGGAGCTGCAGCGGCTGCTTAACAACGTAGCGCAGGATGGCTGATGGGAAGTACTGTTCGATGTCTCTCTTATTTATTGTGATTTTGCCGGTGCCCTCAGTGAGATAAACTCGTGCAACTGCACTCTTGCGGCGACCGATTGCATTGATTGTTTCCATCGTTCTTTCCTAATTATTTATACTGGTTAATATCAATCTTCTTAGGCTTCTGAGCCTCGAGGCCACCGAGCTCGGCGCCTTCAATGATGTAAAGGTTGTCGATGAGCTTACGGCCAAGGCGACCCTTTGGCAGCATGCCCTTGACAGCGTGGCGAATCATCTTGTCGATACCGCCCTTACGGGTACGGAGGTCGGCAGGAGTATTGAAGCGCTGTCCACCAGGATAACCGGTATAACGTGTGTAGATCTTGTCGGTTTCCTTCTTACCAGAGAAAACGACCTTCTCAGCGTTGACAATGATAACGTTGTCACCGCAGTCCACATTAGGAGTGAAGTTTGGTTTGTACTTTCCGCGAATCAGCTTTGCAACCTTTGAGCACAAGCGGCCCACAATCTGGTCGGTGGCGTCAACGATGACCCACTCTTTCTTAGCTGTTTCCTTATTAGCGGAAATAGTCTTGTAACTTAAAGTGTCCATAAAGATTTTAAATACTACTTTAAAAACGTTTTTATAAAAAATACTGTTTACGATAAACAGGGACCTCACGGCGCCTCCAGTCTAAAAGAGACCATCCAGCATTATCCCTGAATGCTTGTGGCAGCGATTCACGAACCACCAAGTCTGGCCAAAGACAAGGCTATTCACACACTACCGGCTGTGAACCTTCTAAGTCTCAGTCCACAATCGCGGCTGCAAAGGTACACAAAATTTATAAGCGAGGGGAGAAGAACGAGAGGCGAAAAGTAAGTTTTATAGATTTTTAACTATAGTTACTGATAATGTAACTACTCAGCACCCCTTACCAGAAAATGTCAGAAGTCAGCGTTAATTATTTCTAAACTTGTTCTTGGGCTATTTCCAAACAGTTGTTAATGTGA
>OMZV01000001.1 GCA_900315635.1 uncultured Prevotella sp.
CATATTTACATTATACCCTCTTAAATCCTACTGATAATCAAGCGCTTTCTAATCGGGTATCTTTTACGCTCTAAAAGATACCCGATTAGCTTGTAAAAGTTACCCAATTAGAACGTAAAAGGTGCCCAATTGGAAAGTCATTTATGGCTAAATGGAAACTTGCTGATTATCAGCTGTTTGCCGAATAGAGTTGTTCAATGTTTCAATAGTTTGTAAATTTTGCGACAAACAGGCTTTAAATTTCACATTAATATTCATTTATCTTACGATTTGCAAAATAAATATAGAATTTAGTTTGCAATTAGGAAACATTTTCGTATCTTTGCACAAAGGTTTAAAGTTTTCTATTAATTAGCTTTCAAGAAAGATAAGATTATGGTACTTGACATTGACATGCTCCGTGACTTTTATTCCTCATATTCTGAGGATGTGTCGAATGCGAAAAAGGTATTGGGTCGCCCGATGACTTACGCAGAGAAAGTCCTTTATGCTCATTTGTATGACAAGAAGGATCTCCGCACGTTCAATCGTTTGGAAGACTACGTAGACTTCCGTCCAAATCGAGTTGCCATGCAGGATGCAACCGCCCAGATGGCTTTGCTCCAGTTCATGAATGCCGGTAAGGATAGGGTCGCGGTTCCTGCTACGGTTCATTGCGACCACCTTATTAAGGCTGACGTTGGTGTCGCTAAGGATTTGCCGGAAGCTCGCAAGACGAACAATGAAGTCTATGATTTCCTTCAGAGTGTAAGCAAGAAATACCATATCGGATTCTGGGCTCCCGGTGCCGGAATCATCCATCAGGTCGTCTTGGAAAACTATGCCTTCCCGGGTGGAATGATGGTTGGAACCGATTCTCACACACCTAATGCAGGCGGATTGGGAATGGTGGCTATTGGCGTTGGTGGTGCCGACGCTGTCGATGTGCTCACCGGACAGCCTTGGGAGTTGAAGATGCCGCGACTTATCGGTGTTCATCTTACAGGTAAGCTCAATGGCTGGGCTTCACCAAAGGATGTAATATTGTATATTCTTGGCTTGCTTACCGTGAAGGGTGGAACCAATGCCATACTTGAATATTTCGGCGATGGCGTTTCAACATTGTCGGCAACAGGTCGTGCTACCATTTGTAACATGGGCGCAGAGCTTGGCGCTACTTGTTCTATATTCCCGTTTGACAAGAATACAGAGGAATATCTGCGTCAGACCGGTCGTGGCGAAGTAGCCGATATGGCTCTTAAAAATGCCAAGGAACTTGAAGCTGATGCCGATGTTTATGACAGTCCTGATAAATATTATGACCAGGTATTGGAGATAAATCTCAGTGAAATAGAACCTCACCTCAATGGTCCGTTCACTCCTGATGCTGCAACTCCGCTTAGCGAGATGAAGGCAAAAGGTCCACGTGAGGATTATCCAATGACTGTTGAGGTTGGACTGATTGGCTCATGCACTAATTCCAGCTATGAGGACCTTTCGAAAGCAGCCTCTGTTGCTCGACAGGCAAAAGCTAAGCATTTTAAGGTTAAGGCGCAGCTCATCATCAATCCGGGCTCAGAGCAGATTTACTATACTGCAAAGCGTGACGGCATAATCGATGACTTGGAGTCTATCGGAGGTGTTATCATGACAAATGCTTGCGGTCCTTGTATCGGACAGTGGAACCGCCATACCGATGATAACAACCGGAAGAATGCCATAGTGACATCCTTCAACCGAAACTTCCGCCGCCGTGCCGATGGCAATCCGAATACATTTGCATTCATTGGCTCTCCGGAGTTGACTGTAGCACTGGCTATTGCCGGAAGACTTGACTTTGATCCTGCTCATGACTTGCTGGTCAATGAGGACGGAAAGGCAGTAAGACTTGACGAGCCTAAAGGCGACGTGTTCCCTCCAAAGGGATTTGACGTTGACGACAAAGGCTTCATTCCGCCAACAGAAAATACCGGTGATGTCGAAGTCATCATATCGCCTACAAGCAACAGACTTCAAAAGTTGGAGCCATTCCCGGCTTGGGACGGCAAGGATTACACGGATATGCCTTTGCTCATAAAGACGCAGGGCAAGTGTACTACCGACCATATCTCTATGGCGGGACCATGGCTTAAATACCGTGGACACTTGGAGAATATCTCCAACAACTTGCTTATGGGTGCTGTCAATGCGTTTAATGGCGAATCGAATAAGGTTAAGGACCGTCTCGACGGACAATACAAAGAGGTAAGCTCTGCCGCCAAGGATTATAAGGCTCATGGCATAAATTCTATTGTCGTGGCTGAAGATAATTATGGCGAAGGCTCTAGCCGTGAGCATGCCGCAATGGAACCACGATTCCTCAATGTTAAGGTGGTACTTGCAAAGAGCTTTGCGCGTATCCATGAGACGAACCTTAAGAAGCAAGGAATGCTGGCTCTGACATTTGTCAACAAGGATGATTATGACAAGGTTCAGGAGGACGACTTGATAAGCGTTACCGGACTGAAGGACTTCGCTCCTGGTAGGCCGCTGACAGTTGAGTTTAAGCATGCTGATGGAAGTACCGACAACTTCCTTGCTAACCATACATACAACCAGACTCAGATAGATTGGTTTAAGGCAGGTTCGGCATTGAACTATGCCAAGAAGCACTCCAACTAGGCTGTTGGCTGGCCCAGAAGGCTTTTAGCTTTTGGTCAGTGATGGTTGGCAATATGTATTTGGGATAATTTAAAGTCACCCATCTTTGTGAATAAGATGGATGAAGAGAGGAATAGCCTTATGAATAAAGAATATTTGATTTATAAACTGTCTGACGAGGTAAAGAACTCCTGTAAGATTCCGAAGGAAGCGTTCACGGAGTATGGCGTGAAGCGTGGACTCCGTAATGAGGATGGTTCTGGAGTGCTAGTCGGACTGACTAATATAGGTAATGTAGTAGGTTATGAGCGCGATGAGAATGGAGTGCCTCGTCCGTGTGAGGGAAAACTGTTCTATCGTGGCTATGAACTGAACGATTTGGTTGAGCCGTTGCTTCAGGAGAAGAGATTCGGATTCGAGGAGATTGCTTATCTCCTGTTGTCCGGTCAGCTGCCTGACAGGGAGGAGTTGGATGCTTTCAAGGAACTGCTCAATGACAATATGCCTCTCGACCATCGGACGATAGTTCATATCATTGACCTCGAGGGCAGCAACATCATGAATATTCTGGCTCGTTGTGTTCTTGAAATGTACACCTTCGACCCTAATCCTGATGACATCAGCCGTGATAACCTCATGCGCCAGTCGATAGAACTTATCGCTAAATTCCCGACTATTATTGCTTACGCATATAATATTTACAGGCACAGCGTTCATGGACGAAGCCTTCATATTCGTCACCCGAAGGAGAATCTGAGTATAGCCGAGAATTTCCTCTATATGCTCAAGCATGACGATTACACAGAACTTGATGCCCGGATGCTCGATTTGCTGATGATTGTTCAGGCTGAGCATGGTGGAGGTAATAACTCAACGTTCACCGTTCGTGTGACATCTTCAACCCGTACGGACACTTACTCCTCTATAGCCGCCGGTATCGGTTCGTTGAAGGGTCCGCTTCATGGTGGTGCCAATATTAAGTGTATAAACATGTTCCACCACCTGAAGGAGGCTATAAAGGACTGGAAGAATGTTGATGAACTTGATACTTACCTCAACCGAATGCTCGATAAAGAGGCGTATGACAGGTCAGGACTTATATATGGTATAGGTCACGCCGTCTATACTCTCAGTGATCCAAGAGCGGTAGAGTTGAAAAAGCTTGCCGGAGTGCTGGCTAAGGAAAAGGGCAGGGACGAGGAGTATAATTTCCTGCGGCTTATTGAGCAGGAAGGAATAAAGTGCCTTATGGCTCACCGTAAGTCGAATAAGCCTGCATGTGCGAACCTCGACTTCTATAGCGGCTTTATATATGAGATGATAGGTTTGCCACAAGAGATTTATACGCCTATCTTTGCTATGAGCCGTATTGTTGGTTGGACTGCTCACCGCATTGAGGAACTCAACTTCGAAGGTCGCCGGATCATTCGTCCGGCATACAAGAATATCCTCGGACAAAAGGATTACGTTCCGTTGAACGAACGATAATATTCCATTGAATGAGTAATAAAAAAACAGGGTAGGGGCACAAGCCTCTACCCTTAATTATTTGTTGATGGTATCTTTATTGGCATTTGGTTGAATATTGTTATTTAGCCATTATCTTCTTTTTAAAGGTACGGAATACAAGGTATTCTCCGTCGCCATTGATCTTAAAACTGTCGGAAGTTGCCTCATTGAGAGTGCCTTCCCAAAGTTCATTGAATGGGGATGTATTCCATTTCAGTCCTTCGCTTTCCAGCCTCTTGCATCCACAGTTGAAGATACTTACTTGCTGTCCGGCAAAAGACTCAAACAGGTCTTCGCCATTGGATGGTACAAACCAACCGTAATCAGTTATCAGTGTTGGAGCTATTCCCAGGTGTTCATGGTAATATCTCATCAATGATATATTGCCGATGGTGTGGTCTTCGCGTTTGCCTGTAGCTCCAATGTAAGCAATAGTCTTGGATGAATAGTTCTTTATAGCGAACTTTGTGGCTTTGGTTAAGTCATTGAAGTCTTGTTCGCTATAATGATGCCAGATGGCTCTGTACTTCTCTTTTAGCTCCGAGTGAAGGCTGTCGCCATCGCCAACAACGGCTGAAGGATGCAGTTGCTCTCCATTGTTTTTGTCTTTATTGTAAGCTATAACATCCTCCATCGCACTGTCACATACGACCAGAGGTGTTGTCTTCTTCAATATCTCCAATACCACATTATTCTTAGGAAAGTCACCTGCAGCCAGAATAGCAACATCAAACCGGCTTTCCTTATCTATCAATTTTTTCTTGTCCATCCTACTTCACTCTATCAATTGATTCCTCCATCATTTTCTTCCACTTGAAGTATCCTGCAATGGCAATTATGACATATAAAGCATATAGACCCGCAGTGAAAGGTATACCCTTGTATACATATAGAGCTGATAATTCAGCATCAATGATGATCCACAGATACCATTGCTCAATGTATTTGCGTGCCAACCACCATAGTCCGATGATACTTAGGGCATTGCCAAAGCTGTCGAGAACAGGCACGGTAGAGTTGGTGAAATGAATAAGAATGAGGTAAATGCCGCCCCATGCTACAATAAAGAGTAGCAGTGATGGCAAGAGCAGTGAGTGCCGAATATGTGTTATCGGCATTTCTTCTGATTGCTGGTTATGCTTCTTGCCGAACTTCCAAACGAGAAGTCCATAGATGGCAGCAAGAGTGTAATAAACTTGCATGCCAAAATCGGCATACAGTCCGGCATCCAGATATACAAAAATATAGACCACCGGCATAATTATGCCAGTGATCCATAACCATATACTTGCTTTATATTCCTGGTAGATATATACGAGACCAATGATGGTCCCGAATATATCCAGCCAGTGTTCAGAGAGGAATTGCTCCATTAGAAGCGAAGTGTAACATTACCCATTACTGTAAATCCAGCGGCAGGGATGAATCCAATCTGATAGTAACGTGCGTCACTATCCTTCATGTTCTCCTTGTCGTATGCTGAGTAAACCCAACCTGAATTAGCGTAATGACGGTCGAAGATGTTGTTGAAGTTTACGCCAAAGACAGCCTCTTTCATTCCGATGAACTTGCGGTTGACGTTCAGTGTATAGTTCAGGCTGATGTTTGTCTGGGTGAACCAAGGCAGTGAACGGTCTTCGTTCTTTGTATTGTCGAGATACTGACGGCTTACATAGTTGGTGTGCCAGAGTCCCTGGAAGCCTTTGTAATGGAAATCAAGGAATCCGTTCAGGATAGCTGACGGTGAGAATGAAAGGTCAGAGTTGTCGTAGTGAATCTTGCGATAGCCAGACTTTGAATACCAGTCCTCTGCATATTCGGTGAAGTCCTTAATCTTGTTCTTCGAGAGTGCGGCATTTCCGGCAATGGTAAACCATGACAGTGGGCTCCAGTCGGCTGTAATCTCGGCACCGAGACGATAGCTGTCGTCAATGTTTGTGGTGAGGTTCTCGCCTATATCACTCTGCATACCGGTCTGAACGAACTGACCAGTGTAGTCCATGTAATAGAGGCTTGCACCTGCGTGCCAGTTATTGCCAGTGTACTGATAGCCAAGCTCGATATCCATAAGGCGCTCTGGGCTTGGTGCTGGATAGTTGCCATTGTCGGTGAAGTTGTTACGCTCAGGCTCACGGTTTGCGTATGCTATAGAAGCGTATGCCTTATGACCGTCCTTGTGGAAGCTAAGACCTGCTTTAGGGTTAACGAAGAAGTAGTTCTTGTTGATGGTCAGCATTTGGTTGCTGTATGTTCCATCTTCTTTCTTATAGAACTTGTCGTTATAACCTGTTGTCTTGTAACGGACATAACGGAACTGAACATCAGCAAATGCATCGAAGTAATCATTGAGGTGATGGGTGGCTTTCAAGAATGTGCTGTAGTCATCCTTATGTGCGTCGGAGTTGTAGTACATGTAGTTCTGACCATTAGGACGGAACTTTGCTTCTACAGCTTCGTTAGCAATGTAAGTGAGGTATCCGAAGTGGTTGCCACGGAACTGCTGGAGGTTTACTCCTCCGATAACATCCCACTTCTCATCTTTGTAGTTAACATTATAAACAAGTCCGTAGGTGTGCTGGCTAAGTCCCTTCTTGCGGATGAAGTCTGTGCGCTTAACCTGGTTGCCATCAGCATCATAGTAGGTAAGACCGAACTTTGAAAGTTTGTAGTTAGGACGGAACTCACTGTAATAACCATAACCGTATGTATAGTGAAGGGCTATGTTGTGAGTCCAGTGCTTGCTTGGCTTCCAAACTCCGGAGAGGATATTGTGGTCCTGATAGAAGTTATCAGTTGTCTTTTTCCAATAACTGCCATCACGAAGCTGATAACGATGAGTAGTTACATTGCCGTTGTCATCGATGTCCATGCCCTCGTAAAGGGAGTTGAACTTACCGAGTCCCATCTTATACATATCATTATAAGTGCGTACTCCGTAGTTCATAAGGGATACGTTGTCATTGCCGGCTGTAACACCGCTCCATGCCAGACCAGTCTTCTCGAAGTTACCTACGTTCTTATAGCTGATAGAGAACTTGTCGCCATAGTAAGTCAGAGCGCCGAGGTATGATCCGCTACGTCCTTCAGTTCCATGAACATAACCGTCTGTTGATGTCTCGTGGTAAGCACCATTGAACACCCAGTGGTTCTTAAGTAAGCCTGTTGAGAAGCTAGCTCCGGCATTGTATGTGTTATAGCTTCCGTAGCTTCCTGTAAGCTCCAGACTTGGAATCAGGCTTGGTTCAGCTGTACCTAAAGAGATTGTTCCGCCAAAAGCACCGTCACCATTGGTTGATGTACCAATACCACGCTGTATCTGAACAGAACCAAGCAGGGCTGCGTATGAGTTCATATTTGCCCAGAACACGGTCTGATCCTCAGGAGAGTTCAGTGCAACTCCATCAAGAGTTACATTTATTCTTGAACCTGCTGCGCCACGGACACGCATGTAAGCTGTTCCGGTTCCAAGTCCATTCTCACCCCATGCCAGGATACCCGGAGTGCGGGCAAGCAGATAAGGTAGTTCAAGTCCAGTCTTTGAGAAGTTCTGCAAATCAGACTTCTTGATGTTCGCCACTGCGAACGGTGCATTCTCAGGCGCACGGACAGCTTTTACGACAACCTCTTTCAGCTTTTGAGCCTTCAGTGTGTCGACACTTTCCTGCGCACTCGCTCCAACAACAGTTAACAATGTTGCTGTTAAGAGTACAATCTTTTTCATTGTTACCTCAAATTTTTAATAATAAACTAAAGGGATTTGTATCCTACCTACGCCGGCATTGTCCGGATCAGGTTATAGGGTATGTTCTCAGCAAGGCCAAAAAACCAAGCACCCCTTAGAAAGCATTCTGCTTTCCGTGTGCAAAGGTACTACTAAAAAAAGAAAAGACAAAGTAAAAGAGCAAAAAATAGAATATCTCACATAGAAAGAAAATCCCCACCAGGTTTCCTTTTGGGAAAGGCTTGGTGGGGATTTTAAGCAACTTGTTGGGGAGTTTTTTATTACTTATTGCAAGTCTTGCAAGGAGTCCAAGGCTTGAGTTCCTTGAAGAAATCATGACCCTTATCATCGACAAGGATGAATGCAGGGAAGTCCTTAACAGTTATCTTCCAGATTGCTTCCATGCCGAGTTCTGGATATTCAACGCACTCAATGCTGGTGATGCACTCCTTTGAAAGAACAGCGGCAATACCACCAATAGTACCAAGATAGAAACCACCATGCTTCTTGCAGGCGTCGGTAACAACCTGTGTACGGTTACCCTTGGCAATCATTACCAGTGAACCACCGTGATCCTGGAACTCATCAACATACGGATCCATACGGTTAGCAGTTGTAGGACCCATCGAACCGCAAGGATAGCCTTCTGGAGTCTTTGCTGGTCCTGCATAGAGGATAGGATGATCCTTGAAGTACTGTGGAAGATCCTCACCTGCGTCAAGACGAGCCTTCAGCTTAGCGTGTGCAATATCACGTGCAACGATGATTGTACCATTGAGGCTTACACGTGTAGAGACAGGATACTTTGTGAGTTCAGCAAGAACAGCGTCGATACCCTTGTCGAGGTCGATCTCAACGCCCTTGCCGCCTTCGCCCGGACGACGATACTCCTCAGGAATAAGCTCGCCAGGATTGTCATCCATCTTCTCAAGCCAGATACCATCCTCGTTGATCTTTGCCTTGATGTTACGATCGGCAGAGCAAGAAACTCCAAGACCGATTGGGCAGCTAGCACCGTGACGAGGCAGACGAATAACACGAATGTCATGAGCAAAGCACTTGCCACCGAACTGAGCACCGAGTCCAATCTCATGAGCCTTTTCAAGAAGTTTAGCCTCAAGGTCGAGGTCACGGAAAGCACGACCGGTCTCATCACCTGATGTAGGCAGACCATCGTAGTACTTGATACTTCCGAGCTTAACCGTGAGGAGGTTACGCTCAGCTGATGTACCGCCGATAACGAAGCAGATGTGGTAAGGAGGGCAAGCAGCTGTTCCGAGACTCTTCATCTTCTCAACGAGGAATGGAAGAAGAGTACCTTCGTTCTGAATGGTAGCCTTTGTCATAGGGTAGAAGTAAGTCTTGTTGGCTGAGCCACCACCCTTAGCAACCATGATGAAGCGATACTCAGCACCCTCTGTTGCCTCGATGTCGATCTGTGCAGGGAGGTTGCAACGGGTGTTTACTTCCTCATACATTGTCAGAGGAGCGTTCTGGGAGTAGCGGAGATTGTCCTGTGTGTAGGTGTTGAACACACCACGAGATAGAGCTTCCTCATCGTCGAAGCCTGTCCAAACCTGCTGTCCTTTCTCTCCGTGGATAATAGCGGTACCGGTGTCCTGACAGAAAGGAAGAACTCCCTTTACTGCTGTCTCGGCATTGCGGAGGAACTGAAGAGCTACATACTTATCGTTCTCCGAAGCCTCTGGGTCGTGGAGGATAGCAGCCACTTGCTTGTTGTGGGCACGGCGGAGCATGAACTCACAATCGTGGAAAGCCTGCTGAGCAAGAAGAGTCAGAGCCTCTTTGCTCACCTTCAGGATTTTCTTTCCTTCAAATTCGCTTACTGAAACGCCTTCCTTTGTCAACAAGCGGTACTCTGTTGTGTCTTTTCCCGTCTGGAACATTGGCGCATACTTAAATTCAACGTTCTTAGCCATAATGTTTTCTTAAAGGTAAAAAGGTAAAAAAGTAAAACTTCTTGCTTCTTTGTCTTTTACCAAATTAATTGATATATGTTAGTTATTCCTTTCATGTTTTAAAGGTAAAAGGCATTTTACTTTTTTACCTTTTTACCTTTTTGCTTTTGATTAATATCCAAATATTTCTTCTGTTGTCAGTTTCTTCACCGGACCAATCTTCTCAAGTGATTTCATGTCTAGATCCTTCTCATCACCAAGGATGATGTAACGGTAAGGCTTGTTGGAGATGTTTTGCTTACCGAAGTTGAGGACATCCTGTAGTGTCAGACTTGGCAGTGCTTCATAGATATTCTTGTCAATATCATAGTTGATACCACGACGTTGAGCATTCCAGTAAGCCCAAAGGATGGAGTACTTTGTTGTACGACCAGTGGCAAGAGACTTTGTGAGACTCTGTTTTGCGAGGTCTAAACCAGCCTGACGTTCTGGAATGGTGTCAAGCAAAGTGTTGAACTCACGGATACAATCCATCATCTTGTCGTTCTGAGTAATAATGTAAGTATAGAAACTTTCATTGTCACCCTTACGACTTGGCTGGCTGTAGCGTGCACTTGCCGAGTAAGCAAGGCCACGAGCCTCACGAAGTTCCTGGAAGACGATAGCGTTCATACCGCCACCGAAGTACTCATTGAACAAAGCCTCGACAGCTGCGTTCTCTGGTTTCCACTCCTTGTTCTCGTTGTGGAACTGCATCATATAGATGTTCTTGGCATCATAAGGAGCAATGTAAACCTCATTCTGTGGTGTCACCTCATTCTTATAGCGCTTTGCCTGAGCCAGTTCCGGCGACAGCTTTCCGGCAAACTTTTCTTTGTTGACCTTTGCGGTTATGTCCTTCAATGCCGACGGACCCCAATATAATAAGGTGTAATTGCCGAGTTGTTTCAGCAAGTCGAGCAATTCCTGCGGGTCTTGCTTGTCGAGTTCTTCGCTTGACATAACGTCGCGATAAGGATTATATTTACCTTGTTCGGCATATAGTGCAAGTGCAGAGAAGTTGCTGCGCTGCTCCTTTTTCGCATCGTCGCGCCCTTTCTTAACCAATGCAACATACTGTTTGTAACTGTCATTATCGGCTTTAGCGTTCCATATCCAATCTTTGAAAAGAGCCAATGCCTTCGGCATATTCTTGTTTAAGCCAGACAGAGAGAAAATGGTATAGTCATTACCAACAGATACAGAATATTGACATGCAATCTGATAGAAGTCCTTCTTTATCTCAGATATTGATTTTTTGTTGGTTCCAACATACTCAAGATAACTTGAAGCTGTCCCAAGCTTATTGTTGTTCTCTGTACCAACAGGGTAGACAATGGCAAGATTGAAGAGGTCGTCATCGGGGTTCTGCTTGTAAAGAATCTCCTGGCCATCCTTCTGCTTTTCAACTGTCAAGTCCTTAGAGAAGTCAAGGAACTTAGGTTGAATAGGGTCAACCTTAGAGTTGACGATGCTCTGAAGGAAGTCGCTGTGCTTGTCGTTATTTGTTGGGATAGGGGTAATCTGAGGCTTGTCGATCTTGTGGATTGTAGTGTCTTCGCCCTGACGCTTGTAAACACAAACGTAATCATCGCCAAAATACTTTTTGGCAAAAGCCTCAATCTGTGCCTTGGTTATTCCGTCCATGCGGTCAAGACCGTCAACTTCCTGCTTCCAAGGCTTGCCATTGATGAATGCGTTCTTCATAGTCTCAACACGGTTGCGATTCTGGTCGAGACCGCGAAGGAAGTTAAGACGCTTGTTGGCAACAACGGCTTTCACCAGACTCTCATCAAATTCTCCCTTCTTCAGTTTGTCAATCTCACCAAGAAGAAGCTGGCGGAGGTCGTCAAGGTTCTGCCCGTCCTTAGGCTCTCCATAAAGAATAAATGATGTATAGTCGGTCAAATCGTCAGTTATTGCGGCTCCTTCCATAATCTTCATTGGCTGTTCGAGGTCAGTCTCTATGAGCCCTGCCTTTCCGTTAGCTAATAAGTCGGCAATTACTTGAAGAGTATCATTCTGCATACTAGAAGCTCCGTCGAACTTCCAGCCCATCATGACATTCTCAGCTTCCTGTCCGACAACGGTTGTATCAACATGCTGCTTGAGTGTCGGAACAGGAGCGTACTCAGGACGTGAGAGATTGTCACTCTTCTTCCATGAGCCAAAATACTTGTTGATTGTGGCGATGGTCTTGTCATAATCAAGGTCACCAGCCATTACAATAGCAACATTGTTAGGCACATAATAACGCTTGAAGTAGTTCTTTATGTTCGTTATGCTAGGATTCTTCAAGTGTTCCTGAGTACCAATGGTTGTCTGGGTACCGTAAGGATGATTAGGGAAGAGTTTCTTGTTGAGAGCCACCCATTCCTTTTCGCCATCGCTTGAAAGGTGAATATTGTATTCCTCATAGACTGCCTCTAGCTCTGTATGGAATCCGCGAATAACCATATTTTGGAAACGGTCGCTCTGAACGCGGGCCCAGTTGTCGAGTTCATTGGATGGGATATCCTCCTGATAGCAAGTCTGGTCGTTGCTCGTGTAGGCATTTGAGCCCTCAGAACCTATTGCCGCCATCATCTTATCATACTCATTTGGGATGTTGTACTTGGCTGCAAGCTGGGAGATAGAGTCAATCTGATGATAGTAAGCCTTGCGCTCTGTCGGGTCTGTGATAGTGCGGTAAACCTCAAAGCGGTGTTCAATAGAATCTAGCAAAGGCTGCTCGGCAGCAAGATTGGATGTGCCGAAATGGGTTGTACCCTTGAACATCAGGTGTTCAAGATAGTGGGCAAGGCCTGTCGTTTCGTGAGGGTCGTTACGCGAACCAGTACGGACAGCAATGTAAGTCTGGATTCGTGGTTGCTCGGAGTTGCGGCTGAGGTAAACCTTAAGCCCGTTGTTGAGGGTGTAGATGCGCACACCCATTGGGTCGTTAGCCACAGACTCATACTTGTAGGTCTGGGCTGAAGCCGTTGTTGTAGCTATCAGTAGCAGGGTGGCTAAAAGAGTTTTGAGTTTCATTATTTGGTGATTTTGTTTTTTTTTTGTTGATGAGGGGGCTTGGCTTATTAGGCATAGTGGGCATATTAGGCTAAATAGGCTAAATAGGCCTGATAGGCATGATAGGCATGATAGGCTAAGTGGGGAGATGCTCAAGGAAATCGGTGAGGGTCTCATTGTAGACATCACCTAGTTTGAATTCCTTTTCGGCATCAGCCTTGATGGCGGCAAGCCATTCTGAGCGGGCGGCATTATAGTCATGCTCAATGCGGCTTTCGTCGTCCTCGGTGATGCTCTTTATATCATAGTAGTCTAGAATCATCCGGTAAGCCCAAGCCCATTCGTATCGGGCATAGTTGGCTTCAATCTCCTCGAAACGGGCAAGGATATCATCAATGGTCTCGATATTGCCTTCCTTGATATCGTCGGCAAGACGCTGCTCCTCGGTCAGAGGCATGAGCTGTCCTGCAAGGTCGCTCCACCGCCCGAGTCCTGTTTGCCATGCTGGCTTACCTTCGAAGCTGTTGTCTTTGGCAAGCTGAAGCATCTGTCCCATGAACAAACGAAGGGCAATGTCGTAATAGTGAAGACCGTTCTTCAGTGACGAAGCCTTGATGCACATACCATGATAGTGGTATTCCTTCACATCATCGCCATTGACTTTAAGAATGTTCTCAAGGATTTTCTTGCCACGGATAATCTCACCTATGGTTAATGGCGACAGCCAATCGAAGTCGATGATACTCTTCCGGTTGTCCTTTGAGCGCATATCCCGCATCGGCCATTTGTGAATGTCACGATAGAGTCCGACGGTAATGATGTTGTGTCCTGGTACAAGCCATGTCTGTCCGTTTTCACCGATGAGATAGGAGAAAGGCAGACCGTCGGTGCGTGGATGTCCCATCAGCTTGCCCATGACCACTGAGAAAGTGCCGATCCTAGCTGGCCAAAGTAGGTGAGAGCCACTAGCCGTCTTCGTTCCACGCTCAAGGATACCCCAATGGATAGGTCCCATCTTATAAGCATGGTTTGAGAAATTGGTTGCCGAACCGGCATTATAGAACGAATACTGACCACCAATGAGCAGCGAGCTCTTGTGATGCGAAGCCGAGAACGGTCCACAGAAAGCAGCACATGCCTCGCCGTTTGCCATAACAGTGTTGGCAAAGAACACACTCTGGCTGGCTGTAAAGCCACTCGTTATCTGGCAAGCCTCGCCAACAAACGAGTCCTGCATGCGCACTCCGTCGGTTATCGACGAGCCGTCGGCAATAATGGAATTCTCTATTATGACGTTAGAGCCAATGAAAACACTCGAATTGTTGTTGCTCTTTATTGTGCAATCGCTAAGCCGTGTGGCTCCGCTTATCTCACATCCATCCTCGATGACGGAGTTGACAATCTCCGTGGTATTGACAATCTTGACGTTGTTGCCTATCGTTCCACGGTCGGGTTGGGAGCGAACCACTTCCTCATTGACCAACCGGCGAAGAGCATTACGAACGTCAGTATCCTCATAATGACGAACCATGAATGCCGCCAACTGGCTGTTAAGTCCATGGAAAGCGATGATATTGCCATCGCCGGCCTCACTCAGAACCGAAATCTGATTGCCATCGCCATAGCTTGCACCCTCGGTGGTCTCAATGGTCGATACGTTCACGATGTAGCAATTGTCACCAATGGTATAGTCGTTGATGTAGTTGCCGACCATATCAATTATGCAGTTATTGCCGATTGTAACGTTCCTGAGGGTAGCGTTCTTGATGCCGGCATGGCGGGGAAAGTCCTTCGTGACTTCGATAGTCCCGTCAAGAGCACCAATTCTTATTTTGCCATAGAAGTTGGTGCGCTGGACAAACTGAGGGAGAAAGCCTTCCTCTGCAACTTCAATGTCGTCCCAGTCCTCAGCCCAGCAAGCGTTAGACTTGAGGATAGAAATTTCTTCGGATCTAAGATTCCTATAGGCTATCCCCGCCAAACCTCCCCCAAGGGGAGGCTTCTGATTACTTAAATTATAATATGAAGTGGTATTGTCCATCTTAATACTCATTTAATTTTTGGTGATTAAACATCCTCTCTTTGGGGGAGGCTTTGTGGGGAGTTCTTAAAGTTCCGGATAGAGGAAGTCGTTGTAGGGGTACTTCTGGACGTGTAGCTCGCGGACACGCTTGTAAATGACTTCACGGAACTCATCGATGTTCTCCTTGTCCTTAGCCGAGATGAAGATGCAGTTTTCATTCTCACGTGCCATCCACGTCTTCTTCAGTTCGTCGAGAGTGACATTTTCCTTTGTCGGAGGGGTGAGGTCGTCAGGCTCCTTGTCCACCCAGTGGTAGTTGTCAATCTTGTTGAATACTATCAACGAAGGCTTGTCGGAGCACCCGAGCTCCTTCAGTGTCTGGTTGACAACCTGAATCTGTTCCTCGAAATCAGGATGTGAGATGTCGACAACGTGTACCAGCATATCGGCTTCACGAACCTCATCGAGCGTCGACTTGAATGAATCGACAAGTGTTGTCGGCAACTTACGGATGAACCCAACAGTGTCGGCGAGCAGGAAAGGCAGGTTCTTTATCACTACTTTTCGCACAGTCGTGTCGAGAGTGGCGAAAAGCTTGTTCTCGGCAAATACCTCACTCTTGGCAAGAAGATTCATTATCGTGGACTTTCCCACATTGGTGTAGCCCACGAGAGCCACACGGATGAGGCGCCCGCGGTTCTTGCGCTGGGTAGTCTTCTGCTTGTCAATCTCGGCAAGACGCTTCTTCAAGAGGCTCATGCGGTTGAGGATTATTCGGCGGTCCATCTCCAACTGAGTCTCACCAGGACCACGAAGACCTACCGAACCTTTTCCTCCGCCAGAACCGGAGCCACCGCCCTGACGCTCAAGGTGCGTCCAGAGTCGGGTCAGTCGAGGCAGCATGTACTGGTATTGAGCCAGCTCTACCTGTGTCTTTGCGTTCGCTGTCTTTGCCCTCATGGCAAATATATCGAGGATAAGCGATGTGCGGTCGAGTATCTTCACCTGCAATTCCTTCTCGATATTGCGGAGCTGTTGGGCCGAAAGCTCATCATCGAAGATAACCATTCCTATCGGGTCTTCCTCGTCTTCCTTCTGCTTTATGTATTCCTTTATCTCCTCAAGTTTGCCCTTTCCGACGTATGATGTCATATTCGGACCGCCGGCACGCTGTGTGAATCGCTTCACGGTAACAGCTCCTGCAGTATCGGCAAGAAACTCAAGCTCGTCAAGATATTCCTTAGTCTTTGCCTCACCCTGCGACGGAGTAATCAGTCCGACCAGTATTGCGGTCTCGGCTTTGGCTTCGGAAATAACAAATTCTTTCATTAAATAATGTGTCTTTTTATATATTGTGCAAAGTTATAAAAACTTTTTGAGTTTGAGGTTTTTATGCATTTATAACTTCCCCAGTTTATAATTTTTTAGCCATACGAATACTCATTACCTGTAAACGTTTACGTAATTAAATAAAAAATAATTGGCAAATGATTTGATTTATATCAATTATTATTTTACCTTTGCAAACGTTTGAACGGAAAACCGATTTCGAAAAACTTTAAAAAACTACATAAGACTCAAACTGCTGAAACATTCAAAAATCTGATGGAATAAGCCCCGGCGTGATGTCGGGGCTTTTTCTTTTGGTATATATGGCAAGGATTTGCATTTGTTCAAATTCTGATTAATTATCAATGAATTACGCGAATTCCATTTATTTTTTGTAACTTTGCACCCTGAAAATCAGGTGAATAGGATTAGACTGGAAATATTGTTCCTTTTCTTTGGGCTTGCATTGATGGCAAACGCACAGAATTCAAATTGGACAGACCACATGTCCAATTTGCAACCTGATACCCTCCCACGTAAGGCTCATGCCGATAAGACAGCCGGTCCGGCACCTAAAATAGTGAACATTGGTCACGGACTGGGCGGCGATGAGTATGATCCCGATTATTTCTCTGCTTTCGATGAGAACGGTGTAGATAACGCCCACCAAGTTATCCTGCTTATTGGCGATTCCATGCTTGATGGTCTTGGAAGTCGTTTCGTCGATTATGCAGCCGAGAATGGTGACGAATTCCATGCCGTTATATGGTATGGCAGTAACACCATGCACTGGGCTACAACCCGTGACCTTGAGTATCACATACAGCGAGTCCACCCGACGTTCATCATTATGAGCCTGGGTTATAATGATCTGGGCTATTATAATCTTGAGAAACGAGCCGAATGGATAGGCGTGATACTCCGGAAGTTCGGTAAGATTCCTTTCGTTTGGATAGGTCCACTGCCTAGGCGCGGACTGCGCGACCGCAGGATAGTAGATATTATCCATCAGAAGGTGGGCGACAAGCGGTTCTATGACAGCAGCAACACCATTTGCGCACGCATTGACGGTACACACCCCACACTTTCTTCTGCGGCAAAATGGGTCGACAGTATAGCCCAATGGATGAGTACACCGGGACTGACAGCACATCCTATCCGTATGGATTATCCGTCAAGAAACGTCAACTTCCATGCGGATGAGAAGCATAATATGAAGTACCACGGACGAAAATAAACTTCGAATAAGGCTAAGTAATAGTTTATGCTATGCTTAGTTATGATATAAGTAGAACTTGGTTGAAAAGTAAAACGGCATCTCTTGCATTGCAAAAGGTGCCGTTTTGCGAATAAAAATAAATTATTTTCTTTTTATTTTTAATTTATTTCGATTGAAAAATAAATTAAAAACATTTCTGAAAGATACCGTTTTACGAAATAAAACGGCATCCATTAGCATTCAATTGACCATTACTTGTCTTTCAATTCAGCCTTTGACGGCTTTGTTGCAAGTACGAAATAGATAATCAGAGCTATGTAAGCCACAAGTGAGAGCAGCTCAGAAGCGTGGTTCTGCCACCATGCACTGTAGTCGAACTCTACTCCGCCAAACTTCAACAGTGCTGAGACAACACCCATCAGTGCACCACCTGCAATGAATCCACTGGCAAGCAGTGTGCCTTTGTCTACACGAGTCTTGTTGACTGCGGCATCCTTTGAACGGCTTCCAACGTACCAGTTGAGTGCTCCACCAACCAAGAGAGGAATATTCAGCTGGATAGGAATGAACATTCCGAGGGCGAAAGCAAGTGCAGGGACCTTGCAACGGTCGAGGATTAGGGCTATCAGTGCACCGATTCCATAGAGAATCCACGGTGCACCCTGACCACTCATAAGCGGTGCTATGACGGCCGCCATGGCGTGAGCCTGCGGTGCAGCAAGAGCGTCGCCTTTGAATCCGTAAGTCTCATTGAGCAGCATCATCACGCCTGCAACGGTTGCGGCACTGACGATAGTTCCAAGGAACTTGAATGTCTCCTGCTTCTTTGGGGTTGTACCGAGCCAGTAACCAATCTTCAAGTCAGTGATGAAAGAACCTGCCATAGACAGAGCCGTGCAGACAACACCACCCATCAGCAATGCAGCAAGCATTCCGGCATTGCCCTTCAAGCCTACAGCAACCATCACGACGGACGCAAGGATAAGGGTCATGAGCGTCATTCCTGATACCGGGTTACTGCCCACAATGGCTATGGCGTTGGCGGCAACGGTGGTGAATAGGAACGCAATTACTGCCACGAGGATAATAGCCACGGTGGCATGGAGCAGATTGAAGTTCATGACTCCAAAGAAGAAGAATGCGTAAGTGATGAGAAGGGTAACGACCGAGCCAATGGCAATGACCTTGAAAGAGATGTCACGCTGGGTGCGGAGCACTTCCTTCTGTCCTGCGCCTTTGCCTTTCATCTCGCGGGCGGCAAGACTTACGGCTCCCTTGATGATTCCCCAGCTCTTCACGATACCGATGATACCTGCCATGGCGATGGCTCCTATACCAAGGCTACGTCCATAATTAGTAAATATATCCTCTGGGCTCATTGAGCCAACGGTGGCTGTTACGCTAGGATCCCATTGGTTGAGAACTGTGTCTGGGAATATCAATGCCATTGCCGGGACGACAATCCACCACACAAAGATGGAACCGGCACATATAATGGCGGCATATTTCAGTCCGACGATGTAGCCAAGTCCGAGGACGGCGGCACCGGTGTTGACCTTGAAAACGAGCTTTGTCTTGTCGGCAATGGTCTCACCGAATCCAATCATACGGCTTGTTACGTTCTCATTCCACCAACCGAATGTGGCAACAACGAAGTCGTAGAGTCCGCCTATGAGTCCTGCGATAAGCAATGGCTTAGCCTGAGAGCCACCTTTCTCACCTGAAACGAGCACCTGTGTGGTGGCTGTTGCCTCTGGGAAAGGATATTTGCCGTGCATGTCCTTGACGAAGTATTTACGGAAAGGAATGAGGAAAAGTATTCCGAGGACGCCTCCTAGGGCTGCCGCAATGAATATCTTGAAGAAGTCGGCTTGCAGGTCGAGCATGTAGATTGCCGGCATGACGAATATTCCTCCGGCTACAACGGCGCCTGAGCAGGCTCCGATACTCTGGATGATGACGTTCTCGCCAAGGGCATTCTTGCGTTTTGTGGCTTGCGAGAGTCCAATGGCGATGATGGCGATAGGGATGGCGGCTTCGAATACCTGTCCTACTTTCAAGCCCAGATAGGCGGCAGCTGCCGAGAAGAGTACAGCCATGAGCAGTCCCCATGTTACCGACCATGGAGTCACCTCACGGTAAGTCTTGTCAGGCTTCATTATTGGAACATACTCTTCACCTTCCTTTAGTTCACGAAAGGCGTTCTCCGGTAGTTCAATGTTTTGCTTTTCTTGATTTTCCATTATCTTTTTGTTTAGTTTTGATTGCAAAGGTACAACAAAAAGATAATAATAGAAAAAGAATGACTAAATAATCTCAACAATTGTTAGGATATTGCCTTCGACCTTGAATCTAACGTCATGACCGCCGAAAGGCATACCGTAGATGCGGTTGGGGTCGTTCTGATAGTGTGGTCGTGGGTCGAGTGACAAGACGTTAGAAAGTTCAGAAGCCTGCTTGTCGGCTAGCCTCTGACGGATGGAGTGGGGAATAACGACATCGAGTTTCTGCCATTGACGCTGGTCGGTGAAGCCTCCACGTGCCTCAGTATGGGCGTCGACGTAAGGAAGATAAGGCTTTATGTCATAGATGGGAGTGCCGTCCATGAGGTCGGCTCCGCCAACAATGATGTCGGTTTTCTCAATGTCAATGAGTTTAACTGAGGATAGTCCCAATCCGTTCGGACGGAAAGGCGAACGTGACGCAAACACTCCTATGCGCTCATTTCCGCCGAGACGTGGTGGACGGACAGTGGGGTGGAAGGGAGAGTTTATTGTTGAATGTGGAGTGTGGAGTGTTGAATGTTGAGTGTTAATGGACTGATTTTCCTTTGGCTCATTGGCGGAAAAGCCCCATATAAGCCAAAGATAATCGAAGTCGGAAAGACCACGAAGAGCATTAGGGTCTCGGAATTTCGGCTCTAGGACAATACGTCCGGTAAGTTCATCGACAAGACCGCTCTGTCGAGGAATACCGAACTTTGACGAGAAAGGAGAATGGAAAATGGCTACCGGCTCGATGATTTTCATCTTATTCTATTTTCTCAACCTTTGGAGCTGCCTCCGATTTTGTTGATGGTTGGGTCGTCGATGGTTTCTCGCCTTCCGCCGGAGCAGTATTTGAAGAGCTAGCATCGGTAGTCGACTGTTCCTGCTCTTCATCGGTGGTTTCTTCTTCAACCTTTGCCTTCTTATGCCTTACGTCTCCACGAATACTGTTGAAGACCTTCTTCGCCTGTTCTTCCTCCTCCTTATTGGCAGAGTCGGCGGCAGCGGTATCTTTGCGGATGGTGTCTTGCTTGACAACAAGTTCTTTGTCGGCAAGGTTTGAGTCAGGCTCTATTTGAGTACGGTAATATTCGGAAATACCGCTATGGGCTATATAATTCCCAACACTGAATACCAATAGGAACACAGTGCCGACGATGATAAATATCTTAAGTCCCTTGCTTAGTCTTGGCTCATTATTGTCTTGCTTGTCACTCATTGTCAGTTTGTTTGCTAAATCTTATAGAAGCTTTCGTTAATGGAAAGTAACCATCTGCAAAGATACGGATTTTAATTCGGGGATGCAAGCTTTTCTAGCGTTTTTCTAGATGGAACGTAGCTGTGGCGTGATCCTCCGGTATTTCGAGTGTGACATTCAGTTGGTCGGTCGTAAACTTGAAGACCTTGCTTGTGCCAACAGTCTCTTCTCCAGCCGGTATTGGCTTGGTATAGGTAAGTTCGTCGGCAGATGTAGAGATGCTCTGGGAGTTGGTGTATATAATGTCGATGCTCTTAAGATTGTTGTCCTCGTAGGTGACGCGGACAAGTGAGCTGGCGTTGTCGCGGCCGTGCCATTCGAAATCCTCGCCAAGATACATCTTTCCCTTGGTAAAGAACATCTCATGGTCGGAGCCTTGAGCCTCCTTCTTGAGTTCGTATCCTTTCTCGCCAAGAGTCTTAAGCGAGTTGGTTTCAGTAAGAGCCTTAACGGCATCGAGATATGTATAATCGCTTTGTGCGTAAGCTGCTACCGTAATCATGACGGTAAACAGTAACATGATAATCTTCTTCATTCTTTATATCTGTTTATTAACTTTGTATTCCAATTTGCTGGCAAAGGTAATAATAAATTGATAATGAAGAATTAAAAATTAAGAATTAATTGTAGCTTTAATGAAGAATTAATAAAAAATCCCCGAATAGGGAGGATGCTAATCGTTTAATATTGTGATTAAACATCCTCCCCATTCGGGGAGGCCTTGGAGAGGCTTAGTTCCTGAATACTAGTCCGTCACCGAAACTGTCAATGATTATTGGCTTGTCGCGGTTGACCTTCTCAGCCAAGAGTGACTTCGAGAGGTCGTTGAGGACATACTTCTGGATTGCCCTCTTTACAGGACGTGCACCGAACTCTGGATCATAGCCGACATCTGCAAGGAAGTCGACAGCCTGTGGAGTCCACTGGAGGTTGAAGCCTTGCGGCTCAAGCATTTTCTTAACGCGGTTGAGCTGGAGCTCAACAACACCACCAATCTGCTTCTTGGTAAGCGGCAAGAACATTATCGTCTCGTCGATACGGTTCAAGAACTCAGGACGGATGGTCTTCTTAAGCATCTCCATGACGTGAGACTTGGTATCCTCGATAACCTGCTGGCGGTTCTGATCGTTGATGGTTTCGAACTGCTGCTGGATGTACTTGCTTCCAAGGTTAGAGGTCATGATGATGATTGTGTTCTTGAAGTTCACCGTACGACCCTTGTTATCGGTCAGACGACCGTCATCAAGAACTTGCAACAGAATGTTGAACACATCTGGGTGAGCCTTCTCAATCTCATCGAAGAGGACAACCGAATATGGTTTACGGCGTACTGCCTCGGTGAGCTGACCACCCTCATCATAGCCGACGTACCCTGGAGGCGCTCCAATCAGGCGAGATACACTGAATTTCTCCTGATACTCACTCATATCAATACGGGTCATCATCGACTCATCATTGAAGAGGTAATCGGCAAGCGTCTTTGCCAACTCCGTCTTACCGGTACCGGTTGTACCAAGGAAGAGGAATGAAGCAATAGGGCGGTTAGGATCCTGCAGACCTGCACGACTACGGCGAACAGCATCGGCAACAGCCGTGATAGCCTCGTCCTGACCGATGACACGCTTGTGGAGTTGATCCTCAAGGTGGAGGAGTTTCTCCTTTTCGCTCTGCATCATCTTTGTTACAGGTATTCCGGTCCAACGGCTAACCACCTCGGCAATATCATCGGCGGTAACCTCCTCACGAACCATTGCAGCACCACCCTGAGTTGATTTCAACTGCTCCTGAGTCTTCTTTATATCGTCGTCGAGTTCCTTCAGCTTAGAGTAACGAATCTCGGCAACACGCTCGTAATTGCCTTCACGCTCAGCACGCTCAGCCTCGAGTTTCAGGTTCTCCTGCTGTTGCTTGTCTTCCTGAATCTTATTGACGAGGGCTTTCTCACCTTCCCACTTAGCGCGGAATGAGTGCTCTTGGTCTTTCAAGTCGGCAATCTCCTTATCGAGTTGGGCAATCTTCTCAGTGTCGTTCTCACGTTTGATAGCCTCACGCTCAATCTCAAGTTGCTTCAAGTGACGGGTAATCTCATCGAGTTCCTCCGGTTCAGAGTCACGCTCCATACGGAGTTTAGCTGCTGCTTCATCCATAAGGTCAATAGCCTTATCAGGAAGGAAACGGTCGGAGATGTAGCGCTCACTAAGCTTAACTGCTGCGATACAAGCGTCATCCTGAATACGAACCTTGTGATGGTTCTCATAGCGCTCCTTCAAGCCACGGAGGATTGATATTGCATCAACCTCACTAGGCTCATCAACCATCACGGTCTGGAATCGACGCTCAAGAGCCTTATCCTTCTCGAAGTACTTCTGATACTCGTTAAGGGTTGTTGCACCGATGCAACGGATCTCACCACGGGCAAGAGCAGGTTTCAAGATGTTGGCTGCATCCATGGCGCCTTGTCCGCCACCTGCACCAACGAGGGTGTGAATCTCATCGATGAAGAGGATTATCTCACCATTAGACTTGGTAACCTCCTTGATAACTGATTTCAAGCGCTCCTCAAACTCTCCTTTATATTTAGCACCGGCAAGCAGTGCACCCATATCGAGTGAATAGAGTTGCTTGTTCTTCAGGTTCTCAGGAACATCGCCACGGACGATACGCTCTGCGAGTCCTTCAACGATTGCGGTCTTACCTGTACCCGGCTCACCTATCAGAATAGGGTTGTTCTTGGTACGGCGAGAGAGAATCTGAAGCACACGGCGAATCTCCTCGTCACGACCGATGACAGGGTCAAGCTTTCCTGCGCGAGCCTGCTCAACAAGGTTGGTGGCAAACTTTGACAGAGCCTGATAGTTCTCGTCACCGCTTTGCGTCTGGACTTTCTGTCCTTGACGGAGCTCCTGTATAGCCATAGTCATCTCCTTCTCGGTGCATCCAGCGTCCTTGAGGATTCTTGAAGCGGTACTCTTTACGTTGAGCAGGGCAAGAAGAATAGGCTCAATAGACACGAACTCATCACCGAGATGCTGAGAGATGTCAAGAGTTTTCTGCAAAACATTGTTAGAGTCGGACGAGAGATAAGGCTCGCCTCCACTAACCTTTGGCAGATGTTTAATTTCATTGTCGATGGCGTTCTCAACCACTTGGCTGTTAACACCGAGCTTTTGGAAGACATAGTTGGTAACATCTTTGCCTTTTTCCATTACTCCGGCGAGGATGTGTACTGGTTCAATGGTCTGCTGGCCATTGCGCTGTGCGATGTTGATCGCACTCTGAATAGCTTCCTGAGCTTTAATTGTAAATTTGTCGAATGTCATAGCTTTATTTTTCCTTTCTGCCAAAGTAATGTCAAAAAATATGCCCGGCAAGATGTGAGTGACATTTTGTCGGGCATTGCTGACTAGTTGGCAGAATGACAGCTATTGCTGGCGAGATCTACGGACGGTATCAGCGATAGTCTGAACAATACGTTCAGCTACGCGACCATCCCATCTGTCAGGAATTGTACCAGTCTTCCATTTGCCGGAAACCATATCAGTGGTTGCTTCGGCTAGTTTCTCTGGATCTTCGCCAACGAGGACATTGGTGCCTTGCTTAACGGTCTCAATGTGCTCGGTATAGCTGTTTAGAGTTATGCAAGGAACTTGATTGAAGGTCGCTTCCTCGGCAACATTTCCACTATCGGTGATTATTCCGAGTGCGTGTTTTGTAAGGTATGCGAACGGAAGGTAACCGAGTGGTTTGATGATATGGAAGTTGTGAAGGTCAAGTCCGTTGTGAAGACCGAGAGAAGTAATAGTCTCGACGGCTAGGTCACGGAGTGGGGCAATGACAGGAACATCACCGCTAGCCTTCAACATGCCTTGAAGCATGGCAAGGAGATTCTCACGGTTGGCAAGGAGAGCCTTGCGATTAATAGTGAAAACGATGTATTTTGGTGTTTGGAGCTGGGAGTTGGTTGATGATGTTGTGCTCTTTTCATTTAGAAGTCCCAGTTTATCGAAAACATCAGTATATACAACGGCACCGGCTGCTTCGATGGTATCGTTACAGTGACGGAGGTTATCGGTGAGGATATTTCCTACACAATAAACCTTTGAAAGTTCGGCTCCTTCACGATTGGCGATGGAGTTATTGCTTATGCCTGCAGTGAAAAGAAGGTCAGAAAGACCATCAATGACGAGACGATTTATCTCCTTTGGCATCTTTATGTCGAAGGAACGGGTTCCAGCCGCAATGTGGGCTAGAAGGATTCCTTGCTTCTTTGTTACAATAGCTGCTGCCATAGTGGATGCAAGGTCATCGACAACGATAACCGCATCAGTATGATGTGCCTGAAGGTAGGTCTCGAACTTCGACATTACCTGACCGGTAAGTTCATTGAGGTTCTGACATTTTACTCCAAGGAAGACTGACGGACGGTCAATATCGAGGTCACTGAAGATAGTGCTCTCGAGAGTTGGATCGTCGTCGGCTCCAGCATAGATGAGCGTGAACGTCAGGTCCTCGCCTCGTGCTTGGAGGTTCTTTATTTGTCGAATTACCGGAGCCACTTTTATGAAGTTCGGACGGGCTCCGCAGAATATTGCTATTTCCATAATTCTTTTTTATTGTGCTTTGAAGAGCTCCTTTATGCCGCCAAGACTTCCCATGAGGTTGGAGGCTTCGTAAGGCAAGAAAACAGTCTTTGCCTTGTCGCCACTGGCAACTTCTTGCAGCATTTGAATATAGTTCTTAGCAAGGAGGTAGTTGGCAGGGTTAGTGCTCTTGCCTACTGCTGAAGTAATCTTTTCAATGGCGGCAGCTTCTGCTTCTGCTTTACGGATACGGGCAGAAGCCTCACCTTCAGCAAGAAGGATAGCCTGCTGTTTCTCAGCTTCGGCTCGGTTGATCTTAGCTGCCTTCTCTCCTTCTGACTGGAGAATCTGAGCCTGCTTCTCACCTTCACTGGTGAGGATGGTCGCACGTTTGTCACGCTCAGCCTGCATCTGCTTCTCCATTGCCTGAAGAACGCTTGCTGGAGGAGTGATGTCTTGAAGCTCGACGCGGTTTACCTTAATGCCCCATTTATTAGTGGCATCATCGAGGACTCCACGGAGCTTTGTGTTAATGGTGTCACGGGAAGTAAGTGTCTGGTCGAGTTCCATCTCACCTATAATATTACGCAGGGTAGTCTGTGTGAGTTTTTCTATCGCATTCGGGAGGTTGTTAATCTCATACACAGCCTTGAACGGATCGACAATCTGGAAATACAGCAGAGCATTGATTTGCATCTGAATGTTGTCCTTTGTAATTACGTTCTGACGGTCAAAATCATAAACTTGTTCACGAAGGTCGATGTTGGTGGTGTAAGTGTAGCGTCCATTCTTTAGGGCGACTATCTCCTTGGCTCGGTCAATGAATGGGATAATGATGTTTATTCCCGGTTGAAGAGTAGCATAGTATCTTCCGAGACGCTCAATAATCTTGGTCTCACTCTGAGGAATTATAACCAGTGTCTTCTTAACTATAACGATAGCAAGGAGAACAATAACAATCACGACGATTAATCCAATACTCAGTTCCATAGGTCAAATTCTTTTAACGGTTATTATTATACTGTCCATATTTAGGACTTTTACTTTCATTCCGACTTCGACGGATTGTCCGTCAGGAGTGTGAGCTTTCCAGCTGTCGCCATCAATCTGAACGTAGCCATAGCCATTCTCAGGGATGGCATCGGTAACCTTGCCGATTCGTCCGATTAGTGCCTCAGCATTGCTCTTGCGTTCATGTCCCTTCTTGTGGAAGTACCTTAACATAACAGGGCGTATGAAGAAAAGACTGAGTACTGAAACGATGGCGAAGATTATGATTTGCCATGACAGACTGTCGGTAAACAATGATGTTGCTAGTCCACCAATGCCGCCAATTGCGAAGCAGAAGATGAAGAAGTCACCATTGGTCAGTTCCAGTATGAGGCAGATGATACTAACTATTAGCCATACCTGCCATAGGTTTTGTGCGAAATAGGATAGCATTTTATAAGGTGTTAGGTGATGGATGTTGTATGTCAATGAGGTGAAGGGAGTGGGGTGTTTATGGGGTGTTGAGAGGCAGAAGTTATCTGCGGCGTGTAGACTTTTGTGAAGTCGTTTTCTTCTTTGAAGAAGTTGACTTTGTGGTCTTCTTCTTTGAAGAGGTTGAAGTAGTTGTTGATGGGTGGTAATACTTTAGAGCCTCAGGAAGCCAGCCTTTAATATCCTTGATGCGCTGTTGGTCAGAAGGGTGGTCGCTGAGCCAGTTCTGCAAACCGGACTGCTGTGAGTTTGAAGAAGAAGCATTAGCCATACGGGTCCAGAATGTAACAGCCTCATTAGGGTTATAGCCAGCCATAGCCGCAAAGATCAGTCCCATGTGGTCGGCTTCACTCTCATTGGCACGGCTGTACTTAGCATTGGCGAAGGAGAAAGCTGTGCCTGCAATATTTGAAGCAATGTCGCCAACTCCGGAGCTTACCTGGTTGAGAACTGCACCACCTATGCTCGTAGCAACTTGCTGGCGGTACTGCTTGCTCATCTGTTCGGCACTGTGTTTTGCAACGGCGTGTGCGATTTCATGACCGAGGACAATGGCAAGCGCAGTCTCATTCTGAGTTACAGGAAGAAGACCAGTGTAAACAACAATTTTTCCACCAGGCATGCAGAAAGCGTTCACCTCATTGTTCTGAACCAGGTTGAACTCCCATGAGAAGTTTTTTACTTCGTTGGCATAACCATTATTCTTGAGATATGTCTCAACGGCGGTGGCAAGTCGAGTGCCTACACGCTTAACCATAGCAGTCTGCTCTGCATTAGTCGAAAGCTTTGCTGAAGACATGTACTTAGTGTACTCCTGATTGGAAAGAGCCAGAACCTGCTCATCACTTACAGAAAGAGTGTGCTTACGTCCAGTGATTGGGACTGTAGATGTCGTACCGCAACTGATAAGTGTGGCAACGGCTATAAGCATAAGAATGAATTTTCCTTTTTTCATCTTTGTAGTATCTTGTCTTAATGTTATTGTCTTATACTGCAAAGGTAGTGAATAAAATCGGAACTTGAAAATAAATACTAAAAAAAGAGGAACAAACTATCAAAGTTTATTCCTCTTTTGTGCGCCCTTAGGGACTCGAACCCTAGACCCACTGATTAAGAGTCAGTTGCTCTACCAACTGAGCTAAGGGCGCTTGCAATCATTAAGTAAGATAAATAATCTTTAGATTTGTGCGCCCTTAGGGACTCGAACCCTAGACCCACTGATTAAGAGTCAGTTGCTCTACCAGCTGAGCTAAGGGCGCTCATTTCTTGATTGCGGGTGCAAAGGTACTGCTTTTTTATTATTCTACAAAATATATTGCATCTTTTTTTCAATAAAACGCAAAAAAATCCCTGTCTTCATAGCTTCATTGAGCTTGAGGCAGGGTTTACTAAGTATTTTGTGTCAGTGCTAACAGGAACTATTTCTAAATTATAAAGCTAACGGGTTTGAATAAATTTTTGAAAGCTAACAAGTAAAAAAGGGTTTAATCTAATTTCACATTTAATTATTATAGTATTCTTTCTATTTTAATCCTATATACATTACTATATATTCGCTTGCCTTGTCCTTTGCCAGTTTGTGAGTTCCGGCAGGAAGGGTGCCAGTATAAGTATGTGTTGCGGTATCGCAATCATGCTTTGTTCCGTCAATGCTGACGTTGTTTGCCTTGTTTGAACCTACTATGACAGTAATGGTCATTTCCTTGTCGGTTGTAAAGGTGATGGAGCCCTTGGAGTTTATCTTTGCACCTTTGGTGAGGTTGACGCCATTGATGGTTGTCTCACTGTCACCGTAAGAACCTACGAAAGTAAATGCAGGGTTAGAGACACTTCCGTTGAATGTGCACTCAATGGAACTTGATATGGTCGTTCCCCCTGTGTCTCCGCCGATTTCGCCACCAGTTTGTCCGCCGGTGCTAGTTGTATCGGTTTGCTCGCCAGTTTCTCCACTTTGAGCGTCAGGGTCGCCAAAGATGCCAACAAGGGTTGACTTGTAATTGTCGATAGCAGAAGAAAGTTTTGTGTTAATCTCCGCACTTTCGTCATCGACGGCATTATTGAACGTGAACTTAAAGTCGCCGTGGTTTATTCTTCCTGCACCGAGGAATCCGGTCACCTTTTCAGGTACATCGTTGGCATTGTCAGGAGTATAAGAATACATCAGGCTTGGGTCAGTATCAAAGTTGTTGTAGGCATGACCGCCTTTCTTTGCTGTGACTGTTGCCGGAACTTTCTCGTCACGGGTAGTTGCGACGTATGCGTCGAAATCAGTGTTGTTCTGGCTATACGGAGTGAAACCGCCTTTGGCTGGAAGATCCTTTATGACGTTATCGTAAGCTTTAATGATACCTCCATCCTCACCAGAGAGGACCGATGAACCATCATCTTTGATGTCGTGAGCCTGACTAGCGATGGTCATTGGGTACTTCGTATCACGGAAATAATTCTTCTCGACGAATACATCTGAACTTGCCGCAGCACCGGCACCGTACTTCGCAACACCATCATAATAATTATTATAAAGGTGGACGCTCATGGTGCGTACACGAGGGTGGCGTGAGTCACTATGGTCGAACCAGTTGTGATGATAAGTGATGTAGTTTGGAGCTGTCTCGCTCTTCATTCCGCACATGCTCGACTTGCCGGTATCCCAGAAGTGGCAGTTGTCGATAGTGACGAACTTTGAGTCTGCCTTTACGTCGATACCACCGTCACCTTTGGCGTGGTCACCGCCACCTTGCTTTCCGTAGAATACGTCTACATTGTGTATCCAGATATTCTTATTGTCAGTATCGAGTGATATGCCATCGTCCATCTGGCGCATGATACCAAGGTTGCGCATTTCAATGCTTGCTGCATTGCGGATGAGGAATCCGAAGCCGTGGATTGTGGCATCATTGCCGACACCCTCAATAGTGATGTTCAGAGGAGAGTCCTTAGCTGCACCCTTAATTTGAATACCCTCAGATGATGAACCGAATGCATCCATATCCTCAGCTTTCAACAGTCCGATGACACGAATGTCGAGAGGCGGCTGTGTTACATTCTTCTTCTGATAGGCATTGATAATAGCCTGAAGGCCTGTGAAAGTTCCGTTGGCAAGTGTTGCCGTAACAGTTTTGGCGTTATTCTTTGTAACGTAAAGAACGATAGCACCCTCTTTCAGAGAACCGTCGTTATTGTAAGCGCCTACACCGACAGTACGGTTAAAGTGGGCGAATCCCTCACGGTTATAGTTTGAAACAGTAAGCGATGTAGCCTCACTCGCCTTTGTCTCATCCTCGGCATTGTTAATTACCGGAACTACTTTCAGCGAATAAACGCCAGCCTTCAGCCCTAGAGCGTCGGCACGTCCGTAAGTTCCGTAGTTGCGTACGAGTTGGTCGTCAAGCTTAGTGTATTCAGTGTAACTTCCGCCTTTTACGTATACGTTGTAACTAGAAGCACCTTCCAGTGGAACCCAAGTAATGTATGCACTTTCCAACCATCCTGCCGATTCCTGAATCTGTACAGCTCCGGCAGCAATTTTAGTAAAGCTTATACGGCTTGCAGTGAAAGAAGTGTTCTGTGGAGCGACGGTGACAGTGTTGCCATTGATGGCTACGCTGGACACTTCCGAAGTATTGTAGGAAGTTGTCGAACCGTCATTACTTACAATATTTATTTTGTTTTGAGCCGAAACCGCAGAAGAAACCAGCAGGGCGGCAAGTAAGATATTTGTTGACTTTCTCATGATTTGCCTCCTTTTTATTTCTTAATGAATTTAACGACATTGTTTCCCGTGCGCAGAATATAAGCACCTGCTTTCGCACTGGAAATGTCTACATTTTGACTTTCGACTGAAACCTTTGTTTCTAATATCTTTTTACCGGAAATATCATATATTTGGATTGTCTGTCCAGGAGTTATTCCAGTCAGGTTTAATATTCCACCGACAGTGCCTTTGAGATTGAATGCCTGTATATTATCAATTCCTGTAGTTGTGCCGAAGTTTATAATGACGGACGCCATGTCGGCACTCAGTTGTGTTCCGTCGTTAAAATGAAGAATGACATTATCGCCATCAAAAGTAAGCTCTGTAGCCGTCTTGTCTACAGTCTGGCCATTGATAGTGATGGTCTGTCCTGACTCGGTAACGGCCGCAAGGGTAGGTACAGCCATTCCTATAGCAAGACAAAGTGTCAGTAATTGCTTTCTCATTATTTTTATTGATTCAAATTAGTAAATTGATTCCAGACTACAACCTTATTTTAAGGTCAGTGTAATTGTTTTCCGGTACAAAAATACTAATATTTAATGAGCGTAGCAACTGCTGACTTGTGAAAAAATACGTAAACGTTTACGTGTTGTCTAGAGCATGCCTTTAGTAGAAGGAAGTTGGAAGTGGTAAATGTCCCTTCTTACCGCCATTTTCAAAGCCCTTGCCAACGCTTTGAAAATGCCTTCAATCTTATGGTGCTCGTTTGTTCCTTCTGCCTTAATGTTGAGGTTCATGCGGGCGGCATCGCTGAGACTCTTGAAGAAGTGAAAGAACATTTCCGTAGGCATCTCACCGATCTTCTCGCGATGGAATTCGGCATCCCACACTAGCCAGGGACGTCCTCCGAAGTCCAGTGCTACTTGGCAGAGACAATCATCCATCGGCAAGCAGAATCCATAACGCTCAATGCCTCGCTTGTCGCCTAAAGCCTTGTCTATGCATTCGCCGAGGGCAATGCCAGTATCCTCGATAGTATGGTGCTCGTCGACATAGAGGTCGCCTTTGGTGTGGACGGTAAGGTCCATCATTCCGTGCCTGCCTATCTGCTCAAGCATGTGGTCGAAGAATCCTATGCCCGTGGAAATATCGCATTTTCCGGTACCATCAAGGTTCAGCTTAATATAGATGTCGGTCTCCTTCGTTGTCCGTTTTATCTCTGCTATGCGCTCGCCAGCGAAGAGAATCTCCGCAATCTTGTCCCACGTCATTCCGTCACGTCCGAGTATAAGCGCCTTGCATCCAATGTTCCGGGCCAGCTCGGCATCACTTTCCCGGTCGCCTATGACATAGCTTCCTTCAAGGTCGTACTTCTCATTGCTGATGTATTCTTTTTCTAGCATTCCCGTGCCCGGTTTGCGATAGGGTGAGTTGTCTTCGGGAAAGTGCCTGTCAATGAGTTGGTCGTCGAACGTGATGCCTTCGCCTGCAAGAGTCTGAAGGATGAAATTATGGACAGGCAGGAAGTCTTCTTCGGGGAAAGCCGGTGTGCCCAGTCCGTCCTGATTGCTCACCATGACGAACTTGAAGTCGAGTTTCTTACGGATGAATCCCAGATTACGGAAGACTCCAGGCACGAATTTTAGTTTGCTGAAGGAGTCAACCTGCTCGTCTTCTGGTTCTTCTACCAGAGTTCCGTCACGGTCGATGAACAGTACCTTTGTTTTCTTCATTTGCGTTGTTGAGTTTTATCCTTATTTGATGTTTGCGCCTTTCTCTCCATGATAGTCTTCTCGCGTGTCAGTATTGCACCGTGGGCGAATGCCATAGCGTATGTTTGCCATAGCTGTACGAACAGGAAAATGAATCCCGTCAGTGCCCCGACGAAGAATAGAATCCACGGAAACGAAGCAGGCAGTCCTGACGGGTCGCCGCCTGCCATGCCGATATTGTTTGCTGTAAGTGAATAAACGCATATATAAAGAGGAATACACAATACCAGCGAGAGAGCCGCCATAATAATGCAGCTCATGAGAAGCGTGCCAAACAGATAGCCCCAGTGCTTGAATCCTGTCTTCAGGGCACGTCCTGCGTGAGGCTCTTCCTCTAGCATCTCTTCCATTATGACATTAATAAAAGGAATACCTATGAGTGGCAGGACCCAAAAAGGAATGCTCCATAGCGTAGCCTTTGTAGCCCGCCAAAGCTTTTCGCTTGCCTTACCACCGTCAATGAGTTTGAAGAGTCGTCCGTTCCAGAATATTGTCGAGACGACCAAAGCCAGCAATGACAACACTTCGAGTACGGTGCTGTGCCAGGCGAACGATTCGAGCACAAGTCCGAGGATAACGCCAAAAGCAGCTGCCTCAATCCATGAGCCCGAGAGAATAGTATGAATGTTCGACCGGAATAACTTGTATCCAGAGGCAATGCTTGCCGAGAAACTTCTGTACTTATATATTTGTTCCATGATAGCCTGAAATATATTCTTTTAACCTTTGACCACTACTCTCCGTCTGAACTCGGCACAAGTCACCGCCGTTGCTATCGCCACGTTGAGTGAGTCGGCGGTAGACCTGCCTTCGGGATAGTTAGGGATGAGCAGAGGCGACTTTATCAGCGGACGCACCTCGTTGGAAATTCCGTTGCCCTCGTTGCCCATGACAATGAGCCCTTCTTCCGTAAGAGGAGAGGAGTAGATATTCTTCCCGTTGAGCAACGTTCCGTAAACGGGATAGTCGTCGGGCAGGTTAGAGATGAACCTTGCGAGGTCGCCCACGTACCGTACCCTCACTCTTGCAATGCTTGCCATCGTTGCTTGAATAACCTTCGGACTCCAGCAATCGGCGGTCTGTGCTGAGCATACGATGTCCTCAATGCCGAACCAGTCGGCAACACGAATTATCGTTCCCACGTTGCCTGGATCCTGAACTCCGTCGAGGGCGAGCACGAGTCCGTGCAGATTGTCTGTTCCGCCAACCTTTGTGAAAGCATATTCAGGAATGCGGAACACTCCGAGGACTCCCTGAGGATGTTGCAAAAAACTGGCGTGGCGCACGTCATCGGGATCCTCAATCACCTGTTCGGCATGGAATCCCGCAGTTCTGAGGTCGCCGACAACCTTAGGTCCCTCGGCAACGAAAAGCCCCGTTTTCTCCCTGCCTTTTTTAGTGCCAAGGGAGTGGATGAGTTTTATGGTGTTTTTTGAAATCACAATGCAAAAATACAAAAAAGTATTTACCAATCGGTATAACATAATAAGTTTTTTGTAACTTTGCCGAAAATTTAGCGAAAATTGATGATTAGGCGACATCTGAGCAACATCTTCTGCCTGATTAGCACTACGGTCGTTATAATTATGACGTCGTGCTCGGCAAGCAAATTTATTCCTGACGACAAATATATGCTCGACAAAGTGGAAATCAAGTCCGACGTCAAAGGATTTGATGCGGTCCAGCTAGAGCCTTATATTCGTCAGACAGCCAACTCTCGTTGGTTTTCCCTGTTCAAGATACCTCTCGGCACCTACGCCCTCTCGGGAAGGGACACTACCAAATGGATTAACCGTACACTTCAGCGCATTGGCGAGCAGCCTGTACTTTTCGATTCGGCTCAGGCGCGCCTCTCCTGCGAGGACCTGCGCACGGCAATGCAGAACATGGGCTACATGAACGCTTCTGTCTCGTTTGATGTCAAGCCTAAGCGCAAGAAACGCCTGGACGCTATATACACACTCCATCCCGGCGATCCTTTCTATATCCGTCATTTCACTTATGACATACAGGACAGCGTCATTGCCAAAGTCCTTAAGCCTTATATCACAGGGGAATTCACGCCTCGCCAATTCACCGTCTCCTCTCTTGACCAGGAACGTTCACGACTTACGGCAATCCTCAATGACTCTGGCTATTACCGGTTCAACAAGAACTTCATACAGTATTCCGCCGATAGTGTCCGCGGCTCACGTGACGTCAATGTCGTGCTCCACTTGATGAAATATCGCAAATCGTCCGACACGCCCGAGACACTCCATCCACGATACAAGATCGACCGTGTGCTCTTTGTTCCCGGCGACAGTACTGGACTCCACCTCCGCCGCTCTGTTCTAGAGAACAGTACTGCCATCAATTCGGGCGATTATTTCAGTTCCACTAATCTCCGCCGAACCTACAACAGCTTTGCCCGTCTTGGAGCTGTTCGTTACACCAATATCGACTTCATAGAGCATCCTGACACGGCCTTGCTTGACTGCCGTCTGCAAATATCCAACAATAAGCCGAACACCATCTCGTTTCAGCCCGAGGGCACCAATACTGCCGGTGACCTTGGAGCTGCTGCATCGCTCACCTATCAGAACCGGAACATCTTTCGGGGAAGCGAACTATTTAGCATACAGCTCCGTGCAGCATTCGAGGCTATATCGAAGCTAGAAGGATACGATGCCAACGACTATGAGGAATATAGTGTAACTGCTTCTCTGCAGTTCCCACGCTTTGTAGCTCCGTTCCTGTCGAATAAGGTTCGGTATCGCAGTACGGCAACATCAGAAATATCTGTATCGTGGGATTTGCAGAACCGTCCTGAGTTCCACCGCAGGGTCTTCTCTGCAGCATGGAAGTATCGATGGCAGAACCAGCGCAGACATCTCAACTATAACCTCGACCTGCTTGACCTCAACTATGTCTACATGCCGTGGATAAGCCAGACATTCAAGCACGACTATCTCGACAGTGTGTCCAACCGCAATGCCATTCTGCGATATAACTATGAGGATCTGTTCATCATGAAGATTGGATTCGGAGTACTCTACAATCACAACAACAACGCCATACGTGCCAATATCGAAACGGCTGGCAATCTCTTGCGGGGGCTTTCGAGTGCCTTTGGGTTCAAACGTGACGAACAGGGAAGGTATAAGCTCTTTAATATTGCCTACGCCGAATATGTCAAGTTCGACTTCGACTATACCCATCAATTTATTTTTGACCCAAATAACCAGCTCGTGCTCCATACCGACTTTGGTATAGCATGGCCTTACGGCAACAGTACGGTGCTGCCTTTCGAGAAGCGGTATTTTGCAGGTGGAGCAAACTCAGTGCGCGGATGGAGCGTCCGTGAGCTCGGACCGGGAAAGTTCCGCGGTCATGATGGTCGTATCGACTTCATCAACCAGACGGGTGACATGAAACTCGACCTCAACGCAGAGTTCCGTTCGCACCTGTTCTGGAAGTTCGACGGTGCTGTGTTCGTTGATGCGGGCAATATCTGGACTCTGCGTGACTATGCCGAGCAACCCGGCGGTCAGTTTAAGTGGAATGAGTTTTATAAGCAGATTGCTGTTGCTTACGGACTGGGACTTCGCCTTAACTTCGACTATTTCATCCTGCGTTTCGATGCGGGCATGAAGGCCATAAACCCAGCCTACGAGAGCCAGCATGAGCATTATGCCATTTTCCATCCTGACTGGGGACGCGACTTCACTTTCCACTTTGCGGTGGGACTTCCATTCTAACAATAGCACACTTCGTGGACAACAAGGGCAGACATCAGCAAAAAGAGAAATATTTTGATATTGATTTCCCCTTCTCTTTATATTTTAAAAAATTTGGGCTAAAATCATTGGCAATCAAGAATTTATTTGTACCTTTGCAGCCCGTAAGGCATAATTGTGCCTTTACATATAAATTATCAACATAAAGTCTAACTTTATTAATTAAATTTATTTTTAAACATTTATGGCAAATTTAGAAGACGTCAAGAACGTTCAGCCCTTAGCAAACTTCGATTGGGATGAGTTCGAGAATGGCGGCAAGGTCGAGCAGAGCAAAGAAGAGCAAGAAAAAGCTTACGACGAGACCCTTAACAAAATCCAGGAGCATCAGGTCGTTGAAGGCACTGTAATCTCCATTGACAAAAAGGAAGTTGTTGTCAACATCGGTTACAAGAGCGATGGTATCATTCCGGCAGCAGAATTCCGTTACAACCCAGACCTCAAGGTTGGCGACAAGGTAGAAGTCTACGTTGAGAGTCAGGAGGACAAGAAGGGTCAGCTGGTTCTTTCTCACAAGAAGGCTCGCCTGCAGAAGAGCTGGGAGGAGATCAATTCCGCTCTCGAAAACGACGAAGTTATCCAGGGCTACATCAAGAGCCGCACAAAGGGTGGCATGATTGTCGACGTATTCGGCATCGAGGCATTCCTTCCTGGTTCACAGATTGACGTCCACCCAATACGCGACTACGACGTATTCGTAGGCAAGACAATGGAGTTCAAGGTTGTTAAGATCAACCAGGAGTTCCGCAATGTTGTTGTCTCTCACAAAGCCCTCATTGAGGCTGAGCTTGAGGCACAGCGCAAGGAGATTATCTCTCACCTCGAAAAAGGTCAGATTCTCGAAGGTACAGTCAAGAACATCACCTCTTACGGCGTATTCGTCGACCTCGGCGGTGTTGACGGACTCGTACACATCACAGACCTCTCTTGGGGCCGCATAAGCGATCCACACGAGGTTGTACAGCTCGACCAGAAGATCAAGGTCGTTATCCTCGACTTCGATGAGGAGAAGAAGCGTATCGCTCTCGGTATGAAGCAGCTCACTCCACATCCATGGGATTCTCTCGATCCAAACCTCAAGGTTGGTGACCACGTTCACGGTAAGGTTGTCGTTATGGCAGACTACGGTGCATTCGTTGAGATCCAGCCGGGTGTTGAGGGACTTATCCACGTTTCTGAGATGTCTTGGAGCCAGCACCTCCGTTCAGCTAACGAGTTCCTGAAGGTAGGCGATGAGGTAGAGGCAGTCATCCTGAGCCTCGACCGTGAGGAGCGCAAGATGAGCCTCGGTCTGAAGCAGCTTAAGGAAGATCCTTGGAAGACCATCGAGGTTAAGTATCCTGTTGGTTCTAAGCACACTGCTAAGGTTCGTAACTTCACTAACTTCGGTATCTTCGTTGAGCTCGAGGAAGGCGTTGACGGTCTTATCCACATCAGCGACCTCTCTTGGACAAAGAAGATCAAGCACCCATCAGAGTTCACAAAGGTTGGTGCTGACATCGACGTTGTTGTCCTCGAAATCGATAAGGAGAACCGTCGTCTGAGCCTCGGTCACAAGCAACTTGAGGAGAATCCTTGGGACAAGTATGAGAAGATCTACACTCCGGGTTCTATCCACGAGGGTAAGATTACCGAGTCTATGGACAAGGGCGCAGTTATCGCACTCGACGAGGGTGGCGAGGGCTTCGCAACTCCTAAGCATCTCGTTAAGCAGGACGGCACACAGGCTCAGCTTGGTGAGCACCTGCCATTCATGGTTATCGAGTTCGTTAAGGACACCCGCCGTATCATCCTCTCTCACTCTCGTACATTCGAGGATGTCAAGGACGACTACAAGCCACGTCACGAGCATAAGAGCCACAAGAACGATACTCCGAAGATTGAGAACGTACAGGCTGGAACAAGCCTCGGCGACCTCGATGTTCTTGCTAAGCTCAAGGCTGACATGGAGAAGGGCGAGAAGTAATTCCCGAACTCTTACAACGATTGACAAAACCATTCCACCTGCTTTAAACCAATTGGTGGGATAAATAAATTTTTCACACTTTGCATTGTAAGGTCGACTCCATTCGGGGTCGACCTTACTTTTTACCTTTTTGACTATGAAATTTATTTCTTTTGGAAGTGGAAGCAGCGGAAACTGTTATTATCTCTCTACTGGCAGCGATGCTGTCCTCATAGACGTGGGTGTCGGCATACGATTACTCAAGCGCCATTGTATCCAGTACGGGGTTAGCTTAGCATCAGTCAATAACATTCTGCTCACCCACGACCATGCTGACCATATAAAATCTGTTGGCTCTATTAGTTCACATTATAATATTCCAGTCTACGCTACGGAACTCGTTCATGAGGGAGTAGTGCACAATCCTGGTGTTCGAAAGAAAATTGACCCTGCTCTGAAACGCGTTGTCGAAAAAGGGAAAGCTTTGCAGATTGGTGAGTTTAACGTTACGCCCTTCGGTGTTCCACATGACAGTACCGACAATGTGGGTTATGTCATAGGGGCTTGTGGTGTCACGTTCTCTATAATTACTGATTGCGGTCATCTCACCGACGATATGCAGCAGGTTATTCATGATTCCGATTATCTTGTCATTGAGGCAAACCACGACCTCGAAATGCTTAATTATGGTCCTTATTCTGCTTATTTGAAAGCCCGTATCAGTAGTCCACGTGGACATCTAAGTAATGAGGATTGTGGAAATGCCATTGCGGCTTATGCATCGTCACGACTCCGACATGTATGGCTTTGCCATCTCAGTGAGCATAATAATAATCCACGTGTTGCTTTTAATACCGTTGACGATATTCTACAAGCCAACGGAATAAATGTTGGTAAGGACCTTGAACTAACGGTTCTCAACCGTAAAATTCCTACAGGAATATTTGAGTTATAGGAAGATAGACTTATAGTTTTAAATTGACTATCCGCAATCATTCAAATTGAGAATGTGATTTGTTATTAGGAAGGCATCGGAAATTTATACATAATCTGTTGTAAAAGAATTTATGAAAACAAAAAGGCTGGACTCTTAAAGAATCCAGCCTTTTAAGTATCTGATAATCAATGCCTACGAAATAGATACCGTTTTACGTTCTAAAAGATACCGTTTTACATTGTAATAAGTACCGTTTTAGAGAGTAAAAGGGTATCTTTTACATCGCGTTTTGGTATCAGTTATAATGCTTGTAAAATAAACTTCACTTTACTTTACAAGTACCTTGCGTGTAGTACCGTCGCTCATCTTCACGATGTTTATACCCTTCTGTGGAGCTGAGAGCCGAGTTCCATTCAGGCTATAGCGGGCAACCTCGATAGCGTTAGCGTCACGGTTTATGTCAGCAATACCGGTTGTAACGTCTGCAGTAAGATTGTCGATACAGAGGTAAGTAGGAGTGTTCAGATAGCCATAACTCTTGTCAGAGCCATCGAACACAAACTTCAACGCACGAACTTCACCGAACTCACTGAGGTCTACCCATTGCCAGCCATCGGTATAATTCACCTTCCCGTTGCTATAGCTGGCAAGGTCGATGACCTTTGAGACGACTGAGTTGTCATCCTTGACGCCTTCAACAGTTACATTGAAGAAGCAAGAGTCGGCTGAGAAAGCCTTTGAAAACTTGTCTCCATAGAGGAACGAGTTGCGAGTGTAAGCCGAGTTGGTGACATAGAATCCTTTTATTGATGTGCCCTTGTCGACGATTATACTATCGGAAGAGCCATACAGCACAACGAAGTTGTTGCCTTCGTAAGCGCCACCGGCAACGTTGTGGAACTGTCCCGGAGTGAGTGCCTTGTAAGTAGTATCCTTGCAGGCAGAAATGGCAAAGCCACTCCAAGAGGTCCATTTAGGTGTAATGTTCTGTGTCAGTGTGAAAGGTCCATCCTTGAACTGACTGTAATAAGTTGTTACGGTATCGCCCCAAGAAACGTAAGTTGCTGAGTAGATGGTGTCCTCGGTGCTTCCGTAGTAGACACTGTCTGCATTTAGTTCAATACCTTGTACATTCTCGAATGATGCCACAGCCGTGGTTGTCTCTTGTGCCATTGCAGGCACGACGGTCATTGCCGCCATGATTAATGCGTAAAACTGCTTCATAAACTTATAGTTGATTAATAATTATTGAGTTGTCAAATATTGATGTGCAAATCTCTTGCTCCGGTAATCTCCGTCGATGTCTCGCCGAGCCATCCGCAGTACTGGTTCTCGGCACTGTAGACACGCACAAAGTCGATTGCTCCGAGGCTGACAGGATTGCGGTCTTTGTCGACGGCATTGCTTATGTCGAACGAGCAACCCTCGTCGGTTCCGCTATTGTCAACGTATCCCCAGGCAAAGCTGTCAAGGTTCCAGTAAGCTGCTCCGCCCTCTGTTATCCGGTGTCCGTTCCGTGGGAGAAGAGTCCCCGTGAAAGTCAGCGGTCCGTCAATCCATCGCGGGAAGTACTCCTGAGTATGGAAGTTGTTACGGTAAACCTTTCCGCTTTGCCCCTGGTTGTCAGTCCATGAGATGTCAGCCATTGGCGACGGAGTGTAGGTTATCTGATAGTTGTATATTACCTTTCCGGCACTGTCGGCATCGGCACTTCCTCTGAGCTCGTACCATTCGTCGTCTGGTTTGCCGTTATGGTTTGCATCTACAGAAACCATCACGATACCCGGCTCACTGTTCCCTTCGAATGCGTTGCCACGGATCATGATGTCATTGCCGTTAAGGTTGCGGACGGAGTGGTCGAAATGGAACGTTACATACCCGCCGTAGGCTCCGAGTGTTATCAGTCCGTTCATATTGCCGGCTATGGCTTTCGAAGCCTTGATGGCGGCTGAGTCAGCATTGTCGTCGGCATCTATCTCCGGCAGGGCATTGACAAACTGTCCCGGCGCAGGCATATATTCATCGACGGCTTGGATGTAGGCGGAGTTTTGGTCGCCAACATCTGGGGTAGTTCCGCCCATTCCCTTGCCCGTGAAGCAGGTATGACCGGGTATGTCGCCCGTCCATGTGCTCCATTTGTAGTTGCCGTTTTTGTCGAAGCAGAACAACTTCCCACTTGATACATAGTTGGTTGCGTCCATGATGTAGACGTTGCCCGTCTCTGGATTGATGATTATTCCGTATGGAGTCTTTATCGGATCGCTAGCATTCTGATGGATGAAGTTGGAGTTGACAATATCACCCGAACGCAGGTCTATGATTCCGTAGTTCTTGTTGCCATAGTAGACGAGCGAGTCACCATTGATGTCGAATCCGTCGACAGGCGTGTCAATGGAGTCTACCACAGAATTGTTGTAAATCTCATAGAGCCTTGAAGGGATTGAACCGTAATCGCCCCGGGAGCTCACCCATAGAGAGCCATATTTGTCGGCACGCAGGTGGAAGGGGTTCGGAGCCACGTCAATGGTCCTGATAACCTTGAACGAGGAAAGATCGATGACACTTACCGTGTGGTCATAGCCCATTCCCTGCATAGCACTATAGCCACCACTATTGGCGACATATAGGTTCTTGCCGATGATAGCCATCTCTTCTGGCTGGTATCCTACGGTACATGTTGCCACGACCTGAAGTGAAGCCGTATCAACCTTGTATACTTGTCCGAGTACGCTCTTGCCATTTATTGGCCCTACATAGCTGCTCACGTAGGCATATCCGCTGTTGAAAGCCAGGTAACGGCAGTTCGGAATGTCGACGTGACCTATGCTAACGGCATTGTCGGCGTGTGCCACTTCCACCTTGTTGCTCTGGTTTATGACCATCCACAGGCGTGAGCCATAGATCTTTATGTCATTGCCGACATCACCGAGTTCCTTGACTTGACTCGGATTCCTCGATGGATAGATGTTCCGGCTATAGTTGCCTGTCTTGAAGTCGAGATAGTCGAGCGTTGCCTTGTTTGAGCCCATGTTTCCCTCGTTGAGTACATACATTCCGGCAATATTGCCTGTTGTGGTTGTCTCGCCTGTGTCATGGCTGTCGGGATAGACTATGTTTTCGTCATCACGGCATCCCACGAGAACTACCGCCAAAAGCGTAATATAAAGTATCTTCTTAATCATAATTCTATTTGCAAACCCAAAGCCCAGTTGCGTCCGGGCATTGGATAGTTTTGTATAACGTCATATTTCTGGTCGAAGAGGTTGTTCACGTCAAGTGAAACTCTGTATCGCGACTGGTTCTTACCCTTTATTTCGTATTGAATAGTCACGTCATGAGTGTACCAAGGCTCCATGTGGTTGGCTATGATGTTCTCCTGTTCGTTCCATCTTTCGCCTGAATAAATGAAGCTGTAGTTCAGGCTGAGTCCTCGCCACGTTGCATTGACTATTGTCGAACCGCTGTTATAGGGTACGTATGGTATCTGATCCTTATAGTAAGGAGTCGTCAGATCGGTCACGTCACGTGCATCCTGATAAGTATATTGCAGACGGGCGGTGAAAGAGAGGTCTTTCTTCGGGACAATCATTGCCGATGCTGACGCATCGATGCCTGTTATGTGTACCCGTCCGAGATTGAGCATTGTCCAGCGGAATTGCTGTCCTTTCGGGTAAGCTATAATCTTGTCGTGAACAGTATTATAGTAGGCATCAACCTTGAAGTCGAATTTGTACCCACATCTCTTTCCGCCTTGCACTCCGTAATTTACACCGAAGTCATACTGGTCGGCACTCTCAGGACGAAGGTCGCTGTTGCCGACATCAGTATAATATAGGTCGTTGAAAGTCGGCATCCGGAAACTCCTCTTGGCGTATGCATGTAATGAAAGCCATTGGACTTTGCCCAAGCCCGGTTGGATGCTTCCGTTTTTATTATCAGGGATTATCGGGAAGGTAACGAAGATAGCTGGTGTTAACTTCGTGAAGTTTCGTTTGCCATCATCGGTGAAGGTCCTGTTGCGTACATGGTCGTGTATGAAAGAGCCCATAACCGAAGCTTGTGCCTTGAAGTATCGCGTGTCAAGAGCCGTCGCGAGGCTTACAAGATTAGAAAGTCGGGTAGGGAAGGCAAACCTGTAAGTGTCGGCATTGAGCTTGTTCCATCGGAAGTCGTATGATGCTGAAATGCTCCAGTTCCGCATTATCTCATACACATTTGCCGTCGAGAGGTATGCCTCTTGTTGCCAGTATCGGTTGTCAACCGGCAGTTGGGTGGTGTCCCTATTAATATAATGTGTACGGTAGTATGCATATTTGGCAAGCCATTGGGTCGAGAAGCGGTCATTGATGTCTTTCTCGAAACGTCCCTGCACGAACGTGTTGAAGTCGTTCTGCCGTTCTCCCCTGCGCCATACATTATTTACAATTGCCCCGGGAATGCCTCTTTCGGAGTTGTACATGTAGCCTTTGGCATTCCAATATCCACGGTCTATTGTACCGTGGAAGTTCAATTCTACACGTTCGGCATGAATGTCGCCGTTCCTTCTTGTTGCGGTGGTATCGTAGGCTAGTTCGCCCGATGGTGTCACGCGCTTGTACCGGAACTTGTATTTCCCGTCGGAATTGAGGAACTCTGCATTCAGTGAAGAACTTACGTTATATGTCAGGCGCTGTTCCCAAAGAGACGAAACCCTAATGGTATTGCTTGAACCGTACTTCACTTTGAACTTCAGGTTGTAGTCCTTCCCGTCAATAAACTGTGGACGATGAGTCCGGATATAGACACTACCTGCATTGCCAAAGTCGGACGCCGGCTGAAAGATGGCACTCTTCTGACCATTGTAAAGGGTTATCTCGTCGATATTGTCGAGCGAGAACTGACCCAAGTCTATCTGTCCGTTCTGTGCGTTCCCAAGTTCAATGCCGTCATAGAATATCCCCAAATGGTTTGAGCCCATGCTCCTGATGTCGACGGTCTTGATACCGCCGACTCCGCCATAGTCCTTCAGTTGAAGTCCCGAGAAATATCTGATGGCGTCGGCAATGGTGTTTGAATTCATTCGTCTGAGTTCTTCCCCACCCAGAGTTTGCGGGCGTATAATCTCCCTGAGCGGCAACCGGTCGGTCACCACCACCTCACTCATGCGGTGTATGCTATCAGCACTATTCATCTGAGCCACGGCTTGTAATGCCATGACGCACCATCCGACTAAAAATAGCAGTCGTTTCATACGTTGATTATTTTCACCTGTGTGCCATCCTCGTGGCAGTGACAGACTCGTGGCAATGGCAGGTATTCTGGCTTGTTGCGTCGTTGAAGGCAAAGTGACTTCCCGCCGGTAAGATTGAACTTCGGTCTGTCTTGTTGTCAGACTTACGTTCCCGGCAGTGTCGCTTGGCATAAATAAGCAACTTACAGCTGCGGGACAGCTCCGGATTTCCACCGGCTTCCCTTTTTGATCGCATGGTGGAGCGAACCAATTGCGGGTACAAAATTATTGAAAATAAGCCGAATGACAAAGTGTTTTACGCTTTTTCTTATGCAAACACGGTCTGTACGAGTATCATATAGGTGATGTTGCCTCCTTTCTCATTGGTGGTTTCCCTTTCGGTTAACTCTTTGTGTTCGACTTCGGATTTGAAGATCTGCAATTTGCCGAGCTTCGGCCGAAGTGCGGTCAATGCAAGCAGCATCATTATCATGGCTGGAATGACAAAGTTCTCAGGACCAAAAAGAAGCAGGCTGACTACTGAGAGGACAATTCCCAATATAGCGCTGACATGGCTCTTGTCTTTCAGCCATTGTTCGACGAAGATTACTACGAACATTGATGTCATGACGAAGTCAAGTCCTTTGGTTGAGAATGTTATAAGGTTGCCAAATATTCCACCTAGCGTTGCCCCGCTGAGCCAATAGAAAAAGTCGAGGACTGATACCCAAAGCATGAACCATCCCTTGTCTATTCCTTTTGGAACTTCGACGGTATAGTTGACGGAGAATGATCATTTGCAAAGGTACTAAAAAAAACTTTACCAACTTGCAAATTACGCCTTATTATGTTATCTTTGCAATCAGATTATGGAAGAAAAGGAATATATTGCCCAACTGGATGAAAGTCAGAAACGGGTTGTCACTGCAAATGGCGGATACCATCTTGTGCTTGCACCCCCGGGATGCGGAAAGACCCACACTCTTGCCGAGCGTATTTGCTATGCTCATGAGCGTGGCGTGGATTATGATGATATGCTCTGCCTGACTTTCACCAACCGTGCCTCACGTGAGATGCTGAACAGAATTAATGCCCGAATCGACGACCCGTCTGTTGTCGACTTGCAAGTTGGCAATGTCCATCGGTATTGCTCGAAGTTCCTTTTCGATGCCGAACAGGTCAGTGCTGATTCGTCGGTAATCGATGATGAGGAAGCTGTAAGCATAATCGCCGACTACATGCATGAGGATGATGAGACGGTTTTGGGTGATTGGGGACGATACCGCGTATATCAGGAGATTATTTTCTTCCAGCATCTGATGTACCAGATTGAGCATAATCATCCTTTGAGGGTTTATTTGCATCCAGAATCTTTCAATGAGGACAATCGTCTGGGTCTGAAGAAAATCTGTGAGTTGCAGAAGTTCGAGCTAAATACCCATTCCATGGTTGAGATTTACCATGATGCCTATAATTATATCGATGATGCCAATGCACCGCACATCAACAGAGACATTGCACGGAAGATTAGGAACGTTGCTTTGAAGATGTATTATGCCCGAATGTACGAACAGTATAAGCAGGACAATAATATGCTTGATTTTGAGGACTTGCTCTTGAAGACGTTCGATGCTTATACCGAAGACAAGGCTAAACCTGAGTCTGAGCGTTCTCTGAAATATTATCATTGGATTCAAGTTGACGAGGTGCAGGACTTGAATGAGATGCAGCTTGCCATTATCGACCTACTTACTGCCGACAAAGACTACACTGTGATGTATCTCGGTGATGAGCAACAGGCTATTTTCTCTTTCATGGGTGCCAAGATGGAAACTCTTATGGAATTGAGGATGCGTTGTAAGGAGAATATCCATCATCTGACAAAAAACCACCGCTCGCCAAGTTATCTGCTCGATGTCTTCAATGATTATGCTTCGAAAACTTTGAAAATCAAGCCCGACTTACTTCCTACGACCGACAGAATCGTCAAGGCTACTCCCAATGACCTTCGTATTATTGCCACGACAACTATTGATAATGAAATTGAAAAGGTTGCCGAGATTGCAGGATGGCTTCTGAAGAAATATCCAGACGAGCGTACTGCTGTGATTGTCAGCTCTAATCGTGATGCCGACAGTATAAGTGATGAGATGACGCGGCGCCAGCTAAGTCATTTCAAAGTTTCAGGAAAGGATTTGTTTTCGACCAATGAAATGAAGCTCTTGCTGGCTCACTTGAATGTCGTTTCCAATGAACTGAACTTCATCAGTTGGGCTAGGGTACTCAAGGGAATGAAAGTCTTTCGGACAAATTCGCTTGCCCGACGCTTCCTGCGAAAACTGAAGGCTTTGTCTTTAACTCCAGCCGATTTCATAGATTATGAGCATAGTTCCTATATCTTGGAGTTCATTAAGGCTTACCAAGGTGGTGATGTTGTAGTATTTGATACCGAGACCACCGGTCTTGACGTGTTCGATGATGACATTATAGAGATCTCCGCTATAAGAGTTAGGAATGGCAAAGAGGTCGCTGAGTCCCTTGACCTTTATATTTCCACTGACAAGGAAATTCCTGAAAAGCTAGGCGATAAGACTAATCCTATGTTTACTATTTACAAACAGAAGGAATCAGCCGGTCAATTACTATCACATAAGGAAGCTTTGCGGAAGTTCCTTGACTTCATTGGCGATGTACCTATTATAGGACACAATGTCAACTTCGACTATAATATCCTAGACAATAATATGAAGAGGTATATGGGTGACAGCATTAGGAACCATCCTAACATCAGTTTCGATACATTAAAACTCATGCACCTGCTTGTCCCGAACCTCACCAATTACCGCCTGGAATCACTTCTTGCAGCATTCCATCTTGAAGGAAAGAATTCCCATCAGGCAATCGACGATACTGCCGCAACAGTAAGTTTGCTAGTTTTCTGTTATAATAGGGCGCTTGAAAAGGTACAGGCTCAGCAATCCTTTATTAATCATACGAAGGTAATTCCATTCGGTGACAAGCTCCGTCGGAATTATTCTGAGCTTTATAATCGCACCAAAGGCAATATCTATAAGCCTGTTTCAACCGCTGTTCCACCATTACTTGCAGAGTTGAAAGATGATTATCAATACCTTCTTGACGGTGAATTTATAAAAGACTTGCCAAAGTTCAACTATGTTTTAGAGTATGTGTCGGGTGATACTCTTGAACCGGAGTTCCGCCATCGTCCTTTGCTTGACCAATTGTCACGCTATCTCATCGACCTCAATACGCTAAAGGAAGCCGACTTCTGTAATTCAAAAAGCATAAAGGAAAAGATTTACGTGACCACCGTCCATAAGGCAAAAGGACTGGAGTTCGACAATGTTATAGTATTCGATGCCGCCAACGGACGGTATCCGAACTATTTCAATAAGAATAAGAAGCAGACTGACGAGGATGCCCGTAAATTCTATGTTGCCATTTCCAGGGCTCAGGAACGTTTATATATTGCTTACGCAATGCAACAAATTGATAAATATGGAAGAGTTCATGAACGGGAGATAACCCCGTTCATGAACGATATAATGAATCATTTCAATCAATAAGCACTTTCGAATTCTCTCAGGAAACGAGTATCGTTCTCTGAGAACATACGCAAATCGCTTACACGATATTTAAGGTTTGCGATACGCTCGACACCCATTCCGAAAGCATAGCCTGTGTAAACATCAGGGTCAATGCCACAAGCTGCAAGGTCATGAGGGTCAACCATTCCACAACCAAGGATCTCTACCCATCCGGTATGCTTGCAGAAGTTACAGCCCTTGCCGCCACAGATATTACAAGAAATATCCATTTCTGCGCTAGGCTCGGTGAATGGGAAGTAACTTGGACGCAGACGAATCTTTGTGTCAGGACCGAACATCTCGCGTGCGAAAGTCAAGAGAACTTGCTTCAAGTCGGTGAAACCGACATTCTTGTCGACATAAAGTCCTTCTACCTGATGGAAGAAACAGTGTGCGCGGGCAGAAATTGCCTCATTACGATAAACACGTCCCGGGCAAAGAACACGGATTGGCGGCTCATGAGTTTCCATATAGTGAGCTTCATCGCCGGAAGTATGGCTACGGAGAAGGACGTTCTTTGTAACGTCGTTAGGATCGCTCTGCTCGATGAAGAATGTATCCTGCATGTCACGGGCTGGGTGGTCGGCGGCAAAGTTCAGCATTGTGAACACGTGTTTATCGTCGTCAACCTCAGGACCCTGGAACAAAGTGAAGCCCATGCGTCCGAAGATGTCAATGATTTCGTTCTTGACAATGGTCAGCGGATGGCGTGTTCCAAGTTCAATAGGATAAGCTGTGCGGGTCAGGTCAATGTCGTCGCTCTGGGCTTCCTGAGTCTCGAGTTGTTCACGAAGCTCATTAATCTTGTTCTGAGCTGTAGTTTTCAGCTCATTGATTTTTATTCCTATTGTGCGCTTCTGGTCTTTCGCTACATTGCGGAACTCACCCATCAGTTCGTTCACTTCACCCTTCTTGCTGAGGTATTTAAGTCTGAGCTGTTCTATCTGCTCGACATTCTCAGCGTGGGTATCCTGTATCTCCTTCAGGAGAGAATCAATCTTCTCTAATAACATTTTCGTTCCTTGTTTTTGTTCTAGTGTGCAAAGGTACATCAAAACAAGCACAAAACAAAATGAAACAAGGGAAATTTAAATTTTGCAACATCTTAATTCGAAAAATAAAATATGCTTTTTATTTTGTTATGTCTTTGGTTTACACTACCTTTGCACCAAATTGAGAAATAGAGAGAAGATGAGAAAGCTAGTTTACATTGTTTTCATGTTATGCGTATCGATGATGACATTCACCGGTTGCAAGAATGAGAAACCTGTTCAAAATGTTGATTCTATTGACACTGATTCTTCGTTAGTAGTCGACACAACGGACAGCGATACAATGGCGGAAATAATTACCGAGACGCCAATGCCAAAGGCTGCCGACCAGTTATTTGACGATTTCTTCTTTAACTTTATCGCTAGTCCGAAAGTCCAGAAAGCCCGCATTAAATGGCCTTTGCCTGTATATACTTACGTCGACAAGCAAGAGCATATAACTTCATTGAAGAAGAACCAGTGGAAGATGGACCGCTTCTTCCGCAAGCAAGGCTATTATACCCTCATATTTGATAACGAAAAGCAGATGGATGCCCCGAAGTCAACAAAGCTTGATACTGTTGTCGTCGAGAAGATCCGCTTGCGTGAAGGTGCCGTTGAACAGTATTGGTTCGACCATCAGGACGGAAAGTGGAAGATGAACAAGATTCGTAACATCAGCTTTGAGGATTCCAAGAATGCATCCTTCCTGAACTTCCTGCAGAAGTTCTTCTCAGCCGACGGAGCCGGAATGATTAAGGATCCTCTGCCTTACCATGGTGCAGACCCTAATGGCGAAGAGACAAATATTATCAGTACAACAATCCCAGCCTCCGATTGGAGCACATATCTTCCTGCCGTTCCAGGCGATGTTATCTACAACATCATCTATGGTCAGAAGTATGGTGAGGGAAACTTCAAGATCCTTGACTTCAAGGGTTTGTCCAACGGACTGGAAACTCAGTTGATTTTCAAGCGCCATAAGGGAAATTGGAAACTCGTTAAAATCAATGCTTATTAATATCACCCGATAAATGATAGATAAGAAAAACTACAGCCTTCTAGGGCACAATACTTTTGGATTTGACGTCCTTTGCCGTCGTTTTGTCGAGTACACGAATGTAGCCGAGGCACAGAGCTTGGCACGTTCGCTTACCCAGTCGGATTATCCTTTGCTTATCATCGGAAGCGGAAGTAACCTTCTCCTGACCGGTAATTTTGAAGGAACAGTAATCCATTCGGCTATCAAGGGCATAGAGGTCGTCGAGAATCCATCTTCGGATGAATCCTGCAATGACTACAAGTTCGTCCGTTGTGGTTCAGGCGAAGTGTGGGATGACGTTGTTGCCTGGAGCATTGAACATAATCTCTGTGGTGCCGAGAACTTAAGTATTATTCCCGGTGAGGTAGGGGCTAGTGCCGTTCAGAATATCGGTGCTTATGGAGCTGAGGCTAAAGACCTTATCTATGATGTCGAGGCTGTAGAGATAGCAACAGGCAGTGTTGTTCATTTCTCAAACCATGATTGCCAGTATAGCTATCGCCAGAGTAAGTTCAAGCATGAATGGAAGGATAAATACTTGATTACCCATGTTACTTATAGGTTCAACACTGAGTTTAAGCCGGACCTTGACTATGGCAACATCCGTAGTGCATTAGCAGAAAGAGGAATAGAGAACCCGTCGGCTAGCGATGTCCGCAATGTCGTTATTGACATTCGCAACGCTAAATTACCTGACCCTAAGGTACAGGGTAATGCCGGTAGTTTCTTTATGAATCCTATCGTTGATAAAGATACGTTTGACGGGCTTAAAGCAAAGTTCCCGAATCTGCGATACTTTGAAATGCCACAAGGAGAAGGCAAGCCATCGAAGTATAAGATTCCTGCAGGATGGATGATCGACCAGTGTGGATGGAAAGGCAAGAGCCTTGGCAATGCCGGAGTTCACGATAAACAGGCACTTGTCCTTGTTAATCGTGGTGGAGCTACTGGTAATGACATCATTAACCTTATGCATGCCATTCAGCATGATGTCAAAGCAAAGTTCGGATTGGACATTCACCCTGAAGTGAACATCAGGTAGAATCGTTTGTAACTCTTTGTTCTATAGTAAATTGTTGTTGACGGATAATGGATAGTCAGACATCTTACAATTCAGAAACTCAATCAAAGGCAACATTGACCTTCCTTGGTACCGGTACTTCGCAAGGCGTTCCTGTTATTGGATGCAACTGTGAGGTCTGCCAGAGCAATGATCCAAGGGACAACCGCCTGCGTACTTCTGCTTTATTGGAAACAGAGTCAACTAGAATACTTATTGATTGTGGTCCTGATTTCCGCCAGCAAATCCTTCGCCAGCCGTTCCGGAAGATTGACGGAGTGCTGCTTACCCACATTCATTACGACCATGTTGGTGGCATCGATGATTTGCGACCTTTTTGCAAATTAGGCGATGTTGACATCTATGCTAATAAAGGAACTGTTGACGGACTTCATCAAACAATGCCTTATTGCTTTGCAGAGCATCTTTACCCCGGCGTTCCTAAGTTGCGGTTACATGTTATTGAAAAACATCACGGATTCCAAATAGGTGACTTCAAGATAATGCCTATTGAAGTGATGCACGACAAATTGCCAATACTTGGTTACAGGTTTGGCAATCTGGCTTATATAACCGACATGAAAACAATCAATGACGAAGAGATACCTTACCTTGAAGGTATCGATACATTGGTTGTGAATGCTCTAAGATGGGAAAAAGAACATCATTCGCATCAACTTGTTAAAGATGCGATTGCGTTCTCACGCCGACTTGGTGCAAAGCGAACATTCCTTATACATCTTACTCACAAAATAGGACTCCATGCGCTGGCAGACAAGCGTTTGCCCGAAGGCTTCCATTTTGCTTACGATGGCTTGAAGATAAGTTTTTAAGATTTTATCTGTATATAACTGCAAATAAGACAATTAGTCTTCAAGTAATGTAGAGCTGCGTACACGGCTCAATGTCTCAGGAGTCATCTGCAAATAGCTGGCAATATATACCAACGGAGCACGAAGGACAACCTGCGGCGACATCTTGCACATGCGCTTGTATCGGCTCTGTGCTGACTCAAAGCGCAGGAGGTCGGCATGTACCTGGCTGATGATAAGGCTCTCTTCTAGAATCTTACGGTAGAGAATCTGAATGTTGACATTATGAAGTGCAACCTCCTCAAGCCTTGCTTTAGGCAGTGCATACAACAGTGTCGGCTCAATAGCTTGCACTTGCAAGTGAGTCGGCTCCTCCTTGAAGAGACTTTCAATGCACATGAATATAGTATGGTCAACTCCCAGATGCTCAGTTACTTCCTTGTCATTCTTGAAGTAGAACTGACGCACCAATCCATGCTCGATATAATAGATATTCCTGCAAATCTCGCCTTCCTTGAGAATCATCTCACCTTTGGCGAATTTCATTGGTACAAGAATGCTCTCGAGAGTATCGAGCTCATCATGAGTCATAGTACTATATTTCCTTGCCAATTCCCTGGCAATGTCTCTTTTGTTAACAGTTGGTTCTTTCATTTTAGTCAGTATCTTTCCTTGAAGACAAGGTCTTAGGTCGTGTATTGTTTTTATATTACTAGTTTTGTTTGTGTCAATCGAGCTTGAGAACTGCGAGGAAAGCCTTCTGAGGCACCTGCACGTTGCCTATTTGTTTCATTCGCTTCTTTCCGCGCTTCTGCTTCTCGAGTAGTTTGCGCTTTCTGGATATATCGCCGCCATAGCATTTTGCCGTGACATCCTTTCTTACCTGCTTTACCGTTTCGCGGGCAACAATCTTTGCTCCGATAGCAGCCTGTATGGCAATATCGAACTGCTGGCGCGGGATAAGCTCCTTCAGCTTCTCACACATCCGGCGTCCCAGAGCTACTGCATTGCTCTCATGAGTCAGGGTAGACAATGCGTCGACAGGCTCGCCATTAAGAAGTATGTCAAGCTTTGCAAGCTTCGACGGGCGGAAACTGTCAATATGATAATCGAATGAAGCATATCCCTTGGAAATACTCTTCAATTTATCATAGAAGTCAATGACTATCTCGCCGAGAGGCATCAGGAAGATAAGTTCCAGACGGTCACCGCTTACATAGTTCTGGCTTACCAGTTCACCACGCTTGTCGAGGCACAGCTTCATTATCGGACCGATGAACTTGCTCGAGGTAATGATGCTCGCCCGAATATATGGTTCCTCAATATGGTCGATGGCAGTAACGTCAGGCAGTCCCGATGGATTATGAACTTCCTTGCAATTGCCGTGCTTGTCATATACCTTATATGATACATTAGGCACGGTCGTTATGACATCCATGTTGAACTCACGGTCAAGGCGCTCCTGAACAATCTCCATGTGGAGAAGTCCAAGGAATCCGCAACGGAATCCGAATCCCAAAGCTTGTGAGCTCTCAGGTTGGAAAGTCAGTGAAGCATCGTTCAGCTGGAGCTTCTCCAGACTGGAGCGAAGGTTCTCATAGTCGTTAGGATCGATAGGGTAAACGCCCGCGAAAACCATAGGCTTGACTTCCTGGAAACCTTCAATGGCTTCCTTGCAAGGCTCGTCAACATGTGTAATGGTGTCACCGACTTTTACTTCGGTAGCATCTTTTATACCACTTATAATATATCCTACCTCGCCGGTTCCTAGCTCAGGGCGTGGAATCATGTCCATCTTCAGTACACCCACCTCATCGGCAGTATACTCCTGTCCGGTCTGGACGAACATCACCTTATCACCTTTCTTAATGTTTCCGTTTACAACTTTGCACAGAGTGATTATTCCTCGGAATGAATTGAATATCGAGTCGAATATCAATGCCTGTAACGGAGCCTTTGGATCACCTTTCGGTTCAGGTATCCTCTTTACAATGGCATCCAATATAGCCGGAACGCCTTCGCCCGTCTTTGCACTTGCACGGATAATATCCGAGCGGTCGCAACCTATCAGGTCGACAATCTCATCCTCGACTTCGTCAGGCATGGCGTTAGGCATGTCTATCTTGTTGATGACAGGAATGATTTCCAAATCATGGTCGATAGCCATGTACAAGTTGCTGATGGTCTGAGCCTGAACACCTTGTGTTGCATCGACTACCAGCAAGGCACCCTCACATGCGGCAATGCTTCGTGACACTTCGTAAGAGAAGTCGACATGTCCCGGAGTATCGATAAGGTTCAGAATGTATGTCTCGCCATCGACCTTGTATTCCATCTGAATGGCATGGCTCTTGATGGTAATACCCCGTTCGCGTTCCAGATCCATGTCGTCGAGCATCTGCCCTTCAGTGATCTGAATGGTCTTGGTGTATTCTAGAAGCCTGTCAGCAAGAGTACTCTTGCCGTGGTCGATATGAGCGATTATACAAAAATTCCTTATATGATCCATCAACAATATTTTTCCTTGTTTTAGTTCCTTTCCGTTTCGCTAATAGCCGCTAACAGCCAAAAGCCAAAATTTTCTGCAAATTTAATAAAAATAATCGAGATTAGATGTACTTTCTTATGTATTTTTACTCAAAAAATAGTTAACTTTGCAAGAAAATTTAAGAGATGAAGAAAATTTTGATATTAAGTGGTATTATCTTGCTTTTCGGCGCGTGTCAAGAGAGTCTGGAGGATCGTGCTGCACGAGAGCTAAGCGACTATACCAAGAAGAATTGCCCGACTCCTGTTATCAACGACCAACAGATGGACAGTGTCGTTTATGAGCCTGCAACCCATACCATCCACAGCTATTATAAATTATTAAATAAGGTGGATAATGAAAAGGTTATCAAGGCTAATCTGAAGCAGATAAGGGCAGCGCAGCTTAAGGACTTGAAGAAGAATACATGGAACAAGGCGTACAAGGATGCAGGCTTCGTGTTCCGCTATACTTACCGCTCTGGTTCCGACCCTCAGAAAGTGCTTGTAGACGAGACCTTCACGCAAAAGGACTACAAATAATTGGGAAAATATTTGGAGGAAACAAAAGAATAGCGTACCTTTGCAGATGAAAGGACGACGATACAAGTCGTGCTGATTCGATCGGGATAGTCATCAAATAATTAAGAAAAACCGGGATGATTTCCCTTGTTAATGGCGGGCCACATAAATCGCATTTCCGCGACTAAGTCTTCGGACCGGTGGATTACAACGACGGGGAACTCCTACAATTTTTGTAACTCGGACTTTTCATCACATCGTCAGTGCGACTCTTATAGAGGTGGAGAGCCAATCGGTTTTCCACCTTTTTTAATGCCCTTGTAAATCGTTGATAATCAAACGGGTTTCTAATCGGGTATCTTTTACATTCTGAAAGATACCCGATTAGACTCTAAAAGATACCCTTTTACAAGCTAAAAGATACCCAATTACAAAATTCAGTCTAGGAAGCCTTGCTGCTTTAGGGCTTCAATCAGTCCTTTCGACATCGCTTCGTTGTCTTTCTTCGTATATCGGATGTCGGTGAAAATCTGAGCCAGCGTCTCCTTGTGGTTGATCTCAACGAAGTGCTTGTTCTCTGGAAGTTCCTCTTTCTCCTTATAATATTTGTCGATGTCGGCAGGAGTATAGTCGTGATAAATCTCCGAATGTACGATGCTTGCCAGTGGCAGGCGGTCGCTCTGAGCCGGATTCTCGTCGGGCCAGCCAATCGTTATCGTAGCGATAGGCATCACCAGTTTCGGAAGTTTCAGTATGTCGATAATCAGCTTCGGCATGTAAACGGTTGTTCCAAGGAAGCAAGTGCCCAGTCCTGCCTCTTCGGCAAGGTTGGTAAACGTCTGGCAATAGAGCAAAGCATCGGTCGCGGCATTCATGAAACTCAGGAAGTTGTCATATCCAGGAACAGCCTTCCGGTTCTCTGCCCATAGGCTGGTGCGGCGGAAATCAGCACAGAATGTCAGTACAACAGGCGCTCCTTCAATCATCGGCTGGTTGAAATGAGCGGGTGCGAGTTTCTCCTTCATCTCCTTGCTGCGTGTTACAACGACAGAGTAAAGTTGCAGGTTGCCCATAGTCGGAGTGCGCTCCGCCTCACTGAGCAGACGGTCGAGAAGTTCGTTGCTTACTTCTCTATCAGAATACTTTCTAATGCTTCTACGTTCGTTAAGAGTTTTCATTTTTAGAAATTTTATGCCACAAAGTTACTAAAAAGTTTTCTTTTATGAAAAACTATTTGTAATTTCGCAGCACATTATTTATCAGAATTTATCAGAACATCTATCAAAACATTTAAATGCAAGAAAATAACAGCAACACTTTCGAAGGAAGAACCCCTGTCGATGTAAGGCGGTTGGTTGCCGATGCGCTTGCCAAGCATGGCGAGCAGAAAGGCGCTCCTCTGACTTCTGATGAGATATTCGCAGTGCTTGAGAACATGGGATTCACGGCAAACAATAGTTTGCAGATTGTCGAAGACCGTCCGAAAGAGCTTGAGTGCGACGTTGTCCGTTTCCAGAACAACCGTGACAAGTGGGTGGCTTTCGTCGGACTGCTCAATGGTTATCCATACGAGATATTCACAGGCTTGCAGGATGACGATGAGGGAATCCTGCTTCCGAAGAGCGTTACAAAGGGAAAAATCATCAAGCAGACCAACGAAGACGGCACTCACCGCTATGATTTCCAGTTTGAGAACAAGCGCGGATACAAGACAACCGTCGAGGGCTTGAACGAGAAATTCAACCCGGAGTACTGGAACTACGCAAAGCTTATTTCCGGAGTGCTGCGCTATCGCATGCCTATCAGCCATGTCATCAAGCTTGTAAGTTCTCTTCAGCTGAAAGATGAGAGCATCAATACTTGGAAGAATGGAGTTGAGCGTGCGCTGAAGAAGTATGAGTAACAATACCTTCATATTCCTTCGCGGACTCCGTTTCCATTCTCCGGTAGGCGTGTTGGGCCAGGAAAAGATTGTCGGCAACGATATTGTTGTCGACATCCGTATCGGCTATCCATTCTCACAGGCTTTGTCCAGCGATGATGTTGCCGATACCCTCAACTATGCCGAAGTCTATGAAATAATAAAACAAGAAGTTTCCCAATCGGTAAATTTACTTGAACGCCTTGCCGGGAAAATATCCGATAGACTCTGGCAAACTTATCCCGAGATTGCTTCCATTGACCTTCGGATAACCAAATCAAACCCGCCAATGGGCGCTGACGGTGACGGTGCCGGAGTGGAAATACACTTAATAAATACAAAAACCGGAGCTTAGAACTTCGGTTTTTCGCATTTAATCACTACCTTTGCAGGAAATTATATAAATAGGTATGCTAAAAAAGATTGTTCTAACATTGTTCCTCGTTCTCACAAGCGTTGCTTTTGGCTTTGCAGCCAACGGCTTCACATTGGTTATTGACGCAGGACATGGAGGACACGATACCGGTGCAAAGGGAGCATACTCACTCGAAAAGGACATTAATCTCAAGGTTGCATTGCTCTTCGGACAGTACGTCGAGCAGAATTGCAAGGATGTCAATGTTATCTATACCCGTAAGACTGATGTTTTCATTCCTCTGAAAACACGTGCAAATATTGCCAACCGGAATAATGCCGACCTGTTTATCTCAGTACATACCAACGCATTGCCAAACGGAAGAATTGCCCGTGGATTCGAGGTTTACACTCTCGGAATGCACCGTGCAAAGGATAATCTTGATGTCGCTATGCGTGAGAACTCTGTCATTGAGGAAGAGGACAACTACAAGCAGACGTACCAGGGCTTTGATCCAAAGTCCAGCGAGAGCTACATAATGTTCGAGTTCATGCAGAGCGCCAACATGCGCCGAAGCGTTGACCTTGCCAAGATGATAGAGAAGAGCGCATGCTCTATAGCCGACAGAAATGACATGGGCGTCCATCAGGCTGGTTTCCTTGTACTTCGGGAGACATCAATGCCAAGCTGTCTTATAGAGCTAGGCTTTATCACGACCCCCGATGAAGAGGACTTCCTGAATACTGACGATGGACTCGACAAACTGGCGCAAGGAATCTATAAGGCTTTCTTGAAATATAAGGACAAGTATTCTAATAAGTCGGCAGGTAAATCCAATGCTGTCGCTCCGTCTAACGCCATTGCTGATTCAGCCTCGGCACCGACTGTCAGTACCAAGCCGGTCAATAATAACGATAAGGACAGCTCCGAGCAGACATCGTTGACTCCGGCTAGAAAGGCTGGAACGATTGCCCCGGACAAGCCTGCGGCAAAGGTTATGGCGGCAAAGAAGAATGAGCCGGTCAGCAAGGTGGAGCCTATTAAGAAGGTAGAGAAGCCAAAGAAAGCTATTCAACCGACTAAAGAGGTTGCGCAGACCAAGGCTCAGACAAAGGCTAAGCCTGTTGAAACGAGTAAGCCAAAGCCTGTTGAAACCAAGAAACCTCAGCCTGTTGTCGCAAAGACACAACCTGTTGTGCCAAAGAAACAACAGACGACAGAAGAGAAGAAGACTGTAAATACTGCAAAAGACAAGCTTGTTCAGGGGCAGCCTGTATTCAAGGTTCAGGTCTTTGCAGTAAGCAGAAAGCTGCAACCAAACGACCCTTTGCTGAAAGGTCACAAGGATTTTGAGACCAGTTCTGAAGGTAGTCATACCCTGATAAAATATACCATTGGCTCAACAAACGACTATAACGCTATTGTTGAACTAAAGAACAATCTCAGAAATGATTTCCCGCAAGCCTATATTGTTGCTTTTAAAGATGGAAAACCAATGAATCTTTATGATGCAATAAACGAGTATAAGAAATATAATCGCAAACATAGTCACAACAGAAAATAATGAAGAAAGTCTTTACACCCGAAGTCAAGATAGCTCTTGTAGCCATAGTAGGCATCGTTGTCCTATTCTTTGGATTGCAGTTCCTAAAGGGATTGGATTTGTTCTCGGCAGAGAATATTTACAAGATTAAGTTCAATGATGTCAGCGGTCTTTCCGTTTCCAACCCTATCTATGCCAATGGATACAAGGTCGGAATCATCAAGTCGATAGACTATGACTACGACAATCCCGGTCAGATTACCGTTAATGCCGACATTGACGAGAATATGCGTGTGCCAAAGGGAACAATGGCAGTCATCAGCTCCGACCTTATGGGCAACGTCAAGGTAGACCTCCATCTCGGTGACGGCCGCCAGGGATATGTTGAGCCGGGTGGAACCATCAATGGTGAGTTGAGTGGGGGAGCAATGGGCGCTATCAAGGATGCCATGCCTACAATTAAGGCTCTTATCCCGAAGGTAGACTCTATACTGACCAGTGTCAACACTCTGTTGGCTGATCCGTCTATTGCTTCGACTTTGCATAACGCAAATAAAATCTCTTCAGACCTTACTACATCAACCCGTGAGCTCAATACGTTGCTTGCCCAGCTCAATAAGCAGGTCCCGGGTCTGATGAATAATGCCAACGGACTGCTTACCGATACCCGCGGAACCATGACCCACGCCAACGGAATGATTGGCAATGCCAACAACTTGCTCACCAATATCAATGGCAAGGTCAGCGACTTGGATGTCAGCGGGACTATGGCAAAGGTCGACAAGACCCTCACAAATATGGAGTCTCTCACAAATAAGTTGAACAATAATAAGGGCTCACTCGGACTTCTGATGAATGATCCTACATTATATAATAACCTTACTCAGACTCTTAGCGATGCCGACTCGCTGGTCACAAACCTCAAGGCACATCCAAAGAGATACGTCCACTTCTCGCTTTTTGGCAGGAAAGACAAGTAAGTAGTTATTTAAAATAAGTCTAAATTCTTCGATTCAAGTTTCACGCTTTAAGACTATAGTGTAAGTATAGTGTTTATCAGATACTTTACAAGTCGGTGTTAAATGTTTCACTATTATTGACATGTTTAATCGAAAAGCGTGATAACTTGTTGAGTAACAAAATATTGGAATTCTGCAAATTTAATTTTAGGCGGCTTTTTATCCTCTAGTGGCTAATTGCCTATTGATGTGGCATTTAGCCGAAAGAATGCGTTTTCACTTCAAAAATGAGGATTTAAATATGTGAAAAAAGTTTGCTATCTTTGCAAATGCTTTTCAGGGAGGTTACGGTCCTACTGAAACAAATTGTTAAAAATATTTAGTTAAACTTCGAAATACTTCGACTGTCAATGAAAGTAAAACCGACTGAGCTCTGGCAACAGGCTCTTCTTCTCATCAAGGAGAATGTTACCGGACAGCAGTTCAACACATGGTTCAAGTCCATAGTCTTCGAGTCTTTTAATGAAAAGAACAAGACTGTGCTGGTTCAGGTACCCTCACCATTCGTATATGAGTATCTGGAGGAGAACTTTATAGACCTGCTCAGTAAGGTTCTTAAGCGCATATTCGGCGAAGGCGTGCAGCTCTCTTACCGTATTGTTACCGATAAGACAAACAATCTCTCTCAGGTTGTAGAGGCTGATCCCGCCGACGATATACGCAATGAGGCAAAGAGCAAACGGCCAACAACACGTGGCAACCAGAGTCCGACAGTCCTCGATGTTGCCGACAATGACCTTGACCCGCAGCTCAACATCCATCAGACATTCAATAACTTCATTGAAGGCGAGAGCAACAAGCTCCCTAGAAGTATAGGACTTTATATTGCCGACCATCCTAACACTACTCAGTTCAACCCAATGTTCATCTATGGTCCGTCGGGTTGTGGCAAGACTCATCTGGTCAATGCCATCGGTGTTGCAGTAAAGAAGCGTTATCCTCAGAAGCGTGTCCTCTACATCTCGGCTCGTCTGTTCCAGGTTCAGTACACCAACAGTGTATTGCAGAACACGACCAATGACTTTATAAACTTCTATCAGACTATTGATGTTCTGATAGTCGATGATATACAAGAGTGGATGACTGCCACCAAGACTCAGGACACATTCTTCCACATCTTCAATCATCTTTTCAAGAACGGAAAGCGCATTATCCTTGTTTCCGACCGTCCGCCGGTTGACCTTCAGGGAATGAACGAACGCCTTCTTACCCGTTTCTCCTGTGGACTTATTGCTCCGTTGGAGAAGCCTAATGTCCAACTCTGCGTTGACATTCTGCACAGTAAGATTAAGCGTGACGGTCTTTCTATTCCTGAGAATGTAATCCAGTTCATCGCTGAGACGGCTAACGGAAGTGTCCGTGACCTTGAGGGCGTTGTCAATTCATTGCTCGCTTATAGTGTAGTATATAACAGTGACATCGATATGCGCCTTGCCGAGCGTGTCATCAAGCGTGCCGTTAAGATTGATGATGAGCCACTTACCATCGACGATATACTCGAAAAGGTTGGCAAGCACTTCAATGTTACAACCCAGAATATCAATAGTCGGAGCCGTAAGCGCGACTTTGTCATTGCCCGTCAGGTGAGCATGTATCTCGCTCAAAAGTATACTAAGATGCCTGCAAGCCGTATCGGAAAGCTGGTCGGAGGTCGTGACCACAGCACTGTTATTCACAGTTGCACGCAAGTGGAACAGCGGTTGAAGATTGACAAGGCTTTCTGTGAAGAGGTTACTTCGATAGAAACATCATTTAAGTTGAAAGGATAAACAACAATAAAGGCTCATTTGAATTCCAAATGAGCCTTTTTCGGATTTTTTTGAGTCTTACTTGCATTGTAAAAAGCCGCTAATTAGTTTGTTTCTAGCCGTTAGAACCAAGCTAATTAAGCATCGGAAGCAATCTAATTAGCCATTGGAAGCAACCTAATTAGGCACTCCTAGCAAATCTTCTCTTTATCAAGAAGAATCCAAAACGAACCTTGCTCGTCTTCTTCTTGTTGTATTTCGAAATATAGTTCAGTATGTAGAAGCCGTTTTGAAGTCCTTCTACATTGACAGAGAGCTCGTCATCGGAGCCTTTTGCATGCCTCAATTTTCTGATTGTTTGCCCTTCGGCGTCGGTTGCCACGAAGTGTCCTTTGCTGTTATAGAACCCTTTTATCAATGAGAACGGAACTTTGACGATGCTCCCATTGCATTCCAGTTGCCCCTTGGCAGGCTTCGGAGGTCGCCAGCTTTGCACCGGGTCACTTTCGTTGCCATACCTGTCCATAGTCGTTACGGCGAAATATTGTGGTTGCCATTTTGCGTTCTTAGACAGGTAAACAATGTCGGAAGAATAACGCTGGAGTATCAGGTTGCTTGCGTCAGTCACATCCACAGGCCACGAATCAGAAGCATAAACATTATAGAATACCTTGTTTCTATCATTCGATGGTGAGCCAATGATGGTCAGTATTCCGTCCTTGACCTGTATTTTGTCCGGACTTGCAGGCTTATTGCTGCTAATCCATGTCATTGGCGGTATCAAGGCAGGACTTTGACCGTAAGCATTTGCAGAGAAGTCATAGATGCCCTGGTAGTTGGAAGTGAGGAACCTTGAACGGAAGTGGGCAGTACCCAAGCCGAGCCAACGGGCTACCATCATCTCTCTTGTTATGTCGCTGAGAGTCCATCCGTATTTACCGCCTTCACGAGGGTCGAGGAAATAAGTGCCGAGTCCTGCCGCAATAGACTTTCCATAGCTGTTTTCAGCCCAGTCGGCGGCAAATGGATAGAAGTTGTTTCCACGGAAATACATCATCGGGTAGAGCTGGTCCATCAGTCCGAGACGCAGCCACAGCTGTGCGTCTTGCGATACCCGGTCGCGTGCATTCCAGTTGTTCGATGAGTAACGGGACAGGTCGGAATATTTGCCGATAGGCGAGCAGCTAATCTTTACGTAAGGCTTTTCAGCCTTGACAGCGTCGTGAACTTTTCTGACAATATCTGTTATCTTGCTTCTTCGCCACTGGGCAATGTACTCATTCTTCGGCGCTGGCAGCATTTCTGGGTATCGGATGTAGTCGAGGTGTATGCCGTCAACGTCATAATGGGTGGTTATCTCTCGGGCTAGTGAGGCTACAAGGTCGCCGGTTGATGGACTGGAAGGGTCGAGGAAAGCATCGGCTTCAAACTTGAACATCTTATAGCCCTGCTTTCGAAGCCGTTTGGCGGCTAGCCCGTTGTATGGTCCGACAGGAAGAGTGGCTATCCATGCCTGTATTTCCATCCCACGCTTATGGCATTCGTTGACTGCAAAGGCAAGAGGGTCGTAACCTGGATTTCCGCCGAACCGACCTGTCATGCAGGCATCCCAAGGCTCTATTGCCGAAGGATAAATGGTTGACGCACGGTCAACGACCTGAAAGAGGACAGTGTTTATATTTGCCTTTTGGTATTCGTCGAGAATGTCACAGAGTTCTTTCTTCTGTTTTTCGATTGACCTTTGGTCTCTTGCGAACGTCTTTGGCCAGTCCAGATTCTTCAGAGTCGTGAGCCATACCGCACGTACTTCATGCTTCGGCGATTTGGCTACTTGACCGAAAGCATTGCAATTTATGGCAAGCGACATGATGGTGAGGGCTAGGGCTTGTTTTAATATATCCTTGATTATCATATTCTTGACTTGAATGTTCAATATGTAAGAGCTATGAAAAATATTTTATTGTAGCTCTAGTGCTGCTAAATTTTCTGCAAAGGTAACGAAACTTCTTGGTTGTTTCAAATATATTTTCTACCTTTGTACAAATTTTTAGAGTAATTAAAAACAAGCTACACAGATATGATTTCGTTCACAATTGCCCTTCTTGCCCTCATTGCGGGTTACTTCCTCTATGGCAAGTTTGTAGAGCATGTTTTCCAACCGGACGACCGTCCGACACCGGCTGTTGCTATGGCAGATGGTGTCGACTATATCGTTATGCCGACGTGGAAGGTCTTTATGATTCAGTTCCTCAACATTGCAGGTACCGGACCTATATTCGGTGCAATCATGGGAGCATGGTATGGGCCTTCGGCTTACCTGTGGATAATCTTCGGTTGTATATTCGCCGGAGCTGTCCACGACTATTTCTCCGGTATGCTTTCTGTCCGTCATGGTGGTGCCAACTTGCCTGAGCTTGTAGGAATATACCTCGGTGACAAGACTCGCAAGGTCATGCTTGTGTTCTCTGTCGTATTGCTGATGATGGTGGGCGTAGTGTTCGTGCTTTCGCCGGCACTTATTCTCGGTGATATTTGCCTGTCTACTACTGCATGGGTTATAATTATCTTTGCTTATTACGTCCTCGCGACAATGCTTCCTATCGATAAGATTATCGGTAAGATTTACCCTGTCTTTGCCTTCGCTCTGTTGTTCATGGCAGTTGCATTGATGGTTTGCCTGTATTTCAAGCAGCCTAATCTGCCGGAAGTATGGACTGATATGACAAGCTATACTCAGGCAAACGATCCTGACGGATTGCTCGGAGTGGTCAGTTACTTCAAGCGCAATCCGTTGTTCCCGTGCCTGTTCCTTACTATTGCCTGCGGTGCAATCAGTGGATTCCATGGTACTCAGAGTCCTCTGATGGCACGTTGCCTGAAGAGTGAGAAGGTAGGTCGTCAGGTATTCTATGGCAGTATGATTACTGAAGGTATCGTTGCGTTGATTTGGGCTACGGTATCAATGTACTTCTTCTATTATAATGGCTGGCAGCAAGTCGCCAATTCAGTTGACGCAAATACTGTTAACACGTTCATGGCTCAGGTTCATGACGCCAACGGCAAGAGCCTCATCCAGTTCTTCACAGCTCCTAAAGTTGTAGAGTATGTATGTGTAGGATGGCTCGGAATCTTCGGTGGAATCCTTGCAGTGTTCGGCGTTGTTGCTGCCCCTATCACCAGTGGAGATACGGCATTCCGCAGTGCCCGCCTTATCATTGCCGCAGCTCTGAACCTTAACCAGAAGAGTGTCCGCAAGCGCTTCTATATCGCTATCCCGATGTTCTTGGCAGCAATTGCATTGCTTGTCTGGCAGATTGAGGACCCTAATGGATTCAATACAATATGGAACTGGTTCGGATGGAGCAACCAGTCGTTGGCTGTATTCACGTTGTGGACTATAACTATATATCTCGTTCAGAAGCACAAGCCATTCTGGATAACCCTTATCCCGGCTCTGTTCATGACCACCGTTTGCTCTACGTTCCTGTTTGTCAGCGAGCAGGCATTCGGTTCATGGATTCCAAGATCAGTCGGTTATGGTATCGGTATTCTTTGCCTCGTGATAGCAATAGTATGGTTCGTGGCTTGGCTCAAGAAGTATAACCGTCAGGCAAAAACTGAATAATTTACCAAAAGAATAAAACTAAAGAATTAAGAACATGAAAAAGATTGCATTGCTCTTGTTTGCATTAGTAATAACCGTTAGCGCCAATGCCCAGTTCCAGGCAGGCAAAGCGTATCTCGGAGCGTCGATGACCGGTCTTGACCTTCACTACAATGGACAAGACAAACTGAGCCTTGGACTCGAGGCAAAAGCTGGTGTGCTGCCTTGGGATAACCTGATGCTGCTTGGTACAGTAGGCTATCAGCATAATGGTGATGACGATGTACCAGATGAGTTTAAGGTTGGCGTCGGTGGACGTTATTATATTACACAGAATGGACTCTATCTTGGAGTGAACTGTAAATTCGTCCATGCCAGCCATGACTACAATGACCTTATGCCGGGTGCGGAAGTGGGCTATGCTTTCTTTATCAACCGTTCGGTAACCATTGAGCCGGCTGTATACTATGACCAGTCGTTCAAGAAGAGCAAGTTCTCTACCGTAGGTCTTAAGGTAGGACTGGGTATTTATCTCTTTGACGATAAGTAATGCAGGAATATCCATCAGCATTGCTTGAAAAAGCCGTAGGGGAGTTCTCGAAACTCCCCGGGATAGGTCGGAAAACGGCTTTAAGACTAGCGTTGCATGTCCTCAGACAACCGGTTGCAGACATTGATGAGTATACTGATGCTATATCTCATTTCCGTCATGATGTGAAATATTGCAAGGTATGCCACAATATAAGCGATACGGATGTTTGCCCGATATGCTGCGACCGGTCACGGGATGGCTCTACGGTTTGCGTCGTTGAGAATGTTCAAGACGTAATGGCTATTGAGAATACTCAGCAATATCATGGTCTGTATCATGTCTTGGGAGGAATAATTTCTCCAATGGATGGTATAGGACCTAATGATATTGAGATAGATTCTCTAGTTGAGCGAGTGGAAAAAGGTGGAATTCATGAGGTAATACTTGCCTTGGCGAGTACTATGGAAGGTGACACAACCAACTTTTATATCTCTCGGAAACTTGCTCATACAGGGGTTACGGTCAGTGTGATTGCCCGTGGAATAAGTGTCGGTGACGAACTGGAATATACCGATGAGGTAACGTTGGGTCGTGCTATACTGAACCGTACTCAGATGAAAGGGTAAACTAAGATTGTTTGATATGAAGAATTCAATGCGTAGGACAAGAGATATTTTGATGACAGAATTATGGGTATCGGTATTTCTGACGGTACTTATAATTATCTTGTTTGAGTCTGAACTGGTCTTGCCTGGATTCCTTTCAGACGAAGCCAACGTTCAATTGCTCGTCGGAATGATTATGGTTATAGTTGTTTTAGCTTTTATTCCATTGTCACTCTATATGTTCAAGACGAAGCATATACATGGACTTTTAACTGACGATGAGAGTACCGCGCCACATAACTTATTGTTCTGGGGAACCATAAGAATGATGATGCTGTGTCTTCCGATGGTTGTCTGCATGTTCCTTTATTATGCTTTCGGATTGAATGTCAGGTTCTTCTATCTCTCGGTTATCTGCGCTCTTTGCCTCTTTATGGTTTATCCTACACTTAGCAGGTGTCTTAATGAGACGGGAATAAAGTCGGATGCAGATGATTATGACCCTAATCCATCGGATGATAACCCTCACTCTTATTGATTTAATAATCTCGATTCTGTTTAAGTATTGAAGAAATTAAGTATCATAATAGTCAACTATAACGTCAAGTATTATCTGGAGCAGTGCCTGAACAGCGTTCAGCGAGCCACGAAGGATATTGACGCTGAGGTTTACGTGATTGACAATCATTCGCGTGATGGTTCTGTAGGATACCTTGAGAAACGCTTCCCGCAGGTTAATTTTGTATCGAGCAATCATAATCTTGGATTCGCCCGTGCAAATAATATAGGCATAAGGGAAAGTGAGGGGGAGTATGTCCTGCTGTTGAATCCGGATACGATTGTGGCGGAGGATACATTGGGGAATTGTGTTGACTTTATGGATGTTCATCCGGAAACCGGTGCTTGTGGAGTTGAGATGTTGTGCTCGGACGGTAAGAGGGCAATGGAAAGCCGTCGTGGCATACCTGATCCTTTGACTGCTTTCTATAAGATGACGGGATTGTGCGCAAGATTCCCGAACAATCCAAAGCTCGGACATTACTATATGGGGGGCTTGCCTTGGGACAAACCGGAAGAGATAGAAATTGTTAGTGGGGCTTTCTGTATGCTTAGAAGGAAAGCTCTTGACAAGGCGGGACTGCTCGATGAGGATTTTTTCATGTATGGCGAAGACATCGATTTAAGCTATAGAATTCTCAAAACAGGATTCAAAAATTGGTATTTGCCATACTCCATACTTCACTATAAAGGTGAAAGTACGCATAAAAGCTCATTCCAGTATGTTCATGTTTTCTATGATGCAATGCTTATCTTCTTGCGGAAGCATTACGGGCATCTGTCTTTCTTCCTGAGCATTCCTATTAAGTTGGCTATCTACGGAAAGGCATTTACGGCATTGATAGGCATGATGTACGAAGGGGCAAGGAAGTCGCTCGGCTTCTTCCATTCTGCTTCACGCTTGTTCCCAGAGTTCCTTTTCTTGGGAGAAGAGCCTTCCCTTGAGCAGTGCAAGCGTATTGCCAGACAAAAAGGGCTCGTTGGAAGATATATAGTTTGCAATGCTTCAACCCATCCGGAAGGGCATCTTTCAGAGATTGATTCATTTGATTCAAAGAAGGATTATCAAATAGTTTACGATACTGATGCTTTTAGTTATCAGCAAATATTCGACATATTCAAAAAGCATCCGATGCCGAATGTCTTTATCGGGACCTACAATCGTAAGTCACGGACTATTATAACGGCTAATGAAGTCTACCATCATGAGTGAGAAGATAGAACCATTTGTCAAACTGCGTGCCATTGAACCAGAGGATTTGGACATCCTTTATCAGATTGAGAATGATATAAGCCTATGGAATGTTGGTTGTACCAATGTCCCATATAGCCGGTATACGCTTCACAACTATATAGCTGATTGTGTAAATGATATATATACCGACCGTCAACTCAGGATGATGATAGAGAATGACAAGGCAGAAGTTGTTGGCATAATAGATATTATTGACTTTGAGCCACGACACCAGCGGGCTGAACTTGGCGTTGTCATAAAACGCAGTTTCAGACGGCAGGGGTATGCTTCGTCGGCTGTTCGGAAGATAATCGATTATGCAAAGAATATCCTCCATTTACATCAGGTCTATGTTGTTGCCGATGCTGACAATGTTGGTTCAATAGGATTATTTTCTTCGCTTGGCTTTCAGAGTAAAGATGTACTTACCGATTGGTTGTTCAGCAATGGAGAATACCACAATGCAATAATAATGCAACGTATGCTCTGAGGTTGTTAGGACTTACTCGTTCATTGCTCCGCAATAAGGGCAACGACCTTTTCTGTGTAGTTTTGCACCACAATTTCCACAGATGTAGGTATCCCGGTTATGCTTGAAATATGTCCTTATGGCAAACCAAATGTATAGCACAAGCAGGACATACCCTATATAATATAATGTGGAAATAGAGAATACAATATAATCGACAGCACAAACTGCGCCAAGTCCACAGAGATACCAGAATGCATCGTCGAACTTAAGCTGATGTCGTGTGTCATCAACAGCTGCTATTCCAACGATGAGCATTGCCCAAACGGATATTAGGAATATCTCTATTGGCCAAGGTTGTGAGAATGGGTTAAGTGTAGGATGGAAGTAGAAATCCCTCCATGTCTCTGGTGCAAAGTTCTGTATCGTGGCATAGAAAGTTGCACTTGATGCTACGATGAGCGCAAGCAGAGTAGGGTAGAAAGAGTTTATATCATTGAAGTGAACGATATGAGAATTCTGCCTTAGTAATTTCCTCGTAATATAACCAACCGCTATAAGTGAAATAACAATCATGAATATTATTAAGTGGCGGTTGGAGAAGGTTGATATGAATTGCGATATAGGGTCATCTGGATCAACGCGAGACAGCAATTGTGATTCATGAGTCCATCCTGTCTTATACTGTTCGGTAACAAGTTGGACCCATACAGAATCAATGCTGTCTGAAGACATGATCCTTATATCTGTAACAGCAATAGGAGCATCCTTCGGGACAGAGAAGGAATCGACCGTCATGTTACTGACAATCTCTTCGGGTTGTTGGGATATTAATTCTAATGAATCAGCACGGACAATGAAGTTAAAGCCTACACTGTAATGGTGTTTAACGGCAAAGTCTGCCGAGTCCTGCTGCTCTCTGGAAAGCGAATCGAATTGGGCTTGTGTGAGAGTGTCTGCAAAACGTGTCGAGTCCTTTAACTGGAAACGGCTAGGGGTATGACGATTGTAACAGCCCGTCATCATCAGGACTGTCATCATCAATAGTAGGACTATAGGCAATTTCTTCATCGTCAATGCATTTTTAATTTGTTTCCATTATGATATATATGACATGATAATGGATTTTTTATTCAGCGTAAATGTTCATTTGGCATTCATCGCATTTGAATTCAAGGCGGAATCTTCGACCGTCGGCAAGTTGAAGATATAATGGCTCATGCCATTCAGGTTTCCGACCACCACGTTTCACACAATATCCAAGGCTATAGCGGAGGCAATGCCTGCATTGCATGATTAAAGGTTCGTGTGGCTCCTTAATCTCGAAAGCCTGTTGTATATCCGTCTTGCCTTCCTTCTCATAAAACTTTACTGCGGCTTTATTGGCAATGTTATATAGGTAACCATATTTTGAATATTCAGGTTGCCATATCAAATTGCTATTAACCGAACTGTTCGGAGTCTTTGGGATGTCTTCATTGTTATTCCTTACAAAAGCAGGCTTGTTCTGGATGGCTGATTCAAAAGCCGAAATCGCTTTCCTTCGCAAATCACTAAGAAGGCTACTTGGGATAAAGAACTTGTCGGCACCTTTATTTATGACTATCTCTTCTGCTTCGAAGATAGTATTTCCTAGTTTTGAAAGTTGCTTTAATATGTTATCGTGTTGCGGCTTTTGTGCGACTTGATGAGCAAATTCAATGTTCTCTTCTATAGAAACATGGTTCTCTTCAGATGATACCTTAAGGCTGAAACCATCGTTTGTCAATCCAAATGCCATATTGATCGGCAATTTTCTTTCAGATGTTTCACCATTCAGAATCCGTTCGAATTCCTGGTCATTATTACGGTAGAGTCCCATGCCATGACGCAGGCCAGAAGGCATTTTGAACGGGTAAAGGCGATTACCAACAGCCCGGTTCACTCTGAATCCTTCCAATTCATGCTCTTCATTGATGAAGCATAGCCCATCGCCATTTGCAAATGTTGCTGTTCCCGCCACATTAAACGAATCTTTTCTTATTTCTTTTACCCGACCAACGAATTCTCCCAGAGCCTTGGGCGTGTCCGGAGAGAATATATCGGGCTGGCGTTCATTCAGAAAATATGTGGTATATCCACGGTTGAAAGTCTTCTTGAGATTCGGAGTGAAGTTATAATGCACCTTACCGAACGATTCACGACGATATTTATCAGGATGTTCAGCAACAATCTTGTTAAGTCGTTGACTGTATGCCGAGACGACATTCTTCACATATCCTACATCTTTTAACCGACCTTCTATTTTGAAAGCAGATGCTCCAGACTCGCAAAGAGCTTCAAGATTATCTATCTGGCACATATCCTTCAACGACAGTAAATGCCTTTGATGTTCGATAATCCTGCCTTCAGAATCTTTTAAGTCAAATTTCAACCGACAGAATTGGGCACATTCTCCACGGTTGGCTGAGCGTTGAAAACAATGTTGCGAGGCATAGCAAACGCCGGAATAGCTCACACAAAGCGCACCATGAACAAAGACTTCCAACTCAACGTCAGGTATCTCTTTGTGTATTTCGGATATTTCTTTGGCTGAAAGCTCACGAGCCAACACGACTCTGTCAAAGCCTAAGCCTTTTAGCCATTTGACTTTTTCTACGGTTCTCGTATCACATTGAGTACTTGCATGAAGGCTTATCGGAATATTCTCAGAACGGATAAGGCTGAGAAGTCCCATGTCTTGAACAAGAAGAGCATCAACGCCTATATCCGCAAGCTGTCGAACAAGAGCCATCGTTCTTTCAAGTTCATCGTCGTAAATAATTGTATTTACCGTAACGTGAACCTTAACGCCGAACTTATGAGCATAATCACACAGGCTTTTGATGTCGTCAAGAGAATTACCTGCTGCAGCCCTGGCTCCAAAATGTGAAGCACCTATATATACAGCATCGGCACCGCTGTTTATTGCAGCGATGCCACATTCAAGATTCTTAGCCGGAGCCAGAAGTTCTAGAGTTTGCATCATGATAGCGAATGACTCTTGTTCCTTTTCAGTATTTATTTGATTTTATTAATGTCGTAAGGTGTCTTCTGATAAACATAATAGTTTATCCAGTTCTGGAAGAGCAGATTAGCATGAGCACGCCAGAATACATGAACACCTTTCTTCGGATCATCTTCGACATAGTAATGTAGTGGAAGACCGACATCACTGCGTTTACCGACATCACGCCTATACTCTTTGTCGAGAGTTTCAGGCGCATATTCCAGATGACCGGTTATGAAGAACTCACGCCCACCACGAGCCATAACCATTGAGACACCGCTTTCCGGCGATTCCGCAATGATGGTCAAGTCCTTAACCTTTTCAATATCACTTCTTCTAACTTCGGTATGCCGACTTTGAGGCATGTAGAACTCATTATCGAATCCACGGAAGATAGGAAGTTTCGGACGAAGCGGTCGGGTGGGAAATATACCGAACATCTTTCGGTCGAGATGGTATTTCGGAATGCCATATAAGTGGTAAAGTCCTGCCTGAGCAGCCCAACATATATATAATGTAGACTGAACATGATTGCGAGCCCAGTCGAATATCTTTACTATCTCGTTCCAATACTCGACATCTTCAAACTCCATTGTCTCGACAGGAGCACCGGTAACAATCATTCCGTCGTAATTTTCCTTAGCCAATTCGTCGAAATCCTTGTAAAACATCATCATGTGCTCAATAGGAGTGTTCTTTGGCGTGTGGCTTTTGAGTTTCATGAACCGTATGTCGATTTGCAGTGGAGTATTCGACAAGAGCCTTATCAGGTCGGTCTCTGTTGTAATCTTCAGTGGCATGAGGTTCAGGATGACAATACGCAAAGGACGGATGTCCTGTTTGTGGGCGCGGTTTTCGTCCATGACGAATATATTCTCGCGCTTAAGAATACTTATAGCTGGAAGCTGGTGTGGAAGTCTTAATGGCATATTTGTCTCCTTTCTAATACATCCTTCTCCCTATCAAATGGGGAAGAAGGATGTTTTTTTTATACTAGTATAAAAATGTTCGTCGGCTTACCAAAGCTGCAAACGCTCATTCTCAGGAATGAACATCTTGTCGGTTGGCTTAACGTTGAAAGCCTCATACCAAGCGTTGATGTGTGGCAGAGCGCCGTTTACACGCCAACGACCGAGAGCATGCGGGTCACGCTTTACACGACTGCGGATCTCCTGGTCTGTGATATTTGAAGCCCAAACACCTGCGTAAGCAAGGAAGAAACGCTGGTCAGGAGTAAAGCCGTCCCAATCCTTGAGCTTCTTGTTTGCTGTTGCATTCTTGTAAGCGTTGAACGAGACCTGAAGACCTCCGTGGTCGGCAAGGTTCTCACCGAGGGTGAACTCACCATTGGCGTGGAGTCCTGGAAGAACTTCAATGCTGTCGAAGAAGTTAGCGTAGAGCTTTGCACGCTTCTCGAATCCCTTTGCATCCTCAGGAGTCCACCAGTCCTTCAAGTTTCCATCGGCATCATACTGACGACCCTGGTCATCGAATCCGTGAGTCATCTCATGACCGATAACGACACCGATGGCACCATAGTTGAATGCCTCGTCGGCTTTCGGGTCGAAGAACGGATACTGAAGAATACCTGCAGGGAAGCAGATCTCATTGGTTGTAGGATTATAGTAAGCATTGACAGTCTGAGGAGTCATAAACCACTCGTCCTTGTCAACCGGCTTTCCTGCCTTGTGCTCAATCTCATAATCGTTGGCAAACTTGCGGCAAGCCTGTACATTCTCATAGAAAGACTTCGATGGGTCGATGGTCAGAGCTGAATAATCCTTCCATTTGTTTGGATAACCAACCTTAACATAGAACTTGTCAAGCTTCTTGTGGGCATTAGCCTTTGTCTCGGCACTCATCCAGTCCTGAGCGTCTATGCGCTGACCGAGTGAAATCTGAAGATTCTTGATGAGCTGCTCCATGATCTTCTTTGAAGACTCCGGGAAGTAACGCTGGCAATACATCTTTCCGAGAGCTTCTCCCATCTGTCCCTGAACTTGGTTTGTGGCACGCTTCCAAAGTGAGTAATCCTCTTTACGACCTGAAATGGTCTTGCCAAAGAAGTCGAAGTTTGCCTCACGAATCTCATCAGTAAGATATGAAGCTGACGACATGATAACATCCCATTCCATAGCGGCCTTCAGCTCATCAGCTGTCTGCAAGCCTTCGATGGCGTTAAGACCCTCGAAGAACTTTGGCTGACCGACCACCATGTCCTGAATATACTGCGACTTGATACCCTCAGCATTGGCAAGAGCCTCGAAGTTGATGTTTGGATACTTTGCCTCAAACTCCTTCAGAGTCATCTTGTTGTAGTTTGCCTGCGGGTCACGAAGCTCAGTGTTTGACTTCGAGATAAGTGCAAGTGCTGTCTCAGAACGGAAGATGTCGTTAGCCTTAGCTTCAGCCTGTGCATCGTTGAAGCCATAGAGCTTGAACATACGTACGATGTGCTTCTTGAAAGCATTGCGAATGGCAACAGTTGCAGAATCACTGTTGACGTAATAGTCACGCTGACCGAGAGTCAGACCGCCCTGTCCGAGATTGATGATGTTCATTGTCACATTCTTCTCGTCGGCACCGAAACCGAATCCGAATGGAACGCCATAACCGTTAGGAGCTGTCTCCAGCTGAATCTTGCGAAGCTCATCGACAGTCTTTGCTGCTTCAATGCGGTCGAGCAAAGGCTTTACAGGGGCAATGCCTGCCTTGTTACGACTGTCAACATCAAGAGCGAGCTTATAGAAATCCGAAAGTTTCTGCTCAAGGGTTCCCTTAGCATACTTCTTTTTCTTGAGCTCGTCAAGGATACTGTTGATGCGCTTGTTGTTATCCTCTTGAAGTTGGTCGAAGCTACCGAAACGGCTATATGCGGCAGGAAGCGGGTTAAGCTTCTGCCATCCACCGGTAGCAAACTCATAGAAGTCGTCCTGTGGACGAACATTCTTGTCGAAATACTTGTCGAAAAGTCCCGATTTGTTCTGGGCCATGCCTATAACAGGTACAGCTGCCATCATTACTACGGGAATAAATCTTTTCATGTTCATTGTTGAAAAATGTGTTTATTAGTTACTTGTTTCTTTTTTCTTTTTCTAATTCCTCTGATAACAGAAGCCATCTGTCATTTTCCTCATCCAAGGCTCTCTTCAGGTCAGTGTATTCCGTTACGAGTTCCATATTGGATGCATTTTCGGATTTCATGAACATCGAGTCGAGCTCCTTAACCCGGGCTTCCATTTTCGCTATTTTCTTTTCAGACTCCTCAACGGCACGCTGAACCTTGCGGATCTTCTTCTGCTGAGCCTTGTGGGCTTCATACGAAGCAGCACCTGATACCGGAGCCTTGGCAGGTTGGCTTGCCGGACTAGAGTTCACAGTCGCTTTATCTTGTGGCTTCGTGTCTTGGATTGCCTCTTGAATGGTCTCAGCGTTGTGCGCACGAAGATAATCGTAAATGCCACCAAGGTGCTCACGCACATGACCACCACCGAATTCATAGACCTTTGATACAAGCCCGTCGAGGAAGTCACGGTCGTGGCTTACGATGATTGCAGTACCGTCGAAAGCCTTGATAGCTTCCTTAAGGACATCCTTTGAAGGCATGTCCAGATGGTTGGTAGGCTCATCGAGGATAAGCAGGTTCACCGGTTCGAGGAGCAAACGAATCATAGCCAGTCGGCTCCTCTCACCACCCGAGAGCACTTTCACCTTCTTCTCGGAAGTTTCACCACCGAACATAAAAGCTCCGAGCAGGTCGTTAATCTTAAGTCTCATCTCACCGGTTGCCACACGGTCGATTGTATCATAGATGGACAAGCTCTCATCCAGAAGCTGAGCCTGGTTCTGAGCGAAGTATCCTATCTGGACATTATGGCCAATCTTCAACTTTCCGGTAAATGGAATCTCACCCATTATACACTTGACAAGTGTAGATTTTCCCTCACCGTTCTTTCCGACGAACGCAACTTTCTCACCGCGTTTGATGGTGAAAGTAACATCGGAGAAGACTGTATGTGAACCATAGTCCTTACGGACATTCTCACAGATAACAGGGTAGTCGCCAGAACGAAGGCATGGTGGAAACTTAAGATGCATGACCTTGTTGTCAACCTCGTCAACTTCTATAGGGACAATCTTTTCCAATTGCCTTATCTTCTGCTGAACCTGAACCGCCTTTGTTGCCTGATAGCGGAAACGCTCTATGAAAGCCTTTGCGTCGGCAATTTCCTTTTGCTGGTTTTCATAGGCACGCATCTGTTGTTCACGGCGTTCCTTCCTCAGAACGACATATTGGTCATATTTAACCTTATAATCTTCGACATGTCCGCATGTTATTTCCAAAGTACGGTTGGTAACATTGTTTATGAACGCACGGTCATGGCTTACGAGGACCACAGCCTTGGCAAAGTTCTGCAAATACTGCTCAAGCCACTGGATGGACTCAATGTCCAGATGGTTGGTAGGCTCGTCGAGCAACAGCACATCCGGCTTTTTGAGAAGGATCTTTGCAAGCTCGATTCTCATTCGCCACCCCCCCGAGAACTCTTTCGTCGGTCGGTCGAAGTCGGTGCGTTCGAAGCCAAGTCCTATGAGAGTACGCTCCATTTCGGCTTCATAATTGCTTCCGCCCATCATGATAAAACGCTCATGCTCCTCGGTGAAGCGTTCTACAAGAGCGTTATAATCATCGCTTTCATAGTCGGTGCGCTCAGCCATTTCGTTCTCCATGTCCTTGAGTCGCTGTTGCAGAGCCGTCGTGTCGGCAAAAGCCTTGCGTGCTTCTTCACGGACAGTGGTGTCGTCGGCAATTTTCATAACCTGCGGCAAATAGCCTATTGTCGTGGTCGCCGGTACTGACACCTCGCCCGATGTCGGCTTTTGCAACCCACAAAGAATTTTTAGCATTGTCGATTTGCCTGCGCCATTCTTTCCTACCAGTGCGATGCGGTCACGGTCGTTGATAACGAACGAGACATCGGAAAATAATGGTTTAGCACTAAATTCGACAGATAAGTGGTCTATTGAAATCATTTCCTTTATTTTATAAGGTGCAAAGGTACTAACTTTCTTGCAAATGACAAAAACCGATGGCAACAACTTTAAATCTTTCAAAGAAGATTAATAATATTCAATTAAAATAACATTAAGTTGTTAAAAACAACAAATATGAACAAAACAATTAACTTTTACTTGTTAAATAATTAAGATTAGAAGTAATTTTGCAGCATAAGATTTACGACAATGAAAAAGAAAACGATTTGGACAGTGGCAATCATCATGGGGCTATCCTTCCTCGCTCTTCTCTTCTTACAGCTCAACTATATAGAGGAGATGGCAGAGATGAAGAAGGAGCAGTTCGATGAGTCGGTGAATCGTGCTCTTTACCAAGCGTCGCGCAACCTCGAGCTCAACGAGACCCTTCGCTATCTAGAAAGCTATGTCGGCAATGACTCGACTGGCAAGGACAGCACAACGAACGTTAACACCTCGTTCGAGCAGAAGACGGCGCAAGTGAAGCCTTCACAGATTCCTAAGGCGATGATTCTCCGTAATGACAGTTCTACCATTTCTTCGGCAAAGAAGAGCATCCAGCAAATGGTCCGAAACCGCTTCGTCTATCAGAAGGGAATGGTTAACGAGGTCGTCTACAATATCCTTTATTCGGCTTCGAACAAACCATTAAAGGAGAGAATCAACTTCAAGCTCCTTGACCAGGACTTGCGGGCAGAGTTGCTTAACAATGGCATCAACGTCGGACAGAACATCAATTACCACTTCATGGTGACCACCCAGGACGGACGAGAGATTTACCGTTGTTCCGACTGGCCTGCCGATGCCAACGAAGAGGATGTCAACGAGAAGTCTTACTCACAGGTGCTTTTCCGCAATGACCCGCAATCGAAGATGGGCATCATTAAGGTTTACTTCCCTGACATGAACAGTTACATCTACTCGAGTGTACGGTTTATGATTCCGTCGGTCATCTTCACTCTGGTATTGCTTGTGACATTTATCTTCACCATCGTGGTTGTGTTCAGGCAGAAGAAGTACTCGGAGATAAAGAATGACTTCATCAACAATATGACTCACGAACTGAAAACTCCTATCGCCAGCATCTCGCTTGCCGCACAGATGATGAACGACAAGAGCATTCAGAAGACACCTTCGATGATCGACCACCTCAGCGGAATTGTTCTCGATGAGAGCAAGCGACTGAGATTCCTTGTAGAGAAGGTTCTCCAGATGAGTATGTATGAGAAGAAGACGGCGGTACTGAAGAAGAAGCATGTCGACCTTAACGAGATGGTTGAGACTATCGCCAATAGTTTCACCCTTCGTGTCGAGCATACCGGTGGAAAGGTGTATACTGAAATTGGAGCTGTCGACTCGACGATATATGTTGACGAGATGCACTTCCAGAACGTTATCTTCAACCTCATGGATAATGCCGTCAAGTATGCCAAGCCGGACGAACCGCTCAACATCTATCTCTCGACATGGGACGAGGGCGGCAATGTTTGCCTCAGTGTGCGTGATACCGGAATGGGAATAAAGAAGGACGACCAGAAGAAGATCTTTGAGAAGTTCTACCGTGTTCATACCGGCAATCGCCATGATGTCAAAGGCTTCGGCTTAGGTCTGGCTTACGTTAAGAAGATGGTCGACCTGCACGGAGGTGAGATCAAGGTTGACAGCACTTACGGCAAGGGTACAACATTCACTATAAAGCTTCCGTTCACCCCGGATGAAGAAGAGGAATAAAAACAGAAAAAGAGTAAGAACATTTATAAACAATATACGAATATTATCAACAAATAAACAATACGACTATGGACGAATCGATTAAAATTCTGTTGTGTGAAGACGACGAGAACCTCGGAATGCTTCTTCGCGAGTATTTACAGGCAAAGGGCTATCAGGCAGAGCTTTGCCCGGATGGTGAGGCTGGCTATAAGGCTTTCCTCAAGAGCAAGTTCGACATTTGCGTCCTCGACGTAATGATGCCTAAGAAGGATGGATTCACCCTTGCTCAGGAGATCCGCCAGGCCAACTCTGAAATTCCAATCATCTTCCTTACCGCAAAGACTCTGAAGGAAGATATTCTTGAAGGTTTCAAGATTGGTGCTGATGACTATATCACAAAGCCTTTCTCTATGGAAGAGCTCGTACTCCGTGTTGAAGCTATCCTTCGCCGTGTACGTGGCAAGAAGAACAAGGAGAGCACTCTCTATCATATCGGACGTTTCACTTTCGATACACAGAAGCAGCTCCTTACCCTCGACGGTGACCCTAACAAGACCACTAAGCTCACCACAAAGGAGAATGAGCTCCTCGGCTTGCTTTGCAGTCATGCCAACGAGATCTTACAGCGCGACTATGCACTGAAGACTATATGGATTGACGATAACTACTTCAACGCCCGCTCTATGGATGTTTATATCACCAAACTTCGTAAGCACCTTAAGGCTGACGACCAGATTGAGATCATCAACATCCACGGCAAGGGCTATAAGCTCATTGTACCGGAGGTTGAGTAAGACCTGAGGGTATAGCATAAAAAAGGACGGAATACCGGATTGGATTCAATCTGATATTCCGTCTTTTTTTTGTTTAATAACCAATGTTTAGCAAGCTACATGATTAACTCTAATCCTCTGTAGGGGTAAAGTGTTGATAACATGCATGATACATAATCAATGCTATAAACTATTACTTGCGAAACGTCAGTTAATAATAATAGCGTATTGACTATCCCCCTTTAAATTTAATTCGTCTTCGACGGATTAATTGCCTCGCTAACTTGTTCAGCAATGGCTTTCATGCCCTTGACGGTTGGGTGACCGTTCTTCTTGCTTATATTCTTAAGTTCGATGTAAGGGACGTTGTAGTGCTTGCAGATGGTCTTCATCGACTCTGTTATCTCAGGACGAAGCTCACTGTTAATAATATAGTAAGTGCTGACGTTTGGGTGGTGGAGCCTTATCCAGTTCACCATGTAAGCCATAGCCGGGCGGAACGAATAGAAATCGCCCCATTGCCAGTCGGCATACTTGTATTCACCAACGGGCTCCTTTGCCCAGCTATCATTGGTTCCGCCGAAGACGAGGATGATGTCCGGACTTCCGATGTTGTACATGCGCTTTAGGAATGAGCGCCGGGAATAGTCATTGCCGTCGTAACCCGAATAGCCAATGGTCGCGCCACTGTACGAGTTGTTCACTTCGAGCTTATAGTCATTATCGTGGATGACCTGCCACCACCATGTGTCCTCAACACGGTTGACATCGGTCTTTGATGTGTCGTTATGGGCGTAGTACCAGAGCTCGTTGGTGGATGGGGTGACGAAGTCCTCGAAGGTGGAGTAGGAGTCGCCGAGGATTGATACGCGTTGTGCAAGGGCTGTTACGCTGAAGAGGAGCAGCAAAGGAAGGAAGAAAAGTTTTTTCATTTTGATTTGTTTTAGAGGGGGCGTAATATGCCTGTCAAAAAATTAGAACGGGGGTCTGTCATCATCGCTAGGAGGTGGCAGAGGACTGTCATTCATCTTGCTGCCCAGGATCTCCCCGCTGAACGGATTATCATCATCGTCAGAGGGCAGCTGGGTGAAGTCATCATCATCAGGATTGGCGAAGCGGGTATACTCGCCACGGAAGCGCAGGGTCACATCGCCGGTAGCACCCTTACGGTGCTTGGCAATGATGATCTTTGCCATGCCGTGCATGTCGTTACCGTTGGCATCCTCATAGATGTGGTAGTACTCAGGACGGTGGACGAAGAGCACCATGTCGGCATCCTGCTCGATAGCTCCCGACTCACGGAGGTCGCTAAGCTGAGGAACCTTTCCTTCAGGACCCTCGCGTTGCTCTACGGTACGATTCAACTGTGAGAGGGCTAGGATAGGGATGTTCAACTCCTTGGCAAGGCCTTTCAGAGAACGTGAAATTGTCGAGACCTCTTCCTGACGGCTATTGAAACGCATACCGTTGGCGTTCATAAGCTGGAGATAGTCGATCATTATTATCTTCACGTCGTGCTCACGGACAAGACGCCGTGCCTTCGTGCGGAGCTCGAAGATACTCAGTCCCGGGGTATCGTCGACATAGAGCGGAGCGCCCGAGAGTTTGCTGATGTTCTTGTCGAATCTCTCCCATTCGTCCTTGCTGAGGTCACCACGCAGGATCTTTGTTCCTGAAATGGAACAGACATTCGATATGACACGGTTGACCAGCTGCACACTGTTCATTTCAAGCGAGAAGAAAGCCACCGGCTGGCGAAGGTCAACGGCGATGTTCTTTGCAATGCTCAGAGCGAATGACGTCTTACCCATGGCAGGACGTCCGGCAATGATGACAAGGTCGGAAGGTTGCCAGCCTGCCGTTATGCGGTCGAGCTCATGGTATCCGCTAGGAACACCCGTCAGACCCTTAGAGTTGGCGGCCTGCATCAGAAGGTCGTGAGCCTGCTTGACGATAGGGTCGATCTGCTGGAAGTCCTGCGTCATGTTCTTCTGCGAGATCTCGAAGAGCTTGCCCTCGGCTTTCTGCATGAGGTCGTCGACATCGACGGTCTCGTCGAAGGCATCGGTCTCAATCATCGAGGCAAACTGTATGAGCTGGCGGGCGAGGAACTTCTGCTGAAGGATTCGGGCGTGGTACTCGATATGGGCTGAGCTGGCGACATGGCTGGAGAGCTCAACGATATATCCCGGACCACCGACATCATCTAGCGTTCCTTCCTTCTTCAGCTCCTCGGTGACGGTCATGATGTCGACAGGCTTCTCAGCCATGTTCAGAGTCTGAATGGCGGTAAACACCTTTTGGTTCCGTGGCTCATAGAACGTCTCCGGTCGGATTATCTCCGATACGACGGTGAACGCGTCCTTATCTATCATCAGCGCACCAAGCACCACCTTCTCAATGTCTGTTGCCTGAGGTTGCAGGTGGCCATAGTTAGTATCTATCGGTGTCTGATTGCGCTTTCGTGTATTGTTTGGCATGTTTCGTGTATTCAATTTAAAGTTTTGCAAAGGTAATAAAAAAAGTGCGGTCATGTTCAACAACACCAATTATTTTTTATATCTTTGCAACTGATAAATTCAATATTTAACCACAACTATGATAACATTCCCTTGCTGTAAAATTAATCTTGGACTGAACGTCGTGGGTGTCCGCGACGATGGTTTCCACAATATCGAAACAGTATTCTATCCTGTTCCGCTGACTGATGTGCTGGAAATAAAGAAGATGGACGAGCGCTTTCCGTGCCGTGGCAATATCGACATCCATGTCACCGGCGACTTCGAGGCAGGCTCTGAGGACGACAACCTCGTGGTGAAAGCCTATGACCTCATTGCCAGGGACTTTGAGATTCCGCGCATCCACGCCCATCTCTACAAGCGCATCCCTGTGCAGGCAGGACTCGGTGGTGGCTCTGCCGATGCCGCCTTTATGATAAGGTTGCTCGACGAGCGCTTCCGCCTAAACATGGGCAATGCCGAGATGGAGCGCTATGCGGCTATGCTTGGTGCCGACTGTCCGTTCTTCATCAATGCCGAGCCCGCTTACGGAACGGGTATTGGTGATATTCTCGAACCAGCCGATGATGAGGATGGCAATCTCGACGGATACTGGATAGCCATTGTTAAGCCCGACATTGCTGTCTCGACGGCTGAAGCCTACAAGGCTCTCACTCCACGCCAGCCTTATAAGAATTGCCGTTTGGTCGTCCGTCAACCGATAGAGACATGGCGTGACGAACTGAGCAATGATTTCGAGGGTCCTGTCTTCAAGGTGCATCCCGAGCTGCAAGCCGTCAAGAACCAGCTCTACGCTATGGGCGCGGTCTATGCCCAGATGTCGGGAAGCGGCTCTGCCCTTTACGGTATCTTCGAGAATGCCCCCGGCAATATTGCCGACACATTCGATGGTATGTTCACGGCGGTCATGAAACTGTAGTAAGAATTTTTCCCTTAAGAAATTTTCCCGTTATACTTTCCTTGCACTTCACCACATTTTCAGGGTTTCCGGCCACGACGAGCTGACCACCACGGTCACCACCATCAGGTCCGAGGTCGATGACATAGTCGGCACACTTGATGACATCCATGTTATGCTCAATGACGATGATGCTGTGACCATGCTCAAGCAACATGTTGAAAGCCTTCAGGAGCTTCTGAATGTCATGGAAGTGCAGACCCGTTGTCGGCTCGTCGAATATGAACAGAGTTGGGTCCTGCTTTTCCTGACCTATGAAGTAGGCGAGCTTGACACGCTGGTTCTCACCACCCGACAGGGTCGATGACGACTGACCGAGCTTGATATATCCCAGTCCAACATCTTCGAGAGGCTTCAACTTCGATGCGACGGTCTTCTTGCCGTACTTCGCGAAGAACTCTATAGCCTCGCTGACGGTCATGTCGAGCACATCGCTGATGTCCTTGTCGTGGAACTTCACATCAAGTATTTCCTTCTTGAACCGCTTACCGTGGCACGCCTCGCACTCCAGTGTCAGGTCGGCCATGAACTGCATCTCAACGGTAATGATTCCGGCGCCCTTACACTCCTCGCATCGTCCCTCGTCGGAGTTGAACGAGAAATACTGAGCCGTATAGCCCATCTGCTTGGCAAGCGGCTGGTCGGCAAATACCTTCCTTATCTCGTCGTACGCCTTGACGTATGTGGCAGGGTTCGAGCGGGTGCTCTTGCCGATAGGATTCTGGTCGACAAACTCCACGTGGTGAATCTGCTTCCAGTCGCCTTCCAGTCCGAGATATTCTCCCGGAGCATCGGCAACCTCATTCAAGTGACGCTTTAACGCAGGGTAGAGAATGCCTTTAATGAGTGAGCTCTTACCCGAGCCACTGACACCCGTTACAACGGTCAGGACATTCAACGGGAATTTCACGTCTATGCCCTTGAGGTTGTTCATTCGTGCGCCCTTGATCTCTATTGCCAGATTCCACTGACGGCGGCTCTGCGGAACAGGAATAGTCTCAACGCCGGTGAGGTACTTTATGGTGTACGACTTAGGATATTCCTTCAATAGTTTCTCGTTGAGAGCTGGCTGGTCCTTCGGGTCTTTGGCTATAACCGACGACATATCGCCCTGGAAAACGACCTCACCACCAAGTCGCCCGGCATCAGGACCAATGTCGATAAGGTAATCGGCGGCTCGCATAATCTCCTCGTCATGCTCGACGACGATAACGGTATTGCCGAGGTCACGGAGCTCCTTGAGAACCTTTATAAGCCGGTCGGTATCACGACTGTGGAGTCCTATCGACGGCTCGTCGAGGATATACAGACTACCCACAAGGCTGCTTCCAAGGCTCGTCGACAGACTTATTCGCTGAGACTCACCACCCGACAGAGTGTTCGATCTACGGTTTAATGTCAGATAGCCAAGTCCCACATCGAGAAGGAATTGCAAACGGTTCTTAATCTCAACAAGCAATCGCTTACCAACTTCCGCGTCGTGGTCGTCGAGTTGCAGCTTGTCGAACCATTCCTTAAGGTTTACGATAGGCATCTGCACGAGGTCGGCAATGCTCATCCCGTCGATCTTCACCCACGATGCCTCCTTCTTTAGTCGGGTGCCGTGACAGTCCGGGCAAACGGTCTTGCCACGATAGCGGCTCATCATCACACGGTACTGAATCTTGTACTGGTTTTCCTTCAGCATCTGGAAGAAACTGTCGATGCACACCTTGTCGTGGATGTCATAGTTCTTCTCCGATGGCAGACCGTGCCAGAGCATGTCCTTCTCCTTTTGGCTCAGTTCGAGATATGGCTTGAAGATAGGGAACTTGTCCTTTGCCGCACGACGGCAGAACTCCTGTTGCCACATCTTCATCTTCTCGCCGTGCCAGCACTGCACGCAACCGTCATATACAGAGAGAGTTGTGTTCGGGATTACAAGTTTTTCATCAATGCCGATTATGGAACCGAAGCCCTCGCAGGTAGGGCATGCTCCAACCGGTGAGTTGAATGAGAACATGTTGTCGTTAGGCTCCTGGAATGTCATCCCGTCAGCCTCATAGCGTGTCGAGAAATCGTAAGAGATATTGCTTGGCAGGAACACCAGCCGGCATGCGCCATTGCCCTCATAGAAAGCTGTCTCGCAGGAGTCGGTCAGTCGGGAAATCTCGCTCTTCTCAGAGCTCACCGACATGCGGTCGACGATCAGGTACATGTCCTTTCCGGTAGGGGCGAGTTCGTCGATGCGCTGCGCCTTTCCATTGTACCAGACACGGCTGTAGCCCTCCTGCAAGTACATCTGCAACTGTTGCTCCAGCGTTCTGCCCTCACCGATATGCAGTGGGGCAAGCACCATGAACTTCGTCCCCTCAGAGTAAGTCTTGGTGCAAGCGATGATGTCCTCGACGCTGTTCTTCTTGACCTCCTGTCCGCTGATAGGCGAGTAGGTCCTGCCGATACGGGCAAAGAGCAATCGCAGGTACTCGTAGATCTCTGTGCTTGTGCCGACGGTGGAGCGCGGGTTACGAGCCACGACCTTTTGCTCGATGGCAATGGCTGGTGGCAGACCGTGGATGTAGTCGACCTCCGGCTTCGTCATTCGGCTGAGGAACTGGCGGGCGTAAGAGCTCAGGCTCTCGACATAACGGCGCTGACCCTCGGCATAGAGCGTGTCGAAGGCGAGAGAGCTCTTTCCCGAGCCGCTCACTCCGGCAATGACAAGAAACTTATCGCGCGGTATCTTAAGACTGATGTTCTTGAGGTTGTTGACCCTCGCACCCTTGACTTCTATGTAGTCGTTCATAACGTTACTTTCTTGTTGTTTCTTATTGTTTCTTATACCCTACAAAATTACTAAATAATTTCCGGTTGAGCAATACTTTGTGATAAAAAGATTCGCAAGAAAATCAAAAAACATTCAAAAGCAGATAATTAACTATTATCAATCAGAAAATTATTTTATGTTAATCATATTTAATGTGTTAACTAAATCCTCTTCCGTCGTTTTAGTGAAGTAGGGACACGGAAAATATGAAAAAGGGTGGAAAACTGCTATAAACGGGTCAATTCTCTGAAAGGAAAACGTTTTTGCTACATCCCCGATTTTAACACTTCGCAAGTTGTTATTCGGGGTGTTTTAATGAGTTTGAAAAGAGTTGAAAGAATGTTCCTGGAGGCACGCTTTTTAGATATAATTTACTACCTTTGCCTACAAAGAAACAATTATATAAAACAACGACTATGGAAAAGAAGATTTTAGCATTGGCTTTAGCCCTGTGTACGTCGGTCGGATTGTTCGCCCAGTCGACGACATCGACTTATACTCCGATAACATCTGGCGATACTGATGTTGCCGCTGTAACGAACGAGAATAACTTAAAGTTAAACTCTGACTACTTGAAGTGGCAGTCTCAGTATGAGCAGGTTGGCAATGAGATTAACGACGTTGCTGCACAGATTGACCAGGAGACTGCAAAGCGTGGCTATCCAAAGAAGAAAACTGTCAAGCAGAAGATAGCTCTCGTCGAGCAGTACATCCAGCTTCTGGAGTACGAGCGCGATAACCCGTCGGTCTTCCCGATGGACCTCGACAAGGGTAAGATCAACCGCAAAATCACGGAGTGGCAGAATCACCTTGATGGTCTGAACAGACTAGTGAAGAAGATATAAAGCCTCCCCAAGCCGCCCCACTAGCCTCGGAGCGGCTCTTCCAAGTATATTACCGTTTGCATTCCATTTAGGCACCTTTTGCTCTGTTTTTAATGCCTAATTGTCAGCTAATTAATGCCTGATTAAAAGGCGAGAATTGCCCTTCTACTAACCGGCAATACCTATTTAACTAGCCTTAACTTAAAATTAGTGGACGTGCATTAGTATTTATTAGAATATTTTTTGTACCTTTGCACACGCTTAAACGGCTTAGTAATTGTTCTAGCGATACACGATTAAAAATTGTTGCAATAATAACATTATGTATTACACTTTGTTTATTACCGTTATATTAACGGCGGTGGTACTGGTTGTTGGCGCTTACGTCATTGCCAAACTGGTAGGACCACGTTCTTATAACCCGGTGAAAGGCGAGCCATTTGAGTGTGGTATCCCGACGCGTGGAACGTCATGGTTGCCGGCTCACGTAGGCTATTATTTGTTCGCCGTGCTTTTCCTGATGTTTGACGTTGAGACAGTGTTCCTCTATCCGTGGGCTACTGTTTTCAGTTCATTGTCAGAGGATTACGGCGGCGCAATGCTTTTCTCAATCTTTTTCTTTATGTTGGTATTAGTGCTGGGCTTAGCATACGCCTGGCGGAAAGGAGCGCTTGAATGGAAGTAAGAAAACCAGCCATAAAGGCTATTCCCTACGACGAGTTCAAGGACAACGACACTCTGGAGAAGATTGCTCAGGAGCTCAACGAGGGTGGAACCAACGTTGTCGTTGGCTCACTCGACCAGTTAGTCAACTGGGGACGTTCAAACTCACTGTGGTCACTGACCTTCGGTACATCATGCTGTGGTATTGAGTTCATGGCTGTCGGTTGTGCGCGTTACGACTTCTCACGCTTCGGCTTCGAGGTCACCCGTAACTCAGCCCGTCAGGCCGACTTGATAATGTGCGCAGGAACCATCACCAACAAGATGGCACCGGTGTTCAAGCGTCTGTATGATGAGATTGCCGAGCCGAAGTACGTTGTTGCTGTCGGCGGTTGCACCATCTCGGGCGGTCCGTTCAAGAAGAGCTATTCAGTTGTACGCGGCATCGACGAGATCGTTCCTGTCGACGTTTACATCCCTGGCTGTCCTCCACGTCCAGAGGCTATCCTCTACGGAATGATGCAGCTCCAGCGCAAGGTGAAGGTTGAGAAGTTCTTCGGTGGTGCCAACCACAAGATGACCAAGGAAGAGAAGGAACTCTCACTCGGTCTCGGTGGTCTGCACGGAATCAGCAATGAGAATCTCTCTGGCGCCGTTATCGGCAACAAGGAGCCGATCATCGTCCGCGAGTCTCCAAACAAGCAGGATGTCGAGGAGCTCGGCAAGGAGCTCGACGCTCTCGACCAGGCTGAGCCGGGTACAACCAAGTATGAATTGAATTCCACAACGCCCACTGAGTCTAATAAGCCCATTGAGCCTACTAATAACTAATGAGGTAAGAGACGATGAAACTAGAGTTTAAAGAATTTAGCTTCGAAACCTTCAAGGAAGAGATGACGAAGCTCAAGGACGAGAAACATTTCGATTACCTTGTTACAATTATCGGCGAGGACTTCGGACCTGAAGAGGGACTCGGCTGTATTTATATTCTTGAGAACACCGATACTCACGAGCGCATCTCTGTAAAGCAGATTGCCAAGAAGATCGGTGACGATTATGTAATCCCATCACTTTATTACGTTTGGCGTTCAGCCGACCTTATGGAGCGCGAGGTGTTTGACTTCTTCGGAATCAAGTTCCTCGGTCATCCGGACATGCGCCGTCTGTTCCTCCGCAACGACTTCGTAGGCTACCCTCTGCGCAAGGACTATGACATGAGCCCTGAGCACAACCAGTTCCCTATGACCGACGAGCCGGAGACCGACTGGACATCAGAGTGGAACCTCAACGACCTCGGTGAGCTTGTTGAGACCAAGCACCGTCTGTTCCAGCCTAACGACTACGTGATAAACTTCGGTCCTAACCACCCGTCGACTCACGGTGTGCTCCGTTTGCAGACTGTTGTAAACGATGAGACCATCAAGCGAATCTATCCTCACCTGGGCTATATCCATCGTGGTATGGAGAAGATGATGGAGTCGATGACTTATCCTCAGGCACTGGCTCTGACCGACCGTCTGAACTATCTCTGCGCTATGCACCACCGTCACGCCCTAGTCGGCGTTATCGAGGAGGCTATGGGCATTGAGCTCAACGACCGTATCCTGTACATCCGCACAATCATGGATGAGCTCCAGCGTCTCGACAACCACTTGCTCTTCCTCGGTACATGTGCTCAGGACCTCTCGGCTCTGACAGCATTCCTGTACTGCATGCGTGACCGTGAGCAGGTGCTGAACGTCATGGAGGAGACAACCGGTGGACGACTCATCCAGAACTATTACAGAATAGGTGGACTGCAGGCTGATATTGACCCTCACTTCGTCGAGAATGTCAAGAAGCTCTGCAAGTATCTCCGTCCGTTCATCCAGGAGTACCTCGACGTATTCGGCGACAATGTCATCACCCACCAGCGTCTTGAGGGCGTAGGCTATCTGAACCTCAAGGACTGTATCAACTATGGTGTTACCGGTCCTGCCGGTCGTGCCGCAGGATGGAAGAACGATGTCCGCAAGAATCATCCTTACGGTCTCTACGACAAGGTAGAGTGGAAGGAGATTACCGGTACGGCTTGCGACTCTATGGAGCGTTATATGATTCACATCAACGAGATGTACCAGAGCCTCAATATCATTGAGCAGCTCATCGACAACATCCCTGAGGGTGAGTACTACATCAAGCAGAAGCCAATCATCAAGGTTCCTGAGGGACAGTGGTGGTTCTCGGTTGAAGGCGGTGCCGGCGAGTTCGGCGTTTACCTCGACAGCCGTGGCGACAAGAGTCCTTACCGTGTGAAGATGCGCCCGATGGGTCTTACTCTGGCCGGAGCCTTCGACAAGATGCTCCGTGGTCAGAAGATTGCCGACCTCATCGCTACAGGTGCAGCTATTGATTTCGTAATACCAGATCTTGACAGATAAAGAAAATGAAAGATTATATATTATCAACATTACCTCAGATGTTCGACTCGCTTCTCCGCGACACCTGCGGACTGCCGAACTTCTGGGCTGTCCTGATAGAGTGCGTGATTGTAGGCGTGCTGGTACTTGCAGCTTATGCAACGCTCGCCATCATTCTCATCTTTATGGAGCGCAAGGTCTGCGCTTACTTCCAGTGCCGTGTAGGACCTATGCGTGTAGGTCCGTGGGGAACACTTCAGGTCTTTGCCGATGTGCTGAAGATGCTCATCAAGGAGATCTTCTTCGTCGACAAAGCCGATAAGCTGCTTTACTGCATTGCTCCGTTCCTCGTGATTATTGCCTCTGTAGGCACCTTCTCATTCCTGCCGTGGAGTCAGGGGTGGGACGTTCTCGACTTCAATGTCGGTATCTTCCTCCTGACTGCTATCAGCTCAATCGGTGTGCTTGGTATTTTCCTTGCAGGTTGGGGTTCAAACAACAAATACTCTGTTGTGTCGGCAATGCGTGGCGCCGTCCAGCTCATCTCCTACGAGATGTCACTGGGTCTCTGCCTCATTGCAGCCGTAATCCTCACAGGCACCATGCAGATTTCGGGCATTGTCCAGGCTCAGACGGGTCCTTGGCAGTGGCTTATCTTCCAGGGTCATATCCCTGCGATACTTGCCTTCCTCGTGTTCTGCATCGCCGGTAATGCCGAGGCTAACCGTGGTCCGTTCGACTTGGCAGAGGCTGAGAGTGAGCTTACAGCCGGTTACCACACCGAGTATTCAGGTATGGGCTTCGGATTCTTCTATCTCGCTGAGTATCTGAACCTCTTCGTCGTTAGTGGAATCGCTACTACAGTATTCCTCGGCGGATGGGCTCCTATTAACATAGGTATAGAGGCATTCGACAATGTAATGGACTATATCCCTGGAATCGTCTGGTTCATCGGAAAGACATTCGTTGTTGTATTCCTCCTGATGTGGATTCGCTGGACTTTCCCACGTCTCCGCATTGACCAGATTCTGAAACTTGAGTGGAAGTACCTCATGCCGCTGTCGCTCTGCATCATCGTACTGATGGTTATCTGCGTCAGCTTCGGTTTAACATTCACGGCTGGATAAATTCAATAATTCAAAATTCAAAATTATAAATTCAAAATTATGATTACTTCAATGGTTATGCTTATCAAACCAATAATCAACAATGATGTTGTTTATCATGGTTATCATAATTTTGCATTTTGAATTTTGCATTTTGAATTTATAGCTTTGAATTAAAACAAGAATTCATCAAATGGAAAATAAACAATCATATTTCGGTGGAGTGAAGAGCGCACTGAAGACTCTTACCACAGGACTGAAGGTGACGATGAAGGAGTATTTCACTCCGAAGACCACCGAGCAGTATCCTGAGAACCGCAAGACCACTCTGCACGTATCGCCTCGATTCCGCGGACGCCTGGTGTTCAAGCGTGTCACTGAGGACGACCTGCAGAATCCTCAGATTCAGAAGCGTGGACTGAAGGTGGGCGACTACAAGTGCACAGCATGCACAATGTGCGAGCGCTCTTGCCCGAACGATACAATCAAAATCACTTCACACATGGAGGCTGATCCAGAGACCGGACGTAAGAAGAAGGTTCTCGACGACTATCAGTACGACCTCGGCGACTGCATGTTCTGCGAGCTTTGCGTAAATGCCTGCAACTTCGATGCCATCGAGTTCGTCAACGATTTCGAGAATGCCGTCTTCGACCGTTCAAAGCTCGTGCTTCACCTCGACAAGGAAGTCTACAAAGGCGGCTCACTGCCAAACATCATTGACGGTGGCGCCGACTGGGAAGTAGGAACGTTTAACACTAAAACTAAATAAAGAGACATGGCAAGGTTAATTATTTTCGTAATACTCGCTGTTGTGATACTCGCCTCTGCTGTGTTCTGTGTTACAACGAAGCGAATCATGCGCGCCGCAACGGCACTGCTCTTTGTGCTGTTCTCGGTGGCAGGACTCTATTTCATTCTCGACTATACATTCCTCGGCGCTGCTCAGATAAGCATCTACGCCGGTGGTATAACGATGATGTACATCTTCGCCATTCAACTCGTCGACAAGAACACCCTTCAGGGTCTCAGCGAGCACTGGCTCGGCAAGAAGACTATCCTTGCTGCCGCCATCGCTCTCGTAGGCTTTGCAACCGTTGTTCTCGTCCTGCTCAAGAACGCTTTCATCCAGAAGGTCGTTTCTGAGGACGCACTCGCCAACGAGCTGAATATGGATACGATAGGCAAGACCCTCATGAGCGCCGACAAGTACGGATATGTTCTCCCGTTCGAGTTCATCTCCCTGTTCCTGCTGGCTTGTATCATCGGTGGTCTGGTAATCCTGAATATCAGCAAGAAGGTTGACACCAATAAAGATAAGGAGGAAGCAAAATGATACAGATAGAATATTTCTTCATACTCAGCGGACTGCTGTTCTTCATTGGTGTGTTCGGATTCGTTACACGCCGTAACCTCATCGCGATGCTCATCTCCATTGAGCTCGTGCTGAACAGTGTCGACATCAACTTCGCGGCTTTCAACCGCCTGCTCTTCCCTGACGGATACGAGGGCATGTTCTTCACGCTCTTCTCTATCGGTGTTAGTGCAGCCGAGACCGCCGTCGCACTGGCTATAATTATTAATGTTTACCGTCATTTCCACAGCGATCAGGTGAACAGTATTGAAAACATGAAATGGTAAAACAGAAAGAATATGTTTGATTACGCATTTTTGATACTACTTCTCCCGTTCCTGAGCTTCCTCTTGCTCGGATTGCTGGGAATGAAGATGCCAAAGAAGGTTGCCGGAATCATCGGTACCTGCGTCTTGGCAGTGCTTTTCTGCTTGAGCCTGTACACAGCCTACCATTACTTCTTCTACACAGGAGAGTACACCGAGATGGGACAAGTGTTCCATGTCGTCAACGGAAGGCTCGACGGTGGTCAGGGTGTTTACCCGACCGTTACCGTGTTCAACTTCACATGGCTCCGATTCACAGAACTTCTCACCTTTAATATAGGTTTCCGTCTGACACCAATCTCAGTGATGATGCTCATCGTCATTACCACAGTGTCGTTCATGGTTCACATCTACTCATTCGGATATATGGCTGAGCGCGATGAGAACTATAAGGCTATCGGATATGAGAAAGGATTCCAGCGTTTCTACGCTTTCCTCTCACTCTTCACAATGTCAATGCTCGGACTGGTTGTTGCAACCAACATCTTCCAGATGTATCTCTTCTGGGAGCTCGTGGGTGTTTGCTCTTACCTGCTCATCGGATTCTACTATCCGAAGCACGCCGCAGTACACGCATCAAAGAAGGCATTCATTGTTACACGTTTCGCCGATCTGTTCTTCCTTATCGGTATCCTGTTCTACAGCTTCTATGTAGGAACATTCAACTATGACCTCAGTGCCGACCCGAAACTTGTTACTGAGCTTCCGGGCGCTGCATTCATCTTGCCAGCCGCACTCTTCCTGATGTTCATCGGTGGTGCCGGTAAGTCTGCAATGTTCCCTCTGCACATCTGGCTTCCTGACGCAATGGAAGGCCCGACACCTGTCAGTGCCCTCATCCATGCCGCCACAATGGTTGTTGCCGGTGTATATCAGGTTGCATCACTGATGCCTATCTGGCTCACTTATGCTCCGAACACTCTGCACTACATCGCTTACATTGGTGCGTTCACCGCATTCTATGCAGCTGTTGTAGCATGCTGTCAGCGTGATATTAAGCGTGGACTTGCATTCTCGACCATCTCACAGATTGCCTACATGCTCGTCGCACTTGGTGTCGTAACATCAATGACAGGCGAGGGTAGCGTCGGTTACATGGCTTCAATGTTCCACCTCTTCACACACGCAATGTTCAAAGCCCTGTTGTTCCTCTGCTCTGGTGCCATCATCGTCATCATCGGCTCGAACTTCAAGGAGTACATGGGCGGACTTCACAAGTACATGCCAATCACCAACATCTGCTTCCTTATCGGTACTATCGCCATCAGCGGTTTCTGGCCATTAGCCGGATTCTTCTCAAAGGATGAGATTGTTGATGCTTGCTTCCACTTCTCACCATATCTTGGCTGGTTCATGACATTGGTTAGTGGTATGACCGCATTCTACATGTTCCGTCTGTACTATGTTATCTTCTGGGGTAACAGCTACTATGAGCAGGATCCTGACCATCGCCGCAAGCCACAGGAGGTTCCGGCTGTAATGTGGGGACCACTGGTATTCCTTGCTATCATCTCATGTGTTGCAGGTTGGATTCCATTCGGTCACTTCGTTACACTCGACGGTGCTTCTGAGGAGATTGCTCTCCAGCACTTCAACTTCGGTCCGACAGCATGGATTTCTCTTACTGTTGCAACTATCGGCTTCGCCCTTGCTACATGGATGTACGCCGGCAAGACCCAGCCTGTTGCTGATGCTCTCGCCAAGAAGTTCCCGAAACTCCACAAGGCTGCCCTCAACCGTTTCTACATCGACAACGCTTGGCAGTTCTTCACTCATAAGATTGTATTCGGATGCTTCTCTATTCCTATCGCATGGTTCGACCGTCACGTCATTGACGGCACATTCAACTTCCTTGCTTGGGGAACCAACGAGGCAGGCGAGACAATCCGTCCATGGCAGAGTGGCGATGTTCGTCAGTATGCCGTATGGTTCATTACAGGTACTGTTGCATTAACATTAGTATTACTTTGCTTGATTTAAGATGGATGATATGATGATATGATGACCTGATGATCATCCCATCATCCCATCATCCGTTCATCTAAACAAAACACAATGAGTTGGATATTAACATTTTTCGTGATAATCCCAGTCCTGATGCTGTTCGGCCTTTGGATGGCAAGGAATGACAATCAGGTACGTGGTGTGATGGCAACGGGCGCAACACTCTTGCTCGCCGGTGCTATCTGGCTGACAATATATTTTGTCCAGCAGCGCAATGCAGGTAATAATGATGCAATGCTGCTTGCCAACAGTGTAACGTGGTTCGCCCCGATGCACATCAAATTCTCAGTGGGTGTCGACGGTATCTCTACCGTAATGATTCTCCTGAGTGCTATCATCGTGTTCACCGGAACATTCGCTTCATGGCAGCTCGAGCCAATGAAGAAGGAGTACTTCCTCTGGTTCGTGCTTCTGGCTTCCGGTGTGTTCGGCTTCTTCATCTCAACCGACATGTTCACCATGTTCATGTTCTATGAGGTTGCCCTTATCCCGATGTACCTCTTGATTGGTGTTTGGGGAACAGGACCAAAGGAGTACAGCGCAATGAAACTTACCCTTATGCTTATGGGAGGTTCTTCACTGCTCATCCTCGGTATCCTCGGCATCTACTACTTCACCGGTGCTCAGACAATGGATGTTTCGGCTCTTGCCAACATGCACATGAATGAGACCGCCCAGAAGGTGTTTTTCCCGTTTGTGTTCATAGGATTCGGAGTTCTTGGAGCTCTCTTCCCATTCCACACATGGTCACCTGACGGACATGCCAGCGCCCCGACTGCAGTGTCAATGCTTCACGCAGGAGTGCTGATGAAGCTCGGAGGTTATGGTTGCCTTCGTATCGCAATGTTCATCATGCCGGAAGGACTTGCCACATGGGCACCGCTCTTCCTCGTTCTGACTTGTATCTCTGTTGTATATGGAGCCCTCTCAGCTTGTGTACAGACTGACCTTAAGTATATCAACGCTTATTCATCAGTCTCTCACTGCGGTATGGTGCTCTTCGCACTTCTGATGATGACTCAGACCGCCATCACCGGCGCTATCCTTCAGATGCTTTCACACGGACTTATGACGGCACTCTTCTTCGCCGTTATCGGTATGATTTACCACCGTTGCGGAACCCGTGACGTTCGTGAGCTTGGCGGATTGATGAAGGTTATTCCTTTCCTCGCCGTTGCTTACGTTGTTGCAGGTCTTGCCAACCTCGGTCTTCCTGGTTTCTCAGGATTCGTTGCTGAGATGACCATCTTCGTTGGTTCATTCCAGAACGCAGGTATCTTCCACCGTGTAGCAACAATCATTGCATGTACTTCAATCGTGATCACCGCTGTATACATCCTTCGTGTTGTTGGAAAGATTCTGTATCAGAAGATTCCTAACGAGAAGTTCTATCAGCTCCACGATGCTACTTGGGACGAGCGTCTCGCCATTGGCGGACTTATCTTCTGTGTTGCAGGACTCGGTCTTTGCCCTCTGTTCTTCCAGAACATCATCGTTAACGCCGTTGCTCCTATCTTCCATACTATAATCGCTAACGCGCCTGCTGTCTCAGCATTGGCTAATATGTAAATGGATGATATGATGATTGGATGATATGATGACAAGATGATATGATGGTTCTTCCCATCACCCCATCATCCCATCATCTGTTCATTAAAATTTTAAAAAATGAACTATACAGATTTCTTAAAGATGATACCGGAGGCAGTACTTGTTGCCATCCTTATCATTACATTTATAGCAGATTTTGCCACGGCGAAGAAGACTGAGGTGCGCAAGTGGATGAACCCACTGGTAAGCATAATGTTCTGTGTTCTCACAGTCGTTTGCCTGCTTCCATTGCCTGCAGTCCACGCCTTTGGCGATATGTATATCACTTCAAGTTCAGTGAACGTCATCAAGGCTATCCTTGCACTCGGTTCACTCATCGTGGTCATTCAGAGCCGCGTATGGGCTGAGAAGAGTCAGAAGGAAGGTGAGTTCTATATGCTTCTCACCTCAACCCTGCTGGGTATGTTCGTTATGGTCAGCGCCGGCAACTTCCTGATGTTCTTCCTCGGACTTGAGATGGCAAGTGTTCCATTGGCAACAATGGTTGCTTTCGACATGAAGCGCAATGAGAGTGCTGAGGGTGCAGCTAAGTTCATCCTCACTGCAACATTCTCAAGCGGTGTTATGCTCTATGGCATCAGCTTCATTTATGGTGCTTGCGGAACTCTCTATTTCGACGACGTACGCCATCAGCTTCTGACAATCTTCGCCTCGTTCTCCGATGGCGATACTTCGAAGATGCTCCTCCCGGTAATGGGCTTGGTATTCTTTTTCAGTGGTCTCGGCTTCAAGATCTCTCTTGTTCCGTTCCACTTCTGGACAGCTGATACATACCAGGGTGCTCCTACAACCGTCACCGGCTATCTGAGCGTAATCTCTAAGGGTGCTGCGGCATTCACATTGCTCGCCATCCTCTTCCACGTCTTCACTCCGATGATGAGATACTGGCACGTCCTGTTTATGATTGTTGTCGTACTGAGTATCACTATTGCCAACCTCTTCGCAATCCGTCAGAGCGAGCTCAAGCGATTCATGGCTTTCAGCTCAATCTCCCAGGCAGGTTACATCATGCTTGCCGCTATCGGTTACGACTGGGCTAACTCAGTAACAGCCCTGAGTTATTACATCCTTATCTATGTTGTAGCAAACATGGCTGTATTCTCGATCATCTCTGTTGTTGAGCAGAACAATGGTGGCAAGACCGACATCGACGACTACAACGGATTCTATCAGACGAACCCGAAGCTGTCGTTCCTCATGACTCTTGCAATGTTCTCACTTGGTGGTATTCCTCCTTTCGCCGGAATGTTCTCGAAGTTCTTCGTCTTCATGGCTGGTGTACACGGAGCTGACATCCACACAACGATCGGCGCATGGGGGTATGCGGTTGTCTTCATCGCATTGCTGAACACGGTAGTAAGCCTTTACTACTATCTGAAGATTGTGAAGGCAATGTACATTAAGCACAACGACCATCCTCTGCCAACATTCAAGTCAGACTGTAACACTAAGTTTGCCCTTGCGCTCTGCACAACCGGCATCCTCCTGTTCGGCATCTGCTCGTATGTTTACCAGTGGATTGCTACAGCAGCATAAATAGCAGGTTAGGCCCTTTTGCCCTACCGCTCAAAATATAATTAAGGGAAGGAATCATTCGTGGTTCCTTCCTTTTTTTAATGTTTATCCGAAATAAATAATATCTATTTCTCAATTTATCTGTTATCCACAGTAGGGGCGTGACCTTGTGTCCGTCCCCATCACCGGAACGGTGAAGATCTCCATTGACATGCTAACGAATTACCTCAGCCTTATAACGACGATTACCCCAGCAATTATGCAATAAAGAATCTCTTTCAGCGTTTAATTAGTGTAACTGAAAGAATAAAAATCAATGAAAAAATTAGTTTTGATTATCTTTGCCTTTGCATTGCCATTGTTCTTGCATGCTCAAAAGGAAGTTGGCACAACAATAATCTATCCTCGTTTAGGACTAAACTGGTCGAAGTTTACCAATGATGGAATCGGAGGCTCGCAGGAAGGTGAATATTATGACTCGAAATATCGTACGGGATTCACGGGCGGAGTTGAAGTTCAGCATCAGTTCGGTAATGTTATTGCAGGAAGCATTGGCGCTCTCTACAGTCGGCAGGGCACTGACTATGATGACATGCCGGATGCAAAGCTTTCCCTAAAGACTGACAATATCCTTGTTCCTGTTCTGCTAGTTGCCACTACACGCATTGGACTAAACTTTAAACTTGGTGTTCAACCGGAATTCATGGTCCACTCCAATGCTGATTATTTCCTAAACAAAGTAAACCTCTCTATTCCTGTCGGACTGTCTTACGAATGGAATCACATCGCATTGGACGTCAGGTATAACATTGGTGTAACCAGTATTTATAAAGACAGCAATTCTTACGACAAGACATCGCACGGAAGTACATTCCTTGTAACGTTAGGTTATGGCTTCGACCTCTAACCTCTATAGAAATCATTCCTTTATAAACTTCGCAAATCATGAAACAAACAAAGAACCTGAGAATTTTCTTTTTAACTATTGCTGTTCTTGTTCTAGCATTTACTTCTTGTAGTAATGACGACGAACATGGACTGCAAAAGGAGTTGATTGGTCCTGTATGCAGAAGCCATGAATAAAACTTATGCTTCGATGGATACTTTGAATTTCATGGGAGGATGCTTATTATACAGGATACAGCCGTGCCATCAGTCGTGCACGCAATTTCGGTGTTACTGTCTCGTTGCAACTTGGCAAGATGAAAGCGAAGGTCAAGCAGACCGACCGAACCATACAGAATGACGATATTGTCGGTGGTTCAGCCCCAGTGGCTCAGCAGAATAAACTGGGAGAATAAATCATTTGGACATAGATTCTCTTATCTATTTGTTGTAAAGAAATTTACGAAATTCCCAAGACAGGATCATTTGGAAATTCTGTCTTGTAAGTATCTGATAACCAGAGCTTCCGAGAAAGGTACCTTTTTGCGTTCTAATAAGTACCGTTTTACGTTGTAATAAGTACCGTTTTAGAGCGTAAAAAGGTACCTTTTACATTGCATTTTGGCGTCAGTTGCAATGCATGTAAATATATTTGTTGTACAATTATCCACGAGAATTCTAACTATTCAGTTGTCATTCTCAATTATTTTCCTTAACTTTGACGGCAGAAATCAATTCAAAGGCTAAATAAATGGAGACATTCCGGAACCTAAAAGAACTTATACGCTGGCTTAGTCGGGGACAGGCACTACTTGCTGATATGTTCAGCAAGCGGAAGACTGTGGCAATACGCTATGACGATGCTGTAGAAGTTCTTGATGGCAATGAGGCTTACTTGCAGTTCCTTATCAACCATGGAGTTATTATCCGGAATGCCGACTCACTGGAGCTAGATGATACTTACCAAAAATTCTTCGAGAATGTTCTTGCCATCAATGAGGATATTAATGTAGCATCGGTTCAGCAATATGTCAAAACACTCCATCTGAATATAGACTCATGGCTAGCCACTGACTCAGAGAAGCGTAAGGCACAGTTCATGCGTGAAATCCGTCATACGTTTCGGAATATCGACCTTGTAACACGAAAGAATGTCATCGACCTGAAGCGAAATATTGATACAACTTATAAGCAGGAACCAGACTTCAAGATAAAGAAGCTCCGTCTTAAAGATTTCGATGAAAAGCGCAAGCAAGTGGTAGCACTCATCAGTGAGACCGAGAAGATAATCGACTCACAGACAATCTTCTTTAAGACGGCAATGGATGTCGACTTGATGATGACCATTGCTGATGTTCGTACCGGTCTTCGTGAGACTACCCACGGACTGATTTCAATCGGAGCACAAATCATCGACTATCTTAACCGAATAGATTATCAGAGCCGTATCGTCCGTAAGATACGCCAGCTCAAGTATATGCGCGACCAGCAGATGTTGACCGAAAGCACGGATATAGAAACACAGCTAGCAAGAATCAACGATGTTTGGATGGAAGCTCGTCCTAAGTACCGGACATTTGTTTCACTTGACTTCTTACGCAATGACGATTCGGCAATTGACATACTTGAAAAACTTCGCCATCGGTTATCGAAGAAAACCATAATACGTTCAAAACTTGCTGGTCCTATCGATGAAAGTTATTTGCACCCAACGAAAGATGAACGGCGAGTATTCAATCATCAGGAACTCATCAATGGATTCCTTGCCCAAAGTGTTGATTTGTTTACTTATATATGGAACTATCCGTTTAAGACTGAAACACAGCAAGAGGAACGTCTGGTTCTCTTCCTTCAACTAGCTTCACAATATGACCGTGATGAGCGTTTCGAGCAGAGTACTGCATCAATAGCTGTCGGCGATCACACAATTATCTATCCATTAATCTACCCCTCAAAATCTTAGCAACTCATATACTCAAAATCTTACAAACTTAAATGAAATACACTAGCGAAATATTCCAAAGACTATCCAACGGCAAGTTTATATCGGCAAACTCTATTGACCCAATGAATCGTTCACTCTATCGAGACATAGAGGAGAACCAGCAGGACTATACCGATTATTTCTCGCAGATTGATTTCCTTCTCTGTGCAGGCGATGGCTACTTCTACTTTTCAAGGAAGGAAGCAAAGATAAATGTTGAGAATAAACTTCAAGGACTTTTGCAATGGATTGACTATCTTGATTTTCTAAAGTCTTATGATACCAGCTTTGATGTCGGTACTCAATTCAATATTGCTCAGATGGAAGTACAACTTCAGAGTAACCTTGAATTGAAGGATAAACTTCAAAACTTGTTCCCAGAAAAATCATCCAACCGTGACAAACTTGAAACATTAGTAGGAAAACTTGTTGACATGGGATTTGCCGAGCAGGTGAGTGAGATAGAAGGAATGTATCAGGTAACATCGGCATTCCACTATATTGAGAATATTATCGATTGTGTGAACATTAGCGAGGAGGTTAGCGATGAGATACCTGAATAAGATTGTCTTTATAAACAGTGCCAACATAAAGTATGCCGAGATAAATCTCGACGGCAATGTGCATTTCATAGGAACACAGGGAGTGGGCAAGTCAACCATCCTCCGTGCCATCCTTTTCTTCTATAACGCCAACAAACAGAAGCTAGGTATCCGAACGCAACAAGGACAAAAACCTTTCGATGAGTTTTATTTGCCTAATCCGAACTCTTATATCCTTTATGAGGTCGTCCGTGAGAATGGAAAGTTCTTTATCATTGCCTTCCGTTCGCAAGGTCGTACAGCCTTCCGCTTTGTCGATTGCCCATACGAACGTCATTTCTTCATTGATGCCGATGGTAATGCCGAATATGAATGGGGAAAGATAAGCCAGAATATAGGTGTAAGGGTATTTAAGAGCAATATCATCAGAACCCAACAGCAATATCTTGATATTCTCTATGGCAATAGCCAGTCGGTCAGTCGTGAGTTCCGCCGGTTCTCCATAATGGAAAGTGCGAAGTATCAGAATGTACCACGGACAATACAGAACATCTTCCTCAATCAGAGTCTTGAGAGTCAGGTCATAAAAGATATTATCATTGACTCAATGGATTTTGCCGACCGCAACAATATTGACTTGAACCAGATTCGTACAGAAGTCAAAGACTTCCGTATGCAGTATGACGATATTAGCAAGTGGTATCGTAAGGAGAAGAACGGAACTGTCAAAGTGCGCAATGAAGCTGACCGTGTACTTAATACTTACAGCATTTATGAGGCTTGCCGTAAGATGATTGCCGAATTTACTGGACAAACCATCTTCGCCTTGGACCGAGACCGTAATGAACTTCCAAAGCTTAACGATAAGATTGCAGAGACAGAACTTCTTCTCAGCAATAAACGTCGGGCTGCAGCCGAGGAATCACGCAAGTATAACAAACAACGTGATGACCTGAACCGTCAGGATGGAGCTCTGAAACAGATACTTGATGAAACCCGTAAGAAACAACAACATTATGCTGAGATTGGGATAGACAATATCATCAACAAGATAGAGCACGAGAATGAGTTCAACATCCGTCGTGATACTCTCAATGGTCAGATAGAGCAGCTCACAAGCAAGAACAAGGATGTGAAGGCAAAGTATGACCAACTCAAACAAAAGGAGACTGATAGCCGCCGCCAACGTGAATCAGATTGTCAGCGAAGATTGTCTGAATTGAAAGTCAGTGTGGCTAATGAAGTCAGTGCTCTGCAAGGCAAATATGTTACTGATACAGCACAAATGGAGTCTGAGTATCAGAGCCATTTGCAAACCATTCAGGAAAAGCGCACCGCAATACAGGAAGAAATATCTAACATTAAGGTTAGTAGAGAAAAAATCAAGACTTCTAATCCTTATGCACAACAGATGGATGAGAACCGCAAGCGCATCGACTCTCTCCGTGCCGATAATCTTCGATTGCAGAAAGATTCATCGCAAAAGCAACGACAGATAGACCAGATTACCCACGAGGCTGAACTTGCACGTAAGGAACTAGAGGTAAGAGCCGATTCTGATATTCGTGAGATTGACCATAATATCGCTTCGGTTAATGAAAATATCAGTCGTCTTGACCAATTACTCGAACGACAGAAAGGTTCATTCATTGAATGGCTTGGCGATAATGTCAAAGGTTGGGAAAAGAACATCGGGAAGATTGCTGATGAAGAATCAGTTCTTTATAATACTTCTCTCAATCCTCGAAAGGGCAGCAATTCGGATTCTTTCTTTGGCATTCATGTTGATACCGACAGCATTGACCGTGAGGTTCGCACGCCATCAGATATAAAGAATGAAAAGTCAGAACTCGAAGGTAAAGTTTCTGACTTGAAAGCCAATATTGTTAAACGGCGTAAGCAACTAGAGGCAGATATTGAGCAAATGGAGAAGAAGCCAAGTTCTCAGCTCAAGCAACTCCGTGCCGACAAACGGAATATTGATGCCGAAATTCAAAGCATTCCGCCACGGATAAAAGCCGCTGAGGATGACCTTGCCCAGAAGTCGGAGCACCTTGCTAAGCATAGACAACAGAAGTTGGATGAGAATCTCAAGAGCCTCAATGATGCGACTGAGCGTTTGCAAAAGGCAGAGCAGGAACTCAAGTTGGAGAATGAAAGTCACGATAAGCAGAAGGATAAACTGCAAAAAGCATTCAAGCATAACAAGAAAGAAATTCAATCAAGATTCTCTGCCCAAAAGTCTACCATTGACAATGAACTCAAAGTCATTGCCTCTGAATCCGATAAACGGATTAAAGAACTCGATGCGATGATGGATCGAGAGTTGCACGGTCTTGGAGTAGATACAAGTCAGCTAGCTAGTCTTCGGGAACAATTGGAGAAGATTGAGACGGAGCTTCGTTTCATCAACCAGCACCGCAACGACTATATTTATTGGCAAAAAGATAAGGCTGAACTCTTCGACCATGAGCAAGAGAATAAGGACAAGCGCAAGGCATTGAAGGCAAAACTCGATGACCTCGATGACAAGTTTGCTGTGAGAAAACACAAACTCGATGATGCCATACGAATGATTAGTGATGAATGTCGTCGTTTAAGTGAACAACAGAAGCAAATGCAATCAGCCATTCATGATACTGAGGGCTTTATGGCATCAGAATCATGGCCAAGGGAATTTGCTGAGAACAATATCATTGAGACGGTTAAGGCATTGTCGGAGATTCTCTCGGATTTGAAGAACAGGGTTATGACTCTCAGCCGTAAGAGGGATTCTTTCATTAATGCTGTAAAACAGTTCAAAGCGAATTTCACACCACAGAACACTTTCCACTTTGCCACTGAATTCAATACAGAAAGTGATTATGCCAACTTTGCCGCAAACCTCTCCGAGTTTATCGGCAATGATATGATTGAAAGTTATCGTCAGCGAGTCAGTGACCATTACGCCCGTATTCTTCGGACTATTGGCATAGAGACAGGGAACCTTATGAGTAATCGCAGTCAGGTTCAGGCGACAGTAAATGAGATTAATCGTGACTTCCGTGAGAACAACTTTGTTGGAGTGGTCAAAGAAATTGAACTCCGCATTTCGGATAGCAGCGATCGACTGGTTCAACACCTGCTGGTCATCAAGAAGTTCAATGACGAGCATGGCGACAGCATTGGCGAGATGGACTTGTTTACTGATGAGAGCCAGCGCACACAGAATAACCATCGTGCCGTGGAATTGTTGACTATGCTTATGGATGAACTTGATGCCGACCAGAAGCGTGACCATGTAACTCTAGCCGATGTATTTAAACTAGAGTTCCGTGTCCACGAGAATGATAATGATACTGGTTGGGTGGAGCGATTGTCGAATGTTGGCAGTGATGGAACTGATATTCTGGTAAAGGCAATGGTGAACATCATGCTCATCAATGTCTTTAAGAAGAAGGTGAGCAAACGCTTTGGCGACTTCCGCCTGCACTGCATGATGGACGAGATAGGTAAACTTCATCCTGACAACGTAGCAGGAATACTAGACTTTGCCAACAAGCGTAACATCTATCTTGTAAACAGCAGTCCAACGACATATAATGCCACGGCATACAAATACACCTACTCACTGAGCAAGGATAGTAATAACGTAACGGTTGTTAAGACTCTCATGACAATACTCTGATAAAAGATGAAGATAGGTAACGGTCTTTTGAAAAACTTTATTCGCTTGTCGGATGGTGAATCTGTGCCAGCAAGTGCATTGAAATCATTCCGTGATTTACAGCGTTTATGTGATGACGGAATCCTTTCGACGATTGTACATGGTAGCAGGCGTAGCTATAAATGTGCTAATCGAGGGATGTTTCTTGACTTTCTTGCAAGCGAATACAACATACATAATCTTGAAGCCATTCAAGAGATGTTAACCTCAAACGAGGCTAACCGTGCCAAGCAAGTGGAACTTACCGGTGACAGCAAGTTCGTTAAGCAGAGGGTAATGAAAGGCTTTCTCGTAAATAGCTATGAGCCAATCGACGCCACACTCAACGACACACCGTTTATCATTAATCCTCCAGACGGCACTTATGTTTTCGTCTATGATTATGAAGCGTTTACTATTCCTTCAGATGTGCTAATAATAGGAATAGAAAACAGCGAGAACTTCAGACGGATTAGCCAACAGAAATGGCTGTTCGATGAGATGTATCCCAATCGGCAAATTCTGTTTGTTTCCCGTTATCCTCAGAATGAAAGCCGGGACTTGGTGCGTTGGCTTCAATCAATAGGCAATGAGTATGTCCACTTTGGTGACCTCGACCTTGCTGGTATCCGCATCTTTATCACTGAGTTCTATCGCTATTTGGGAGAACGCTCATCGTTCCTGATTCCTCCTGATTATGAAGAACGTATCAAGAATGGAAGTCGTGAACGCTATGATGTCCAACTGACAACGACAAAGAATATGATAATCAATGACCCACGCTTAAGAGCCCTTGCTGCCTGCATACATAAATATCATCGTGGTTATGACCAGGAAGGCTATATAAGAACACGACAACAATTCTAAACATAATTAGCAGATTATGAAACCATACCATTCCATATTACTTTTCGCATTGATTGTTTGCAGTTCGATTATTGCAAGTTTGCATAGTTATAGTTGTGCCGAGAACTACATCGTTGCCGACATGAATCAGGCGTTGGAGAAAACTCTTGAGGAAAAGGAAGGACGATGGATAACGCCTGATACCATAACCGATTATCGGAGTCATTTGCAGATAGCTGCTTTGAGGCGGACCTCGGTAGTAAGTTATGCTGTTGATGACAAGAACTTTGGACTATGCAGTAAACGAATAAAATTGAAAGGTGTCGGATTCCAGAGTTATGCTAATTGCTCAATGGCATCGGTTTTTGCTATGTCCGACCAACGGCTTTCGGCATTCCTCACTTTGCTGGCAATGCTCTGGGCTGCAATATCTTTCAGGTATTTCAGACGTAGTAAAGACAATGTTTGTCAAGAGGGCATAACTGTCTTGGGAAGATTGAAGTTTGATGAATCATCCGACATGTTCCTCACGATGGACAACAAAGAAGTTAGCCTTACTCCGATGCAACGCCAACTGCTTACCATGTTTTTCCAAGCAGATAATCACCAACTAAGTAAGCAGATAATTGCTGATGCCCTTTGGCCTAAGAAACCGGACGCTTCCGATACCCTTTATACTCTTATCCGTCGAATCCGTCCGATACTTGCTGATAATGGCTTAAAAATCACTTCGGGCAGAGGAAAAGATTATCAGTTGACCGATATTAGCTAATAGTCAGGTAATTGTCAGACAAATGTCAGCTAAGATTTTAGGGTTGACATCGGCTAATATGTACCTTTGTCCGAAAAAAGAAGATGAAGGTACTACTTATTACTTTGTTGACTATTGTTGGGACATTAATTGTTCATGCTCAACAGGATTCTCTCAGAAATGATTCGACTATTCGACTCCAAGAAGTCGAGGTTAAAACAGCTAGAATTATGAATCGCATTGACGGGATGATGTACATTCCGTCAGACCAGCAAAAGTCATCGGCTAGTAATGGATATGATCTTTTATCTTTATTATCTCTGCCTAAGATTAGGGTTGATGAAGTCAACCATTCAGTAAGTGCTATTGATAATAAAGGCAATGTGCAGATTCGGATCAATGGAGCTGTTGCAAATAAATCCGATCTGATGGCACTAAATCCGATAAACATTAAGAGTGTTGAATTTATCGACAATCCCAGCGTAAGATATGGTGAGGGGATAGGATATGTCATTAATATCAAATCAAAGCGAGCCGATAGCGGATATACTCTTGGTGCGAGCCTGACCAACTCCGTAACTTCATGGCAAGGCGACAATATAGTGTATGCCAAATGGAATCACAAGAACTCAGAACTAGGATTTACTTACGACTTCGGATATAACGACATTCGGCATTTCCTTACCAATGAGACATCGGACTATCAACTCAATGATGGTTCACATTATTATATTTGGCGAACAGACTCGGCACGGAGAATTCGTAGTTTCACAAATGATATTAAGTTGAAATATGTCCTTGCCGATTCCGCAAGTTATGTTTTTCAAGCTACCCTATCAGGGAGTTTCTGTCATAATCCGGGTTCGAATAAATTCTCAAGATTTACATCGCAAGGCAATGGCGAAGGTATTCAGTCTGCCCTTATCACCGATTATGGACAAGATAAGAGCTTCTCACCTGTAATTGACCTTTACTTCTTTCATACTTTAGGCAAGAATCACTCGATTACAGCAAATCTAGTTGGAACGTCTATATCAACGAACCGATACAATTTTAATAATGAGGGCTCAGAATATGCGTATTATGTTGATGGCAAGACATGGTCGTTAACCTCAGAGGCGGTTTATGAGAACAAACTCAAGCCATTTACCTTATCGGTTGGAGTAAATAATCAGGTAAAGTACACTCGCAATATTTATTCAGGCGATGCCATGTCAACGAATAATATGCATTCTAGTACAACCTATCTTTTCGGAATGATAAAAGGCAGTCTTTCATTGTTCCCTCAAAGGAATGAAAGCGGTAAGAACATCAATTATAGCATAGGGTTAGGAGCTAGTAATGCACAATTCAGACAGGGGAATGCAAGCTATAACCGATGGCTGTTCCGTCCTAAGTTGTCATTGACTTATCTGATTTCTAAGTCATGGAGTCTTAGTTACGATCTCGAAGTATCTCAACATATTTCCCAGATAGCGATGATTAGCAATACTCGGATTCGGACTAACTCAATGGAATGGACGGTGGGCAATCCGAACATAAAGCCGAATAGTGTATTCAAAAATACATTGAAATTGGCATATTCCAAGCCAAGGTTCTATTATGAGCTTTATGGTGAATGGAGAAATAATCATAACTGTAACATGGCAAGTTATGAGAGAACCGTTGATAACCAATTTCTCTATATGCAGAAGAACCAGCCCCATGTAAATATGTTTATCATAGACAACTATTTAAGCTATGACATTATCCCAGATAAGCTTAAAGCATCAGTCGATGGTGGTATGTATCGGTACTTTAATCGTGGAGACAATTATAATCACTGTCTAACATCATGGCTTTACAGTATTGGTCTTCAAGCTTTTCTCGGGAAGTGGACTCTTACAGGTTTTGCCGATAGCGGATATAAGTTTATGGAAGGTGAAACATGGAATCATCAAGGTGGTACCACTCAACTAAGATGTAGCTATCGTTTCGGGAATTGTCATCTTAGTCTTATTATTCAGCATCCATTCGAGTCTCATCCGAAGTTTGTTCATCAAGGTCTTGTCAATCAGTTCATGCATAAAGACATCGTCGCTCGTTCTAACGATGATGGTAATGCCGTATCCATTTCAATTTCATGGAGATTTAATAGTGGAAGAAAGTACAAGAAAGTTGAAAGAAGAATGGAAAATAAAGATACCCAAACCGGAATTATTGTTCCTAAATTGTAAAATAAATAAGAAATGTTTGCAATTATGATTTAAATTATATACCTTTGCAACAGCAACCGACACAATACTTAAGAATATAGATAACCATTTAAAATCAAAGGAACATGAAAAAGTTATTATTAATGGCAGCAGTTATGCTCGCTTCAGTAGGTGCTTACGCACAGCATGCAGTTGGTTCGTTCAACCTTCAGCCGAAGGTAGGTATTAACATTGCAAACATTACTGATGCTGATGATTCAGATCCACGTGTAGGCTTTGTTGGTGGTGTTGAAGGTGAGTATCAGGCAACCGACATCTTCTCTGTTACTGCAGGTGTCCTCTATTCAATGCAGGGTGCAAAGGAAACTTACGAAGGTGTAAAGACTACAGCAAAGTTGGATTACATCAACATTCCAATCCTTGCGAATGTTTATGTTGTTAAGGGCTTGGCTGTAAAATTAGGTGTTCAGCCTGCATTCAATGTCAACAGTGAGTTCAAGGTAAAGCATGGCGGTCAGAGCATAGAGGGCGATGTTGATGCAAAATCTTTCGACTTCTCTATTCCAGTCGGTATTTCATACGAGTATAAGAATGTTCAACTTGATGCTCGCTACAACTGGGGACTTACCAAGGTCTTCGATGACTCTGACTCTAAGAACAGTGTCTTCCAGATTACACTTGGTTACAAGTTCGACCTGTAAACAACAACAATTAGACTCTATAAATGAGGGCTACCTTTGGGTAGCCCTTTTTTCGTGATAATCATATTAGCAGTGTAACTCTTCAGCTACATATTCATTCGATTCTGGGACAGGACGATAAATAACGGAATCTTCGGTATCTGTCAATGGACATAAGCCATTATCATAAAAGAGACCTTCAAGATTAATATCTTCATCGAGCTCTGGCCAATATATATCCTTACCACCTAAGACCTTAAAATTCTTAAGTTGATCTTGACTGGCTTTGAAGCCTTTGAATTTTGATAATTTATAAAACGCTACTTTACCAGAGTCTGATTCTGCATATAAATTATCTTTATCTATCCAAATCTTGACGACGTATATCATTATTTATCCTCCTTAAAATACTCATTCCAACGATTAATGATAATATCTTTATTCTCTTCTATAACAGCTTCTATCATTAAGATGTCATGTCTTCCATGATTATAAATTTGCTCAATCGGCTGAACATTATATTTTGCTTCATGACCATCCTTGATTATGTGTACATGGATAGGTAAATGGTCATTACTATAAAACATAAACCGAAAGCCGAAGAAAATAAATATTGATTTTCTGCAAAGTTATATTTTCCTTTTGAAAAAAGCAAATATTTAAAGCATAATTATTATGCCATCAAAAAAATCAGTACCTTTGCAGCCGCAATGACTAGAAAGGAACGATACGAATTTATACTGGATTATTTCAGGAAGAACGTGGGGCATAAGACAACAGAATTGAACTTTGCTTCTCCGTTTCAGTTGCTTTGTGCAACCTTATTGAGTGCTCAGTGTACTGATAAGCGGATTAACGAAGTAACGCCGAAGTTGTTCCGTCATTATCCCGATGCAAGGACAATGGCGAAGGCAGAGCCAGAGGATATTCTTGAGTATGTCCATTCGGTGAGCTATCCAAATTCCAAGTCAAAGCATCTTGTTGAGATGGCTCGCAAACTTGTATCCGATTTTAATGGCGAAGTTCCTTCTACTACAGAAGACCTCACGACTTTGCCTGGGGTAGGGAGGAAGACAGCTAATGTCCTGCAAGGCGTTTGGTTCGGTAAGCCTGTCATTGCTGTCGATACTCATGTCTATCGTGTGGCTCATCGGCTAGGACTTGTTCCTCCAACGGCAAACACACCACTTAAGGTAGAGCAATATCTTGAAAAGAATATTCCTGATGATGATATGGCGGATGCACATCATTGGCTCCTGCTTCATGGGCGGTATATCTGCAAAAGTGCAAAACCACAGTGTGATAAATGTCCGTTTGATGCCATCTGTCCTAAACTTCTAAAGAACAGTAAATTGGAATGAATATAACAAGAGAAATAAACTTTTTGAAGGCGGTTGCTGCAAATAATAACCGCCCGTGGTTTCAGGAACATAAGGAAGAATATACTTGGTGTAAGGACGACTTTGAGAAGACTATAGCTGAGATTATTGCTAAGTTCTCATCGTTCGATCCTGAGATTGCAAACCTTCAGCCGAAGGACTGTTGCTATCGTTTCTATCGTGATGTAAGATTCTCGCAGGACAAGAGTCCGTATAAGCGGCACTTTGGAGCTTATATGTGTGCCAAGGGAAAAAAGTCTTTGCGTGGCGGATACTATCTTCATATCCAACCGGGACATTGCCTGTTTGCCATTGGTTGTTATTATCTTCCAACGAATATCCTCACGTCCACACGCAATGAGATAATGGGGAACATTGATGAGTGGCGCAAGATAGTTGAAAGCAAGAAATTCGTCAAGACTTTTGGACATCCTGACAAAGGAACGTGGAATGACGACGAGGTGTCGCCTAAAGGCTTTGGACTTGAGGCACTAAAAACTTGTCCAAAAGGTTTTCCAAAGGATTATGAGTTCCTTGATTATTTAAAGATGAAGGATTATTGCTGTTGGGTTAGCCTTGATGAAGACTTTTTCAAGGAAAAGGACTTCATCAATAAACTTGCCGATATTGCCAAGACCGGAAAGCCAATGATGGACTTCATCAACAATGTTGTTGATGATTATATCTAAGTAATAGGGTGGGTTAGTGTGTTGCTACCCACCAATCTGTACTTTCCTTGTATTGCAATGCAGCAGGATTAATGCTCGGGTCACTTATGGTTATACCAGAGAAAGTCCTTACAGGGAAAGTATACGAACCTTGATAAACGGTATAAATCCGAGGAGTAGTAAATTTGTAAGGAACTATTTCCTTAAGTTCATTATAAATTGCCCTGTTATCTACCGTGTCGTTTCCACATACCTTATTTATATAGTCACCCATATCATAATAAACGTGTGACCTGTATCCGTCCAAAGCCTGTATTGTGCTAAGGTCGTAATCCCATCCGGCATACTTCTCATTGAGTTGTTTCATGAGAGTAGCCATTTCCTCAGCCTTACTGCAATCGATGGCGGAGAAAGCTCCGTATGAATTAGAATAATAATTGCCGAAACCGTCAATTATTCCGGAGTAGTCGGCATTAGGTTCAGACAAGTATTTCCATATCGTATAGTATGGCAATCCTTCAGCCATCACCTCACTTGTCGAAGCCAATAGCCAGTTTGTTGCGTTTCGCAATGCGTAAGCCGTTTCGATGTTTGCCATATAGCAATCATCGAAGCAGATATATTGCATCTTACCAATGTTGGAACTTGTTATAGCATTGGCAAGAGCTTTTATTTCTGTCTGCATGCCTGCAGTTGTACCCCCAAAACTTCTTGTCTCGAAAGGACGGCTTCCGGCTGGAAGCCAACCACTTCCATGTGAGCCTACAATGATAGAGTAGGTATCAGTATGGGAATAATCAGCAACTGAATTTAACAAGTTTCTGAGTTCAACTTCGGTTGTCATTGCACCATCCGACAGATTGGCTATTGTGTATTCTGTGCTGTCATCTCTGACTTCAAAGAGTCGGCTTCTAGCTGAACTATCGGCAAAAAGGACAATTGTACGTGTTTCCGTGTTGCCATTACCTTGTTTTATAGTAGACTCTATGTCTCTGAGATTCTTACGGAAATCATTAGTCAAACTTCCTGACGCACTTGTCTCACTTCCCGTCCATGGCATGTATACAAATACGGTGTTGGTATAAGTTCTTACAGGATCTATTGGATCTGGAACATCATCGCTACAGGAAACTAGTGCCATAGCCATTGTAAGGCACAGTAGGAAAAAAATATTCAGCTTCTTCATAGACAGGATTATATTAGGGGCGACAATCTCCGAATTGTCGCATGATTATGGCTTAATTTATAATCGACGATTCGGAGATCGTCGCCCCTACATGTTATTTCTTCTTCAGTTCCTCGATGCTTGCCTTCAGTGCAGCAATCTTCTCCTCAGCGTCGCTCTTCTTCTTACGCTCGCGGGCAACAACTGCCTCTGGAGCATGAGAGACAAAGTTCTCGTTGGAGAGTTTCTTGTTTACACCGGTGAGGAAACCTTCAAGGTGCTGGAGTTCCTTTTCCGCCTTGGCAATCTCCGCCTTTACATCGATAAGGTCACCAACAGGTACTGCAAACTCATCAATGCCTACCATGAAGGCACTGGCGTCGGCAGCTTTCTCATCAACGACCTTAATCTCCTTAAGGTTTGCAATCTTTGTGATTACTGAGTTGTAAGCCTCATAGAGATTCTGCTTGATGGCATCGAGCTCAAGGGCAACCTTCGGAGCAATGTTTTTCTGATTGCGGACGGCACGAACACCGGCAACAACCTCCTTGACATGCTCGAATGTGTCAACGAGTTTCTGCTCATCGGCATTTGGCTCAGGGATATGAAGCTCAGCACCCATAATGCTCTCGCCTTCCTTACGCTCATAGAGGTGCTGCCAGAGTTCCTCAGTGATGAACGGCATGAATGGATGAAGCATCTTCAACAGAGCATCGAAGAAACGCAGTGTTGCGTCGTATGTTGTCTTATCGATAGGCTCCTGCTTGCCATCAACATAAGCTGGCTTAACCATTTCAAGATACCAAGCTGAGAACTCATCCCAGAACAGACGGTAAACAGTCATCAGAGCCTCAGAGATACGGTACTGCTTGAACTGCTCGTTCATCTCCTTGTTGACAACCTTCAGCTTAGCGTCGAACCACTTAACGGCAATCTTGTTAACCTCTGGCTGAGGAATATCGGCGGTCTGCCAACCCTGAACAAGACGGAAGGCATTCCAAATCTTATTGTTGAAGTTACGACCCTGCTCGCAGAGACTCTCATCGAAGAGAATATCATTGCCGGCCGGAGCTGAGAGCATCATTCCCATACGAACACCATCGGCACCGTACTTATTGATAAGCATGATTGGATCAGGTGAGTTTCCAAGAGACTTACTCATCTTCCTGCCGAGCTTATCACGGACGATACCGGTGAAGTAGACGTGCTTGAACGGATAAGTGTGGCGGTACTCATAACCAGCCATAATCATACGTGCTACCCAGAAGAAGATGATGTCCGGACCGGTTACGAGGTCGGATGTTGGATAATAATAGTTGATGTCAGCGTTGTTCGGGTTGTTGATACCATCGAACACAGAGATTGGCCAGAGCCATGATGAGAACCATGTATCGAGGCAATCGCTCTCCTGCTCAAGATTCTCAGTCTTCACGTCAGGGTTAACCTTCTGTGCAAGAACCAAAGCCTTGTCGGCATCCTCGGCAACAACAAACTGCTTACGGCCATCCTTATCACGGAAATAGTAAGCCGGAATACGGTGACCCCACCAAAGCTGACGGCTAATGCACCAGTCCTTGATGTTCTCAAGCCAGTGGCGGTAGGTGTTCTTGTATTTTTTTGGATAGAACTCAATCTCATCGTTCATTACCGGTGGAAGGGCAATGTCGGCAAAGTGCTGCATCTTCAGGAACCACTGAGTAGAGAGTTTCGGCTCGATAGGCACATTGGTACGCTCTGAGAAGCCCACCTTGTTGTCGTAGTCCTCAATCTTCTCCATCAGTCCGGCATTCTGTAGGTCTATGGCAATCTGCTTACGAACATCCATACGATCCTGACCAACATAGAGTCCGGCAGCCTCCGAGATAGTACCATCATCATTGAAGATGTCGATAGTCTCGAGGTGGTGCTTAAGTCCGAGGGCATGGTCGTTGACATCATGTGCAGGGGTAACCTTCAAACATCCGGTACCGAACTGAATGTCAACGTAAGTATCTTCGATAACAGGAATGACACGGTTGACCAATGGTACGATAACGTGCAGACCCTTCAGCCATGTGTTCTTTACATCCTCTGGGTTGATGCACATTGCCGAGTCACCCATGATTGTCTCAGGACGGGTGGTAGCAACAACAGCATAATAACCCTTCTCGTCCTTATGCATTACGTTGCCTTCATCCTTACGGCTAACCTTAGCCTGGTCGTCCTTGGCAACATAGTATTTCAGATAGTAAAGCTTTGAGTGCTCATCCTTATAGATTACCTCCTCGTCTGAAAGTGCTGTCTGAGCTTTCGGGTCCCAGTTTACCATGCGGACACCACGATAGATGTAGCCTTTGTTATACAAATCGACAAAGACTTTGATAACGCCCTTTGAGCGAGTCTCATCCATTGTGAACGCTGTGCGGTCCCAATCACAAGAGCAACCGAGCTTGCGGAGCTGCTTAAGGATGATTCCACCGTGCTCACGTGTCCAGTCCCAAGCATGCTCAAGGAACTGCTCACGTGTGAGGTCGGTCTTCTTGATGCCCTGCTCAGCGAGCTTGTTCACAACCTTTGCCTCTGTTGCAATAGAAGCATGGTCGGTGCCAGGCACCCAGCAAGCGTTCTTGCCTTCCATGCGTGCACGGCGGACAAGGATATCCTGAATAGTATTATTGAGCATGTGACCCATGTGAAGCACACCAGTAACGTTTGGTGGAGGAATGACGATAGTGTAAGGTTCACGTCCGTCCGGCTTCGAAGAAAACATTTTATGGTCGAGCCAGTACTGATACCATTTCGACTCCACAGCTTGTGGGTCATATTTACTTGCTAATTCCATTATTGTATGTTGTGTATTATTTGTAATCTTGCTGTTATCTTAAAAACGTTGCAAAATTACAAAAAATATACGAACTAATCGGCTTAAAATCAAATAAAATGCTACCTTTGCAGTAATGAAACATACAAAGGAAGAGAAACTTAAGGCTTTCGGTCGTTTGCTCGACGTACAGGAACGCCTTCGAAAGGAGTGCCCGTGGGACAGGAAGCAGACCTACGAGAGTCTTCGCCCGAATACTATTGAGGAAGTTTTCGAGCTTGCCGATGCCCTCATGAAGAACGACCGCAAGGAGATAAGCAAGGAACTCGGCGATGTTATGGAGCATGTAGTGCTCTATTCCATCATGGGCGAGGAGACCAGCGACTTCGATATTGCCGACGTCTGTAACCATCAGAGCGACAAGCTCATGTTCCGTCATGACTTTATTGACTGGCGGAACACCGACACCACCGGCACAGAGCCTCAATGGTATGTAACGGATACAAACCTGATGATAAACAACAAGGGACAAGTCGTCTATAAGGATGATGTCGATGAGAACAACGATCCTATCCCAACTACAGCCACTGAGGTAGAAAGCTCTTGGGAGAAGCGCAAGCAGAAAGAGCGTGACGGCAACAAGACCGTCCTCTCGGGAGTGCCCGATGCCCTGCCTTCAATGATTAAGGCTTACCGCATTCAGGACAAGGCACGCAATGTCGGATTCGACTGGGAGAAGAAGGAAGATGTATGGGACAAGGTTCGTGAGGAACTCGGAGAGTTTGAGGCTGAGCTCCGTAAGGGCGACAAGGAGAACTCCACCCGTGAGCTTGGCGACTTCATATTCTCCATTATCAATGCCGCCCGGCTCTATCATCTCAATCCCGACAATGCCCTTGAGAGTACTAACCGCAAGTTCATCAGCCGTTTCACATACATTGAGAAACAGGCAAAGAAGCAGGGACGTGAGATTGCCGACCTCACCCTTGCCGAGATGGACAAATTATGGAATGAGGCTAAACTAAAGAAACAAAAATAAAAAGACTATGAAAAGATTATCAATACTTGCCGCAACATGCATGGCACTTGCCATCGCTGGTTGCAAACCATCATCACAGAAGGCTGACCAGAATGCCGACTCAGCCGATTCAACAGTGACTTCGAACGTAAACTCTGAGCCTGATTCAACAATGTATGGAACCTACGTTGATGGCGGAATGAGTGCCTTCGATATGAAATGCGATGACGACAGTACACGCAGTTTCATCATTGAGAACGACTCCAACGTTGTCTTTGGCGGATTCGCACAGGGCGACCAGATGGCAGTGAACTATACCAAGAACGGACTTGGCGAATATATCGTGACTAAGGTTATCGACCTTACAACCCTTCAGGCTACATGGACAAGCCTCGACAAGAAGTTCGAGATAAAGAAGGGTGGTGAGGTTCAGTCCCACCAACAGGGCGAGACTCAGCCTTGGACTTCATGGCGAATCTTCAACGGTCATCTTATTCTCAATAAGGATACCTTCGACATCGACCGCCTCGATGGCGATTCCCTCTTCCTTGAGAACAAAGAAGGCATCTTCGAATATGCCCGCGCGAAATAATGGAGCCGTTTAAGATACATATTCTTGGATGTGGAAGTGCACTGCCGACACTACAGCATAACGCTTCTTCGCAGATTGTTGAGATTCGCGGAAAGATGTTCATGGTGGATTGTGCCGAAGGAACACAGATTCAGCTCCGCCGAAGTAAGATAAACTTCCAGCGTGTTCAGGCAGTGTTCATCTCCCACATGCATGGAGACCACTGCTTCGGACTTATCGGAATGATTTCCACCTTTGGACTCATGGGACGCACTTCACCTCTCGAAGTCTATGGTCCTGAGGCTCTTGGCCCTGTCCTCGACATGCTTATGAAGACGTTCTGCAATGACTATAGCTTTGAAGTTCGCTTCCATGCCGTCGATACAACGAAGAATGTCGTTGTCTATGAAGACCGCAGTCTCACCGTTGAGACCATTCCTCTCCAGCACCGCATTCCGTGTTGTGGCTATCTCTTTCGTGAGAAACCGACGTTGCCGCATATCCGCCGTGACATGATTGACTTCTATGAGATTCCATTCAGTCAGATAAACAACATCAAAGCCGGTGCCGATTGGACAACGCCCGATGGCGATATTATCCCTAACTCACGCCTTGTCACTCCCGCTGAGAAGCCACGGAGCTATGCTTATTGCTCCGACACGAAGTACATCCCCGACCTCTGGAAACTCGTTGAGGGTGTCTCCACGCTTTATCATGAGAGTACTTATGCCAGCGATTATGCCGACCGTGCCAAGATGTACTATCACAGCACTTCCCAGCAGGCGGCTATGGTGGCTCGTGATGCGCATGTTGGAAAGCTCCTTCTAGGACATTACAGTGCCCGCTATAATGATGAGTCGAAACTCCTCAATGAGGCTAGGGCAATCTTCCCAAACACCTTCCTCACCAATGAGGGTATGACCATTGATGTTTGATGGCGGGTATTTACTGATGAAAATAGTAATCTATTTTCATGTATTTTTATGCTCACATTCCCGACTATTTTAGAGAATGATAAAGGCTAAAAGCATAGGCTGAAATACAATCAAGCCTACTTCATAATGTAAAAGGGTACATATTACGATGCAATATGTACCCTTTTACATTGTAATATGTACCCTTTTACAACGCAAGAAGGTACCTTTTGCAAGCCCAAAAGATACCTTCTTACTGTTATTTTAGCATTAAATAAATGTCAGAAAAACACAACCGATTGATTCTTAATCAATTGCAAATGCCTCAAAAATCCCGTATTTCCAGCCAAAAGTTTGGCTGGATGATTCTGCGGGATTCTCCGACAACCTTTTGTAAAGTATTTTCTACCTTATGCACTGAGGTTGTCAAGGAATAGAAGCAGACGGTTGTAGACGTTCACTTCACTGACTCCTGAATCGAAGTCGAGGCTCAGGAAGTTGAGTTCCGGATAGAGCTTGTGGAGCTTCTTCTCGATACCCTTCGATATGATGTGGTTGGCAATACAACCGAAAGGCTGGAGACTGACCACATTCTTCACGTCATCACGATAGAACTCGCTAACCTCGGCAGGCAGTAGCCAGCCTTCACCAAACTGTGCCGCCATAGAGACGATGCCATTTGCGCCCTTAGCCTCATCATAGATGCTTGTGAACGGACGCCAATAGCGGAACGAAGAGCAAACCTTGTTGTACTTCTTTTCCCAACGGGCAATGAGTCCATAGAGGGTGTGGAGCACAAAGTCAGGCACAGACGAATCGCTCAGGCAGAGACGTTTCTTAGCCTCAATATTGACGAACTCCTGGAGGAAGAACGGCGAGATGAGTGGCGGAACAACCTCGATGCCCTTTGATATGAGCTTTTCCTCGATATACTGATGTGAGAAATAGTTGAACTTAAGGAATATCTCACCGACGATTCCAACCTTCGGACAGTCTTTCTCAGTTGTATATGAGTTGAACTCACTTGCTGCCTTTGAAGCCAGTTCAACGAGTCCCTTAGAGTCGTTTGCCTCAATGAGCTTGCAGGCAAGATTAGTGTACTTGTCCTTCAACTTCTTTGTAATGCCCGGCTCAGTCTCACGGACTATCGTTGCATAGTATAGTTTCGACAGAACATCACTGAACAGAAGTGTGTTTGTCGTGATTGAAGCCAACTTAAGCCATGGATATTCAAATCCGTCCTGCTCGTTGGTCTCACCTTTGGTGGTCACGCCGAGGGCGATAAGAGGAACATTCTCGAATCCGTTGGCAATCATGGCACGCTTGATAAGCGCTGTATAGTTGGTTGCACGGCACTGACCACCGGTCTGGGTCATGACAAGGGCAATCTTGTCAGGGTCGTATTTGCCCGACTTCAATGCCTTAACCATGTCGCCGACGATAAGTGTTGCTGGGTAGCAAACCTCATTGTTGGCGTAAGCCAAACCTTCCTGAGCACTGACACTGTCGCTGGGCGGGAGTATCTCAACGTCATATCCGGCAAGCTTAAGCAGTGACGGAAGCAATGGCGAGAGGAATGCCGTGAAGAACGGAGCAAGAATCTTGCGGTGCTTGTCAGCCTTGGTGAATACCTTGGTCTGTGGGAAGTTTCTCTCCTTCCCACGCTTGTTGTTTATCTTCAATGAGTCGACAAGACTACGTACACGGAGCTTCAGACTTCCAACGTTCGATACATCGTCAATCTTCAACAGAGTGAACGGCTTGCCATGACGCTGCATGATGTCCTTCACCTCATCCTGAATGAATGCATCCGGTCCGCAACCGAAACTTGTCATCTCGACAAAGTGAACATCATTTGGTTGTTCGGCAGCCCATTGTCCTGCCTTGATTATGCGGTTGGCGTAAGCCCATTGCTCAACAAGGTAAGTATCGCCACGGCTCGTCTTCTCGTCACCACGTACAATGTCATCGGTAATGACGTTCACGCCCAGTCCGGCAATCATGTCGGAAAGCTTGTGCTGGATGAGCGGATCGGTGTGGTAAGGACGTCCTGCAAGAAGGATGGTGAGGTCGCCGTTCTTGCGTGATTCAGCAAGAATCTCCTCGTCCTTGCGCTTAATGGCATTCTCATAGACACGCTGATCGGCAAGTGCACGCTTGAAGGCAACCCTTGCCACGCGCTCTTTAACGCCGAGTGTCTTAAGGTAAGCCTTTATTTGTTTCCACAGAAGCTTCTCATCCGAGAATGTTATGATCGGCGAATCCATCTGAGTCTTCAGATTCATACTGCTACGGACAACATCGCTATATGCCGAAACGATAGGGCAGTTGTAGGAGTTGTCGGTCCTTTCATCTTCCTTCCGCTCATAAACAACGTAAGGGTAGAAGATGCGGTTCTGTGAAGAGTGATGAGTTAAGAGTGAAGAATCATCTTGTTTTGCATTTGTATCAGAACTATTTGATTCTTCGTTCTTCGTTCTTCGTTCTTCACTTAACTCTGAGAGTTTTCTGTCCAGTTCAGCTATATGTGAGTGAACCAATTTAGCCGGGAAGCAGATGTTATCCGACATCACTGCCTTCAACTGACTTTCATAATTATGGTATGTGCTTGGCGAAGACAACAGGACATTGAATCCACATGATGTGAAGAGAGAATGCCAGAATGGGAACTCTTCATACATTCCCAATATTCTCGGTATGCCAATTGTGAGTGAAGAGTGATGAGTTAAGAGTGAAGAATCATCTTGTTTTGCATTTGCATTAGAACTATTTGATTCTTCGTTCTTCACTCTTCGTTCTTCACTTTCCTTTGCCCTGTCGAACAGAAGCTTGTATTTATATGTATAGGCGTTCTCGCCTGTCTTGTGGTTCTTGCCGTAGTTATTGAAGATGCGCTCGCACTTGTTACCACTGTAGAACTTGTTTCCACCTGCAAACTTATACTGGCTTACATAGCAGTGGTTCTCACAGCCCTTGCACTGGAGCTCTCTCGTGGTATATGTTGCACCAGCCAACAAATCATCAATGCTAAGTGAAGAGTGATGAGTTACTTCATTTATAGCATGCAGTGCACATCCGTATGCTCCCATAAGCTCAGGCATATCAGAACGTGCAACACTATGACCTGTGAGAAGTTCGAAAGCACGGACAACAGAGTCGTTGCGCATTGTTCCACCCTGAACAACGATATTGTTTCCAAGGTCGTCATTGCCACGAAGTTTCAGTACCTTGTACAGGCAATTCTTCACAACAGAGTAGGAGAGACCCGCACTGATGTCGGCAACACTTGCGCCCTCACGCATCACCTGCTTAACCTTCGAGTTCATGAAGACAGTGCAACGAGTACCGAGGTCACAAGGAGCATCGGCAGTACAAGCGATGTTGGCAAAGTCCTGAATCTTATAGTCGAGGTTATTGGCAAATGTCTGGAGGAATGTTCCGCAACCTGATGAGCAAGCCTCATTAAGTTCCATGCGGACAACGACACCGTTATCAACAAAGATAGCCTTCATGTCCTGACCACCAATATCGAGGATGAATGAAACGTCAGGGTCGAGACTTCGTGCTGCCTGATAATGAGCCATTGTCTCGATGATTCCCTCATCAAGGTTGAATGCGCTCTTGATGAGTTCCTCACCATAACCTGTTGAGCAACTGCCTGCTATCTCGAGCTTGGTATTATTGTCTTCGGCTTTCTTCTTGAGTTTCTTTAGTCCGGTCTCAACAGCACCGATAGGATTACCAAGATTCATGGAGTAATCGGCAAAGATGACAGTACCGTCCTCACGTGAAGCAATAATCTTTGTGGTTGTTGAGCCGGAATCGATTCCGATGAACACACGCTCAGTGCTGTCCTTTTTCATCGGAGCCATAGGTGTGGCATACTTTAGTTTTGCCTCACGCCACTTCTGATGTTCCTCCTCATCCTTGAAGAGAGGTTTAAGGTCGCTGTGCCAGTTCAGCACCTTGTTGGTGTTGAGCCGCTTCTGCAACTCGCTCAGTTTTAGTAGTGTAGAGTGATGAGTTAAGAGTGAAGAATCATCTTGTTTTGCAACTGAACTATTTGATTCTTCCTTCTTCGTTCTTCGTTCTTCACTTAGTCCTGCGCGGATAGCACATCCCATTGCCGGAATGAGGTTGCTGTTCTCATTGACAATGAAGTCCTTGTCGATGTCGAGATTAAGGTATTTGGCAAAAGCAATGCGGAGTGCAGGCATGAACGTGAGAGGTCCACCACAAAGAAGGATTGGCGGCTCGTAATCACATCCATGACTCAGTGTCGTCACGGTCTGGACGGCAATAGAGTGGAATATACTTGCGGCAATATCCTCTTCAGGGATATTGCGTGACATAAGGTTCTGAATATCCGTCTTGGCAAACACGCCACAACGGGCAGCCATAGGATAGACGTGCGTTGACTTCAAGGCAAGGTCGTTCATCTTGCTATTGTCAACACCCATAAGCACAGCCATCTGGTCGAGGAATGCTCCAGTACCACCGGCACAGTTTCCGTTCATGCGGAGTTCGGTCTGCTTACCGTTGAAGAAGACGACCTTCGCGTCCTCACCGCCAATATCAATGAGAGCTTTTGCCTCAGGGTGAATGGTGCGGGCATAGACTGTTGAGGCAACAACCTCCTGCACGAACTCTGCCTTGAGCTCGTCGGCTGTAGCCATTCCGACACTTCCCGTGACACAAATCTGTACGGGTATGTCGCCTAGCTTATTGTTGATTTCTTTGAAGTATTTGCTAACAAGTTCTCCAACTTTGGCATGATGACGCTCATAGCGGGAATAAACAAGATTATTCGCGTCGTCGAATACTGCTATCTTAGCTGTTGTAGAACCAACGTCCAGTCCTATTCTGTAAGTTCCTTTTTCCATTATGCTTTAATGATTCCTCCTTATTGTATATCCGTTTTCACAAACTTTCGAGTTGCAAAAGTACTAACATTTTATATAATAAACGAAACTTTATTGGATAAATACCAATATCACTAAGTTTCTTTTAACAAATATCAATTTCGTTTATAGGGGCGACGGTCTCCGAACCGTCGACTTAAAGAAAATCTTTTGGCATTTTCTTTGCAATTCCGTTCGTTTGCATTATCTTTGCATTCGAAAATTAAAAACAAGTAATGAAATATGCAATAATAGCCGCGGGCGAAGGCTCGCGCCTGGCTAGCGAGGGCGTGAAAGCCCCGAAGCCGTTGGTGACCGTTCATGGTGAACCCCTTATCGACAGATTGATAAGGATTTTCATGGAAAATGACGCTACTGGTATTCATGTTATTTGCAATGACCTCACGATGGACGTCAGCCGTCATCTTGTGGAGCTGCAGAACGAAGGTCTCAACGGACGACCAATTCCTCTTAGCTTTTATATCAAGACAACACCGAGCTCCATGCACAGTTTCTTCGAGTTGAGTAAGCACATGGAGAAGGAACCATTTATCCTTACTACCGTCGACACTATTTTCCGTGAGAATGAGTTCAAGGAGTATGTCAAGGCTTTTCGTGAGAGCGTGAAAAGCGGACTCGACGGATTGATGGGCGTTACCGACTTCATTGATGATGAGAAGCCATTGTATGTCGGGACCGATAAGGATATGAATATCACTGGCTTTTATGACGAGATAAAAGGCTTGACGGCATCGGAAGATTCAAATGCAAGCAATTCAAAGTATATCTCAGGTGGTATCTATGGATTGACCCCTCCATGCATTGATACCCTCAACCGTTGCATTGGCCGTGGCGAAAGTCGTATGCGTAACTTCCAGCGTGCTCTGGTTTCAGAAGGCAAAAAGCTCAAGGCCTGGTCTTTCTCAAAGGTCCTCGATATTGACCACAAGACAGACATTGCCAAGGCGGAGGAGTTCTTAAGTGAAGAGTGAAGAACGAAGAGTGAAAAATCATCTTGTTCAAAGTTCAAGGTTTAAGAGTGAATGTTAAAAGTTATCGGAATACAACGGGCGGAAAAATTCTCTCCAAATTCGGTAGAGAAGGATAGGGCTATACTAGAGGCGGTGGTATCGCACTTTAATGGAAAGATTATTTCTGAGGAAGACAATAATTTGTCCGATTTTGCGTTATCAATAAAACCCGACATTGTGTTCACTATGGCACGTGACGGTCGGACTTTGGATTTACTTGATGAACTGGAGGAAAAGGGGACGAAGGTAATTAACCCTGCCGAAGGAGTAAGGAACTGTCAACGTTCGCGCCTTGATAAATTGATGAAAGAGAACAACCTGCCTGTCCCGCCAACAATTAATAGCGGACACGGGTGGTGGCTCAAGCGAGGAGACGCTGCAGCTCAAAGCCATGCGGATGTGGTGTTCTGTAAAGACGAAGAATCTCTGGTTAAGGCGAAGAAGGACTTCTGTCAACGAGGAATTACTGATATGGTAGTTCAGGCTCATATTCCGGGAGACCTAGTAAAATTCTATGGCGTTGAGGGTTCAGGATTCTTTAGGACATATTACCCTTCGGACGACGGACAGTCAAAGTTTGGTGATGAGAAGATTAACGGCGAGTCACATCATTACTTCTATGACAAAGGTTATCTCCAGTCGATAGCAGAAAGAACTTCAAGACTGGTGAACACTCCTGTTTATGGTGGTGATGCAATCATCAAGAGTGATGGCGATTTCGTTATAATCGACTTCAACGACTGGCCAAGTTTCTCGCGGTGCCGTGATGAGGCGGCTGTAGCAATAGCCTCTCTGGCAAGATATTAAATTAATGATTAAAATGGTAAACGATTTAGAGACAAAATCTTTTAAGCAATTACTTCATGAGTCCTTCAAGTCGGAGGATACAGAGGAATGGCTGGACATATATTTCACACGCCCTATAGGATTGTTCTTTGCCCGCATTTGGTATAGGCTCGGTGTTAAGCCAAACACTGTGACTATACTTTCAATAATCCTTGGCGTTGCGGCTGGAGTGATGTTTGCGTATCCTGACCTGCTGCATAATATTGCCGGAATAGTCCTACTAATGTTTGCTAATTTCTGTGATTCAACAGATGGACAGCTTGCTCGCCTCACTAATCAGAAGAGCATGAAGGGGCGTTGCCTAGATGGATTTGCAGGCGATGTCTGGTTCTTTGCAATCTATCTTGCTATTGTTGTACGCTTGTTCAACGTAAATATGCCTGGAACAGAGGTTCATTGGGGTATCTGGATTTTTATTCTCTGTGCTATCTCCGGATTCCTTTGTCATTCTCCGCAAAGTTCACTTGCCGACTATTATCGTCAAATACACCTTCTTGCATTAAAGGGAACAAGTGGCTCAGAGCTTGACACATATAAGTCAGAGCATGCGAAAGCATTGGAGGCTAAAGGTAAGAAAGGAGCTTTTTGGGATTATGCCTTTCATGCCAATTATCAAAATTACTGCAAGAGCCAGGAGAAGAGGACACCTGAATTTCAAATGCTTTTGAAAACTATTCGAGAGAATTTCGGCTCTGTGGAGGAAGTCCCCGAGGAAATTCGACAGGATTTTCTTAAAGGAAGCCGACCACTTATGCCATATACTAATATATTAACGTTCAACTCACGTGCGATAACAATTTATATAACATGCCTGCTCGGCATTCCTTGGTTATATCCTATCGTAGAGATAACGGTTGGCGAGTGTCTTTATATTTATATGCACCGCCAGCATGAGAAGTTGTGCAAAAGTATTAGGGAAGAAATAGAAAAATTTAAAACGCAAACAAATTGATTGTTCTATGACACCAAAGGGATATATATTTGATTATGGTGGTACTCTGGATACAAATGGTTGCCACTGGGGAAAGGTTCTATGGCATGGATATGAGCGCCGTAGTATTCCTATAACTGAAGAACAGTTCCGTGCCGCATACGTTTATGCTGAGCGTACGTTGGGACGCACTCCGATAATCCAGACTGACTATACTTTCAAGAAGACTCTATCAATCAAGCTTAGAATTGAATTTGAATACTTGCAAGACAAAGGACTTGTTGGGACAAACAACTTCAATATAGCAAGTGAACAAAGTGCAATTCTTGCTGACCTTTATGAAAATGTAAAGGAAGAAACAGCAAAGAGCCGGAAGGTGCTTTTGAAACTTAAAGAGCAATGCCCATTGGTCCTTGTAAGCAATTTCTATGGAAACCTTAACGTAGTTCTGGAGGAAATGGGACTTAATGACATTTTCGACAAGGTCATTGAATCTGCCGTTGTGGGTGTACGTAAGCCTGATCCAGAGATTTATCGGATGGGAATAGATGCTCTTGGGCTTAACCCAGACGACATAGTTGCTGTAGGTGACAGTTTTGATAAAGATATTGTCCCAGCAAAGAAAGTCGGACTTCATACAGTCTGGATTAAAGGTGAGCAATGGGATGATTCGCCACACGATGAGACTTTACCTGACAGAATCATCACAAGTCTTGATGAACTCGTTTAATGCATCTTGGACTTTGATGAATTAATGTAACTGGATGGAGAAATCGATTAGGTTCATAATCACATTCTTACTTTGCGTATTTACCCAAGTCGTAAATGCGCAGGTTATACACTTGTTCGTTTCCGAGGCACAAACAGGTGACAGTATTCCTCATGCCAATGCCATTTATCACAATCAGAAGTCTGTTTTTGCAACAGGAAACGAACGAGGAGAGATAATTATAAAACGAATCAACGGACAAAGTATAGATGTTAGTGCTGTAGGATATAAAACTAGAAAGGTGAGGATAACGGCAACGACAGGTGATACCGTTGATATTGTCCTTCTTACTGATAGCCGAAAACTTCAGGAAGTCGTAGTTAGCGCTAAGAGAAGACACAGATATACAAGAAAGAATAATCCTGCAGTTGAACTGATGCGCCGTGTCATAGCAGCAAAAGAAAGGACAAACCTTGAGAACCATGATTACTATCAATACGATAAGTATCAGAAAGTAACCATGGCTGTTAATAATATAACTCCGGAAGAGTTGGAAGGAAAACTCTTCAAGAATTCACCTTGGCTTTTGGACCAGGTCGAGGTATGCCAATACAACAATAAACTTATTTTGCCTTTCTCTGTTGATGAGACTGTAACGCAGCATATTTATCGTAAAGACCCGAAAGAAGAGAAGGATATTGTTTTGGGGCAGACGACAAAGGGTGTGTCTAAGCTTCTGCAAACAGGCAAGGCGATGAACACGGTTGTAAAGGATCTTTTCAAAGATATTGACCTATATGACGACCAGATAAATCTTCTGCAAAAGCGATTCCCTTCACCGATAGGCTCAACGGCTATAAGCTTTTACCATTTCTATATCGATGATACGGTCTACGTTAATCAGGATCGTTGTATTCGTCTCCAGTTCATGCCTGCAAACCAACAGGACTTTGGATTCCGTGGCGAGCTGTATGTTCTGGCAGACAGTACTTTGCATGTAAAGCGTTGTGACATGCAACTTCCTGCAAACACTGGCGTGAATTTCATTGATGCCATGAAGATTGAGCAGGAATACACTAAATTGAATAATGGCGAATGGGCTTTGACCACAGATAATATGGTGGTTGAATTGAAGTTCACTGATCTCTTTTCACGTGGAATAATAATTCGTACAACAAAGCTTAGTAATTATGCTTTTGACCCGATAGACAAGAAGTTGTTCCGTGGAAAAGCAAAGATTGTTTATGATGCCGATTCAAAGATAAAGGGAGATAATTTTTGGAATCAGCACCGTACGGTTGCTTTGACCAAGAGTGAAAGCGGAATGAGCAACTTCATAAACCGCATGTCGAAGACCAGAAACTTCAAATGGTTGATGTTCTGTGCAAAGGCATTCATAGAGAACTTTATAGAAACAGGCTCTTCAACGACTCCAAGTAAGGTTGACCTTGGACCTGTCAATACTATAATATCGAAGAATTTCGTTGATGGAATACGTCTTCGTGGGTCTTTCAGAACAACGGCAAAACTCAATCCACATTGGTTCCTTGAAGGATATTATGCATACGGAACAAAGTCGCATCGTAATTATTATGGCGCAACGGCTACGTATTCGTTCAACAAACCGGAGTACTATCCTTTGGAATGGCCGACACGTGCTCTGAGTTTTGAGTCAACTCAGGATGTAATGGCATGGTCTGACCGATTCCTGACGCATAATAAGGATAATGTTTTCATGGCTTTCCGTCCTACGAAGGTTCACCAAATGTTCTTCTATAATCGTCAACGGTTGAATTTCACGTGGGAGACGAACTATGGATTGGGAACAGAAATTGAGGTGCAGACTGAAAGCAATGAGCCAACAGGTGACTTATACTTTATGAATATGCAGGGTGATTATGTCCGCAAGATTCGTATGTCACAGGTAAGTATTGGTTTTGATCTTCGACCCGGACAACAGTTCATCAACTCTAAGCAGAATCGAGTGGAAGTTAATTTTGATGCTCCACGTTTCTATGTAAGTCATACTTTCGGACTTAATCATTTCCTTGGCGGAAACTATAACTATAACCATACAGAGGTAAGTGTATACAAACGTTTCTGGCTTGGAAGTTGGGGACATTTTGATGCACGCCTATACGCTGGAGCTGAATGGAATAAAGTTCCTTTCCCACTACTTATCATGCCGAGGGTGAACACATCATACTTTGAACATCAAGGCTCATTCAATATGATGGAGAATATGGAATTCCTTAACGACAGGTATGCACAGTTCAATTTTGCATGGGACTTGGAAGGAAAGATATTCAATCGAATTCCATTGTTCAAGCGTCTTAAATGGCGTGAGTACATTGCTTTCAAAGGATTGTGGGGACATCTTACTGATAAAAATAATCCGACGCTTCCGGGCAAGCAGAATGATAAGGTTTTGTTCCAGTTCCCGTCAACAACTCACGTAATGAACCATGAACCTTACTTGGAGTTAGTCGTCGGAGTTCACAACATCTTCAAGATGTTTGAAGTCGATTATGTCCGCCGTCTGACATATACTGCTTATCCGGGCACAAAGAAAGGCGGAATAAGATTCGGATTTAATTTTGTTTTCTAGTTTTCAAGGATGAATATTATTTTAGCTGACAATCAGGATATAACTCGTGTGGGACTTATTTATGTCTTACAGAAAATGAAGCATGATGAGGTTAATATTGTAACTGATAAAATTGAACTTATCTACCGATTGAAGGAAGATCCGAAGTCGTTGGTTATCCTCGATTATACTCTTTTCGATCTGAATGATGCCAGTGATGTGATAATCCTCAGCCAACGGTTCAAGGGAGCTAAGCTCGTGCTCTTCAGTGAAGACCTCAGTGTTCCGTTCGTCCGTCAGATTCTGGCTTCTATCCCAAAGTCGAGTATTCTTCTTAAGGATTCCCCTTTGTTTGAAATTCGTGAATGTATTAAAGAGGCAATGCTTGGTCAAAGATACATCTGTCAGCATGCCGCCGATATGCTCCTTACCAGTGACAATTTGCAAGAAGAAACCGTAAAACTTACTAAGACGGAAACTGAAATTCTTAAGGACATCGCCCTTGGCATGACCACCAAGGAAATTGCCGCCAAGCGCTTCTCCAGTTTCCACACTGTCAACACCCACCGAAAGAATATATTCCGCAAGCTTGGCGTTAATAATGCTCATGAGGCAACGAAGTATGCTTTGAGGGCAGGACTTGTGGATGAGGCGGAATACTATATTTAAGTGAAGAGTGAAGAGTTAAGAGTGAAGAACGAAGAGTGAAGAATCAAAAAGTCCCGTTTATATGCGCAATAACATATAAACGGGATTTCTTATTATAATTAATTCCTTTAAAGTATTTGATTCTTCACTCTTCGTTATTCACTCTTCACTAACTCTTCACTTATTATATAAACAGTCTTCCCACTTGGAACACCAAAGCACTCACAACCCATGCAAGGCAGGTGGTATAGCAGGCGGTGAAGATAGCCCATTTCCATTTGCCTGTTTCACCCTTAATGGCGGCAATAGTCGCAACACAAGGGAAATAGAGGAGAACAAAGAGCAGGAAGCAATAAGCCGTGAGCGTGGCTATAGGTCCAGCTTGATCATAAGGGATGTTGTGAATTTTGGCAACATCGGCTTGCATCTCATGGCGGAGACGCTCATACTTGCCACCTTCATCATTATACCCATTATCATCCGAGAAACTGTCGTCGTTGCTATAGAGCACACCCATTGTTGAGGCGACAATCTCTTTTGCACCGACACCGGCAACAAGACCAACATCCTGACGCCAGCTAAAACCCTGTGGAGTGAACGCAGGTGAGATTGCCTTACCGATATGACCTAGATAGCTCTGTTCCTGTTGCTGCATCTTAGGAAGACTGTCGTCGTGAGGGAAGTAACCCAAAGCCCATACAATGATAGTTGCAACAAGGATAATTCCACCCATCTTCTTCAGGTATTGCTTACCTTTCTCCCAAGTGTGACGTCCCAGTGCCTTTGCTGTAGGGAAACGGTATGGAGGAAGCTCCATCACGAATGGTGTGTCCTCACCCTTGATAAGGAACTTTGTGAAGAGGCGTGCCATGATTACAGCCATGATTATACCAATGAGATAAAGGCTCATCATGACCAGACTCTGATATTTCACTGCGAAGAAAGTGCCGATAATCATGATGTAGATTGGTATTCGAGCCTCACAACTCATCAGAGGAAGAATGAGCATCGTCACAAGACGTGAGCGACGGCTTTCGATGGTACGTGTTGACATTACGGCAGGAACATTACATCCGAATCCCATGATGAGAGGGATGAACGACTTTCCGTGCAGCCCCATCTTATGCATGAGCTTATCCATGATAAATGCCGCACGCGACATGTATCCGCAATCCTCCATGAATGATATGAAGAAATACAAAATAAGAATCTGCGGAAGGAAGACAATCACTGACCCCACACCATCAATAACACCATCGATAAGCATTGCCTTTACTGGTCCGTCGGGCATGTACTCACCGAGCTTGTCGCCAATGAATCCAACGAGGTCGTCAATCCAGTCCATTGGGTACTGCCCCAGAACGAATGTTGTTGTGAACATCACGAATAGGATAATCAGGAAGATAGGGAATCCCAGCCACTTGTTAGTGAGTATGGCGTCAAGGGTATGTGTGAGATGATATGTATCCTTGTCCTTTCCTGTCTGATAGCCAGCTTCCTTAAGTGCGCCCTGAATGAATCCGTACTTGGCATCCATGATGGCCGTCTCGCTATCCTCATGCATCTCCTCCTGCACACGTGCCGCGGCTTCATCACGATGCTCTAGAATCTCGTCGGCATCAGGGAACTGCTTGATGTAGTCCTCAATGTCCTTATCATGCTCAAGAAGTTTGATGGCAAGATAACGGGTAGAGAACTTTTGGCGCACATCGAGTTCCTGTTTCAGGTGTTCCTGCATGTTCTTGATACCGTTCTCAATCTCATGACCGTGGTTGATATGGATATGACGAAAATGAGGATTAGAGTCCTCGGTGCCCTCGTAAGTCTCAATGACAGTGTGGAAAAGTTCCTTAACACCCTTTCCCGTAGTGAAAACGGTAGGAACCATTGGCACACCGAATAGCTCAGAGAGCTTGTCGAGGTCGAACTTATCTCCACGCTCCTGAGTCTCATCAAACATGTTCAGTGCCACGACCATACGGACGTGCATATCAATAAGCTGTGTGGTGAGATAGAGGTTGCGCTCAAGGTTGGATGTGTCGATAACGTTGATGACAATATCCGGAGTCTTGTCTACGAGTTGCTTGCGGACATAGAGCTCTTCAGGGCTGTAAGCCGAGAGGCTATAAGTGCCCGGAAGATCGACAAGCTCAAAATGATAACCTTCAAAATCGGCATAACCGGCTTTGGCATCAACGGTTACACCCGAGTAGTTGCCCACACGCTCATGGGCTCCCGATGCAAAATTAAATAGTGATGTCTTTCCACAGTTAGGATTACCTACAAGAGCTACGCGGATGGTCTTGCGTTCCTTCGATGCTGCGTCCTCCATTTCCTGTGGAGTCAGTGGTTGTTCGTCAGGATCGTTGGCGTCGACCTCAATGCCGGGATTGATCTCCTGTGGCTTTTCAAGTTTACGTGCATCTTCAAGAGAAATAACATCAATCAGGTCGGACTCGCTATGACGAAGACTAACCTCATATCCCATTATGCGGTATTTCACCGGGTCTTTGAGCGGGGCATTGAGCAGAACTTCAATCTCCTTACCCTTAATGAATCCCATCTCGATGATACGCTTGCGGAATCCTCCGTGTCCGTTCACCTTGACAATGATTCCTTTGTCACCGGTCTTTAACTCTGATAGTTTCATTTTATCACCTTTCTTATTTGGAATGCAAAGGTAATAAAATTAAAGCGTAACTGTGTTATGTTCACTTTATTAATTAGGGAAATACCTAAAAAAGGGGATGGTGTAAGTGAAGAGTGAAGAACGAAGAGTGAAGAGTGAAGAACGAAGAGTGAAGAGTCAAAGTGAAGAATCAAAAAGTCCCGTTTAATTGTATATTAACAACTAAACGGGACAATATCCAAATGAAGAATGAAAAATTCTTAAGTATTTAATTCTTCTCTCTTCGTTCTTCACTCTTCACTTTCCAGAGGCTTCATGTTTGTGTAGACATTCTGCACGTCGTCGAATTCCTCGAGTTTCTCAACCATCTTGTCGATAGTCTCGCGCTGCTCAGGAGTAACGTCCTTGAGGTCGGTCGGGATGCGGGTGAACTCAGCCGACTCAATCTCGAAGCCCTTGTCCTCAAGGTACTTCTGAATGTCACCGAAACTCTTTGGATCACCATAAATAGTAATCTCGTCGTCGCCTGTCTCCTCATTAACTTCCTCGTCGTATTCATCGTCCACTCCATAGTCGATAAGGTCGAGGATAAGCTCATCCATATCAGTGTCGTCCTTCTTCTTGAAGGTGAATACGCACTTGTGGTCGAAGAGAAAGCTCAGAGAACCCTGTGTTCCGAGATTACCGTTGAACTTGTTGAACACTGAGCGTACATCGGCAACGGTACGTGTGGTGTTGTCGGTAAGGGTATCGACGAAGATTGCGATCCCGTGCGGTCCATACCCCTCGTAAGGAACCTCCTTGTACTCGCTCTGGTCTTTACCCATAGCGTTCTTGATAGCACGCTGGATGTTGTCCTTAGGCATATTTTCGCGCTTACATGTAGCGATGATGGCACGCAGGCGTGGGTTGTTCTCAGGTTCTGGACCACCAGCCTTCACGGCGATGGATATTTCCTTACCTAACTTCGTGAATGTGCGGGCCATGTGACCCCACCGCTTCAGCTTTGTAGCCTTACGGTATTCAAATGCTCTTCCCATGTGTTATTAATTCAAAATTCTAAATTATAAATTCAAAATTATGATTACTGTAATAAATATATTCTATTGACGTTCAATATTCAAAGCCCAAAAATCACAATTGAAGAGGTAATCATAATTTTGAATCTTGAACTTTGAATTTTGATTTTTTATCGGAGTTCTGCTCCCAGTTTCGTTGTCAGCTGATGCACAAGCTTCTTCATGATAGCATCGATAGCCTTGTCGTTGAGAGTCTTGTTCTCGTCCTGAAGGATGAAGTTGACGGCATACGACTTCTTGCCTGCCGGGAGGTTCTTACCTGTGTAGACATCGAAGAGTTCAACCTTCTTGAGGAGTTTCTTCTCGGTCTGGCGGGCAATCTGCTCTATTTGAGCGAACTGGACATTTTCATCAACGAGGAGAGCGAGGTCACGGCTTACTGCCGGATACTTGCTCAGCTCCTTAAATTCAAGCTTAATCTTGTGGACAGCCTTCATGAGAGCCTGCCAGTCGATGTCGGCATAATAGACATGCTGCTCAATGTCGAAGTCCTTAAGAATCTTGTGGTTGACGATACCAAACTCGGCGATGACCTTGCCGCCGTGGTTCTCGATGGTCAGACCCTTGTCGAATATGTTATTATCGGAAGTCTTCTCTGTGAACATTCCCTGCGGAACACCCACACGGCGGAAGATATTCTCAACATAAGCCTTGAGCTCATAGAAAGAACTTTCCTCATCAGGGTGAGTCCAAGAACCCTCTACACGCTTACCTGTTACCCATAGAGCCAAATGGTAATCCTGCTGGTAAGCCTTGATAGGAGCCTCCGGCGTATGCTTCTCGGCATTGAACCAATAGCAGTTGCCCACTTCGAAGAACTTCAGGTTGCGAGCCTTGCGGTTGATATTGCGGACGATACTCTCCAAACCGCCGAAGAGCAATGTCTGGCGCATCACACCAAGGTCGGCAGACAGCGGGTTCATCACCTTCACAGTCTTGTCCCAAGGATACTTGTTCAATTCGTTCTTATCATAATAAGAAGTTTTTGTGAGCGAGTTGTTTAGAATCTCATTGAATCCCTCACCAACGAGCTGCTCACCAACGAGGTTCTCACGTTTGTAGTCCTTATCAGCCTGTTCAGCTATTGTCAGTGAAGACTTCAACTCTGTTGGAATCTCCACATTATTATATCCATATATACGAAGAATATCCTCAACGACATCGCAAGGACGCTGAACATCAACACGATATGCAGGAACAACGAGGTCGATACCATTAGGATCCTCGTTCGTAATCTTCATCTCCAGACTCTCGGCAATAGCTTTGATGGTGTTGTGACCGAGCTGCTTACCAATAAGGCGGTCACAATATTCATAGTTCAGGCGAACTGGGAAATCAGACATCTTTGTAGGGTACTCATCACGAATCTCCATTGAAACCTTACCGCCTGCAAGCTCCTGGCAGAGGATAGCCGCCTGCTTCAGTGCGTAGACAGTGCCGTTAGGATCAACGCCACGTTCGAAGCGGAAGCTGGCATCGGTAGAGAGTCCGTGACGACGTGCACTCTTGCGAATCCAGGTAGGGTGGAAGTAAGCACTCTCCAGGACAACGTTCTTTGTCGTCTCGTATGTTCCTGAGCCCTTGCCACCGAATACACCGGCAATACACATCGGCTCTTTCTCGTTGCAGATAGCGAGATCGTGCTCGCCAAGAGTGTGCTCAACACCATCAAGGGTAACGAACTTCTTTCCTTCGTTCTTGTCCTTGACGATTATATGGTGACCAATAACCATGTCGGCATCGAAGCAGTGCATAGGCTGTCCGTAAGCCATCATGATATAGTTGGTAATATCGACGATATTGTTGATTGGGCGCAAGCCGATAACATTCAGTTTGTCCTTCAGCCACTGCGGACTCTCCTTGACATCGCAATCGGTGATGCTCAAACAAGCATAACGGCGGCAAGCATCGGTGTTCTCGATAGTGACGTCAATAGGCATGTCGTGATTGTCAACGTGGAACTTCGAACAGTCAGGACAATGCAGCGTTGACGGCTTTCCGTGGCGCATGAGCCATGCGTTGAGGTCGCGTGCCACTCCATAGTGACTGAGGGCATCGGCACGGTTGGCAGTGATGTCAATATCGATTACCCAATCGCTTTCAAGATGATAGTATTCTGCCGCAGGCTGACCGACAGGTGCGTCGTCAGGTAGGACAATGATGCCGGCATGGTCGTTGCCAATGCCAATCTCGTCCTCGGCGCAAATCATTCCGAACGAATCGACGCCACGCAGACGTGACTTCTTGATGGTGAACTCCTTGTCGCCATCATAGAGGACGCAACCGAGGTCGGCAACGATAACCTTCTGTCCGGCAGCAACGTTAGGAGCGCCGCAAACAATCTGCTGTGGCTCACCTTTGCCGAGGTCGACGGTTGTCACGTGCAGATGGTCGGAATTCGGGTGAGACTCACATGTCAGGACTTTTCCTACGTATAGTCCCTTGAGTCCACCACGTATTGTTTCCACTTCATCGAGTGAGTCAACCTCCAGTCCCGTTGAGGTCAGCGCGTCCGCTGTCTCCTGTGGAGAGAGGTCGAAGTCGACATATTCCTTAAGCCACTTGTAAGATATCTTCATTGTGTTTAAAGTTTTTCTTTTTATTTAGCTGCAAAGGTACTGCTTTTCTATGAAACGTCCAAATATAAAGAATGGGTTTTTCATGGATTTCCTACAAGTATCATGGGCATTCTAGTCTTATTCGTTATCTAATTCATGGAACGTGTAAATCATGACCGGAACAGTGAGAAGTAAGGCTAGAATGTCGCTTACGCTTTGGCACATTTCGACACCGAGGAGTCCAAAGAAGTGAGGAAGAATAATAATAAGCGGAATGAAGAATAGTCCACGTCGTGCGGCAGCGAGAATGTTTGCACGCCAAGGCTTGCGGCACACCTGTGTCATCATGTTACTTGTCATGATGAATGAGTTGAGAGGGTAGGTGCAGAGTTGCCAAATAAGAGCCGCCGAACCAATATGAATGACATCAGGGTCGTTGCGAAAAAGCTGGATAACGCCATCGCTGAAGAATATTCCTGCCCCGCCAACAATAACAAGGAACACGGTACCGACTTTCACAGTGAACCAGAAGGCACTTTTGAGACGCTCATATAGGTGGGCTCCATAACAGAATCCGCAGAGTGGCTGAAATCCTTGTCCGAGCCCGACTACTGCCGACATGACAAACATCGTTATACGGTTGACAATAGACATAGCAGCAATGGCTGCATCGCCGAACTGACCAGCCATGACGTTCAGTGCTACCGTAGCTATACACCCTAGTCCCTGACGGCTCAGCGATGGGCTGCCTCCATAGAATATCTCTTTCAAAGCTTGCCATGAAGGATGAAAATTACGCCAACTTATTGAAATGTTCTCCGGACAGTGAGTCATACGCAGAAGTATGATGAATGAAACAATCTGACCAATTACCGTTGCCAGAGCTGCCCCTGAAACACCCATGTCAAATCCAAAGATGAAGATTGGGTCTAAGACGCAATTAAGAATGGCTCCAGTAACAATGCCTATCATAGCAAGGCGTGCGTTACCTTGTAGGCGCATCTGGTTGTTCAGTGTAAGCGAAGACGTGAGGAATGGCGAACCAATGAGTATTATTCCGAGATAGCGTTCAGTATATGGTAGGATCGTTGGAGTAGAGCCTAACCAAACTGAAAGAGGCTTTAGTATTATCTCGCAGATTATCAAGAAAATAACGCCGAACGTGAAAGAAAAGAAGAAACCATTCGAAGCCATTATTACGGCATTCTTATGACGCTTTGCACCAAGTTCACGGGATATGTAGTTACCCGATCCGTGACCGAAGAAAAATCCGAATGCCTGGGCGAAGAACATGACTGAGAAGACAATACCCACGGCAGCTGTCGACTGGGTATCAATTTTTCCCACAAAGAAAGTGTCAACGATATTGTATATGCTCGTTACAAGCATTGATATTATCGTCGGCACAGCCATCGTCAAGATAACCCTATGAATGGGTCCCTGGGTAAGAAATTTGTAGTTGTCCTCTTCTGTCCGCATTGTGTTGTGTTAATACGTCTGTACTTATTTCAATAACAGCGACATAGAACTTTTATTGTAGTCGGCAGATGTTAATCTGTTATAAAACACTAATAAAAGATTCCTCTTCATTAATTTATTTGCTGTACACACTTAAATTAATTACTCGTGATGGTACGGTTCTCCTTTGATAATGGTGCAGGCACGATAGAATTGCTCCGTAAAGATAAGGCGTACCATCTGGTGAGAGAACGTCATCTTCGACAGAGAGATTTTCCCGTTGGCACGCTTGTATACATCAGGTGAAAATCCATACGGACCACCGATGACAAATACAATGTTTCTGCCACTATTACGCTTCTTCTCCAACCACGATGCAAACTCGATGCTTCTGTATTCAGCACCATGCTCGTCGAGCAACACTACATCATCAGAAGGAGAGACGACCTTCAAGATCATCTCTCCCTCTTTGGACTTTTGCTGTTCTTCAGTTAAAGACTTTATAGACTTCAACTCAGGCAAAACCTTGATTGTGAATGGCATAAAATGACGGATACGTTTTGCGTAATCATCGATACCTTGCGTGAAGAGTTTGCCGTTGGTCTTGCCGACAAGTATTAATGTTGTCTTCACTTCTGCTTCTCCTTTGGTTTAGCCATCGGGCACAAACTCTCGTCTGGGTCGATGACGTCATATTGATCCTTCCGTTTCGGATTCATCGGGAACCATCCCTTCTCAACACGCTTCTTCTGAGAGAAGAGTTCCCCTATACCCCAAAGCAGTGATGCTCCGAAGACGGCAAGAAGAGTCGACACGAAATCGTTGTGGATGAACAAGGCTCCTACTATTGCCGCAATACCGCAAACAAGCCATATCCACCAAGGACGTGTACCGAAATAGTATTCAGTCTTGATGACAAGCGGATGGCATAATCCAATAATTAAAAATGTACATATAGCGAGCGCACAACTCATGAAATTCAGTTCCATCGGTCTACTTCTTCTTCAGTTCGTCACGTATCTCAGTAAGAAGTTTCACCTCATCGCTAGGCTCTGCAGGAGCTGCAGGCTTCTCAGGCTCAGGCTTGCGCACCAGTTTGTTAATGCCTTTAATCATAAGGAATATGCAGAGAGCAATGATGATGAAGTCGATGAGGGTCTGTATAAAGTTTCCATAGTTAATTGTTGCAGACTTCATTTCTATAGCTCCTGCAATCTTCTCGGCAGGAAGCGTGACCTTAAGGTCGGAGAAGTTAACACCACCGATGAGCCAACCTATAGGCGGCATGATAATATCGTCGACCAGCGATGTGACAATCTTGCCGAAAGCACCTCCGATGATTACACCTACTGCCATATCAACGGCATTACCCTTGACGGCGAATTCTTTGAACTCAGTTAAAAACTTTCCCATGTTTTAGTATTTAATAATGTTATTATCCTATAGTTGCAACGTCCATGTTGCAAATGCATTATGTTTCTGTTTGGTATACCTTTTTTAACATTGTTTGATATACAAATCGGTTGCAAAATTAAGAATAAATTTGTATCTTTGCGCTCGAAAAGAAGAAAAAGTTTCTTTGTCACCCCAAAATACTTGTAGAAAACATATTTTTCTAACAACTTTAAAATAAAAAGCAAATTAAAAATGGCAAATGTTAAAGTAGCTATTAACGGTTTCGGTCGTATCGGCCGTCTTGCATTCCGTCAGATGTTTGCTGCTCCTGGTTATGAGGTAGTAGCTATCAACGACCTGACAAGTCCTAAGATGCTTGCTCAGCTTCTGAAGTATGACACCACACACGGTGGCTATCAGGGCATTATCGGCGAGAAGCCAGCTCATACAGTTTCTTACAGCGACGAGCCTTTCACAGAGAATGGCAAAGAGGCTGCTGGTTACATCGAGGTAGATGGCAAGAAGATCACTATCTATAAGGAGAAGGATGCAGCTAACCTGCCTTGGGGCGCTCTCGACATCGACGTTGTTCTCGAGTGCACAGGTTTCTATACATCAAAGGACAAGAGCATGGCTCACATCAAGGCTGGTGCTAAGAAGGTTGTTATCTCTGCTCCTGCAGGCAACGACCTGAAGACCATCGTCTTCAATGTTAATAACGAGACCCTGACAAAGGACGACCAGATCATCAGCGCAGCTTCTTGCACAACAAACTGCCTGGCACCTATGGCAAAGGCTCTGAACGATAAGTATCCTATCCAGGCTGGTATCATGCAGACCATCCACGCTTACACAGGCGATCAGATGATCCTTGACGGTCCACAGCGTAAGGGTAACCTTCGCCGTAGCCGTGCAGGTGCTTGCAACATCACTCCAGCTTCTTCAGGTGCAGCTAAGGCCATCGGTCTTGTACTCCCTGAGCTGAACGGCAAGCTCATCGGCGCAGCACAGCGTGTTCCAGTTCCAGATGGTTCTACAACACTGCTTTATGCTGTTGTTGAGGGTAAGGACGTTACAGTTGACAGCGTTAACGCAGCTATGAAGGCTGAGTCTAACGAGAGTTTCGGTTACAATGACGAGGAGATCGTTTCTTCTGATATCCTTGGCATGCGTTATGGTTCTCTCTTCGACGCTACTCAGACTATGGTAGTAAAGCTCGACGACAACCACTACGAGGTACAGGTTGTTTCTTGGTACGACAATGAGAACTCTTACACTTCTCAGATGGTTCGCACTATCAAGTACTTCGCTGAGCTCGGCAAGTAATTAAGTCTATAACGCCTTAATTTTCATTGAGGTCAGACATACGCCGCCTTTCCCATTCATTTGGGAGAGGCGGCTTTTTTAGTGTTCGTAGGTTAGATTATTTCAGAACCGCTAATAAATCTATGTACTCCTAAATTTATTCCCATTTTATAATTGATTATTGAAAGATTTTTTGTAAGTTTGCGGTGTGAAACGGATGATAACCATACTAGGACCTACAGCTTGCGGAAAGACAGACCTTGCCGCACATCTTGCTTACTACATTGACGGAGAAATAATCTCTGCCGACAGCAGGCAGGTTTACCGTGGCATGGACATCGGAACTGGCAAAGATCTCGCCGACTATACAGTCAGCGGGCGGCAGATACCATATCATCTCATTGACATCTGTGACCCAGGCGAGAAATACAACCTGTTCCGTTATCAACAAGACTTCCACAAAGCTTACAGTGACATCCGCTCGCGAGGGAAAGTTCCAGTTTTATGTGGCGGTACGGGATTGTACATTGAATCCGTGCTCCGTGGCTATAGCCTTTCACCCGTTCCTCAGAATCCAGAACTCAGAAAGTCGCTAGAAGGAAGGTCTCTTGCTGAGCTAACCGATATTCTCGTTAATTTGAAGGAACAAACCGGCTCGGCAATGCATAACACAACTGACGTAGACTCATGTCAGCGAGCTATTCGGGCAATCGAGATCGAGTCTTACAACCTCCAGACTCCTCTTGAGAAGCGTACCATGCCACCGGTCGACTCGCTTGTCATCGGTGTGAGTATAGACAGAGACTTGAGACGCGAGCGTATCACACGGAGATTGAAGCAAAGGCTCGACAACGGGATGGTCGACGAGATTCGAGGTCTTCTTGACAAAGGAGTAAGCCGTGATGATTTGGTCTACTATGGACTGGAATACAAGTACGTTACGATGTATGCTGTAGGCGAGCTATCCTACGACGAGATGTTCCGACAGCTGGAGATAGCCATTCATCAATTTGCTAAAAGGCAAATGACTTGGTTCCGCGGAATGGAGCGTCGAGGAGTGAAGATAAACTGGATTGACTCCACATTGGACATGGACGATAAGATAAAGAAAATCAAACAATTATGGCAGTAGAATCAACACGTTGGGGAATACTTTATTGCCCTAAGGGTGGACTCATGAGCAATCCTAAGAAACGGTGGCTTAAGATTGAGAAGAGTCTGAGGAGAAACCACGTTACTTTCGACAAGATCGTGAGTGAGAGCACAGGCAGTGTCGACCGACTTGTCAAGATGATGATTAACAATGGATATAAGACCATAGTCATTGTCGGGGGTGACTCAGCCCTGAACGATGCTGTCAATTGCCTGATGCAGACCGACAAGAAGGTGCGTGATGAGATTGCCATCGGACTCATTCCAAATGGTGTCATGAATGACTTCGCCCACTTCTGGGAGATTGATGAAAATGATATAGAAAAGACCGTACGTGGACTTAAGGACCGCAGAATCCGCCGTGTCGACCTTGGATGTATCAGATACAAGAACAAGAAAGGTCAGCACTGCCATCGGTATTTCATCAATTGCATAAATGTCGGATTCGTTGCCGCCATGATGAATCTCCGACGCCAGACCCGCCACATCTTCGGTTCCAGAGCCATGTCCTACATCATGTCGTTCATCCTGCTTATCTTCCAACGTCTCGATTATAAGATGGATATAAAGATAAACAACGAGGAAATTAAACGTCGTGTTATGACCATTTGTGTCGGCAATGCCTTGGGCTATGGTCAGACTCCAAACGCTGTGCCTTACAATGGGTTCTTCGACGTGAGCGTTGTCTATCATCCGGGATTCACTCAACTCTTTGAAGGTATTTACTTGTTTGTCAAAGGAGAATTTCTCAATCATAATGCCGTCCACCCATATCGTACGAAAGAGGTCGTTATGTCGGCTGAATCGGCGTTGGTAGGAATCGATGGTCGCCTTATGAGTTCATCACCGGTAGGTGAGTTCCGCATTGCCATCGAGCCAGAAGCCATTAACTTTATTATGCCATAATGATTAAAGGTAAAAAAGTAAAAGGGTAAAAAACAAGTTGGGAAAGTAAAAAGGTAAAAAGTAGGGAACGTAAAAAAAATAAATAGGAAAAAAATAAAATGGTAGTAAGACCCTTCTATTCTTTTAAGTAAACTATTCCTTTAAGTTGCTCTTTAAGTAACTATTCTTTGCCCGAAATATAAACAAGCTTATCTGGCTTACTTATACGGATTTTCTTGCCGTCGGTATCGATGATGCCTTCGTCACGAAAGGCAGTCATTGTCCTTATGGCATTACTTGTAGTCATATTGGCAAGATTTGCAATATCACTACGAGTAATTTTTCCGTTAATCCAATTTTCTTTGTCTGTCCCAAAACTATGGGCCAGGAACAGCAGAGTCTCGGCAAGACGCCCACGGAGATGCTTCTGTGCCATACTCACAATACGGTCATCCGACATTCCCAGTCCCTTGGCAAGCTGCTTGAAAAAGTACTTCATAACCGTTTTGTTACCATCGACGAGTCGTCCAATAACATTTACCGGGAATGTTACAACTCGTGTGTCTTCCATGGCAATACAATCAGTAGTATACAAGTCCTGGGCAAAGAAAGCCCGATAGGCAAAGAATTGGTTCTCACGGAAAATACGTATGATTTTTGGTCGTCCGTCATCAGAGTTACGGAAAATCTTAACCCTGCCTTTAAGTACATACATTACGTACATCGGACGTTCGCCGATTCTGTACAAGTAATCGTTCTTGTGATAGTGGCGTGTGTCAATATTGCGGAGTATGAGCTCCTTTTCATGGTCTAGTAAAGGGTCCCATAAATCTATGAAAATCTGTGCTGTGTTGCCATAAATTGATTGAATATCTCTCATCTAATTTCGTTTTTGGTATTTTTGCATTTGCAAAAGTAACGAAATTAAAAACAATTGACAAATTTTTCTTCAACATTTTACGCCAAAATGTCAATAAAATTAATTTTAATGAAAATAACCGCCTTATTTCTTTGTTCCTAAAATTATTTTTTGTAATTTTGAAGTGTCAAACGATTGCATAGCATATTGCTTGCTAACAGGAACTAAAAACAATTGTAAACCTTAATTCAATATGAGTTATCTAAGATTTGAAAAAGCCTTGATGACAAATCTACAGGAGAGCTTGCAAAGGGAGTTGTTGAGGACTAACAGGTCGGGAGCATATTCGTGCTCGACCATCGTCGACTGCAACACCCGCAAGTATCATGGATTGCTCGTCGTGCCAGTGCCAGAGCTTGACGATGAAAACCATGTGCTGCTATCCTCGTTAGATTGCACAGTCATCCAGCATGGTGCGGAGTTCAACCTCGGTATACACAAATATCAGGGAAATGTTTATAGTCCTAACGGACATAAATATATCCGTGAATTTGATATTGAGAAAGTTCCGTCGACAATTTACCGTGTCGGCGGCGTCATATTAAAAAAGGAAGTCGTGTTCCAGCACTATGCTAACCGAATACTTCTTCGTTACACTCTTGTCGATGCCCACAGTCAGACGACACTTCGCTTCCGTCCGTTCCTCGCTTTCAGAAGCGTTAAGCAGTTTACTCACGAGAACTCGACGGCAAGCCGTGATTATCAGGAAGTAGATAATGGTATAAAGACTTGTATGTATGCCGGTTATCCTGATTTGTACATGCAGTTCTCGAAGAAGAATAATTTTGTCTTTAGTCCTTATTGGTATCGTGGTATAGAATATCCTAAGGAGCAAGAACGTGGATATGCTTCTAACGAAGACCTGTATGTTCCGGGATATTTCGAGATGAATATGCGCAAGGGCGAGAGCGTAGTCTTCGCTGCTTCAACAGAGAAGTCAACTACAAGCACTCTGAAGAAGCTCTTCGACAAAGAGGTTGAAGACCGCCATCCGCGCAACAATTTCCTCAACTGCCTCGTTACAGCAGCCCATCAGTTCCATAACCGTCGTGGTGAGGAGCGCTATCTTCTTGCCGGTTACCCTTGGTTCAAGTGCCGGGCACGCGATACATTTATTGCAGCCCCTGGACTTACACTTTCCATCGAGGAAGTCGATTATTTTGAAAAGGTTATGCAGTCGGGCGAGCGTGTACTGAAGCAGTTCTTCGCCGGTAAAGAGATAACAAGTCCTATTTATGAAGTTGACCGCCCAGATGTTCCGTTGTGGTGTATATGGGCTATCCAACAATATGCCATAAAGGTAGGCAAGGAGAAATGCCTTAAGATGTATGGCTCTTTCCTAAAGGAGATTATCCAGTTCATCGAGTCTGGCAAACACCCGTACATGACGGTCGAGAAGAACGGACTTCTGTATGTCGAGGGTGGACGTGAGGAAGCCATGACATGGATGAACTCTACCGCCAACGGACATCCTGTTGTACCGCGCACGGGATACATTGTAGAGTTCAATGCTCTGTGGTATAATGCCATTAAGTTCTCAGCCGAGCTTGCAACCCTCGACAAGAATCAGAAAGCCGTTGATCATCTTGAGAAACTGGCAGAGCAGGTTAAGGCTTCGTTCGTTGAGACTTTCTGGAATCAATATGGCTATCTGCATGATTATGTTGATGGTGATGATGTCGACTTGAGTGTCCGCCCGAACATGATATTTGCCGTTGCACTTGAGTATTCGCCATTGGACAAGAGCCAGCAGAAGAGTGTCATCGATGTTTGCACCCGTGAGTTGCTTACTCCTAAGGGACTTCGAAGCCTGTCGCCGAAGAGCAGTGGCTACAACCCAATGTATGTCGGTCCGCAGGCTCAGCGTGACTATGCTTACCATCAGGGCACAGCATGGCCGTGGCTAGGCGGATTCTATCTCGAAGCCTGCCTGAAACTCTTCGGACGTTCACGCATCAGCTTCGTAGAACGCCAGATGGTCGGCTATGAAGATGAGATGTTCCAAGGATGTATTGGAACAATTCCTGAACTCTTCGACGGCAATCCGCCATTCACAGGGCGTGGAGCCATCTCGTTTGCAATGAATGTGGCAGAAATCCTTCGCACGATGGAACTGCTCGAAAAAATGAACTTTAAGACGGAGGACGCGAAATGAAAGTTTTAATGTTTGGATGGGAGTATCCTCCACATGTTTATGGCGGACTGGCTACTGCCAATTTTGGAATATCTGAAGGACTTCACGCTCAGGGCGATGTCGACATTACATTGTGTCTTCCAAAACCTTTCGGGGACGAGGACCACACTTTTGCCAATATCGTGGCAATGAACTGCGTGCCTATAGCTTGGCGTGATGTAAACTGGGATTACGTCAACAATCGTGTTGGTAAAATCATGAACCCAGACCTTTACTTCAAGCTTCGTGACCATATCTATGCTGACTTCAGCTACATGAATGTCAACGACCTTGGCGCTATGGAGTTTGCTGGCGGTTATCCTGGCAACCTTCACGAGGAGATAAACAACTATTCTATCATTGCCGGGGTCGTGGCACGTACTTTCGACTTCGATATTATCCATGCTCACGACTGGCTGACTTATCCAGCCGGAATTCATGCAAAGCAAGTCAGTGGCAAGCCTCTGTGCATTCACGTTCATGCCACTGACTACGACCGTAGCCGTGGACATGTCAATCCTACAGTTTACTCCATCGAGAAGGATGGTATGGACAATGCCGACTGCATCATGTGCGTGTCCGACCTGACTCGCAACACAGTCATCAACCAGTACCATCAGGATCCACGCAAAGTATTCACTGTTCACAATGCCGTTTATCCTTTAAGCCCTGAGAATGAGGCAATTCCTCGTCCTGACCATACTCACAAGGACAAGATTGTAACGTTCCTCGGACGTATCACAATGCAGAAAGGTCCAGAGTATTTCGTCGAGGCTGCCAACATGGTGCTCCACCGTACACGTCACGTCCGTTTCTGCATGGCAGGTTCTGGTGATATGATGGACGCTATGATTAACCTTGCCGCCGAGCGCCGCATTGCCGACAGGTTCCACTTCCCTGGATTCATGCGTGGTAAGCAGGTGTATGAGTGCCTTAAGGATTCCGACGTTTATGTCATGCCGTCAGTGAGTGAGCCTTTCGGAATATCTCCGCTTGAGGCAATGGAATGCGGAACACCGACGATTATCTCCAAACAGAGTGGGTGTGCCGAGATTCTGAACAATTGTATCAAGGTCGACTATTGGGATATTCACGCTATGGCTGACGCCATTTATAGCATTTGCCACAACGACAGCTTGTTCAATTACTTGTCGGTAGAAGGCAAGAAGGAAGTGGCAAACATCACTTGGGAGAAGGTAGGACGATGGATTCGCGAGCTCTACTTGCGTACCCTAGGCTGGAAATAGCGGACGGTTAATTCTGATTCCACATTTATTAAATAGATAATCTTCAACATAAATTTAGAACAACCCAAAATGAAAACAATCTGTTTATATTTCGAGATACATCAGATTATACATCTGAAACGCTACCGTTTCTTCGACATCGGTACTGACCATTACTACTACGATGATTATGAGAACGAGCGCAGTATAAGCTATATTGCCGAGCACAGCTACATGCCGGCACTCGACACATTGCTCCAAATGATTAAGGAGAACGGCAAGTACTTCAAGGTAGCTTTCTCACTTTCAGGTGTAGGAATGGAGCAGCTTGAGGTTCACGCCCCTCAGGTTCTCGACAAACTTCAGGAACTCAACAACACCGGTTGTGTTGAATTCCTTGCCGAGCCATACTCTCATGGCTTGTCTTCACTGGCAAATCCTGAGTCATTTGCCGCCGACGTTAAGAAACAGGCAGAGAAGATTAAGGAGTATTTCGGCAAGAAGCCTACCGTGTTCCGCAACTCTTCACTCATCTATAGTGATGACATCGGACTGCAGGTAGCGCAGATGGGATTCAAGGGAATGCTTACTGAAGGTGCCAAGCACGTACTAGGTTGGAAGAGCCCGCATTATGTTTACAATTGCGCTTTGGCTCCAAACCTCAAGCTCCTGCTTCGAGACATCAAGCTCAGTGATGATATTTCCCTGCGTTTCAACAACCATGACTGGAATGAGTTCCCACTCTTTGCCGACAAGTATGTCGACGAGATTGCTGCTTTCCCGGAGGAAGAAGAAGTCATCAATATCTTCATGGAGCTTTCGGCTCTTGGCATAGCTCAGCCTCTGTCAAGCAACATTCTCGACTTCCTTCATGCTATTCCGGCTTGCGCCAAGGCTAAAGGCATAACATTCTCAACCCCTTCTGAGGTTTGCAAGAACCATAAGAGCGTTGCTGCCCTTGACGTTCCTGATACATTGAGTTGGGTAGATGAGGAGCGTGACGTAAGTTGCTGGCTCGGAAACCCAATGCAGCGTGAGGCTTTCGACAAGCTTTACTCTATAGCCGACCGCGTCCGGATTGCCAACGACCCACGAATCAATATTGACTGGGACTATCTGCAGGCTAGTAACAACTTCCGATTCATGACGACAAAGCCAAGCAATGTTGGTCTTGATCGTGGCATATATTCGTCACCATTCGATGCTTTCACCAACTACATGAACATCCTCAGCGACTTCATGAACCGTGTTAATGACCTCTATCCTGATGATATTGATAACGACGAGCTCAACTCTCTGCTTACAACCATCAAGAATCAGGGCGATGACCTTGAGATGAAGGAAAAGGAAATTGAGCGCCTGCAGACCAAGATCAGCAAGATGCAGGAAGCCGAAGACCGTCTTCGTGCCCGTCTTGAGAAGGAGAAAGGCAAGTCCGCTGCTTCTAAGGAGAAGGCAAAGGCTACTCATTCTACCAAGAAGGCAAAGGCTGAACCGAAAGCCAAAGCTACAGCAGAAGCTAAAGCTGAGACTCCGGCAGAAGAGAAGAAATAGAAAGAGATCATTTATTAAATAAAGAATAAGCAATAATAAAAGGGCAGTAACTGCAATGGTTACTGCCCTTTTATTATTGCCTTGAATTGTTTCTGTTCCTCATTGAAATAATATCCATTATCATGGAGATAAGCTTTTAGCTTTGCCGGATCACTGTCATAGCAAAAGCAAAGAGCATCTAGGGAGTCGAATTCCTCGTCTCTTAGAAACATGTTAATGGCTGAAACGAGCATTGCCGGGTCGTTAGGAAGTTTTTCCATTGTTATAAAAATTGATAAACGATTTATTAGTAATATAACGGATAAAATCCGTCTTATATTATATCATCTTGTAAAAGATACCCAATCGTCTTGTAAAAGGGTATCTTTTAGCTTCTAATTGGGTATCTTTTACAAGCTGATTGGGTATCTTTTGGAAGTCGATTAGACGTCTTTTGCAAACTGATTGATTATCAGTTGCTTTCCATTTACGCTTTAATCTTCCTTATTCTCCTCATCCTCTGTCGGTATAGGTTCAACCTTTGAAATGGTCATGACATATTTTTTCAGATCCTTTCGCTGGCTGCTTGTACCGATGAAAATTTCGTAATCACCCGGGACGAAACGCACTGTATTGGTTGTCGGGTCCCAAAGTTCAAGATGCTCTGTGTCGGCAAAGGCAACATCAACAGTCTTCGACTGACCAGGCTGGAGGTCAACGCGCTTGAATCCGCGCAGGGTCTTGATTGGTCCATCGACATCAGCCGGACGGCGAATGTACATCTGTACGACCTCAGTGCCGGCAACTTTACCTGTGTTGGTGACATTGACGAGCAGATGACCATTCTTGAATTCCTGCGGTTTGACATCGAATGTGGTATAGCTCATTCCATAGCCGAACGGGAAGAGAGGGTCGCCCTTGAAGTAACGGTAAGTACGGTTGCTCATGCTGTAGTCCTCGAAATCAGGCAGGTCGCTGTCATGACGATAGAATGTGACAGGCAGCTTACCGCTAGGGTTGTAGTCTCCATAGAGGACATCGGCAACAGCACGTCCGCCCATCTCGCCCGGATACCATGCCTGAATGATAGCTTCTGTATTGTCGGCTTCTGGCTCAAGGCCTACTGCAGAACCTGAACAATTGACATAGATGACTGTCTTTCCGGCATCGTGCAGCATCTTTATCATGTCGCGTTGAGCCTGAGGCAGTTCTATGCTGGTACGGTCACCACCCTTGAAACCCGGCTCCGAAACCTTCATTTCCTCGCCTTCAAGTAATGGAGAAATACCGCCGACAAAGATAACCTTGCTTGCATTGCCTATTTGGGAGAGAATCTCCTCATTGGTTGGTGTGCTCTTCTTGACAATGTCGAACTGAACCATGCCGGCATCAGTCTTCTGGAAATAGTCGACCTGAACATTGTATTTCTTGCCTGCTACAACATCCATTTCACGATTAATGTACTGAATCTTGTTGCGTGACTTCCATACATTGTTTACAGTGTCGCCATTGATAATGAGGCGGGCACCGTCGTCGAAGCTAACCGTGAATGTAACGTGCTCGCTTCTTGTAGGGGTAAATGTTCCGGTAAAGCGTGCGCTCATACTGTCAAGGTTCACGCCCGGAGCAAATACTGTAGCTCCACCATTGCTGAGATTGATGCCTGAAGGCATCTGAACGGTCTTTACTGGCTTACCACTCAGATCCATATTGTTCCAGTATTCAGCTGTCATGCCTTTTTTGCCGGCAGATGTTATCTCGTCATAACGGCTGCTTCTAACTTCATTGCGGGTAAGTCCGCAACCTTCAACATATTTAATATTTGGATTCTTCTCACGGATTCCCTGAAGAATTGTGATGGTACGGGTAGGGTAGCCATTATAGTTTCCCCATTGCATTATGGAGTCGTTGGCATTAGGACCCATAACAACAATGTCATTATCGGTCTTCGACAGAGGCAGTACATTGTTCCAGTTCTGTAACAGAACCATAGACTCACGAGCCATTTTAAGCGCAAGATCCTTGTGTTTCTTGCTTGCTACCACACTCATTGGAATTTTTCGGTATGGATTCTGGGCATCTCCATCGAAATCACCAAGGTCGAAACGGGCTGTCAGTAATTTAACTACACTCTCGTCGATTTGCTTCTCTGTGATTTTACCAGCCTTGACGGCATCTGGAAGATTCTTGAAATTGCTACCGCATTCAACATCTGTTCCGGCAATGACGGCACGGGCTGATGCATCAGCTGCATTGGCACTTACTTCATGACGACCCTTTATCCAGAAGTCGCTGATGGCTGAACAATCGGAGACAACCATTCCCTTGAATCCCCATTCCTTACGGAGAATCTGCTGAAGATAGTGGGTATTGCTGCAGCATGGCTCTCCATCGATTCTCTGATATGCGCACATTACTTCGGCTACATTGCCTTTCTGTACTAGTGACTTGAATGCCGGAAGATATGTTTCCCATAGATCACGGTTGGAAAGGTTGTCAAGGTTCAGAGAATGGCGGCTCCATTCCGGTCCGCTATGGACGGCAAAATGCTTGGCGCAAGCCAGCAACTTCTTGTATTTCTGACCCGGATCGCCTTGCAGTCCACGAACAACGGCCAGTCCCATACGAGATGTAAGGTAAGGGTCCTCGCCGTAAGTTTCCTGACCGCGTCCCCATCTCGGGTCACGGAATATATTGATATTCGGTGTCCAATATGAAAGACCCTGATAGCGGTCGATATGTCCTGAACGGCGTGCCTCGTTATTCTTGGCACGTGCCTCGTCACTGACAGCTGTGAATACCTTTTGCACCAAGTCGTTGTCGAACGATGCAGCCATACCAACAGTGATAGGGAAGACTGTGGCATAGCCGTTGCGCGCGACTCCGTGAAGGGCTTCGTTCCACCATTGGAACTCAGGAATCTTAAGTCGGTCAATAGCCGGAGAGCGATCCATCATAAGGCTTATCTTCTCGTCAAGGGTAAGTCGGTGACACAAGTCACGTGCACGTTCAACAGACGGGAGATAGGTTACCTGATAAGGATAGCGCTGAGCAAATGCATCTGTATAGGCCAGAAGCATGAAAAATAAGAGAACTATTAATTTGGTTCGTTTCATAAAAACTTTTTAGTTAGTTTGTTTGTCCTTTGTTTGCAAAGTTATAAAAAAAATAAGGGAGTGGCAATTTTTATTCATTCAAAATTACCTTAAAAATAAAAAGTCCACCCAATAAATCAAAAAGTTACCTATTATTTGATTTATTGGGTGGACTTGTGTATATCTGATTGGACTTATTTAAACTCCACAGAAGAACAAAACTATAAGTTGTGCAGTAAAGATTCGCAAGAACATACTCAACGGATATACCGTAGAATAGCCGATTGCTGATGCCTCACCGCTGCAAACTGAGTTGGCATAAGCCAGTGCTGGTGGGTCGGTATATGTACCGGCTATCATTCCCATGATAGTGAAATAATTGAACTTGTATTTCTTGCGGGCGAAAAACGCTACTATTAAAATAGGTATAATGGTGATGAGGAAACCTGTCCCTACATACTTTATTCCATCGCCTGAAACTACTGTCTCCCAGAATCCATCACCTGCCTTGATACCGACAGAGGCAAGGAAGAGAACAAGACCGAACTCGCGAAGCATCATGTTTGCTGATGTTGTCATATAGGTGTTGAGTCCCATTCGGTAACCCCAGCGTCCAATGATAATTGCAATGATAAGAGGTCCTCCGGCAAGTCCCAGTTTCAATGGTACAGGCATACCTGGTATTGCTATTGGCAGACTACCAAATATGATACCGATTATTATACCTATAAATATAGTGGCAATGTTTGGCACGTTAAGTTTGCGCTCCTGGTTACCCATGAGCTCGGCAACACGGTTGACATTCTCCTCTGGGCCAACAACGGTTATACGGTCGCCTACATGGAAGTGGTGGCTACGGCTGGCGAAGAGATCCATGCCCTGACGGTTGATACGAGTTACATTGACTCCATAAAGACTGGAGAAGTGCATCTTGCCGAGGCTCTTACCATTCATTGCTGTATTGGTGATGAGAATCTTGCGGCTTACCATCGGCTGTGACTTTTCATTCTCAGTCCAGTTAGCCTCAATGGTCGGGCCGATGAAAGCTTGTATAGCTTCGGCATCACTTTCGGCACAGGCTACAAGGACTTCATCGCCAAGTTCAAACTTAGTTTCCCTCTTAGGAACACTCAGTGCGCCATTATGGAGGATACGGGTACAAACTATATCACGGTTGAGGAATTCTGAGATTTGCGAAAGCGTGCGTCCGGCTATATATGCATTGGCAACTTTAAGGTACATTACATGTGGTTTCTCATGAGGGTCAGCTTGTTCTCTTTCGAGAAGTTCTTCATTCTCTTTATTGAAGTCGACATGGCAAAGGAACTTTACTGCAAGTGAAGCTCCAATAATACCCAGGACACCAAGAGGATAAGCACATGCGTAAGCCGAGGCAAGGTTGAAGTTGACTCCCTTTGGGAATACGCTCTGCAGGGCTTCCTGAGCAGCTCCAAGTCCAGGAGTATTGGTTACGGCACCATAGAGAGTACCGACCATCATCGGAAGATTCTTTGGATCGCTGGTATCAAAGAAGATGAAATAACAAGCGAACATGACGCCAATGTTGAGAAGAATAGCTGCACATGACATCAGATTAAGCTTTATTCCTCCACGACCGAAGCTTTCGAAGAAGCCCGGACCGACTTGCAGTCCAATCATGAAGACGAAGAGGATAAGTCCGAAGTCTTGCAGAAAATTCATTACTGCCAAAGGAGCTGTGAAGCCGATATGACCAGCAATAATGCCAACAAACAACACAAACGTCACTCCAAGGGAAATGCCGCCGATTTTGATTTTACCAAGAAGGATTCCGATAGCAATAACTAATGAATAGAGTAATGAGATGTGCGCTACGGAGTCTTGAGTCGTAAATAAGTCTATTAACCAATCCATTGTATTTAGATTTGATTTTGCAAAGGTACTAATTTTATTATATATTTCTTGCTTTATCGCTTACTTTTTTATATTTTTGCAGTCGAAAAAAGAATAAAAAGTAGTCTGAAACAAAATTAAGGCATAATGAAGTACAGTGTAAAGTGTAATCACTGCGGCAAGACATTCGTTGCCGAGACGGAAAAATATGGACGTTTTAAGTATCGTTGTCCCTATTGCAATAATGTTGTGACTTGCCAGTTCGACAAACCGGAAAACCTTACTGTAGAGGCAAGCAGCGTTATTCCGGTGAGCAACTCGCAACTATCATTACCTTATTATGTCAATATGCCGGTGGTTGAAGCAAAGGTTATCCATGCTTCGGTAGAGGCTCTGAAAAGTGCTGGACGATCGGTTGGAAGAGTTGGACAGAAGTCGAAGACTACTATGACAAAGATACTTGACCATATAGAAGTGTTCTTCGGTTGGTCGGGTACTAGAATTTCAAAGTTCCGTAAGGAGTATGACGATGCTGACTTGTGGCTGTTCTTCGGCTTCAGTATATTGTTTATCCTATTAGTATTGTTCGGATTGTACATCCTTGCCGGATTTACAAAGATTCTTGCAGCTAGCCACAGCGCTATATTTAAGTATTGGATTGAATTCCGCAACGGCTTCAACAACATTTTCTGATTGCCTCAGCCGTTGGCAGAATTTATATCACTCGATTTTAAAAATGGGTTTTACCCGAACATAAAGTTGAGTATGAACAATACAGAGAGGATACAGAGTGTGGCGTTCAACTGCTTATAGTTCCCTGTGAATATCTTTATGATAACGTATGAGAGGATTCCCAGACAGATGCCATCGGCAATACTGTAGGTGAGTACCATAGTTATCATTGTTATAAATGCAGGGAAAGAGTCGCTTAAGTCCTTGAGGTTTATTTCCTTGATAGAATCCAGCATAAGGACTCCAACCATTACAAGAGCTCCACTTGTGGCCGCACTTGGAATAAGAAGGAATACCGGCGAAAGGAACAATGACATAATGAAAAGCACTCCAACAGTAAATGCTGTCATTCCACTTTTGCCACCTTCCGCTATTCCGCTGGCACTTTCAACATAAGTGGTAAGTGTACTTGAACCGAGAAAGGCACCGCAAGTAGTTCCTATTGCGTCACTCATCATTGCTTCTTTAACATGCGGAATAGAACCGTCCGGCTGCACAATGCCGGTTTTCTCTGCTAGTCCCATAAGTGTTCCGATTGTATCGAATATATTGACGATGAGCAATGAGAAAACTACAAGCAATGTTTTTAAGTTCATAAGTCCGGCAAGATCAAATTTGCAGAAGATTGGTGAAATGTCCTGTGGAATTGAAACTGGGAACCAATTATCTGGTACATTGGTAACGCCGAATGGTATTCCCACGATAGTTGTTATGATAATGCTCCAGAACAGTGAGCCTTTCACATTGCGCGCCATCAGGATTCCACTGAGGAGTATCGCAAAAATACCGAGCAGGCAGGGTGGGGTGAAGGCTCCTAAACCAACGAATGTTCCTTCCTTGGCAACGATTATTCCTGCATTTTTCAGTCCTATGAAAGCAATGAACATTCCTATCCCCGCAGAAATAGCATATCGAAGCGTTTCCGGAATGCTTTCAAGAATCATTTCACGGATATTGAAGAAGGTAATAACAATGAATACTACTCCTTCAACTAGCATTATAGCAAGACTTTGCTCCCATGAGTATCCCATCGCCTGACACATGGTATAAGCAAAGAATGCATTGAGTCCCATCGATGGTGCTTGGGCAAATGGCAGCTTTGCCATGAATGCAAGAAGCAATGTCGCTATAGCGGCTGCAATTGCTGTGGCTGTAAATAATGCTCCTTTATCCATTCCCGTCGATGAAAGGACGGCAGGGTTAACGGCAAGGATATAACTCATTGTAAGAAATGTTGTTGCACCAGCTATGACCTCTGTCTTAAGCCGCATAGTCTTCGGATTGAATCCGAGCGCTTTCTCTAAAAATGTCATTTTATTTAATTCTTTTATTTCTCTTCTTCTTTATTTGTCGCTGTCTCGTCAAGCCAGTTGTCAAGCAACTTGCGGGCAATGGACAATTTCTCTGGTATTGTAGGGAGATTGTCACGTGTAAACCAATCGCCTTTAGACAATTCTGAGCGTTGTAAATGTATATCTCCGGATACATAATCAGCATTATAGCCAACCATCAATCCGCATGGATATGGCCAAGGCTGTGAACCAAAGTATTTAAGATTGGTAATGGTCAAGCCGGTTTCTTCCATAACTTCACGATGTACAGCTTCTTCAAGGGTCTCGCCAGTTTCTACGAAACCTGCTACAAGACCATAAAAGTCTCCCTTGAAATTCCTTGCATGGACTAGTAAAACCTCATTGCCTTTGTGAATAAGGACGATAATGGCTGTTGCAAGTTCTGGCCAGACTTCCTTTCCACAATTTGGACAGCGCTTAGAAATGTCTGTATGCATCTTCATTGGGGAGCCACAAACTCCACAATATTGTGTGTTGTGATCCCAGTAAAGGATTTCCTGACACTTTCCTGCCTTTAGATATAGGTCACGGGAAAGCTTATAATAGGACTTTCTCAATGGGCAAAATTCAAAAACAGCATCCTTAAAAGATGCAACACGTTCATTAAGTTGTGCCGGGTCATCTAGCATTACTGTCTTGACCTCTGTTCCATCGTCCATTGGTGTTATATTGTGGACATGCTGCCAGTCGTGAAGCAGGATAGGGGAGTCGTCGCTCTTCGGAATGGTGTATGTGCCATCGCCGAGTTTCTGTAAAACTAGGTCTGTCGTGCAAAAGATGAAATAATATCTCATATCAGTTAAGTTCTTACTTTATTATATTTTCTTCAGTCCTTTTTTGTTATTGATTAAATATAGTTTATGTTATAGATTACACACAGTTGTTATTAATTACATACATTTTTGGTTCAGAATTACGTACTTATAATTTCTTTATCTCAACTATAAACCGATTAATTCTAACCAAGATGCTGATTAATTCTAACCAAGATGCTGATTAATTCTAACCAAGATACTGATTAATTCTAACCAAGATACTGATTAATTCTAACCAAGATACTGATTAATTCTAACCAAGATACCGATTAATTCTAACCATGATACCGATTAATTCTAACCAAGATACTGATTAATTCTAACCATGATACCGATTAATTCTAACCAAGATACTGATTAATTCTAACCAAGATACTGATTAATTTTAACCAAGATACTGATTAATTCTAACCAAGATACTGATTAATTCTAACCAAGGGCGTGATTAATAATCATCAATGCGTAATTAATAATTAAAAAGAAGTTGCCTGTCTCTCTTTGCTGCTGGTATTGTCCATTTCTCTGGAACAAACTTCCAATTGTGGTTTGGTTGTGGATCACAAACACCTTCTCTTTCTATTTCTTTCATCAAATAATAACGTTGGTCTTTGTCACTTTCCCAAATAATACGTTTCTCCAGACTGTCCTTTGGAATGCCGGCGCCCTTTGTTAGAAGTTCTCCGCCACCATTGCCACGATAGCTGTTTATCGCAACTTTGTAATATTCATTCTCATGGAAAGGCTTTCCATTCGACAGTTTTAATATCTTTACTTTCTGACCATCTGGCTTCGTAACGTCAACTACATAGTCAATTCCAGCGGCAGCATCAAAGTTGAAGAGTAAATTCTTGAATCCCATACGTTGAGAATCATTCCGTGTGCTTGGCTGAAGTTGGAGCAAGTGATCATCAGGCGATTTCATAGTATTGCACCAAAGGTCATAGCTCATCTCCAAATGCTTGCGGATTTCTTCACCTGACAAGCGCATTACATATAGATTATTCTCATATTTGTAAAGCTTGAACATATCAGCGACTGTAACATCTCCCTTGTTGATTGTAACATCTAAGGACAAAGGGGCATTAAAGGTAATATCTGCTCCAGTTATTTTCAACTGTAGATTCATAATAAAATCATTGAAAGCTGAATTACCAAAGAAGCAGTCTCTAGTTGAAATAGAATGCTTGAAAATTCCTATTTTATGGTTTACCCAATTTTTGGTTGAGTCAATGTCTGACTTTAAATAGGCAGTATAAGCAGAATCCGGTGTAACAGGACGAACATCAACAAGTTTACCTGACTTTGCAGCTATTACATACTTACCGTCGTTTCCTTTCTTATAAGTTATATCAGCCTGTGCAACCCTGATAGCATTGTTTGCCGGATCCAAGCATAGGACATCCTTTCCTGTCGGTCCAATTACTACGCTGTTATGTGGAGTATGGTCATGACCGAATAATATTACATCAAATCCTGGTACTTTCTGAGCTACATCCTTCGCTTCATCTTCCTTATACTCAGAGGTTTGGATGCCACCTTCCCAACCAGAATGGAATAATCCGACTATCAAATCTGGGGCTTCGTTGTCTTGAACGTACTTAACCCAATAAGTTGCCGATTTAACTATATCATCAAAATGGAGACCCTTCCACAGTCTCTCTTCCAGCCAATTCGGAATAGCCGGAGTAAGCATTCCTATAACAGCAATACGTATTCCGTTTTTATTAATAATAGTATAAGGCTTGAAATATGGTTTACCTGTAGCATTATCAATGATGTTTGCTCCGAGCATTGGGCATTTAACTTCAGACGCCCATTTGTCATAAACACTATGTCCGGTTTCTATATCATGATTACCAACAGTCTCTGCATCATAATTCATAAAATTGATTACAGAAGCTGCAATATTTGTTTTTTCTGGTTTAATATAATTATAGTAATAGCAAATAGGCTGTCCTTGAAGAATATCTCCGTTATCCAATAGAACAACATTGCCATTTGTTTTCTTACGTAAGTCAGAAACATAGGTAACAATTCGTGCCATTGTTCCTGACTTAGGAGTTCCATTTATGAAATCATACGGAAAGAAACAACCATGAACATCAGATGTCTCAATAAGATGAATGGTTATTGAATCTTCTTCAGAATCAATGTATTCAGAACTGTTTGTCTTTTCTATTGTAGTTGCATCGACTGGCAGTAAAAACATCATTAAATTTAAAATGAAAGTCAGTTTTAAAGTGTCTCTATTTATCATAACAGTGATTACGATATTTAATTAGCATAAAACATCCAATAGGTTCCTCTAAAATGTTTTCTCCTATCTTCCGGAGTCGTTTCTTGAAACTTATTGAATTCTTGTTGAATATTCTTATTTATATAACTAGGTTTAATAAATGGACTTCTTGGATAAAGATAATTATATAGAACAATGGCTTCTTGATAATGCGTTGGAAGCTTTTGAAAACGAATACTTAAGAGACTATCTTTATATGCATTCTGCTTCTTTACATTTTTTGAAACCGACGCAACCTTGCCAACACTGTCTGTTTGAGCAACAGGATCGCCGAGATTATAGAAAAAGACTAGATTATCAAAGAAACCCTTTAAGTCCTTTCTTACCAACATCTCACAAAGTTGCCAGTCGGCATTACGCTTATAAGAATTCAATAACTTATCCGACGGCAAAATAACCGTGTATGTTCCGTTTGAAGAAGGAATAACAGATTTGACACCATTCATAGGTGTCTTAAACAATTCATCGCCGATAAGTCGCTGTTGTGCCAAAGCACAAGCCCGTAACATTAATATAGTTTCGTCTTTAGAATTATAATTTTCAGCTGCCACCTGAGCATCACGATATTCATGCCGACTTATCAAATTCTCAACATGCAATCTTTGATGAAATAGCCGATTATGATTGCCAATCAGGCAGGTCATAAGCATCATGGCAAGGAACAGAGTTACATTAATTCCCAAGACCTGTGAGAGTAAGCCCCCACCCCTTGCTCCATATTCAACAGTCTGATATTGTCTTGCAAAATAAACCAATATTCCCCATACAATTAATGCCAATGGCAAGACGACCTTCCAAGCGCCGAAATCTATTTCTTGAACCGGTCCTGAGGGAATATCTGTTATTAGCGTCAATATAAGGAAAGACGGGAAATATGTAAGAGCGAAAAAAATTCTCCTTAGTCTAACAATAGCTTGTATTCCATTCTGTAACAGCTTAAGGACCAAGATGATAAGTACTGTACCCAGTACCGGTTCGTAATGAGTTCTTCCGCCAGAAGCTATGTGCTGAGCTGCCGCCAGTATATCCGTCTGATAATAATACAGATAGACTAAACTGAAAAGAATGAAAGCAACGGCACAAACCGCCTTGTAGAAGTTCGTGCCGTTTTTGGATTTATCCATTAGTAATACTATTAATAAACTATGATAATTATCATTGGCATGCCGATGAAACCAGGCATGCCAAATAACATTATTTCTTCTTAGACTTCTCCTCCTCATGCTGCAAACGAAGAGCAAGAGCCGACCGTGCAGGCAAATAGAGCTTCAGCCATTCCTTGCCATCCTTCTCATAGAGAGGGTCGAAATTAGTGAAGTGCACCATCGAATCATCATTGAATCCGTTTCCGCCGAAATCCTTAGAATCCGAATCCAGCACAACCTTATAGCTACCCTTTGGAACAAGGAATCCATAATCCGTGAATGAATGAGTCGGTGAGAAGTTGAACACGAATATTATATCGCCACGCATGAACGCCAAGACCTGATCACCGTCATTATGCCAAATCTCCTGGACCGGAGTCTTGTTAAAGTCTTTCTCACTCTTTATGACATCAAGCATAGCCTTGTCGAAGTCACCAAGATAATGATAGCACAAGTCATGATTGTCGACCAAATCCCATTGACGGCGCGCATACTTGTAACTCCAGCCATTGCCTTCGCGCGGGAAGTCAATCCACTCCGGATGGCCAAACTCATTTCCCATGAAGTTAAGATAGCCACCATTTATGGCTGCAGCTGTAACCAAGCGGATCATCTTATGAAGGGCAATACCACGGCGGACATTCTCATTCTCGTCACCCTTGCGGAAATGCCAGTACATATCGGCATCGATAAGGCGGAAAATGATGGTCTTGTCGCCTACCAGAGCCTGGTCATGACTCTCACAATAAGAAATAGTCTTCTCGTCGGCACGGCGGTTCTTCACCTCCCAGAATATGCTTGACGGCTTCCAGTCCTCATCCCTCTTCTCCTTGATAATCTTTATCCAGAAGTCAGGAATGTTCATTGCCATACGATAATCGAATCCATAGCCGCCATCCTCGAACTTTGCAGCAAGTCCAGGCATGCCTGAAACTTCCTCAGCAATGGTTATAGCATTAGGGTTAACCTCATGAATAAGCAGGTTAGCAAGAGTCAGATAGCAGATAGCGTTATCATCCTCATGACCATTGAAGTAATCACCGTAATTGGTGAATGCCTCGCCCAATCCGTGACTATAGTAAAGCATTGATGTCACACCATCGAAACGGAATCCGTCGAAATGATATTCATCGAGCCAATACTTACAGTTGCTCAGCAGGAAATGAATGACATCATCCTTTCCATAGTCGAAGCAAAGACTGTCCCAAGCCGGATGCTCATGACGCTCGCCAGGATAGAAATACTGGTTAGGGTCACCTGCAAGATTGCCAAGTCCCTCAATCTCATTCTTTACAGCATGTGAATGGACAATATCCATGATAACGGCAATGCCATTGCGGTGAGCCTCGTCGATAAGAGCCTTAAGCTCTTCCGGAGTGCCAAAGCGTGACGAAGCAGCAAAGAAAGAGCTGACATGATAGCCGAAACTGCCATAGTATGGATGTTCCTGAATGGCCATTATCTGTATGGCATTGTAGCCATCCTTAATGATTCGAGGCAGGACATTGTCTTTAAACTCTGTATAAGTACCCACCTTCTCGGCATCCTGAGCCATACCTATATGGCACTCATAGATGAGCAATGGATCCTTGTTAGGCTTGAATTTCTTGCGATGCCATTTATATGGCTTTTCCGCATTCCAAACCTGAGCCGAGAAAATCTTCGTCTGGTCATCCTGAACAACACGCTGACACCAAGCCGGAATGCGCTCGCCCTCGCCACCGTTCCAGTGAACGTGCATCTTATAGAGGTCGCCATGATGCATTTTCTTCTCAGAGAGTTTCAACTCCCAGTTGCCGGTGCCCTCTATACGCTTACAGCGATAAGCAGGAGTCTCCTTCCAATCGTTGAAGTCGCCTACAAGATAAATGTCAGTGGCATTAGGCGCCCACTCCCTGAACACCCATCCACGTGCAGTCTTGTGCAGACCATAATAGTCGTATCCACTAGCGAAATCGGCAAGTGACTGCTTGCCGTTGTGCGTCAGCTGACCGAGTTTCCATAGAGCGTGGTCATGACGCCCGCGGATAGCATCCTCATACGGCTCCAAATAAGGGTCGTTCTTAACGATGCCAATGTGCTGTGGCGCTTTCGGTGCCTTTGCCTTCGGAGCCTTAGTCGTTGCTCTCTTGGCTGTTGTCTTGCGTGTTTTGTTCGGCATAATTGTATGTAAGATTTTAGTTGACAATAAATTTATAGACTTCTTTTTAAAAGACTATTCTGTTTCGGCTTACTAGGCTTTCACCTTGAATATAGCCTTATGTATGTCACCCTCGCCAATACAAGGCTGATGACCGTCCTGTGGGAAGAAGATAGCGAACTCGCCCGGATTGCACTTAACGTAAGAGCCGCCTTCCAGTCCCGGATATTTAGTGACGTCCTTGACATCATTATATTCCGCTTCCGGCATGTCTTTCAACGGCATATAACCGTAGGTCTCAGGTGCAGAGAGAGGTATCTGAATATCGAGCATGCGGCGATGAGTCTCATAAGTTGCCTCTTCCTTTGTCTTGCCCGTCGCTGTTGTAATGTTAACGAACAAGTCCTTGTCCTTGATGTAATGCTTACCCGGCTCAAGTTTGTTGAGGTCGTTATTACGTAAGAACTCCACAACGTCACCGAACAATGGGTTCAGTGATACATATTTCTCCAGATTGTCAAGTGTGTCTACTACCATTTTAGTTGAAAGTTTTAAATTATAATGTTTTTGTTTTTAATTTCAAGAGTCATGCCGGACACCATTCTCATAGTATCCATGGGCCGTTATAGCACCGTTGGAATCACGCTCAGTGAACTTTCCGTCACGGACATCATCACGGTAAGTTCCTTCAAACCGCTTGCCGTCTTTAGTCTCCTCGATGGCTTCTCCGTTGCGCCGTCCATTATGATAAACGCCGCGGAACTTGCTGCCGTCGGCATAATGGATAATCACAAGCCCCTCGATTCGCCCTTTACGGAACTGTCCTTCGAACACATCGCCCGAGCGTTTGGTCAACTTTCCTTGTCCGTTCTGTGTGTCATTATCCCATTGTCCGGTGTATTCGTCACCGTTTTTCCACGACATAGTGCCCATCCCGTTGCGCTTTCCCTGAAGGAAATGACCGGAATAAGTGTCACCGTTCTTATATCTGAAAATACCCTCTCCGGTACGTTCGCCACCTACATAGTCGCCTTCATAGCTGTCGCCGTTGGCAAACTTGTAAACGCCTTGACCGTCCTCGGTATCATTCTTCCATGATCCAATATACTTGTCACCGGTAGGAAAATAGTAAGTACCCCTACCCGACCTCATATTGTCGACGAATTCGCCGTCATACTTTGAGCCGTCGCCCCAGTCGAAGACGCCCTTTCCGTTTTTCTTGTCGTCCTTCCACTGACCGTCATAGAAAGCTCCTGAAGCAAAAGTGTAGCGGCCATTGCCGTCTCGCTTGTCTCTCAACCAGTTGCCATCGTACTTATCCCCATTGGAATAGTACATCGTACCATGACCTTCCTGATAATCTTTATACCAGAGTCCGTCATAACGATTGCCATTCTTGAAGTAGTAAACGCCACGTCCGTGTTGCTGATCCTGGAACCACTGGCCGTCATACTTCTCACCATCGGTGAACGTATAAACGCCCTTTCCCTGACGTTTCCCCTTCTCAAACTGTCCTTCGTAAGTATCGCCGTTGCTGTATTTTGCCTTGCCTTTACCCCAAGGCTTGCCTTTAAACATCTGCCCTGTATACGTACCACCGGCAACGGTACACGTGCCGACGACTATCTGTTGTGCCCTGCAGTAAGGCGCAAACAGCATAATGATAAGTAACAAAAGCCAATTTCTCACGATTTAAAGGTCTTTATTATTGACTACAAAATTACTAAATAAATCTGAGAAAGACGAAGCCTTTTAGAAATTTTTATATAACTTTGCTGTTCGAAATTAAGTAATAAGATGAATATCAACGAGTTTATAAAATATGAATAAGAACGAATTTATAGGAATTATCCCTGCCCGCTATGCATCGACACGCTTCCCCGGCAAACCACTGGCAGTACTATGTGGTAAGACCGTGATAGAGAGGGTGTATGAACAGGTGGCTAAAGTATTGGATAATGTTTATGTAGCTACCGATGATGAGCGTATCAGCGACGCTGTAAAGTCATTTGGCGGCAACGTTGTCATGACGCGTGCCGACCATAAAAGCGGTACTGACCGCATCGAGGAAGCTTACCAGAAAATAGGAAAACCGTTTCCGGTAGTCATAAACATCCAGGGCGACGAGCCATTCATCCACCCCGAACAGATAGAAGCCGTAATGCATTGCTTCGACGATGAGCGCACTCAGATAGCTACTCTAGGCAAGCGTTTCGAATCGATGGAAGCGGTAAAAAACGCGAATTCACCGAAGATCGTTGTCGATAATCAGGGATTCGCAATGTATTTCTCACGTTCGGTCATACCGTTTGTCCGTGGTGTCGACGAGAACGAATGGCTCAGCCACTACCCTTTCCTCAAACATCTGGGACTATATGCCTATCGTGCTGAAATTCTGAAGGCTGTAACGGCACTTCCTCAGTCGTCACTAGAGAAAGCAGAAAGCCTTGAGCAGCTGCGTTGGCTGCAGAACGACTATCGTATACGTGTGGCTGAAACTGACTTCGAAACTGTTGGAATCGACACTCCGGCTGACCTTAAGCGTGCCGAAGAGCTGTTGTCAAAGACGGAAAAATAAAACGACGAAATTATCCAACAAAGCACTCTCTGAGAATCGTCTGTTATCATCCACTTGCCATTCTGACTTGAAATAGATGATTTTCAGAGAGTTTTCTATTTACTTGCAAGTCAACGACTTGTAATTTCCTTACACTTAAAAGGTTCTTGATTACGTTCTGTTTTTACGTTTTTTACGTTAGAATTAACGCCAATTTGATCGACAACAAGGCACATTTTAGCTTGTAATCGGGTATCTTTTAGAACCTAATCTGGTATCTATTACAAGCTAAAACATACCCTTTTACGATTTTGCCGGCTTAATCTTATGTTTCAAGAAGGTATCTTCTTCTAGATTGTTGTATTCAAACGATAGTTTTAAATAAGAAATTATATTACATGAGCGATTAAAAAAACAATTCTTTCTACTTGAGCTTAAACTATTGCTTTGCACAAGTATTAGTTTCAAACCGTAAGCTGGCAAAGGATTGCTGAGTATTCTATCACATACAAATTTATATTAATGCAAACAATATTGCAAAATCTACTTATTTTAAAAATGTCAAAATAAGTCTTTTAAAAGTCTTTTGAAAAAATAAAATGCACTTATTCAATATCAATTCAAATTTTGTATAAGTTTCAATAAACTAACGGATTTACAACCGTTTAAAATCATTTTCATAAAGCTTTTCTGGGTCAAAATTATATAAAACAATGTTTAACAACATCTTTTGATGCTACCAATATGCCTTAAAGACACATATTTTTATGTATTTTCAAAAATAATTTGAGAAAGAGTTGTTTTATAATGTAAAAATTAGTATATTTGCAGAAGAATTGGAATCGGAAGAAAAGTTTTAACCAAAGCATATGGCAAAGTACAACATTACAGAAAAGAAAGAGAAAGCAGCAGCTTACCGTAGCTTAGTGAGCCCAAAGCTCATGGATGAACTCAAGGAGAAGATCCTCGATATTATTCTCATCCAGAAGAAGTATAAGGACAAAGACTATTCTGCCAAGAAACTAGCCGAGGACCTTGGCACAAATACCCGCTATATCTCCGCCGTTGTCAATGTTAGGTTTCACATGAACTATACATCGTTCGTTAACAAATACCGTATTGAGGAGGCTATGACCCTTCTCACCGATAAGCGTTACCAGGACCTCAACATGGAGGACATTAGCGACATGGTCGGCTTCGCCAACCGTCAGTCCTTCTATGCAGCATTCTACCACATCAACGGCATCACACCGCGTGAGTATAAGCTACGTTCGCTGGCAAACCATCCGGCTCAGAACAAACGGGTAAAAAGAGCACGTAGAACTAAAAAGACTGCAGAAGAAACAGATAAATAACAATATGAGCGAAGAGTCATTCAATTATTCCGACGAACGCTTTGCTGATTTGCAAATGCTGCGTTATCGTCTTAATGATTTTGATAAACTCTCACTCCGGCAAAAATGCCTTGTCTATTGTCTGGCAAAGGCTACATTGTTTGGTCGTGACATTACATTCGACCAATTCGGAAAGTACAACCTCAAGATTCGCAAGACTCTTGAGGCTGTTTTTTGCTGGTATGAGGGCAACCGTGATAGTAAGGACTTCAAGGCTTTGGAAGTCTACTTGAAACGGGTATGGTTTTCAAACGGAATCTACCACCATTATGGCACGGAGAAGTTCTCTCCTGACTTCACCGAGGACTTCTTCCGGGAGGCTGTCAAGAGCATAGATGCCAGTAAATTGCCTCTCGAAGGCACAGATGTCAATGGGCTGCTAGATGAGATTTGTCCGGTCATTTTCAATCCTGACATACTGCCGAAGCGTGTAAATAAGGCTGACGGAGTGGACTTGATAAAGACATCTGCCTGCAATTATTATAGTGGTGTAAGTCAAAAGGAAGTTGAGGATTACTATGCTTCCAAGAAGACTTCTGCTACTGAACAGCCTTCATGGGGACTCAACTCTACCCTAGTCAAAGATTCTACTGGCATTAATGAGGATGTCTGGAAGATTGGAGGAAAGTACGGCAAAGCCATTGAGAAAATCGTCTATTGGCTCGAAAAGGCAGAGGATTTTGCCGAAAGTGAAGAGCAGAAGAATGTTATAAAACTGTTGATAGACTATTATAAGAGTGGTAATCTTGCCGAATTCGACAAGTATTCTATTGCTTGGGTTCGAGAACATGGCGATTCCATCGACTTTATCAACGGATTCATCGAGGTCTATGGCGACCCGCTCGGTCTAAAGGGCTCGTGGGAAGGCATTGTAGAATACCGTGACGAAGAGGCTACTGAGCGTGCTCAGACCATTTCGCGAAACGCGCAATGGTTTGAGGATCACTCCCCTGTCAACCCTAAATTCCGCAAGCCTGTAGTCAAGGGGGTAAGCGCCAACGTTATCTGTGCTGCCATGCTGGGTGGCGATGAGTACCCTTCTTCAGCCATAGGAATTAATCTGCCTAATGCTGAATGGATTAGAACAGAGTATGGAAGTAAGAGTGTAACCATTAGCAACCTTACTCATGCGTATGATATGGCGGCTAAGGGTAATGGATTCAAGGAAGAGTTTGTCATAGATGGACCTACCCGTAAACTTATCGAGAAGTATGGCGACCGCACTGACGACCTGCACACCGACCTGCACGAATGTCTTGGGCACGGCAGTGGAAGACTGTTGCCGGGCACTGATCCAGACGCTCTGAAGAACTATGGCAATACTATTGAGGAAGCACGCGCCGACTTGTTCGGACTTTACTACATTGCCGACCATAAGCTTATTGAACTGGGGCTTCTTGACAGTAAGGATGCATACAAGGCACAGTACTATACATATATAATGAATGGACTGATGACGCAACTTGTGCGTATACTTCCGGGGCACAACATCGAGGAAGCCCACATGCGCAACCGGGCACTTATAGCCTATTGGGCTTATGACACGAATCCGGAGATAATTGAACTTGTCAAGAAGGATGGCAAGACTTACGTGCAAATCAATGACTATGCCGGACTTCGTCAGGTGTTCGCCCGTCAGCTTGCCGAGATTCAGAGGATAAAGAGCGAAGGCGACTTTAACGCTGCCAGAAACCTTATCGAGAAGTATGCCGTTAAGGTTGACCCGAAGCTCCATCAGGAAGTTCTCGAGCGCTACAAGCACTTGGATATTGCTCCATATAAAGGATTTATTAATCCAGTACTTAGCCTTGTGAAGGATGATAAGGGTAATATTTCTGATGTAACGGTGGACTATACTGAGTCTTACAGTCATCAGATGTTAAGATATTCAACTGATTACGGTACTCTAATATAGAATACTATGGACGAAAACGTTAAAGAAAAACTTAAGAAGATAAAACAGTCTTTCCGGTTGATGATGAACGGTCCTGCCTCACAATCCATGCGTGAGAAAGGTTTGAACTACAAGATTAACTGGGGCGTTCCTATTCCCTCATTGAAACAGATGGCAAAGGAATATGGCAAGGACTATGATTTGGCTATTGAACTCTTCAAGGAGGATATTCGTGAGTGCAAGATACTGGCAACGATGATTATGCCTCCTGAGAAGTTCTTGCCTGAAATAGCCGACATCTGGATGGAGCAGACCATTTCGTACGAGATTGCCGAGCAGTTGGCATTCAACCTCATGCAGTATGTCGACTACGCCCCTGTTATTGCTTTCGAATGGATTGCATCTGACAAGCCTTTATACAAGCTTACAGGCTATCACCTTCTTTCAAGATTATTCATGAAGGGTCAGGAACCCGACGAACGTGGCATCAATGAATTCCTCGACCAAGCCGACAGCGATCTGTCGGGCGACGACACAATGGTAAAGCATGCAGCCTATAACTGCTTGCTGAGGTTCTGTAACTTGGGTGAGGATTATGAGAAGATTGCGCAAAAGGCATTAGGGCATCTGAATATCCTTTAGCTTTGAATGAGATATTGTAACGTTTAACGTTTTTTCAATACCTTATTTAGACCATTTCCAAAAATATCCGTACTTTTGTACTGAAGTTAAATCAGTACAGAAGTGACCAACGATGCAATAAAGAAAAAGGTCAGGGATATTCTCGACAATTATCTCGACCGCAACAATCACCGTAAGACTCCTGAGCGTTATGCCATACTCGATGCTATATACAGTATTGACGGGCATTTCACTCTTGAGGAACTTGGTGAATTGTTGGAATCACGTAATTTCAGAGTTTCAAGGGCGACCCTCTACAACACGATGAAGTTGTTCATAGAGTTGCGCCTGGTAATAAGGCACAGGTTTATAGGACAAACGAAGTATGAGGGCTGTTACAAGAATGAGAATCACATCCACCAGGTGTGTACCATTTGCGGTAATGTCGATGAGATACAATCGCCAGAGATTGTTAAAGCCATAAGGAATACCCACTCTCTCAGATTCCATAAGGATGGTTTCACATTATATATATATGGGGTCTGTGCCAAATGCCAGCGTCGACTGGCCAGGCAAAAGAAAACTGAGGAAAACAAGAAAGAAACAAAAACAAAATAACATTCAAAAAATGAATACAGGTAAAGTTGATGTCCTGCTCGGTCTGCAGTGGGGCGATGAAGGTAAAGGTAAGGTTGTAGACGTTCTTACACCACGCTATGATGTAGTAGCACGCTTTCAGGGCGGTCCTAATGCAGGTCATACACTTGAGTTTGAAGGTCAGAAGTATGTTCTGCGCAGTATTCCTTCTGGTATCTTCCAGGGTGGTAAGCTGAATATTATCGGTAATGGCGTCGTCCTGGCTCCGGATCTCTTCATGGAGGAAGCACAAGACTTGGCTAAGAGTGGTCATCCGCTTACTGAGCGTCTGCACATTTCCAAGAAAGCTCATCTTATCCTTCCAACCCACCGTCTGCTCGACCGCGCTATTGAGGCAGCAAAGGGTAAGAACAAGGTCGGTACTACCGGAAAGGGCATTGGCCCGACTTATACTGACAAGGTAAGCCGCAATGGTCTGCGTGTTGGTGATATTCTTGATAACTTTGAGCAGAAGTACCAGCAGCATAAGGAGCGGCATCTGGCTATTCTCAAGGCTCTTGGTTGGACTGACTTTACCGGATTCGAGGAGACTGAGAAGCATTGGCTTGACGGTGTTGAATACCTGAAGAAGTTCAAGTTCGTTGACTCTGAGCATGAGATTAACAATATCCTCCGCAGTGGAAAGAACATTCTTTGTGAGGGTGCTCAGGGTACTATGCTTGATGTTGACTTCGGTTCTTATCCATTTGTTACATCTTCAAATACTATTTGCGCTGGCGCATGCACCGGTCTCGGCATTGGTCCTAACAAGGTTGGCAATGTCTATGGCATCATGAAGGCTTACTGCACACGTGTTGGTGCCGGTCCATTCCCAACAGAGTTGTTCGATGAGACTGGCAAGCGCATCCGTGACCTTGGTCATGAGTATGGTGCTGTAACCGGTCGTGAGCGTCGTTGTGGATGGGTTGACCTTATTCAGCTTCGCTATTCTATTATGGTCAATGGTGTCACAGAGTTGATCATGATGAAGAGCGATGTCCTCGATGACTTCGATACTATCAAGGCTTGCGTAGGCTATAAGTTGCCTGACGGTACCGTTACTGAGGAACTGCCTTACGAGATTGACAATGTTGAGCCTGTCTACAAGGAGTTTAAGGGATGGCATACTGATATGACGAAGTTCACTTCAGAGGACCAGTTCCCGAAGGAGTTCAACGATTACATCAAGTTCCTCGAAGACTTCCTCGAGACTCGTATCGGTATTATTTCTATTGGTCCTGACCGTGAGCAGACTATCGTCAGGAAGTAATAATCACACATATTTAATATGGCAAACAAACCAAGTATTCCAAAGGGAACGCGCGACTTCGGACCTGTTGAGATGGCGAAGCGCAACTATATATTTGATACTATCAAATCGGTTTATGCCCTTTATGGCTTCCAGCAGATTGAAACTCCTGCAATGGAAACCCTTCACACACTTATGGGTAAGTATGGCGAAGAGGGCGACCAACTTCTTTTTAAGGTTCTGAATTCAGGCGATTATCTTAAGAAGGTCTCTGACGATGAACTCAAAGAGCGTAATGTTCTGAAACTCCAGACTAAACTTTGTGAGAAGGGACTGCGCTATGACCTTACTGTTCCGTTCGCACGCTATGTCGTCATGCACCGCGATGAATTGCAATTGCCTTTCAAGCGGTATCAGATTCAACCTGTATGGCGTGCCGACAGACCACAGAAAGGACGTTACCGTGAGTTCTACCAGTGCGATGCCGATGTTGTTGGTTCTGACTCTCTGCTTAACGAGGTTGAGCTGATGCAGATTGTGGACACTGTGTTCACAAAGTTTGGCGTTCGTGTTCAGATAAAGATCAACAACCGCAAGATTCTCTCAGGTATTGCTGAGGTAATGGGCGAAAGGGATAAGATTGTTGACATAACTGTAGCTATCGACAAGCTTGATAAGATTGGACTTGACAATGTCAATGAGGAACTTCGCAATGACGGTATACCTGAAGAGGCTATTAGTAAGTTGCAGCCTATCATCAAGCTTGAAGGTACAAATGACGAAAAACTTGCTACAATCTCTGAAGTTCTGAAAGATTCTGAGATAGGACTTAAGGGTGTTGAGGAAACGAAGTTTATCCTTGATGAGCTTAAGAAAGTCGGATTGAACAACGAGATTCAATTGGACTTGACTTTGGCTAGAGGACTCAACTACTATACTGGTGCTATCTTCGAGGTCAAGGCTCTTGATACTCCGATGGGAAGCATTACCGGTGGTGGTCGCTATGATAACCTGACTGGTATCTTCGGAATGCCTGGATTAAGTGGTGTAGGTATTTCGTTTGGCGCTGACAGAATTTATGATGTCCTCAATGCGCTAGACCTTTATCCAAAGGAGACCATCACTGGTACACAACTTCTGTTTATCAACTTCGGTGAGAAGGAAACAGAATATTGTCTGCCAGTAGTCAGCAAGGCTCGTAAAGCTGGAATTCGTACGGAGATGTTCCCTGATAAGAGCAAGATGAAGAAGCAGATGAATTATGCTAATGCTAAGGGTATCCCATTTGTAGTCCTGGCTGGTGAGAACGAAATTAATGAGGGTAAGTTTACTCTTAAGGATATGAATAGTGGCGAGCAAAAGCTTGTCAGTGCAGATGAACTGATAGATATAGTAAAAGGTTAGAATTTAAGCCTTAGCTACTAATTATCAGTATATTAAGTTGTATATCTTAAGCTAAAGATGAACAATAAAAAGATCTCTATAACATTACATTCTACTCGACTGACAATGTGTATTATGGTTTTGTTGGCTATATTTACATTGTCTTTCAAGCCGGATGTTCCTACAATATATATAATAGGTGACTCCACAGCTGCGGAAAAAGGAATAGCTGATAGTGCTATCGAACGTGGTTGGGGTATGGTTCTGCAAGGTTTCTTCGATGAAGGGGTTCGTGTAGAGAACCATGCAGTCAATGGACGCTCTTCAAGAAGCTTTTATTCTGAAGGCAGATGGAAGGACGTTATTGATAAGGTAAAGCCTGGTGACTATGTAATTATCCAATTTGGACATAATGACGAGAAGCCGAAGCCTGACCGCCATACTGATGTTGGTACAACTTTTGATGCTCACTTAGCTCAATATGTTATTGAGACAAAGGCGAAAGGTGCCACTCCTATTCTAATGAGTCCTGTAGTTCGCCGGAATTTCTATCTCAAGCCTGAGAGACAGGATGACGATGAGAAGCTTCGTGAGACTACACTTCAAGGAGAAAACGTAAACTCAGATACCCTTGTAGACACTCATGGAGAATATGCAAAGGTTGCCCAGCGTGTTGCCAAGAAATATGGAGCTGTTTTTGTCGATGCCAATAAAATAACCAACGACATAGAACAAAAAGCGGGCATTGTTGGTTCTCGTCGGTTCCACATGTGGGTTGAGCCGGGCATTTACAGTTGGGCTCCAAAAGGTCGTCAGGATAATACTCATTATAACGAATATGGTGCTCACATAATGGCTGGAGCATTAGCTGATGCTATTGGCAATGCTGTTCCGGCACTGAAGCCTCATGTCCGTCATTTTGACTATATTGTTTCTGATGAAGGACGTGGTAATTATATGACTCCTGAAGCCGCTTTGGCTGCTGCACCAAAAGGAAAGTCAACAATATTGATTCTCCATGGTAAATTCAATAAGCCAGTAGTACCTAAAGGGAAAAAGATAACTTGGGTTTTCTTTGATAACCTGACATGGGCTAACGACAAATAATGAAGTTCATAATGTTTCATCCTTATTTGGAAAGTATATAAATATTGTAGATTTTACAAAATAAATTTGGTTGTTCAAACTTAAAGCGTTATCTTTGCAACCAGATGAACTTTTGTTTCAGATTATGAAAAGAGACGAAGCATATCAGCGCTTAATAAAGAATAATATTCGCCCATCTTTGCAGCGTGTGGAGATAATGAGATTCTTAATGACTCACAAGACCCACCCTACTGTTGAAGATGTCTATAAGGGACTTTATAAGAAGATCCCAACTCTTAGCAGGACAACCGTATATAATACACTACGGATGTTCTATGACAAGGGTGCAGCTCAGATGATAACAATAGATGAGCATCGAGTTTGTTACGATGGTGATCTTCACCCGCACGTACATTTCTTCTGCAACCAATGTGGACGAGTTTATGATCTAATGGATGAGAAGGCACCGGTTCAATACCGTGGCGATATTAATGGTTTCCTTGTAGAGGACAGTCAACTCTATTATAGAGGTCTATGTCCAGCATGCAGGGCAAAGCTATTGAAGTCTAAAGGTTCTGAAGAAGCAGATACGCAGAAGCCCTATTTAAATTGACAAATATTTACAATAACATTACGTATTCATTATATAAAGACATTACGTATTCATTATACAAAGACATTACGTATTCATTATACAAAGACATTACGTATTCATTATACAAAGACATTACGTATTCATTATACAAAGACATTACGTATTCATTATACAAAAACATTACGAACTTTTAAACAAAAAAACTATGAAAAAGAAATTTATTTGCACCGTTTGTGGTTATATCTACGAAGGTGAAACAGCTCCAGAGAAGTGCCCGTTGTGTGGTGCTCCAGCAAGCAAGTTCACAGAACTTACAGAGGATACAACTCCAGAGTTCGCCGCAGAGCATAAACTTGGAATTGCCTTTGACAAAGATGTCCCACAGGAGCTTCTTAAGCATTGTCGTGCAACATTTGCCGGTGAGTGTAGCGAAGTAGGAATGTACCTTGCAATGGCTCGTCAGGCTGACCGTGAAGGCTATCCAGAGATAGCACGTGCTTTCGAGCGCTACGCTCAGGACGAAGCTGGTCATGCTGCTCGCTATGCAGAATTCCTTGGTCAGTCAATTCTCCACGATACAAAGACAAATGTAGAAGTACGCATGGCTGCTGAAAAGGGTGCTACTGCCGAGAAGTTCGAAGCTGCTAAGTTGGCTAAGGCTCACAACCTTGATGCCCTTCATGACAGCATTCATGAGATGGCTCGTGACGAGGCTCGTCATGCAGCAGGTTTCATGGGACTTTACAATCGTTACTTCAAGAAGTAAAAAGATGATCTAAAGAAAGATACTTACACAGACTGAGTGTATCTGGAGTAAGTAAAAAGGGGAGGCTTCCTTCAATTGGAAGTCTTCCTTATTACTATTTATTATTTCCTTTTTATCTCTTATTATCTCCTATTTCACCTTTTTCTTATCTCCTATTCCACCTTTTTCTTATCTCCTATTTAACCTTTTTCTTATCTCCTATTTAACTTTTTTCTATTTCCTATTCTACCTTTTTCTTATCTCCTATTTAACTTTTTTCTATTTCCTATTCCACCTTTTTCTTATCTCCTATTTAACTTTTTTCTATCTCCTATTTAACTTTTTTCTATCTCCTATTCCACTCTTTTATCCTTTATTCCGCTCTTCTTATCTTCTATTTCGTCTTTATTAATCCTTATCAGGCCTTATAAATTACACTTAATTTACCTATTTGTATTGGCGCAAAGCACCTATAAGTTCAGCGTTTTCGTTTCTGCTACCAATTGTAATTCTCAAGCAATTATTGCATAACTGAACACGAGTTCGATTCCGAACGATAATTCCCTTATCTACAAGATAATCATAAATGGCTTGCGCATCTGTCATCTTAGCAAGAAAGAAATTAGCATCCGTTGGGTAAACCTTATTGCAAATCGGTAAATCAAGAAAAGCTTTCATCATGTGTCCACGCTCCATGAGGATTAGTCTTATCCAATCCTGAACGTCCAGATAATCAGAGATCAATTCCAAAGCCTTGTCTTGAGTTAAAGCATTGACATTATATGGATACTTGACCTTATTAAAGATGTCAATAATTTCCTTCTGGGCAAACGCCATACCCAAACGTATAGCAGCACAACCCCATGCTTTGCTGAAAGTGTTCAGAACGATAATGTTTGGATATTTGTTTAGTTCAGAACGGAATGTCTTAACCTTGGAGAAATCAGAATATGCTTCATCGACAACAACTATGCCATCAAAATCATTCAATACTTTAACGACTTCACTCCTATCCATGTTGTTGCCGGAAGGATTGTTCGGCGAGCAAATCCATATAAGCTTAGTATGGTCATCACATGCAGCAAGGAGCATGTCGGCCGACAAATGAAATTCATCATCCAAAAGAACAGGACGATATTCTATTTCATTTATATCAGCACAAACCTTATACATACCATAAGTTGGTTCTATGGCAACAACATTATCTACTTTAGGCTCACAGAACACACGATAGCACAAGTCTATCGCCTCATCGCTTCCATTACCAAGGAATATCTCATCCGGTTTTACACCCTTTAGCTTGGATATTCCTTGTTTTAACTTTACCTGCAAAGGATCAGGATACCTATTATACGGCTTGTTATATGGATTTTCATTGGCATCAAGAAATACATGAGCAGTATGTCCGGCATATTCATTGCGTGCAGAACTGTATGGAGCCAGACTCCAAATATTTGGTCTTACTAATTCTTTTAATTCCTTCATTGCCTTAAAATTTATAACAAGTTCCTTTTAAGAAGTTGAATAACTACTCGAGACTCTTGATTCGCAAACGCATGGCATTAGCATGAGCTTCCAATTGCTCATTCTCAGCCATAGTAACAACAGCATGTCCGATGCTTCGGATTCCATCTTCCGACAGGTTCTGGAAAGTAATCTTACGGTTGTAACTATCAAGATTAACTCCATTATATGCCAGAGCATATCTGTGAGTAGGAAGTGTATGGTTAGTGCCGCTTGCATAGTCGCCAGCACTTTCACAAGCATACTTTCCAAGGAACACACTACCAGCATTAATCACTTTCTCCGAAAGCTTCTCATAATCATCAGTTGCAATTATAAGGTGCTCCGGCGCATAACAATTACTCAAATCCATAGCTTCGTCAGTATCATGAACTAAAACAAGCTTTGAGTTCTCCAAAGTCTTTGCAGCTATTTCACGGCGAGGAAGCTTTGAAAGCTGAAGTTCTATCTCCTTACTTACTGCATCGAGAATTTTTTCAGAAGTAGTAATAAGGATAACTTGAGAGTCCGTTCCGTGCTCAGCCTGGCTAAGCAAGTCGGCGGCAACAAATTGCACGTTAGAATTTTCATCTGCAATGACGCAAACTTCAGATGGTCCTGCCGGCATGTCAATAGCTACATCATGAAGGCTGACTTGCTGTTTAGCAGCCATAACATATTGGTTTCCCGGTCCAAAAATCTTATAAACCTTTGGTATAGACTCTGTTCCGTAAGCCATTGCGCCAATAGCCTGTACACCACCAGCCTTGAATATTCTACTTACTCCGACAATTTCAGCAGCAACCAATATAACAGGGTTTACCTTGCCTTCCTTGTTTGGAGGAGTACAGAGCACAATATCAGGACATCCGGCTATCTTTGCCGGAGTTGCCAACATAAGCACTGTTGAAAACAATGGAGCAGTTCCACCAGGAATATATAAGCCAACTATCTGAATTGGCACACTCTTCTGCCAGCAAGTAACGCCTTTTATTGTTTCTATCTTCTTGCCTTCGAACTTCTGTGCCTCATGGAATTTAGCAATATTATTATGAGCCAAGACCAGTGAATCATACAAATCCTTAGATACAAGTTCCCTAGCCTCTGCCTTCTCCTCGTCAGATACTTCAAGAGAGTTAAGCTTTACATGGTCGAATTTCTCCTCATAACGCTTTACAGCATCATCGCCATTAGCCTTAATATCGTCCAGAACGCTATTTACTGTAGCGTTAAGTTTCGACAAATCAAGATGAGGACGCTTTACTATCTCCTCCCACTCACTCTTCTTTGGATATTTAATTATCTTCATAATATCAAAGTATCATTTTCTCAATTGGAGTGACAAGAATACCTTGCGCACCGAGTTCTTTAAGCTTATTGATAATTTCCCAGAACCGTTTCTCGTCGAGAACTGTATGTATTGAGCACCACGCCGGGTCTGCAAGCGGAATAATTGTCGGGCTCTTTATGCCAGGCAGAACCTTTGTAATAGCCTCGACCTTATCTTTAGGAGCGTTCATCATGACATACTTCTTATCTTGCGCTGACCTGACAGCCTCAAAACGAAACAGCATTTCATTAATGATATTATGCTTTTCCTCGTCCATGTTCCAGTTGCCGATGAGCAAAGCCTCACTCCTCATCACAACCTCGACCTCTTTCAGATTGTTGCTGATAAGCGTGGAACCGGAAGAAACAATATCGAATATTGCGTCAGCTAGTCCAATTCCAGGGCTTATTTCAACTGAGCCAGTAATAACATGAATATCGGCGTTTATTCCTTTCTTATTAATGAAACGGCGCAGAATATTAGGATAAGATGTAGCAATCTTCTTACCGTTAAACCATTCAATACCTTTATAATCGATTGCTTTAGGAATAGCAAGGCTCAGACGGCATTTACTAAAACCAAGACGGGAAATAATCTGCGCATTTTCATTGCGCTCCATAAACTCATTCTCTCCCACAATACCAATGTCAGCAACACCGTCTGCAACAGTCTCCGGTATATCATCATCCCTCAAATACAACACTTCTATTGGGAAGTTACTTGACTTGACGAGAAGAGTTCTCTTGCTTGTTGGAACCTTAATGTCAGCCTCTGACAAAAGATTCATTGTATCATCAAAAAGGCGACCCTTTGATTGAACTGCTATTCTTAACATTATCCTGCTATTCTTTCGTTCTTTCGTTCTTTAATTCTTTTGAGTGCAAAATTAATAAATTGACAGCAAAAGACCAAATATATTCTAATTTTATTCTACATACAGCACCAAACCTTTCAGATATTCACCTTCAGGATGGTAAATATTGATAGGATGATCGGCAGGCTGATGCAGTTGATGCAGAATCCTGACACGCCGTCCTGTCTGTGCGGCGGCAGTGAACACGGCTTCACGGAAGTTCTCCTTTGTTACAACTTGCGAGCAACTGAATGTAAAGAGTATCCCGCCATGACGGATTTTCTGCAATCCCTTGACATTCAAACGAGTGTAACCACGGAGTCCATTACGCAATGCCTTACGATGCTTAGCGAATGCAGGCGGGTCAAGGATGATTAAATCATAAGTATCATCATGTTCATCCAGATACTTGAACGCATCCTCAGCGTATGCCTCATGCCTCTTGTCACCCGGGAAATTCAGTTCAACATTAGCACGGGTCAGTTCAATGGCCTTTGCAGAGCTGTCAACAGAATGGACAAGCCTAGCCCCGCCACGAAGAGCATAAACCGAAAAGCCACCGGTGTAACAGAACATGTTCAGAACAGAGCGCCCTTTAGAATAATGCTCCAGCAACGCACGGTTGTCCCGCTGGTCGACAAAAAATCCCGTCTTCTGCCCCTTTAGCCAGTCGATATGGAACTTCAGACCATTCTCAATGGCGATATTATTTTCCGTTGAACCATATATAAATCCATTCTCCTGTCCCAAATTCGCCTTGAAAGGCAAGGTTGTCTCACTCTTATAGTAAATGGCATGGAGCGATTGTCCCATAACATCAACAAGAGCCTCGGCTATCTCCTGACGGCAAACATGCATACCGACACTATGAGCCTGCATGACAGCCGTATCATCATAAATATCAATGATAAGTCCGGGAAGGTTGTCACCTTCACCATGTACAAGCCGATAGGTAGTATTAACGTTCTTGTCAATTCTAACAGACGAAGCCGATGGCTTCCTTATTACACCAATAGCCTTTCTGACTTCGTATGCCTTTTGCAGACGCTCACGCCAGAAATCGCCATCAATAGTAATATCTTCGAAACTAAGGACACGCACGGCAATAGAGCCAATCTGATAATGTCCAACAGCGAGGAATTGCTTGTCATGGCTCAACACTCGAACAGTATCGCCCTCTTCGACACCATCATCAATAGCCTGAATAGCACCGGAGAATATCCACGGGTGGAAACGCAACAAATTGCTTTCCTTACCTTTCTTAAGTATAATCGTCTTGTACATAATAAAAATCTACTTTGTTACTTCTTTAACCTGAGCCTCACTGGTATTGACAAGTTCATAACCGCCGGACTCCTTCAACCGTCTCATTTCCTCATAGAGGTTAATGCAAGCCCAAGCATCAGTTGCTGCATACCGCTTCTGCGGTTCCGTCAAGACATCGTTTTCCCAATTTGAAAGCTGTTCACGCTTGGAAATTCGCTGATGGAAAATATTCGCATAGAGTTTCTGAAGACTCAAATCCTCTATTCCAAGTTCCTTAACATGGTCTTGTAAATCGATGAAATTGCCCTTTTTGAAGTTTGCGCGCTGGTGCAACATCAGAATATCGTCATTCAGTGACAATCCAATTTTAGGCACAGTTGTATCTTCAAGGAAACTGATTATCGACCGCGGCATGCCAATCCTGTTCAGTCGGAAAAGGAAACATGTATCATGGTCGGACACCTGTAGCAAAGCCACCTTATGATGCTCGCCCTTATGGAACATCGGCCGAGTTTCTGTATCAATACCGAGTATGTCACGTGAAAGAAGGTATTTCACTGCCTTGTCAGCCTCCGAGACCGACAGCACAACAACTATTTTACCCTCGAAGAGAACACGTGGCAACTCTCCTATCTTCTTCTTGTCAAACTTGTTATATATGATTTTAGTCATCCGGTTGATTTTCTATTGGTCTGCAAAATTAGAAAAAAATCACGAGTTTATAGTCCTAATCCATGCTTTTTTATTAATTTTGCAGTTAAATAATCCGTTTAGACAATGACAAAGAAGAAATCCAACCGCTCAAACAAGACATTCAGCCAGGCGATTGGTCTAGATAATATAATCAATGACAAGACGAACTTCGTGTTCGGCTTTATTTTAATATGTATAGCCATCTTCCTGATAATAGCCTTTTTCAGCTATTTCAGTACTGGCGCAGCTGATCAGAGTCTGGTCAATGACCTTCGACCTGACGAGGTTCTGAACAGCGGTAAGGAATTCCAGAACAGCTGTGGAAGTCTGGGAGCAGTTCTTTCCGACTTCTTCATTAATAAGTGTTTTGGAATCCCGGCATTCTTTATTCCCTTTTTCATTATTCTTTGGGGACTGAAATGTATGGGAGCCTATCCTAAGCTTAAGCTTTGGAAATGGTTCTTCTGCACGGCTCTCGTTATGATTTGGTCGTCAGTAACATTCGCTAAGTTCCTTACCCCATTAATGTCCGACAGCATCTACAATCCCGGTGGCAACCACGGATTGTTTGTTTGCCAGTGGCTTGAAGGTCTGATAGGCAGTCCCGGACTCATTGCCGTCCTCATAATTGTGGCTTTGGCGTTCCTGACTTATCTTACATCAGAGACCATTACCGTCGTCAGAAAGATAATGAACCCTATGGGATACATCACCAACAGGGTCAAGTTCACTATCTCCGGCGATAAGGACGATGACAATACTGCCGAAGAAGCTACTGTCAATAACGAAGAGGCTAAAGAGCCGGAGCGTCAGGAGGAGAACGTCCAAGAGCCTATCGACCTTGACATAGTAGACAATTCCGAGCCTGCCAAGGCAGAGCCTGTGGCTGAAGAAGCCCCTGTTACTCATGCCAACAAGGCTAATGACGGCACTGAGACCATCGGTCTTGAAATAGGTGAAAGCAAGAAAGACGAGCACGCCCAGAAGAAGGTTGTCGCTAACGATACCGACATGACGCCTATCAACCCGCGTGAACCTTTCACCAACTGGAAGTTCCCAAGTGTCGACTTACTCAAGAAATATCCTTCCGACGACATGACTACATTCGTCCGCAAGGATGAGCTTCAAGTCAAGAAAGACCAAATCATCAAGGTATTGAACGACTTCGATGTGCAGATCCGCTCTATCCGAGCCACTGTCGGTCCGACCATTACACTTTACGAAATTACTCCTGCACCGGGTATCCGCATCTCAAAGATACGCAACCTTGAGGATGACATAGCCCTGAGCCTTGCCGCAAAGGGAATCCGTATCATTGCCCCAATGCCGGGCAAGGGAACTATCGGTATTGAGGTTCCTAACGAACATGCCAACATTGTCTCTATGTGGAGCATTCTCAACTCAAAGAAATTCGAGGAAGCCCACATGGAACTGCCTATCGCCCTTGGCAAGACCATTACCAACGAGGTGTTCATGGTCGACTTAGCGAAGATTCCTCACTTGCTTGTTGCCGGTGCAACCGGACAGGGTAAGTCTGTCGGACTGAATGCAATCATCACTTCTTTGCTCTATAAGAAGCACCCGAACGAGCTAAAGATTGTACTTGTCGACCCGAAGAAGGTAGAGTTCAGTATCTATGCTCCTATTGCCAAGCACTATATGGCGGCACTTGAGGAGAATGAGGACGAGCCAATCATTACCGATGTTCAGAAAGTCGTGAAGACTCTGAAGGGTCTTTGCGTGCTGATGGATCACCGCTATGACATGTTGAAACTTGCCGGAGCCCGAAACATCAAGGAGTACAACAGGAAATTCCTCAACCACCATCTCAACCCGGAGGAAGGCCACGAGTACATGCCATACATCGTCGTTATCATCGATGAGTTCGGCGATTTGATTATGACCGCGGGCAAGGAAATCGAAATGCCTATCACCCGTATCGCCCAGTTGGCACGTGCAGTCGGCATCCACATGATCATTGCCACCCAGCGTCCTACAACGAAGATTATCACCGGAACCATCAAGGCGAACTTCCCTGGACGTATTGCCTTTCGTGTCGGTTCACGAATCGACTCTCAGGTTATACTCGACCGCACCGGAGCACAGCAGCTTGTCGGTCGTGGTGATATGCTTTACCTCAATGGAAGTGAGCCTACCCGTGTACAATGTGCGTTCGTCGATACACCTGAAGTTGACGCTATTTCCAAGTTCATCGCCAATCAGCCAGGTCCTGTTGAGCCTCTGCTTATTCCTGAACCAGCCGTTGACGAAGGCGGAACAGGCGATGCCAGCGGTGTCGATTCCCACAGTCTCGACCCATTGTTCGAGCAGGCTGCCCGCATGATTGTACTCTCTCAGCAAGGTTCAACAAGTAAGATTCAGCGCCAGTTCTCCATCGGTTACAACCGCGCCGGACGTCTTATGGACCAGCTTCAGGCAGCAGGCATCGTCGGCGAAGCACAGGGTTCTAAGCCTCGTGAGGTATTGATAGCCGACGAGATGACTCTGGATAATCTGTTGGCTCAGCTGAAGTAAAATGAATTCTATATAAAAATGAGAAAGACAAAATACCTTTTTATAATTATAAGCGCCTTAATTTTAAGCCTTGCAAGCATAAACGTCAATGCCCAGACGGCTCGGCGGGTGCTCGACAAGACTGCGGCAAATGTTTCGAAAGCAAAAGGCGGGGCGACTGCCAGCTTCAGCATTAGTGGCGGAGCAGGCTCCCTTGCAGGTTCTCTTTCAATCAAAGGCAACAAGTTCTTCGCTTCAACCGGTCAGGGCAAGGTTTGGAACGATGGCAAGACCCAGTGGACATGGACACGTTCTACCAATGAGGTAACCATTTCGCGACCGAACGATGCACAGCAGATGAAGGCTAACCCTTATAAGTTTATCTCCATTTACAAGTCCGGTTACAGGTTGAGCATGAAGAATTCGGGTGGCAATTATCAGGTTCACTTGCAGGCTATGCATCCGGCAAGGTCGATTCAAGAGGCTTACATCACAGTGACCCGAAGCTATTATCCTACTCAGATACGTATGCGTCAGGGTAAGAGCTGGACTACAATAAACATCTCTAATTTCCGCATTCATAGCGTTTCCGACGGAACATTCCGTTTCAACAAGAATGCATGTCCCGGTGCGGAGATTGTTGACTTAAGGTAAGATAGAGCTTGAAATATATTTACTTAATATATAAAAGGGCACAAATAAGGTCGTAAAAGATACCCTTTTAGCTCGTAATCGGGTATCTTTTACGTTGTAATCGGGTATTTTTTAGAACGTTATTCGGTATGTTTTTCCAAGCCTTTGTCAGTCAATTAGTTGCAAAGACTATTTAGACACATACTGAATGAATTAATGAAAACAAAATAATTTACAAGGAACTGAGAACGGCATAAACAAGACTCTATGAACAAATCCACCTCAAATAGTCAGACTTTCGTCAGTAGAGGCATAATAAAAGATGGACTTCTAATCCATCATAATAAACTGCTTTCTGCCAAACGAAGCCTTGCCTTTAGTGGTGGAACTGCTTCAAAGGTTATTGGCCTGTTGCTGGCTGTCTTTGGTCTTGCTTATCTGGCATTCCTTGGAACGGTATTCGGATGGCTTGTTCATGGCGATAACGGAACCAGCGGATTCGAATTCATCGGAGGAATAATGCCGATTGTTATGGCAATAGACCTCATGCTCAGGTTTAGCTTGCGGCAAACTCCGTCACAGTTGGTCAAGCCTTATCTGCTTTTGCCAATATCAAAATATACCGTCACAAAGGTCTTCCTGATAGAGGATTTGCTTAGTCCGTTCAATCTTATATGGCAGGCAATGTTCATCCCCTTTGCTTTAATCGCTATTGTGCCGCACTATGGCTTCATAAGTCTTGTTCAGGTTATAGTCATTGTCCAGCTCCTTGTGTTGATTAACAGCCAATGGTATCTTCTTGTCCGGTCATTGACAAGCATAAGTTCTCTTTGGTGGATTTTGCCCATTGTGGTCTATGGAGCTATGCTTCTGCCTTTGTTTGGCAGCAAGGGCATTGACGCTATAGCATTTTTGGAGTTCTACGCTGGCGTTGGCAAATGGCTCTCAGTCCACCAAACCACATTATGGATTATAGTATTTGCCGTTCTTTTGCTTGTATTTGCAGCCAACTTATTCGTCCAGCAATATGCCATCCGCTTCGAGATGGAGCATTTGCGCCAGTCGTCCAAGGGCAGTAGATTCAGCATTTCCTTTCTCCGGGCTAAGAGCGAGGTCGGTATGTTCATGCAACTTGAATTAGCTGGTATGTTTCGGAACAAGTATTTACGCAACAACCTTCTGTCATATATCGTTGCGGTAATCGCATTCAGTGCCATACTTGCTCTCTCAAACTTATCCGACGACTTGTCCTACATCTACCTCAGCATGACAGGAGTGCTGTTCTCATTGACGTTTTGGATAAAGATTATGTGCAATGAAGGCAACTATATCGATTGCCTCATGGTGCACAAAGACAGCATCAAGTCTCTCCTTACAGCAAAGTTGTGGATTTCTGTCTGCGCTATTTTCTTCCAATTCATCGTCTTCATTCCGACTATAATCATGGGAAAAAGCACTTTTGGGGATGTCTTGGCAAACTTCATTCTGGGCGGTGGATTCGGGTGTTTTGTATGTTTCCAACTTGCAGTATATAATAATCAGACTCAAAATTTCAATGCGAAGTTAGTGGGGAAAGGCGCGTCATTGAACAAAACGGTTCAGATATTAACTGTGTTTGCCACTTTATTCATTTCCGAAATACTGACTGCCATACTTCAAGAGTTACTGGGAAAAAGTGTTGGGAACATCATCCTGTGCGCCATTGGACTGATACTTATTCTTACTAACAGGCTTTGGATAAACAACATTGTCAAACGTATGATGGCTCGGAAATACAAGAACCTTGAAGGATTCCGCACTTCAAGGGTAAGTCAGTAAGCCTTGTTGGCAGCTTACAAAGCAAAAACGTAGGCAATGGAACAGATAAGCTCCATTCCGAAAATGTAGATTGGGAATAGCCATGCAAATCGTGTTGTTCCGTAAATCATTGCCTCATAAGCCTGACGGAGAGTGCTAAGCCTGTTGCTTATCACGCCAAAGGAAATTGAGCATATCAGCATTACAACAAATATTATGGAGACAATGCTCATTGAGAAACTGCTCTGATACAGATGTCCGGTCACACTGAGGAGTATGGCATGGGGCACAAGTGTAAGCAAAGCTATGACTATTATGCTTATAACCAGTTCTATCAGGACCACCCAAAGAGCAACGCGGTCAAGATAGCGAAGTCGTTTCCTCCTGACAATATCGGCTATAGCGCTGTTCATTCCACTAAACGAAGCCGTGCCGAAAGCAATCACAAGGAGGATAATGTCGACAAGAACTGAAGAGTTGAGATTGCTGGCAAAATGACCGAATATCCATCTTATCCCACCGGAACTCAACAGTGAGCGCATGGGAAGGTCAGGCATCGCGGCAGTAATAATCCACGATGCTACAATCAGTAGTACCTGCAAGCATACAAGCGCCAAACTAACCCATGCGCAAACTTTAGTCCTCATTATTATTCCTCGTCTGGTTTCAAATTGTCAATATCGAGTATCCTCAACTCAAGGGCACGGACAACGAGTCGTGTTGCGTTAACCCCCATTCCGCCATTGCCGTTAGGGAACAATTTCTGCACAAGCTCATTCTGCCGCTTCTCTAGGCTTTTCACGCCGAATGGCATACCACGGAGACCGGTAATCTGCTCCTTGGTATAACCGAGGGCAAGGTGGCGGAGGAACCGTTCGTCATACTCGTCGATCTCATAGTCGACCATTGCTTCCTGATGGAGCAGCTGGGCGTTGACGCTCTGCTTGAATCTCTCGACAATCTTCTCGAGTATAGGCTGGTTGAAAACGTATTTCTTGCCACTCATAACGCTTTCCACGTCACCTCTTGTGAGCAGTTCGCCACTCTTCAGGCAGATGCCGTCAGCACCAGCGTCGAGGACATCGACCCATAGCTTCTCGTTGAGAATTTCCCCGGTAAAAATAAGCACCTTTATGTTCGGATACTGTTCTTTGGTCTGACGGCATATCTCAACACCAACGGTTGTCGAGCCACCCAAACCAAGGTCTAGCAATACCAAGTCAGGTAGTTGCTGTTTCAGCGTTTTCCAGTAAGCTGTCTCACTCTCGGCGGTGCCAATAATTTCGGCTTCGGGAATATCACTCTTGAAAATGCCTTCTGTGCCCTTCAACTCCAAAGGCACATCCTCAACAATGATTACTTTGAATTTATCCATATATCTTGTTCCTTTCTAATTCATTTTGTTCTATCCATATTCTGTTGCCGTCTTGCCATCGTCAACGTCACGATTATTATCGTTCCGCCATCCGTTGGCTCAGCTTCTATTCCGCATCCACGGCAATTTGTCGCCTCGCCGTTATCACGGGCTATCTGTCGGCAAAGTAGATAAGTCTGGCGGTCCTTGCCCGGCGTGAACAGTTGCAGGCACTCCTCTTCATTCAGATGAAGGTTTGGCATCAAGACTCTGAATACCGCATACTTGTCACTTCGTGTCGAAACATCTACTTTCAATGTGCTATTGCCGCTCTGTTTCCGCAGAATGTCAAAGAGATAGCTTATCATGTCCTTATCACCCAGCAAGTGGATGTCTTCCCCACTCCATTCGTCCTTAGTCAGAACGTCAGTCAATGGGAATGGCTTGCAGACCGGTTTGATGCTTTCGACCTGGCGCATTGCCTGACCATTAAGTATGGTATACAGTTCCTTGTAATATTCGGCAAGTTCCTTTATTGACTGGAGGTTATTGTCGGTTCCGTCGACTAGCTGCCTGATGCGCGAAGGATAGTACATCGTCTCATGCTTGAGAGTTGACAGGCAGTTGTCAAGAACGCTGTTGGAGATATACAACTTCTGGTCTTCAAACTCTGCTCGGCGGCGTTCGTCCTCAGCAAGTTCAATATTGGTGCTGCTTGCCTTGCTACGGTCGGATGCCTCGGCTAGAGCCTGCTTAATCCTGTTGACAATCTGCCGGAGCTCATCAGGGAATCGGTCGGTGGCTATCGGGGCAATCTCCTTTAGTTTCTCGTCAGCCGAAGAGTCTCGAAGGAGAATCTCGTTTATTTGCTTTACCCGCTCAAGACAGTACTGATAGTAGACTCGATGCCGGTAATAAATGAAGTAGTAAGCCGGGAATATCGACAACAGCAGAAGCACAAGGATCGCTATAGATACGTTCTTGTTCGATTCCGAACGCTGCATCTTACTGCAATAGTCGCCCAGTGTCGCGTCGGCAGAATTCTCCCTGAAGAGCAATGTATATACCTTATTATTATACTTATATAGTTGCCACTCATGGAGAGCCAGTGCTGCCACGGCGGTCTCATTCCTTATGTCCAGAATTATCCGGTAGTTCGTTGGCACACTGTCGTGGAACCATTTAACCTCTGGCGGTACCTTAGACACATCACCCTGACGAAGCATCAGGACATTGTCGTTGGGATAGAGTCTCTTATAGAATTTATTGAGGTAGCTCCGGCAACTGTCGGCATAGACAAGTGTCTGTCGGTAAGTACCGTTGATGTTGCTAAAGTAGGCAGAGTCAGCATATTCGGCAGCCTTCTTTATAATGTTCATTGTATCATTCGGCTGAACAATGGCTGTTTTTCCTGCGTTTCCGGCATGACAGAACAATGAGCCTGTAAGGAAGACAAGCATAGCAATAAGGCGAATAATACCCTTAGGTAAGCGGAAGAAGAAACGGCTGCCTTTGCCCAAAGTGCTTTCGGCTGAGAGCTGGCAAACACTGAATATCGGACTGATTTTCTTGTACTTGTCGATGATTCCACGGCAGTTCATCAGTCCAAAGCCATGACCGTTGTAAACCTTATGGTCGAATATGCCCGACAAATCTTCCTCGGTCATGCCCTTGCCCGTGTCCTTAATGGATATTTCGACATACTTATCACCCGACGAGGCACTTATAGTGACTGTTCCACCCTGCGGTGTAAACTTGCGAGCGTTATCGGCAATGGTATTCACCATGAACAGAGTCAGAATCTTATCAGCCTTCACGCTAAGGTCAGTTTTGTCGACAACAAGTTTTATTCCTTTGAGTTGGAATCCCATCCTACCCCTGGCAACGATGTCAAAGAGAGGCTGGAGCGGGAATGTCTCGATGTGCAGGTTCAGCTGTCCTTGCCGCATCTGAATCCAGTCGGTAAGTACAGTATTGTATTCGTTTATCTTGTCTGTGAGTTCGCCGATATAGCTATACCGTTCCTGTCTTATCTCCGGAGATTCTTTCTTTGTGGTGAGACGGTTGATTTCATTGAGCATTCGGTCAATGAACGGCACAATGCTGTTGACAAGGGAGATCTTCGCACGCTGCTCAAGGTTTCGCTTCTTATTATTAATAATATGTACTACATTCAGGGAATAAGCCTCATTGATGTCCTCGAACTTGTCATCCATCTGGCTCATGTACTTGTTGTTGCGAGTCTGCCATTGCTCGAGCGGCTCAAGGAGCGTTGCCAGAGAGTTGTAGCGGTCGTTCTTCTGACGTAAATAATGGAAGATGAAGAGCAGTAAGACAACCACCAGAATCATCACAACAACGGAGATAAGCATCCAGTTGAGTTGTGCCGACGACTTGGCAAGCTGGTCGGCACGCGACTCATAGTAACGGTCCTGACGGGTTTGTTCCTGTAAGTCGAGATAAATGTTTCGGTTGTAATCACTTTGTTGCTTGTCATTTACGGCGGAATAGACAATGCTCAACTGCTCACGGATCGATGCTACAAGGTCAGGGGCTTGCTTGATGGCACTATTCTTTTCGAGAGCCGTTTGCAAGCAAGCTATGGCTGAATTGTAGTCTTTGATCTGCCAATAACATGAAGCAAGTGTACGGTAGGCTCCTGCAATCTGGTAAACATCGCCGAAGGCATTGAACATATCCATTGACCTCAGGGCCAGGTTTCCGGCAAGAAGGTCATCAGGCATCATGTCGGTATTGATGAACTTCATCATCGGAAGGTTGTTGGCAATGAGTTGCGAGCGTGAGTCGGGCGAAAGCAAATGCTCACTCATAGCTTGCATGGAGTTGGCTTCCCAGAATGGATAGCCGTTTCGGCGGGCGAGCATGTAACATTGTATGAGGTAGTCGAACTCCTCCTGGTTAATCTCTTCCTGTGTTCCTTCGGTAATAATGCCACCGGCTCCGACATTGTAAAGGTAAGCAAGGTACTGTGCAGTATCTTTCTGAATAAATCCGTCAGGGTCGATAAGTTTCAGGGCTTGTATACTTTGGCGTTCAAGACCTACATAATAATAATATGTGGAAGTAACGATACTGAACTCTGAAGAAGCATAAATAAATCGGGCTAGGTCGTGCTCCGACAGGTCGTCACGTACTTCTTCTATTCTGTTTAGCCGCCGTTGGGCTTCTTCATGATAATCATAAAAATCCTTATTGGTCGACTTGCGCTGGCAGAGTCGCATCTGCTGAACGTCAGCAATAAGCAGTTCTATCTGATTGTCGGTAATAAGTGGGATGGAATCGAGAAGCGAAGATGCTTTCTTGTAATTCATCTTCGCAGTGTAGTAAAAGGCGAGGTTGTTCAGAGCCTCGGCATGTCCGTCATCAAACTTGTCTGATAAAGCAAGTGCCTTATCAGCATACACACGGACAGAATCGAGATTACGATAATGGTAATCATAAGAAATGGTATTCAACCTGTCGACCTCTTCAACATTCTTCGGTTGGCAAGCTGAAAAAAACAAAAGGCTCCAAAGGCATAAAAGCCAAATGGAACCTTTCGTAAATATTGCACGATTAAGCGCGTGCTGCCTTAATATATCCAAGAGCCTCTACGCACTTGTCGGTTATAGCCTTCCAGTTCTTAGCGGCAATGACATCCTTCGGGAAGAGCTTAGAGCCCATACCAACGCAAAGGACACCACTCTTGATCCACTCTGTGAGATTCTCCTTGTCTGGAGAAACGGCGCCGGTAACCATGATGTTTGACCAACGCAGCGGACCAAGGATGTTCTTAACGAATGAAGGACCGCCGACATTGCCTGCAGGGAATACCTTTGTAACGTCGCAACCACATGCCTGAGCATTTGAGACCTCGGTTACTGAACCACAGCCTGGGCTGTAAGGAACAAGACGACGGTTGCAGATTGGAGCAATCTCAGGAACAAAGTTAGGACCAACGATGAAGTTAGCGCCGAGCTGGAGGTACAGAGATGCTGTTGGAACATCAATAACGGTACCTGCACCGAGGATGAGCTCAGGGCACTCCTTGGCGGCCCACTTAATGAGCTCGCCGAAGATCTCGTGAGCGAAGTCACCACGGTTGGTGAACTCGAATACACGAACACCACCATCGTAACATGCCTTAATGACGTTCTTGCAAATGTCGATGTCGCTGTTGAAGAATACAGGAACCATGCCTGTTTCCTTCATTGCTGTTATAACTTGTATCTTATTAAATCTTGCCATTGTTTATTTTTGAAATTTAAATAGTCATTAAACGGTTTGTAAGAGATGATTACTTATCATCTCTTACAATGCATTTTGCTTATCTCTGTACACGACCTGAAGCGTTACCGGCTGCAAGGCTCTTAACCTCTGCCTCGCTAACAAGGTTGAAGTCGCCAGGGATAGTGTGCTTCAGAGCAGAAGCTGCAACTGCATACTCGAGAGCATCGCCCTGGTTGTCCATTGTCAGCAGACCGTGGATAAGACCACCTGCAAATGAGTCACCACCACCAACACGGTCGATAATCGGGTTGATGTCGTAGTGCTTGCTCTCATAGAAGTCCTTACCATTGTAGATAAGTGCCTTCCAGCCATTGTATGTTGCACTGTAAGACTCACGGAGAGTAGAAACAACATACTTGAAGCCGAACTCCTTCATCATGCCCTTGAAGATATTGTAGTAACCTGTTGCATCGGTGTTTCCGTGCTCAACATCTGCGTCTGGCTTGAAGCCAAGGCAGAGGGCAGCGTCTTCCTCATTGCCAATGCAAACATCAACATACTTCATGAGAGGACGCATAACGGAGATAGCCTTCTCTGAAGTCCAGAGTTTCTTACGGAAGTTAAGGTCAACTGACACTGTAACACCGTGACGCTTTGCAGCCTCACAAGCCAGGCGGGTCAGCTCAGCAGCCTTGTCTGAGATGGCAGGAGTGATACCTGACCAATGGAACCATGCTGCACCTTCCATTATCTTATCGAAGTCGAAGTCTGAAGGATCAGCCTCGGCAATAGCACTATGGGCGCGGTCGTAGATAACCTTTGACGGACGCATTGCTGCTCCGGTCTCTGCATAGTAAAGTCCTACACGCTCACCACCACGTGCAATATAGTCTGTCTTAACACCATAACGACGCAGAGCATTGACAGCGATCTGACCAATCTCGTGGCTTGGGAGCTTAGTAACGAAGTAAGCCTCATGACCATAGTTTGCAAGAGATACTGCAACGTTGGCTTCACCGCCACCTGGAATAATACGGAAAGAATCTGTCTGGATGAAACGGTCGTTTCCCTCTGGGGAGAGGCGGAGCATAATCTCGCCTAATGTAACTACTTTAGCCATTTTTGTTTGATTTGATTAAAATTAGTTTTGATATTGTTTTTTATTATCGTAATTCGTTTTTGGCAAGATGGATAACCATTGCGGAAAATCCAAGTACTATTGTTAATTCAGATGAACGGAACATTGCTGTATTCCCATTAAGTGACCACAAAGTTAGCCATAATTTTTATTAAACGGAAAATAAAACGCACTTTTTTTCTGTTTAGCACAAAAATATCGGCTGTGTTTTCGCACAATTCAACTTTTATTGCTACTTTTGCACCCAAACTACATTAATCACTATAATACTAATAGGTAATCAAAAAAGGCAAAGATGAAGGAGAAGATTAGGATCAAGGACATTGCCCAGAAGGCGGAAGTGTCGGTCGGGACTGTCGACCGAGTTATACACAAGCGCCCAAACGTGTCGAAGAGTGCAAGGGAAAAGGTTGAGAAAGCTCTTAAGGAGATGAACTATCAGCCTAATGTCTACGCTAGTGCACTGGCGTATAACCGTTCATACAACTTCTATGTGATTCTGCCAAAACATGGTAGTGAAGCATACTGGGAGGAAATAGAGAACGGAGCAATGAAGGCTAACGAGCAGAGACGTGACTTTTCCATTAACGTCAAGATTCTATATTATGAGAGATTTGACAGCAAATCATTCAAGGCAACGGCTAATGAATGCATTGACACAAATCCCGATGGAGTCGTTCTGGTTCCAACAGACTTGGACACAACGAAAGTGATGACCGACAAGCTTCACCAGCTGAATATTCCATTTATTCTCCTTGACTCCTATATGCCGGACCTCAAACCACTGTCCTTCTTCGGACAGGATTCGTTCCAAAGTGGCTATTTCGCCGCAAAGATGCTAATGCTGATAGCACGCGACGAGAAGAGGATAATGCTTATGAAGCAGACAAAGAACGGCCAGGTTGCCAGTAAGCAACAGGCAAACCGTGAAGTTGGATTCAGACATTACATGGAGGATCATTTCCCAGACGTGGAAATAGTAGAACTGGACTTACAGCAAGACAAAGAAAAGAAACACTGGGATGCAAAGCTGGAGAACTTTTTCACGGAGAATCCCGATATACATCACTGCATTACCCTGACTTCAAAAGCTCACATCGTGGCAGACTTTCTCCTGAAAACCAACCGCCGGGACATTCAGATAATGGGCTATGATGTCGTCGACAAGAACAAGCGGGACATCAAGGAAGGGTCAATATCATTCCTGATTGCCCAGCATGCATTCCAGCAAGGATTCTCCTGCATTGATACACTGTTCCGTGCGGTAGTCCTCAAGAAGAAGGTTCAGCCGGTGAACTACATGCCGATTGAACTCCTCTCGAAAGAGAATATTGACTTCTACCGCCGCATGCAGGTGTAGAAGACCTGAAAAAGAATACATTAACATTATCATTATAAACACATTAAAAAAGATCTTTGAACTTCATCTGAAGGGAAAAGTATAGCAAACAAACGAAATGAAACAATCTTCTTACATCAAAATCAACCCTGCCGATTCAGTAGTGGTTTGTCTGCGTCCGTTCAAAAAGGGCGAAACCATCGAAGTTGACGGCAAGGAAATCGAAGTTCTGCAAGATACTCCTGCAGGTCACAAAGTCCTTATCAAGGATGCACCAAAGGGAGAGAACATAATAAAATATGGCTATCCGATCGGTCATGCACGTGAGGATTTGAAAGCCGGACAATGGGTTAATGAGCATAATCTGAAGACAAATCTCGCAGGCACTCTTACCTACGAGTATCATCCGGTTGACGCTCATCTCGATATTCCAAAGGAGAACCGCACATTCAAAGGCTATGTCCGCAAGAATGGCGATGTAGGAACACGTAATGAAATATGGATTGTTCCGACTGTAGGCTGTGTCAACGGTATCGGAGAACAGCTCGTTAAACGTCTTACCGAGGAGACTCGCCTTGAGGGAATCGACGCCATTCACTGTTGGCATCACAACTATGGTTGCTCTCAGCTTGACGCCGACCACGAGAATACTCGTAAGATTCTGCGTGACATCTGCCTTCATCCTAATGCAGGTGGTGTTCTTGTTCTGTCACTCGGATGTGAGAACAACCAGCCGGATGCGTTCATGGAACTTCTTGGTGACTACGACAAAGACCGCATAAAACTCCTTATAACCCAGAAGGTTGAAGGCGATGAACTTGAGGAAGGAATGAAGATTCTGCGCCAGCTCTATGCTCAGGCAAAGGAGGACAAGCGTACTGACGTCCCGGTTAGCAAACTTCGCATCGGTCTGAAGTGTGGAGGAAGTGACGGATTCAGCGGTATTACCGCGAACCCATTGGTCGGTGAACTGAGCGACTGGCTGGTTGCACAAGGTGGAACAACAGTTTTGACAGAGGTTCCGGAGATGTTCGGTGCTGAGACAATTCTGATGAACCGTTGTAAGACTCGCGAGCTCTTCGACCAGACCGTGTCAATGATAAACAACTTCAAGGAGTATTTCCTCAGTCATGGAGAGCCTGTCGGCGAGAATCCTTCACCAGGAAACAAAGCCGGCGGAATCTCAACTCTTGAGGACAAGGCTCTTGGATGCACACAGAAATGTGGTAAGGGTCCTGTTAGTGGAGTAATGGAATATGGTGAGCGTCTGCATAATGACGGACTTAACCTGCTTTCGGCTCCGGGCAATGACCTTGTTGCCGCAACGGCATTGGCTTCTTGTGGATGCCAGCTCGTAACCTTCACCACCGGTAGAGGCACGCCTTTCGGCACGTTTGTTCCGACAATGAAGATTTCGACCAACAACGACCTTGCAGCCCGTAAACCGAATTGGATAGACTTCAACGCCGGACAGCTCTTGCTCGGAAAGGACATGAAGAGTGTTCGTGACGCCTTCATCGACAAGGTCATTGCCGTGGCAAGTGGCGAGAAGGCTCGTAACGAAATAAACGGATACAGCGAGATAGCCATCTTCAAGAATGGCGTCACGCTGTAAGAATGAAAGATTGAAAAATTGAAAAAATGAACAAAATGAAAGATTGAAAAATGAATTCTTACATTCATTCTTTCAATTTCTCAATCTTTGAATATTATGATTATGATTAGCAATAAGAAAGGTTTGAGGGCGTTATCGCCATTGTTTTTGCTGTTGGCACTCATAGTGATAATCATCGTGATGTCACTTTCGGGTACAACTATTGACGGGAAAAGTGTTCCGGTCATGCCTTTGACAGTGGCCTTTCTTATTGCTAGTATTTATGCAGTGGCAATGTCGGGCGACATGCCACTAAAAAAACGCATTGATACTTACAGCAAAGGAGCTGGTGCTTCCGACCTTCTCCTTATGCTTTGGATATATGTTCTGGCTGGAGCATTTGCCGCTTCGGCAAAGGCTATAGGCAGTATTGACACAACTGTCAATCTTACATTGAGTGTATTGCCATCGAACTTGATTTTACCGGGATTGTTCCTTGCCGCTTGCTTCATTTCGATAAGTATCGGAACAAGCGTAGGAACAGTGGTTGCACTCGTCCCGATAGCGGCAGGGATAGCAACGCAAACTGGTTCAAATATTGCCCTCATTACTGCAATAGTAGTTGGCGGAGCTTACTTTGGCGATAATCTGAGCTTTATCTCAGATACAACTGTGGTGGCAACACAGACCCAGCATTGTAAGATGAGTGACAAGTTCCGGGTCAACGTGATGATTGTTGCTCCTGCGGCACTCATCATTCTCATTGTTTATGCCATACTTGGAGCAAACGTACAAGCGCCGACTCATGTAGGAGAAGTCAGCTTCATAAAAGTTCTTCCTTATCTTGTAGTCCTCATTACGGCTATTTGCGGAATGAACGTCATGGTTGTCCTTTCGCTAGGAATTGTGCTATGCGGTATCATCGGACTATTTGCCGGAGATTTCGGATTATTCGGATGGTTCCTTAATATGAATACCGGAATAATCGGAATGGGAGAAATGGTAATCATTGCCATGATGGCGGGCGGTATGCTTGGAATGATTAAACGGAATGGCGGTATCGACTATATTATACAGAAGTTGACGGCTCATGTAAACACACGGCGGGGTGCAGAATTGTCTATAGCAGCACTCGTCAGTTTGGTAAACATCTGTACGGCAAACAATACCATCGCTATTCTGACTGTTGGCGGTATATCACAACAGATAGGCGACCGTTTCGAAGTTGATAACCGTAAGGCAGCAAGTATTCTTGATACATTCTCATGTTGCATACAGGGCATTCTGCCATACGGAGTCCAGATACTTCTGGCGGCAGGTCTCTCTGGGCAAAGTCCTATAGACATACTGCCTTATCTGTATTATCCATTTGCCATTGGCATTGCGGCACTTGTTGCAATATTAATAAGGTATCCTAAGAAATATAGTTAATGGCATTTCAAGGATAATATATCTATTATCAATGGTTTAAAACAATAGAGGATAGAACTTTGGTTAAGAAGGAAAACATAATACTTAGGAACTTCTTCCGGCTAATGAGGTCGGGGGCATTCGGTGACAAGTCATCGATTGAACCGATGTCGCCATTCAAGTGGCGTCGGCTTTATGATATGGTAGAAGCCCAAAAGGTAGTACATATATTCGCCCGTGGGGTGAGGAATCATCAGCATAACGAAGGGCTAAATCCACCGGATGATGTCATCAGCAAGGCTAAAGAATACATAGAGAATCATCCTCAACCAACGACCAACAATGTAATGCAAGCGCTTCCGGACGCTTCTATGAGCAATAGTATGTTGAATCACAGGTTTCAGAAGATTGTTTATAAGGAGCGCCATAGCATTGACACCTCAGTTGAGTCTCTTGGATTATTGCAAATTATAGTATTCAATGTAGATTCTATGCTTAATCGCGGCATGAGCCTTGACGGCATTATCAGATTGGGACAATACCTGAGAAGTCCGTCAGGAGCCCGGCTTGATGATGTCAAGATAGACCGATGGCTGGTGAAACTCCACTTGGTTAGGATGGCTGAGCTTCAAGGCAACATACTTGTTGAGGTGTTTGGTTTCGACCCGCAGGAAGTCCCGTTCGTCCACAAGGCCGACCGTGAGGCTTACAATATTACGGTCAGGGCGGTAAGCTACCTTGCCAAGGACACAGCCGAGGAATGGCATTTCCGTCAAGGACGAAGTGGATTTGTGCAGAACAATTCCCGAATAATGAGGCGAAATCTTCGACGGAGCATGAGGTATTTCGTTTATGCACCGATAGAGACCACAAGCAACTTCCTCTCCGGATTGGGGCACAGCCTTTCAGAGATAGAGGAGTAAATATAAAATGAAGATTAAGCAGAAGATAGTGAGATTTGCGTTAAATTATCCTTAAGATAGAGATTATTCAGTAAGTTTTATTACTTTTGCCCTAAAATAATACAAAACAGACCAAAATTAGATATGAAGAAAATACTATTCTTTCTTTTAATGGCAGTGCCTATGATGGCATCAGCTCAATCTACACTAACACCACAGGAACAACTCGAACAGGCTCAAAAGCAACTTGAAGAAGCCCAGAAAGCTCTTGAAGCCGCAAAGGTCAACGCCCAGCACGCCCAGGAAGAGGCTGCAAAAGCTAAAGCTGAGGCTGAAGCAAAGGCAAAGGCTGAAGCAGAGGCTAAAGCAAAAGCAGATGCAGAGGCAAAAGCCAAGACTGAAGAGATTCAGAAGCAGATTGAAGCCATGAAGAAGGAAACGGCTCGTTTACAGGAAGAAGCTGCTAAGGCAAAGGAACAGATCAAGACCGTTGAGGAACCTACCAAAGCAGTTACGCCAACTCCGGCAAAGACTGTAACACCAGCTCCTGTCAAAGCAAATGAGCCAGAGAAGAAAGTAGAAATCATTGAGGCTAATCCGGTTTCACAAGAGACAAAAGTAGCTCCTTCAAATAAAAAACAGAACTCTGCTAAGGTTGAGGAAGAGAAAGGTGTGAAGACCCGCCTTGCTTCAATCAATGATGACGACGACAACGAAGAGGACAAGTCAGTTTATCTTGCAAAGAACGCTGTGCCTGTTGTTAACGGCAAGGTGGTTTGGTCAGCCGTAATTAAGGTTCCAGGAAAGAGCGCCGATGAGATCTACAATATTACAGATGAATATCTCAAAGCCCTGACATCCGACAAACTTCAACTTGAAGGAAGTAAGGTCGCCATTGATAATAAGGCTAAGCACAACCTTACGGCAACAGTCCACGAGTGGCTTATATTCAAGAACTCTGCCCTTGCTCTCGACCGTGCCGAATTCTTCTATGTACTCAATGCCGTTTGCAAGAACGGACAGGTAGAGATAAGCATGAGCCGTCTGAAATACAAGTATGACATGCAGGGCAATGTAGAGAACTATACTGCCGAGAAATGGATTACCGACAAGGAAGCTGTCAACAAGAAGCGCACTCGCCTCTACCCAATCAGTGGCAAGTTCCGCAAGAAGTCAATCGACCGTAAGAACGAAATATTCGAGACTCTTGCCCAGGCATTGCAGTAATAGACAGCGCCTTTCGTCAAAACATCAAAAGAAAGGCAATTTTCAAGTATATTAGTTTATAAGATATGGAACCATCCAGACATCATCGCCATAAGGAACTGAACAAAGAACGTGACCAGTTCCTTATGGTTCGTCAGATTCTAAATATTATTTTCATGATAGGCGCGGTTATAGGAGTTATAATCTTCCTGACCGGCAATTCCACTACAGGAACAATTGTCATTCTTGCATCAATGGTTTTCAAGATAGCAGAATGCGGTTTCAGATTCTTCGGATAAAGCATCCAACGTAGACTTCACAATTAATAAATGAAGAAACTCTTCCTTATTTTAATCTGTCTCCTAGCCTTTGTTTCGGGCTCATACGCACAGATTAACGACGATACAGATAACGGACAGTTTACCGACAATGACGAATATACGGCAGGAGGTTACCAGCGCGACAGGAACTTCGGCCGTTCTGATTCTATACAAAGCCAGCATAAAGAGATACCGCGTGGCATCAAGGTCTGGACTATTGACGAGCGTTTCGGTGACCTTACGCCTGCCGTACCGGATACTCTTTCATACATGTTCATGAACAGTATCTTCACCACAGGCTTGCATGGCGAATACAACACCCTTGGAAATGTTGGTTCACCACGAATAAACCGTATATTTGCCGACAGGCTTGGGCGCTCAGAATTCGCATTCCTCGACCCTTACGACTATTTTATCGTACAACCAGGACAGTTCCATTTCACATCAACTTACTCACCGATTACCGTTGTATCATACAATACTGCTGGTGACCGCACGGATGGTGAGGACCATCTTAAAGTACTCTTTGCCGTCAATGCGGGCAAGCGTTGGGGATTCGGATTCAAATTCGACTATATCTACGGACGTGGCTATTATTCCAGCCAAAGCACCAGCCATTTTAATTATTCCATGTGGGCAAGTTATCTTGGCGAACGCTATCAGGCTCATCTCCTGCTATCGACAAACCATCAGAAGGTTGCAGAGAACGGTGGAATAACCAATGATGCTTATATCTCACACCCGGAGAGATTCAATGAGACTTATTCCGAGGAAGAGATCCCGACACAGTTCGAACGCAACTGGAACCGTAACGACAACCAGCATATCTTCTTCAATCATCGCTATAGCCTCGGTTTCAACCGTAAAGTGCCAATGACACAGGAAGAGATTGACGCCAGAAAGTTTGCCCTGAAGAGCATGGCTGAACAGAAGAAGCAAGATGCTATCAACGAAGCCCGCCGCCAGGCAAAGAAGAATGGCGAGGAGTTCGACGAGGAAGAGTTCAAGGAAGAGCTGAAAAAGAAGGAAGAGATGGCTCGTCCTGACCAAAAGGACAATGCTTCCGAAAGCAAAGACTCTGTATGGATGAAGGACGAGTACGTACCTGTAACGAGTTTTATCCATACGGCACGATTCGACTATTACCGTAGAATTTATGAAGCATACGAGACACCGGACTCTTTCTACCGTTCGGATTACTATACACCTTATAAGTTTACCGGTGATTCCATCTATGACAAGACATCGAGCTGGCAGTTCCGCAATACTGTCGGCATTGCCTTGCTTGAGGGATTCAACAAGTGGGCTAAGGCTGGCTTGAAGGCTTTTGCATCATACAACATGCGCCATTTCGTACTCCCTGTAGTCGATGACAACGGCATGCAGATGTTCAAGGGCTATAACCAGACGGAACTCTCGGTTGGTGGTCAGCTTCTCAAGACTCAGGGACGGACGGTCCACTATGAAGTTAGTGGAGAACTGTGGCTAGGTGGCGATAAGTCAGGTCAATTCCATGTTGACGCCAATGCTGACCTCAATGTTCCGCTTTTGGGCGATACGATGCAGGTTCTCGGCAACGCCTTCATCCATCGTGACGCCCCAACATTCTACGACAACAACTGGCACTCACGCCATGCATGGTGGGACGAGGACTTCGACCAGCAATTCCACACACGCATTATGGGTGTCCTGACTTTGAAGAAGTTTGGCACTCGTCTACGCTTCAGTTATGATAATATCAAGAATTATATTTATCTCGGACAACAGAACGACCTCTTCCAGAGCGGCGACGACTACATGATTCGTAATTATCAGATTGCCATGCGCCAGCATAGCGGGGCCATCAGCGTCATAACCGCTCAGCTGAGGCAGAAGTTCCAGTTCCTTCGCGTCTTCCATTGGGACAACGAGTTTACATTTCAGAAGTCGAGCAACGATGATGTCCTGCCTGTCCCTGCACTCAACATCTACACTAACTTGTATCTGAGGTTCAAGATTGCCCGCGTACTGGCTTGTGATTTCGGAGCCGATGCCCGTTACTTCACAAAGTATGAGGCACCGGAGTATAGTCCGTATATGGGACAATTTGCCGTTCAGGAGAATGCCGCAAGCCGAGTGAAGATAGGTGGTTATCCGGTGGTAAACGTGTATGCAAACTTCCTCCTGCAACACACACGTTTCTTCGTCATGTTCTCACATGTCAACGCAAGCAACGGCGATTACTTCTTCACGCCCCACTACCCTCTCAACGAACGAATATTCCGTTTCGGTCTGAGTTGGAACTTCTTCAACTAAAACAATAAGGACTCTCTTCCACTAAGCAGGGTCTAAGTAGAGTCCTCACCGAATAAACAGGGTTTAAAGGTTTTTTACCTTTCTACCCTTTTACCTTTATTACCTTTAACAAGTATGATATCAGAAAACGATAACGTAAAAACAAACTCTCTGGAGGCATGGATCCTCGCTGCCCGTCCGAAGACCCTTACCGGTGCTTCCGTTCCGGTGATGATAGGCGTGGCAATGGCTATAAAGACCGCCAACTGGAATTCCTTCCAAGTTCTGCCAGCAATTCTATGTTTCCTCTTTGCCTTCCTGATGCAGATTGACTCAAACCTCATCAACGACTACTTCGACTGTATCCACGGCAATGATGATGTATCTACCCGTCTCGGACCAAAACGGGCTTGCGCCGAAGGATGGATAACCCTGCCGGTTATGCGCCGTGGACTCGTGATTGTCAGTGCTGTTGCATGTCTTATAGGACTCCCGCTGGTATGGTACGGTGGATGGGAGATGATAATAGTCGGAGCAGTTTGCGTGCTCTTTGCATTCCTCTACACGACGTTCTTCTCCTACAAAGGACTGGGCGACTTGCTTGTCCTCATTTTCTTCGGCATTGTACCTGTCTACTTCACATGGTGGGTGTGCATACCCGAGAACTTACAGGGATTCGACATCTGCGTCCTGAGCATGGGTGTTGCCTGTGGAATTATCATAGACACCCTGCTATTGGTAAATAACTACCGTGACCGTGACAACGACAAACGTGACGGCAAGATGACGCTTGTCGTCCGCATAGGAGCAAAAAAGACTGAAAAACTTTACATGTACATAGCTGATGTTGCGGAGATAGATATATTCTGCAGCTTCCTCAGCTTCGGCGAATTGTCTATACTCGGAGCTGTAGTATTTACAGTATTGTTCTTGCTTTATTACTTCCCACACACTATGACCACAAAGAAACTCATTGCCATCAATCACGGTAAGGCTCTGAATATGGTCCTCGGAATGACCGCCCGCGACATGTTCATCTTCGGACTTGTCACCGTGGCACAGATTCTCCTTCTCTATGAACCGATAAACGTTTGGGAATAAATAATATGCAGCAGAAACTGAACCTTGAGATAATGTCATTCGTCGAGAAAGAGATTCTTCCCCGATACAATGCCTTTGGCAAAAGCCACGGATTGCAACATGTCCAGCATGTCATCAGCAATTCCCTCGAGCTAGTTCCCCTGACAGGAGCCGACATCAACATGGCTTACGTTATAGCGGCTTACCACGACTTGGGAATGGAAGGGCCACGTGCCATCCACCACATCACAAGCGGAAAGATTCTGCAAGCCGACGCACGATTGAAGAAATGGTTCTCGCCTGAACAGATAAAGATTATGAAGGAAGCCGTCGAGGACCACCGAGCCTCGTCCTCACGCCAGCCGAGAAGCATTTACGGGAAGATTGTTGCCGAAGCCGACCGTGACCTCGATCCCGAGACCGTGTTCACCCGTGCAATACAATACGGACTGGAGAACTATCCGGAGAAGGGCGAGGAAGAACAATGGAAGAGGTTTGCCGCTCACATGGAGGAGAAGTATTCCATTAACGGATATATCAAGCTTTGGATTCCTGGAAGCCCTAATGCCAAGCGTCTTCGTACTATACAGAATATCATCGAAGACAAGGACAAACTTCACGAGATATTTAACCGCATATACAAACAGATTAAATAAATAGTTCATACGGAAAACAGAAACTGTATATTATGGAAAAACAGAAATTCAGGTAATTCCGTTATTTCTGATATTTCCGTATGCAAAAACTTAACTACATGAACAAAGAAGAACTTATGCGCAGGGCGATAGCTCTGTCAATAGAAAGTGTAAAGAATGGTGGTGGACCGTTCGGTGCCGTCATTGCGAGGCATGGCGAGATTATAGCCGAAGGAAGCAACCGTGTCACCCTCGACAACGACCCTACAGCCCACGCCGAGGTAAGCACCATACGTGAAGCGTGCCGCAAGCTCGGAACTTTCAGCCTTGAGGGATGCGAGATATATACCTCGTGCGAGCCGTGCCCTATGTGCCTCGGCGCAATTTACTGGGCTCATCTCGACAAGATTTACTACGCCAACGACCGCAAGGATGCCGCCAATATAGGCTTCGACGATGACTTCATCTACAAGGAAATTGCCATTCCGCCTTACCGCCGTCAGAAACCATCGGAGATTCTTCTCCGTGACGAGGCAATCAAGGCCTTTGAGCTGTGGAGCCAGAAGAAGGACAAGAAGGAATACTAAATAGCTTTATAGCGTGTTCGATAATTTCTTGATGGTCGAATGCGAGCTGAGGCAGGCTGTCGATTGAGAACCACTCAGCCCGTGCTGCATCGTCACCACCTTTCACTTCACGCACGCCGTCAATAACGGTATAGTAAGCCACTGTGATGACACGTCCACGAGGATCACGGTCAACTTTGTCGTAGGCGCCCACCTGAAGGACATCGTCAACAGTCAGTCCCGTCTCTTCCTTCAACTCACGGCGTGCCGCCTCGGCTGTGGTCTCATCCATATTCATAAATCCACCGGGGAATGCCCACATTCCCTTGCACGGGTCATTGCCACGCTGAACAAGCAGCACCTTTGTACCTTCACCCGTCTTTGCAAAAACTATACAATCAGCTGTAACCGCAGGACGCGGATATTTATATTCGTACATAATGCTAACAATATAGGTTCTAATAAACTAGACATTAATACAACTTCCGGATTACTTTACAAGGATTACCTGCGGCAAGGACATTATCCGGGATGTCGTGGGTAACGACAGAGCCAGCACCGATAGTGACGTTGTTGCCGATATTCACACCCGGGCATACCGTCACATTACCGCCAATCCAGACATTATCGCCGACATGAATAGGCTTGGCATACTCCAGTCCTTTGTTGCGCTGCTCCACATCGAGAGGATGTCCGGCGGTATAGAACGAGCAGCTTGGCGCAATGAAGACATTATCGCCGAAAGTCACCTCTGCCTCGTCGAGGATGGTGCAGTAGGCATTGGCAAAGAAGTTATTGCCCACCTTGATCTTATAGCCATAATCGCAGAAGAACGGAGCCACGACAACAAAGCCATCACCCGACTTGCCGAAGAGTTTCTTCAACCGGCGGAAACGCTCCTCACGGTTGTTTGGCGGTATCTGGTTAATCTCGAAACACTCCTGCTCACAACGGTGCAGCTCGTCAAGGACTTCGGGGTCGTGGTTGGCATCGTAGAGCATGCCTGCCTGCTGTTTTTCTTTCTCTGTCATAATAATATTGATTTTTCTGTCCGCAAAGTTACAAAAGAATTAATAAAAAGCACTACCTTTGCATTATGGAATTTCGAACAAAAGTAGACATAGATAGTCCGGACTTCAAGATTCAGCCCCGCGAGCGAATGCTTTTCGTTGGCTCCTGCTTTGCCGACAATCTCGGAAAGCGGTTCACCGACGAGGGATTCCCCGCCGTTGTCAATCCTTACGGCGTGATGTACAACCCCGCCAGCATTCTCCACACAGTGCAGAGGTTTGTCAAGGAGCTAGATGCCAGTGCCAAGCCCTTCATTCCTTCAACGGCATTCTTCACCCTTGGGACAAACCACGTCTACATAGAGAAGGCAACCGGGGAGATTGTCGACAACTGCCGCAAACGCCCGCAGAAGCTCTTTCATGAGGAGCTCCTGAGCATCAACGATTGCTACTGCTATCTTAGAGAGGCTGATGGCGCGTTGCACTCAGTGAATCCTGAGATTCACGTCGTTGTTACCGTAAGTCCCATTCGCTATCGCAAGTATGGCTATCACGAGAGCCAGCTGTCGAAGTCGATATTGCTTCTTGCCGCCGACAAACTCGTTAAGAACCTGGATGCATATTATTTTCCCGCTTACGAGATTGTGAACGACGAGCTCCGCGACTACCGTTTCTACAAGGATGATATGCTCCACCCATCTGACCAAGCCGTAGAATACATTTGGGAACGATTCTCTGAGACATGCTTCTCGGCCAGGGCAATGGAATATTTGCAGGAATGGAAACCTGTGAAAGAAGCGTTGGGACATCGTCCCTTCCATCCCGAATCGGATGAGTACAAGGCTTTCATGACTAAGACACAAGAACGAATAAAGGAGATTGAGGAGAAATATGGCAGACAAAAATAATGACGTTAATAATGACAGCATAGAGGAGAAGATGCTCAATGACCATGGCATAAAGCCCACGGCAAACAGGATAATCATTGTCAATGCTCTCGCCTCGGAGCACAGCCCCGTATCGATGACGGCTCTCGAACGACAACTTCACACCATCGACAAGTCTGGTATCTTCCGCACGCTGATGCTCTTCAAGGCACATCATCTTGTCCATGCCTTTGAGGATGGTGAGGGTCAGGTGGAATATGAGCTCTGCACAAGTCACGGAGTCGATGAGGACGAGGATATGCACGTCCACTTCTATTGTGAGTCGTGCCACCGCACTTTCTGCTTCTATGGTACACCAATCCCTTCGGTCGACATCCCATGTGGCTATGAGATGGACTCCATCAACTACATGATAAAGGGTCTATGCCCTGATTGTGCAAGAAAGAAAGCACTAAGAGGCTAAATGAAAATTAAAAATTAACCGATTGTTTTGTTATTTCGCACGATTGAATTAACTTTGCATTCAAATAACAAAATCATTGCAATGAACTATACTATCGAAAAAGTAACCACACTGATCGGTGCACGCCGATATGGCAATACCGACGCTAATATCGGATTCTTGCTCACCGACTCACGTTCACTTTGTTTTCCTGAAGAGACCTTGTTCTTTGCGCTTAAGTCTGAGCGTAACGACGGTCATAAATACATTGACGACCTCTACCGCCGTGGAGTTCGCAACTTTGTTGTAGAGGAGCTCCCGGAGCATTATGAGGAGAGGTATCCCAATTCCAACTTCCTGAAAGTCGTTGGCACTCTCGAGGCATTGCAGCGCCTTGCCGAGCGTCATCGTGATGAATTCGACATTCCTGTAGTTGGCATCACCGGCTCTAATGGAAAGACCATGGTCAAGGAATGGCTCTATCAGATCCTCTCTCCGTCGATGGTCGTAACCCGTTCGCCACGAAGCTACAACTCGCAGATTGGCGTTCCTCTGAGCGTCTGGCTTCTCAATGAGCAGAGCCAGGTAGGTGTCTTCGAGGCAGGAATATCACAGCCGGGCGAGATGCAGGCTCTACGTGACATCATCCAGCCAACCATCGGTGTATTGACAAACCTTGGCGCTGCCCATCAGGAGAACTTCCCGTCAATGGCGGCAAAGTGCAAGGAGAAACTCACTTTGTTCCACGACACTCAGGCTGTGGTCTACTGTTCTGACGACGAACTGGTAAGCCGTTGCATGTCGGAGTTCGCTTATCATGGCGAGCAGCTCGCTTGGTCATTCAAGAACCCGAAGGCTGCATTCTTCGTAAAGGGCATTGAGAAGAAGGACATCAACACCACCGTAACTTACATTTACAAGGGCAAGACCGAAGGCAAGTACACCTTGCCATTCATAGACGACGCCAGCGTATCTAACTCCATTGCCTGCGCCATCGTCTCACTCTATCTCGGTGTTACTCCGGAGCAACTTGCCGAGCGTATGCCTAAGCTGGAGCCGGTGGCAATGCGCCTTGAGGTGAAGGAAGGACAGCATGGTTGCACTCTTATCAACGACTCTTACAACTCTGATATAAACTCTCTCGATATAGCACTCGACTTCATGAGCCGTCGTCCTGACCATAAGGGCAGGAAACGCGCGCTCATCCTAAGTGACATCTTCCAGAGTGGGTTGTCCGACAAGGAACTCTATCATGAGGTTGATGACCTTTGCACTCAGCGTGGCGTACAGAAGTTCATCGGTATCGGTGAGCACCTGAAGGCAAATGCCTATGAATTCGCCAATATTGCCGACAAGCACTTCTTTGCCACCGTCGATGAGTTCATTCACAGTCCGGAGTTCAAGACCCTGCATGATGAGGTAATTCTCTTGAAGGGTGCCCGCCAGTTCGGTTTCGACCATCTCACGGAGCTTCTCGTCCAGAAAGTCCACGAGACTGTACTTGAAGTGAACCTCGGTGCTGTTATAAAGAACCTCAACTGGTACCGCTCGTTCATGAAGCCGGAAACCAAGCTCGTGTGCATGATCAAGGCTGATGCCTACGGTGCCGGGGCCGTCGAGATAGCGAAGACGCTTCAGGACCACCGTGTTGACTATCTCGCCGTGGCTGTTGCCGATGAAGGCGTTACCCTGCGACGTAACGGTATCACGTCGAACATCATGATTATGAACCCGGAGATGTCGGCATTCAAGACAATGTTCGACTATGACCTTGAGCCGGAGGTCTACTCTTTCCGTCTGCTCGATGCCCTTGTTGCCGCCGCTCAGAAAGAAGGAATCACCGGATTCCCTGTCCACATAAAACTCGACACGGGTATGCACCGCCTGGGCTTCAACCCTAAGGAGGACATGGACAAGCTCATCGATCGTCTGAAACATCAGAACGCTATTATCCCGCGCTCGGTATTCAGCCATTTCGTTGGCTCAGACAGCGATGACTTCGATGATTTCTCGGCAAAACAGTTTGCATTGTTCGACGAGGGTAGCAAGAAACTCCAAGCTGCGTTCAAGCATAAGATTCTGCGCCATATAGACAACTCGGCCGGTATTGAACACTTCCCTGAGCGCCAGCTTGATATGTGCCGACTGGGATTAGGACTTTATGGAATCAACTCTCGCAACAATCAGATTATCAACAACGTATCTACACTGAAGACTACTATCCTTCAGTTGCACAAGGTTCCGGCTGGCGATACTGTTGGTTACAGCCGTAAGGGAAAAATCGACCAAGACAGTATTATTGCCGCTATCCCTATCGGATATGCCGACGGACTGAACCGCCACCTTGGCAATCGTCATTGCTATTGCCTCGTCAACGGAAAAAAAGCCGAGTATGTTGGCAATATCTGCATGGATGTTGCGATGATTGATGTCACTGGCATTGACTGTAAGGAGGGCGATTCAGTCGAGATCTTCGGCGACGACCTGCCTGTAACGGTTCTAAGCGATGCCATCGACACAATCCCATACGAAGTTCTCACCACCATCTCCAACCGAGTAAAGCGCGTCTACTTCCAAGACTAACACTCAATGAATGTTGAGTGTGAAATGTTGAATGTTAAGTGTGGAATGTTGATTTTTTAATTGAATAATTGATAATTTTTAATTGTTCATTCAAAAAAACTTCAATCCTCATTCAACATTCAACATTTTTTATTATCTTTGCAACCAATATAGCTTTTATAGCTAAACCTACTTAGAACAAATCAAAAAAACATAAAACCTAATGGAACAATTATTTAGTTACATTATCAGCTTTGGTGCCTCGGTAATGATGCCTATCATCTTCACCATCATTGGATTGTGCATAGGCATGAAGTTTGGCAAGGCATTGAAGTCTGGTCTATTTGTTGGTGTCGGTTTCGTTGGACTCGGCATAGTCACAGCGTTGCTTACCGACAACTTCCAGAATCCTCTGAAAGCAATCGAGGACATATTCAGCCTCAATCTGAGCGTGTTCGATATGGGATGGCCTGCAGCAGCAAGTGTAGCTTACAACACTGCCGTCGGCGCCCTAATTATTCCTATATGCCTTGGCATCAACTTCCTGATGCTTATCACCAAGACAACACGTACAGTGAACATCGACCTCTGGAACTACTGGCACTACGCTTTCATCGGAGCCGTTGTCTACTTCCTCACTGGAGAGAGCCTCACATGGGGTTATTTTGCCGCTATCATTTGCTATATTATCACATTGGTAATGGCTGACATTACAGCCGATAAGTTCCAGTCTTATTATAACCTGCCGGGTATCTCCATTCCACAGCCTTTCTGTCAGAGTTTTGCTCCGTTCACATGGATTATCAACTGGGTGCTCGACAAGATTCCTGGATTTAACAGGCTCGACATCGATGCCGAGGGTCTGAAGAAGAAGTTCGGTGTTCTAGGTGAGCCAATCGTACTGGGTGTTATTGTCGGTGCGCTCATTGCCGCTGTTGCTCATGTAGGCGATTTCTCTAATTTCGCTGGATTTATGGACAAGCTTCACGAGACTCAGCCTAACGCCACCACAACCGACGGCGTAATGAAGATTGTGAAAGATATTCTCTTCCTAGGCGTAACAATGGGTGCTGTGATGGAACTTATCCCACGAATCACTAAGCTGTTCATCGACGGACTGATGCCTATCTCTGACAAGACAAAGGAACTCGTCGACAAGAAGTTTCACGGCAAGAAGGTGCACATCGGTATGAGTCCGGCACTCGTTATCGGTCACCCTACAACACTAGTCTGCACATTGCTTCTCATCCCTACCTACATTGTTATAGCAGTGTTTCTGCCGGGCAACCAGTTCCTGCCACTTGCATCACTCGCAGGACTCTTCTATCTGTTTCCTATCGTGCTGCCTTACACCAAGGGTAATGTTGTAAAGACATTCATCGTTGGACTTGTGGCACTCACCATCGGTCTGTGGTTCATCACGGATATGGCACCCGACTTCACACGTGCCGCTAATCAGGTCTATGCAGCAACACAGGACAAAGCAGCCCACGTACCTGACGGATTCATGGCAGGAAGTATGGACTTTGCCTCTTCGCTCTTCGGTTACTGCATCTACGCCGCCGTTAAATACATCAAGTGGATTGGTGCCGGTATCCTTGTCGTCATCACCGCCCTTATGATGTACTTCAATCGCCGTGCAATTATTAGAGATGAAAGAAAAAACAAATAAAATGAAGAAATTATTTTTATCAATCGCCCTTTGCCTTTTCACTTATGCAGGCTTTGCACAGTGTCGCTTCAAGGGCTATGAGGTGAAAGCTGAGAACGCTTACACCAACTACAATGTCCGTTGGGCTACAGGTCCCGAGGACGCAAAACACTACACCACCGACCGTCTGCGTAAAGAGTATCTCATTGAAAAGGTATTTGCTCCGGGCGAGGTAAACTGGACTTACACTCTGTACGACCGTTTCCTTATCGGTGGCGCAGAGCCAACAACAACTCCGTTGAAACTCACATCAATTGCACCTCTGTATGTTGACGAGAGCAAGGGCACAAGCGGGCGCAACCTGCTCGACAACCGCGAGCTCGGTATCATCAACATCGGTGGCGAGGGCACCGTTACTGTTGACGGCAAGTCTTACACACTGGGATTCCAGGAGGCTCTGTACGTTGGTCGTGGAGCCAAAGACATTACCGTCGCAAGTAAGAATGCCGCTGAACCTGCTAAGTTCTATCTCAACTCTGCATGTGCCCAGACTTCCTACCCAACCAAGAAGGTCACTCTGAAAGAGGCTAACAACATCAAGGCAGGCAAGATGGAAGAGAGCAACGACCGTGTAATCCACCAGATGATCATCGATGGCGTTGCAGGTGTCCGCACATGCCAGCTTCAGATGGGAATCACCGAACTTAAGCCGGGTTCTGTCTGGAACACAATGCCGGCACACACTCATCTCCGCCGCATGGAGGCTTACATGTACTATAATGTTCCAAAGGGTCAGAAGATTCTGCATGTAATGGGTGAGCCACAGGAAACCCGTCCTATCTGGATGAACAACGAGCAGGCTGTCATCTCACCGCAATGGTCTATCCACTGTGCCGCAGGCACCAGCAACTACACCTTCATCTGGGGTATGGCTGGCGAGAACCTCGTCTACACCGACATGCAGGTGGTACCAATCCCTGATTTGAAGTAAAATAGTAAAATATTAGGTATAATGGGCATAAGAGTCATAATAGACCTATTAAGCATATTAAGCCCATTATGCCTATAATAACCATAACTAAAACTCAATAAAAACTAAAATGTCTTCTATTAAAACAACAAAAATGACCAATTATCGCTGGCTGATATGCTTCATGCTGTTCATGGCCACGACAATAAACTACATGGACCGTCAGGTGCTCTCACTCACCTACCCTGGTGATGGCGGCATCGAGGCTGAGTTCCACTGGACTGATGAGAACTATGGTATCATCACCATGGTGTTCTCTTTCGCATACGCTATCTGTCAGTTGATCTCCGGAAAAGTTATCGACTGGCTCGGGACAAAGAAAGGATACTTCTGCGCCATCGGTGTATGGTCGCTTGGTGCATGCCTTCACGCACTTTGCGGTGTTGCCACAGAAGCAGTCTATGCCGACCAGCTTACTGCTGCTTTCGGTACAACTTCACTGAAAGCCGCTAATGCACTTGCCGCCTCAGGCGATCTGATGGTGGCGGTGGCAACGACGAGTATGTTCTTCTTCCTTGCCGCACGTTGCGTCCTCGCACTTGGTGAGGCAGGAAACTTCCCAGCTGCTATCAAGGTTACGGCTGAATACTTCCCGAAGAAGGACCGTGCTTTCGCTACATCAATATTCAATAGTGGTGCATCCATCGGAGCCCTCATTGCTCCGTTCACCATTCCAGTACTTGCAAAGTTCTTCGGATGGGAGATGGCATTCATCATCATCGGTGCCCTCGGTTTCATCTGGATGGGATTCTGGGTATTCGTCTACAAGAAGCCGAATGAGAACCCACATGTCAATGAGGCTGAGCTTACTTATATCAATCAGGATGCCGACACTGAGGAAGACCCTGCAGATGTTGTCGACGAAGGACCGAAGATTCCTCTTTGGAAACTCTTCACCTATCGCCAGACTTGGTCTTTCATCGTTGGTAAATTCCTCACCGATGGTGTATGGTGGTTCTTCTTGTTCTGGACTCCGGCTTATCTGAAGGCTCAGTTCAACATCAACCCGACCGATACTCTCGGAATGGTTCTTATCTTCGCCCTGTATCTCATCACAATGTTGAGTATCCTCGGTGGTAAACTTCCAAACTACTTCATCAACAAGGGTATGAACCCTTATGCCGGACGTATGCGTGCAATGCTCATCTTTGCATTCTTCCCACTCGCCGGTCTGTTGGCTCAGCCTCTTGGTGATAAGTTCGGAACACCTTGGTTCCCGATTATCCTTATCGGTATTCTTGGAGCCGCTCACCAGAGCTGGTCAGCTAACATCTACTCAACGGTTAGTGATATGTTCCCTAAGTCTGTCGTTGCAACCGTAACAGGTATCGGCGGAATGGCTGGTGGACTCGGTTCAGCTCTTATCAACGGAGTCAGTGGAGCCCTCTTCACTTACGCCGATGAGACTCAGATGCAACTGCTTGGATTCGTCGGTAAGCCGGCAGGATATATGGTTATCTTCAGCTTCTGCGCTGTTGCTTACCTTATCGGTTGGTGCATCATGAAGACCCTTGTTCCTAAGTATAAGCCAATCGTTGTTGAATAAAGAAAAACCCACCCGCGAGGGTCGGCCCACAAGAATATACGAAATATTTTAGAGTGGATTCTTCCCGAGTCCACTCTTTTTTTTGTACCTTTGCGAAACTAACAATAAATTCATTATGGAAGCAATATTATACCTTATCATAGGACTTATTCTCGGAGCACTGGTCGTCTATCTATTGAAGAAGAATGATGTGGCAAAAGCCACCGGTGAACTTCAAGCCTCTTTGAACAGTCAGAAAGAGCAGTTCGCCAATGAGAAATCAACCATAGAGCAACGTCTTGCCATAGCCCAGTCACAACTGGAGACTGAGAAAAAAAACTCAGAGGAAAGACTTATTGCCGAAAGGAAGAGCGCCGACGAGAGATTTAATTTGGCACAAAGAAACGCCGACGAGAAGCTTAAGGCTGAACATGAGCATTCGGAGTCTCTTCGTCAGGAACAGCAACGCCAGCATGAGGAAGCAACAAAGGCTGTTCGTGAAGAAGTTTTGAACCTTGCCATGAAGATGCTTTCCGATTCTAAGCAACAACTAACGGCAGAGAACAAGGAGAAGATCGATGCCATGCTTTCACCTCTCAGGGAACAGTTGGATTCCTTCAACCGCAATGTCACAGCATCAACAAAGGAGGGCATGGCAAATAAGACTGAGATAAAGACGGCTTTTGAAGATGCCATGAAGAAACTTCATGACGAGCAGGTTCAAACCGTAAAGAACATGCAGGAGCTTCAGGACCGCACCGTCCGTGAGCTTCGTGAACAGACAGAGAAGATTGGCGATGATGCCGCATCTCTGACCAAAGCCCTTAAAGGCGACTCAAAGATGCAGGGCGACTGGGGTGAGATGATTCTCGACAAGACCCTTGAGGATTGTGGACTGGAGAAGGACAAGCAGTACTTCCTACAACAGAACTTCAAGGATAAAGACGGTAACAACTTCCGTCCCGATGCTATTGTTGAGTTTCCAAACCAAGAGCGCGCTATTATCGACTCTAAAGTTTCACTCACGGCTTATCAGGATGCAATCCGTACTGATGACGAAGCCGAGCGCGACCGCCTTATGAAGGAGCATGCAAAGTCGGTACGCAAGCACATCGACGAACTTTCCGATGTTAATTATGACAAGATTGTCCCGGGGTGCATTGGGTACGTCCTGATGTTCATCCCATACGAAAGCGGTTATGCTGCAGCATTGAAGACTGATCCAAGCATCCTTCAATATGCCTATCGCAAGCATATCATCATGCTAAGTCCGTCGAACCTTCTCATGGCTCTACAGCTCACCCACACCATGTGGCAGAACTATAGGATGAACAAAAACGTGGAAGAGATTCTACGCCAATCGAACGACTTGTATGATAAGTTCTGTGGCTTTGCTGAGACCTTTGTCAAGATTGGTGCCGATATTGACAAACTTCGCAAGGATTACGACTCAAGCCGTGGACAACTAAGTGAAGGCAAAGGCAATGTTATCCGCCGCCTTGACAACCTCAAGGCTCTAGGTATTACGCCAAAGAAGCAAATACCTGATAACCTTACTGGTATCGAATAATAATTATTTGGTGGCCTCGCCTTCTTTCTTCATTGTCCATATCTGACCAATTACACCGACAAGGACAATTATGAGACCAACTATAAGAAGTGCGTTGCTGTTGACCTTGAAGAAATAGTCGATGGCAAAGATAACCACACCTATTATAATAAATGATATACCAAGATATTTAAGAATAGCTTTCATAATATTCTCTATTTTGGGACGCAAAGTTAGTGGAAAGAGACGTAAACAGCTTACCGAAACCTATAAACTTTGTTAAAATTACAAAGACAATAACAAAGCAATACCCGCTAACTGCCGAAAAATGAGTACCTTTGCACCGCGTTTTTCAGAACGCACAAATATTTTATTTATTAATTACATTATTAAGTAGTATGAATCAATACGAAACCGTTTTCATTTTGACTCCCGTTTTGTCTGATGTTCAGGCAAAGGAAACGGTCGCTAAATTCAAGAAACTGCTCACCGACAATGGTGCTGAGATCTTGAACGAAGAGGCCTGGGGTCTGAAGAAGTTGGCTTACAACATTCAGAAGAAGTCTTCTGGCTTCTACAACCTTCTGGAGTTCAAGGCTGATCCATCAGTTGTTAACACTCTCGAGACAGGCTTCCGCCGTGACGAGAGAGTAATCCGTTTCATCACCGTCAAGCTCGACAAGTACGCAGCTCAGTATGCTGAGAAGCGTCGCAACAAGCTTGCTAGCAAAAAGGAGGCATAATCATGGCAGAGCAGAAAAAGAGTGAAATCCGTTATTTGACCGCTCCTTCTATCGATACTCGTAAGAAGAAGTATTGCCGTTTCAAGAAGAGTGGCATCAAGTACATCGACTACAAGGACCCTGAGTTCCTGAAGAAATTCCTCAACGAGCAGGGCAAGATTCTTCCTCGTCGCATCACCGGTACATCTCTGAAGTACCAGCGTCGTGTTGCACAGGCTGTAAAGCGCGCACGTCAGATTGCACTGCTTCCATACGTAACCGATTTGATGAAGTAATTTAAAGAGGAGGCAAGAATTATGGAAATTATACTGAAAGAAGATATCATCGGTCTCGGCTATAAGAACGAGATTGTCAATGTAAAGAACGGCTATGGCCGTAACTATCTGATTCCAACAGGCAAGGGCGTTATCGCATCTGAATCAGCCAAGAAGCAGCTCGCAGAGGACCTCAAGCAGCAGGCCGCAAAGATTGCAGCCGCTAAGGCAGAGGCTGAAAAGCGTGCAGCACAGCTCGACGGTGTTGAGCTCGTTATCCCTGCAAAGGTATCTGCTACCGGCGTTACATACGGATCAGTCAACGCTAACATCGTTGCAGAAGAGCTTCAGAAGAAGGGCATCGAGATTGACCGCAAGATCATCACAATGCACGACATCAAGAAGGTTGGTACTTTCGAGGCAACTGTTCACTTCTTCAAGGATGTTGAGGTTAAGCTCCCTGTAACTGTCGTTGCAGAGGAAGAGCCAAAGCAGGCTGCTGAGGAAGAGGAAGCTGAAGCACCAGCAGAGAATGCTGAGGCAAAGGCTGAAGAGGCTGCTCCAGCTGAGCAAGCAGCACCTGCAGAAGAGGCTAAAGCCGAAGAGGCACCTGCTTCTGAGGAAGAGGCTCCGGCTGAAGCATAAGCTTTTACAAAAGTGATAATTTTTTAGCACTGTAAAGCACATTCATATAAAATTCCCGGTCACTCCGAAAAGAGTCGATCGGGATTTTTGTTTTTACAGTGTTTTATTTGGTTTTATGTCTGATTTATCGTACCTTTGCAAGAAATAAATAATCATCATCGTTTAGCTTGAATCATTTATTTCATTTTATATAGAACATAAAGAAAATTAATAACAGCAAATATGAAAGCATTTGTATTTCCGGGACAAGGCTCCCAGTTCGTAGGTATGGGTAAGGACCTGTACGACAATAATCCATTAGCAAAACAACTTTTCGATAAAGCCGACGAAGTTTTAGGCTTCAAGATTACCGACATTATGTTTGCCGGCACTGATGAACAGCTCAAAGAAACTAAGGTTACTCAGCCAGCCGTCTTCCTTCACAGCGTTATCTCTGCACTCTGCCTTGGCGATGAGTTCAAGCCTGACATGACCGCTGGTCACTCTCTCGGTGAGTTTTCTGCCCTTGTTGCAGCAGGTGCCCTCAACTTCGAGGATGGTCTGAAGCTTGTTGCCGCTCGTGCCAACGCTATGCAGAAGGCATGCGAGAAGAACCCTGGTACAATGGCAGCTATCATTGCTCTTCCTGACGAGACTATCGAAAAGATCTGTAAGGAGATTTCTGATGAAGGCAAGGTCGTTGTTCCTGCCAATTACAACTGCCCTGGTCAGCTTGTTATCTCTGGTTCAAAGGAAGGTATTGCCGAGGCTTGTGAGAAGCTAACTGCAGCCGGTGCAAAGCGTGCCCTTCCGTTGGCTGTAGGAGGTGCATTCCATTCTCCATTTATGCAGTTTGCTAAGGACGAGCTCCAGAAGGCTATCGAGGCAACAGAGTTCCACGAGCCAAAGTGCCCGATTTACCAGAATGTAGACGCTAAGCCTCACACCAATCCTGATGAGATCAAGGCAAACCTCATCGCTCAGCTCACATCAAGCGTTCGTTGGACAAAGAGTGTTCAGAATATGATCGCCGATGGTGCTGACGAGTTCATCGAGTGTGGTCCTGGTCGTGCCCTTCAGGGAATGATCCGCCGCATCGACCGTTCAGTCAATGCTCACGGAATAGCATAAATTCTATAGGGGAGTTAAAGAGTAGTTAGATGGGAGTTACAAGGAAGTTAACTTCCCACATCTAACTCCCTAAAACAAAATATAAGTGAAGAAGATAATAATATACCAGATCTTCACTCGCCTCTTCGGCAATCGCAACACCACCCGCAAGGAATGGGGAACGATTGAGGAGAATGGCGTCGGGAAGATGAACGACATTCAGAGTGCCCAACTTCGCCGTATGCGGCAGTTGGGCATAACCCATGTTTGGTATACTGGTGTTATACGCCATTCCACATGCACTGACTATTCCCGTTTTGGAATACCACGTCAACACCCTGAGGTGGTGAAAGGAATAGCAGGCTCGCCATACGCCATTGCCGATTATTACGACATCGACCCAGATATTGCCGAGTCGGTTCCTGACCGCATGCAAGAGTTTGAGAATCTTGTTGAGCGCACGCATAATGCGGGTATGAAAGTCATCATCGACTTCGTTCCAAACCATGTGGCACGCGAGTACAAAAGCATTTGCAAACCGGCAGGAGTCCATGACCTTGGCGAGGATGATGATACCGGCAAGCACTTCGATCCACAGAACAACTTCTATTATTGTCCGGGCGAAAGTCTTGACATGAACGGATTCGATACCAGTCGTGCCCAGGCTTTCGGTCTTCCACGATATGAGGAGTCGCCTGCCAAATGCACTGGCAATGACCGTTTCGACTCTCACCCACAACAGAACGACTGGTATGAGACGGTGAAACTGAACTATGGTGTCGACTATACCGATGCCGGTGGAAGAAGCTATCACTACGATCCAACTCCAAGCACATGGAAGAAGATGACAGATATTCTGCTTTTCTGGGCAGGCAAAGGCATCGACGGATTCCGTTGTGATATGGCGGAGATGGTACCTCACGAGTTTTGGGAGTATGCCACGAAGACCGTAAAGCAGCGTTTCCCTAACATCATCTTCATTGGCGAGGTGTATGATACAGCCCAGTACCGCACGTTTGTGGCAAGCGGATTCGATTATCTGTATGATAAGGTTGGTATGTACGATTGCCTTCGTGCCGTCACTTGCCATCAACGTCCTGCATCGGCAATAACACGTGAATGGCAACTGACCGATGATATTGGCGACCACATGCTCTACTTCCTTGAGAACCATGATGAACAACGTCTTGCCTCCTACTTCTTTGCAGGAGACGGAATGAAGGGAGTTCCGGCATTAATAGTCGCTACCCTGCTTAAGTCCAATCCTATGATGATTTACGCCGGACAGGAGTTTGGCGAGAAAGGAATGGACAAGGAAGGATTCTCCGGTTGTGACGGACGAACAACAATATTCGACTATTGGACAGTTCAAAGTCTGTATCACGGATATTGGGACCGCCGTCATCTCACGAATCAAGAGCATCAAATCGAGGAAACATATACAAAGATTCTCCGTCTTGCCAATCAGGAGAAAGCCGTTTCTGAAGGTCAGTGCTTCGATCTCATGTATGTCAATGGCTATAGTGAGGATTTCTCACCCCATGCCCAATATGCATTCATGAGGAAATATGAGAATGAAGTCCTGTTCATTGTCGTCAACTTCAGTGACCAGCCTGCAACTTGCAAGGTGAGGATTCCTGACCACGCATTCGATTTCCTTAAGATTCCGGAAAAGCCGGTAGAAGCTGTCGACCTGCTAACTGGCGAGACCCAGCGCTTCGACTTAAAGAAGAATGAGCAATTACCGGTAGAACTTGCTGCATATAGCGGAAGGATATACAAATTCAAGATTATGACAGATGCCAATGATTACGTGCTTAACACGCACAACAAGGAAGAGTTCCCGCCAGCCCATACAGCCGAGCATCTTCTCAATCAGTTGATGATTCGCATGTTTGGTTGCAAGCGCAGTTCCAACGCCCACATCGAACGCAAGAAGAGTAAAATCTCCTACACGCTCGACCATAAGCCTAGCCGAAAAGAGGAGAAGGCTATTGAGGACGAGATGAACAGACTCATCCAGCTTGACATGCCTGTAACCTACGAGTTTGTCGACCGCAATCACATCCCTGAGGGTGTATCGCTCGACCGTCTTCCTGATGATGCCAGCGAGACCATCCGCCTTGTTCGCATTGGCGACTATGATGTTTGCCCTTGCCTTGGCAAGCATGTCCGCTCAACATCACAAATAGGAAAGTTCGTTCTCTTAGGCACAAATTGGGATGAGCAGACTCACAGCTTCAGAATTAGATTCAAAGTTGTTCAATAATAACAAAGATTAGAAACATAAAAGGGTATCTTTTGCACTTACAGAAGATACCTTTTTTGTTTTGTACAATTGCGGATAATTTAAAAATCAATGTCCATTAGTGGTATAAAACTGTAATATTGGAAAAGACGAACAGTTAATTGCACATTTAGAAGACTTTTAAGTGAATTTCTCAGTATTGGATATTAGTATGCCACGTCCGGACTACGACCTACGTAAGGAATATCGCCGCTCAGTTATAAAACGGCTTATAAAGAAGCTATAGCATTTCTAAACAATCATTATTGTGGACTTCATTACGAAGAGCATAAAAATGATATAAAATTAAGACCCTTGCAAGCGAATAAACAACAGCTTACAAGGGTCTTTATTTTTTTACTTCTTTCCGTCTGTCTCTTCCTTCATATCAATGAAATTGCGGTCAGAATCATAGAACTCGTATTGAAGCATAGCAAGCTTCTGCGATGGTACAATATGAATACCGAATCCGTATTTCATCTTCCACTTCCATTTCAAGGAGAAAAGTCCCTGATTAATGAAAGCGGCAACGTATGGATGGACGTGCAGATAGAATTTCTTTACGCCAATCTTGTTGACAAGCCGGTCAATTTTTCTCTCCAGTTGGTCAGTAAACAAAATGCTGGCCTTGATTTTTCCTGTACCCAAGCATGTCGGACACTCCTCTTCGACATTTACATCCATTGCCGGACGCACGCGCTGTCGAGTTATCTGCATCAATCCGAACTTACTTAACGGCAATATGTTATGACGGGCGCGATCCTTCTGCATGTCTTTGCACATACGCTCATATAACATCTGCCTATTCTCGGCTAAGTTCATATCGATGAAGTCGACAACAATAATTCCTCCCATATCACGCAGGCGGAGTTGCCGTGCCAGTTCATCAGCTGCACCGAGGTTAGTGTCGAGAGCATTCTGTTCCTGTTCCTTCTCCTTAGTACGATTACCACTATTGACATCTACGACATGCATAGCCTCGGTATGCTCTATTATGAGATAGCATCCGTGACCATAATTAACAGTAGTACCGAAACTCGACTTTATCTGCTTCGTAACGTCGAAGTTATCGAATATTGGCACCTTGCCGGTATACTTCTTCACTATGTCTGCCTTGTCAGGGGCAATGAGATAGACATAATGACGTACAGCGGCATAAACCTCGTCATCGTTGACGTAGATATTCTTGTATGACGGATTGAAGAGGTCACGAATCATTGCCACAGCCCTACCCGTCTCTTCATAGACGAGCTGGGGGCGTTGCTGTGTTTTCTGCACCTTCGTGATAGCCTCATTCCATCGGCTGAGAAGGATTTTCATCTCGGCGTCGAGCTCAGCTACACGCTTTCCCTCGGCTACAGTACGAACTATCACTCCGAAATTCTTCGGTTTGATACTACGTATGAGCTGTTTCAACCGTGCGCGCTCCTCTCCGCTTTTGATTTTCGAGGAAACGTTAACCTTATCACTGAATGGGATGAGGACCAAATAGCGTCCGGCAAAGGATATTTCACCTGTAAGACGCGGACCCTTGGTCGAAATGGGTTCTTTAACAATCTGCACCAGCACTTCCTGCCCTACTTGCAGCGCATTCTGAATGCTGCCGTCTTTTTTCAGGTCGGGCAATCGTGTGGCTTTGCTGAATGGATAAAGTCGTTTCCTGTCGCTCTGTACTTGCTTGAGGTACTTTGCATAAGAGTCAAATTGACTTCCAAGATCAAGATAATGAAGAAAGGCGTCGCGTTCATAACCTACATCTACGAAGCACGCATTCAGTCCCGGCATAAGCTTTTTGACTTTTGCGATGTAGATGTTACCCACCGAGAAACCCGCGTCGCGCAGCTCATTCTGATATTCGACAAGTTTCTTGTCTTCAAGCAGCGCTATCGAAATATTCTTTGGCTGGGCGTCAATAATTATTTCACTAGTCATTTCTTTATTATTTACTAAAAATGGAGCTTGCTCTCGCACTCCCAGGGATAAGGAGCATCATGCGAAAGCACGCCCCATTTGCCTGAACAGACCTTTCAGTCGGCCTCTAGCGGGACCTTACTTGCTCTTATGTCTGTTCTTTCTTAATCTCTTCTTACGCTTGTGCGTAGCCATCTTGTGTCCCTTTTTCTTTCTTCCGTTTGGCATTGCTTTAATGATTTAAATTAATTGTTATAATAATGTTTGTTTAAAATTCTCTTACTTCTTCATATCCTCTATGAATGTCTTCGCTGGCTTGAATGCAGGGAAGTCATGTGCTGGGATTGTGATTGTTGTGTTCTTTGAGATGTTGCGGGCAGTCTTGGCAGCACGATGCTTAATGATGAAACTGCCGAAGCCGCGAAGGTAAACATTCTGTTTTTCAGCAAGGAGGCTGGTCTTGATGCTCTCCATAAATCCTTCTACGACCGCTGTGACATCTTTCTTCGATATACCAGTATTGGAGGAAATCTCGTTGATGATATCTGCCTTTGTCATTTTAGTACTTTTTTCTTTTTAATTATCCTAATTCTTTAACGGAGTGCAAAATTACTAATAATCAACGAAATACGAAAATATATTTTGTTTTTTTTGCCTTTTATTTTGACTTATCCTACTTTTCTGTTACCTTTGCAGCCGTAAATTACCTTACTTATAATATGAAAATTGTTATAGGAATCGACGTGGGCATCTCCACGACAAAGATTGTAGGCATACGTGACGGCAAGGTCATAAAGCCATTGCGTGTAAAAGCCACCGACCCGGTGACCTCTCTCTATGGGGCATTCGGCAAGTATCTGTACGACAATAAAATTGCCCTCGACGATGTCGAGCACGTCATGATAACCGGTGTGGGGTCAGCCTATATCGACAAGCCGGTCTATGGACTACCGACGTCACGTGCCGAAGAGTTTATTGCCGATGGTCTTGGAGCTCAATATGAAAGCAGGCTTAACGATATGATAGTTGTCTCTATGGGCACCGGCACATCGTTAGTAAGATGCAAGGGCAAGGACATCCATCACATCGGCGGCATAGGCATCGGCGGCGGAACACTGAGCGGACTGTCACGTCTGTTGCTGAACACCGATGATGTCAAGCAGATAGCGTCACTAGCTTTGCAGGGACACATATCTCATATAAACCTTCTTATCCGAGATATTTCGGCTAAGCCATTGCCCGGTCTGCCTATGGATGCCACTGCTTCGCTTTTCGCCAATGCTCAAGGTAATGCGTCCCGCGAGGATATTGCAATAGGTCTTATATATATGGTATTGCAGGCTGTGGGCTCAGCATCTATCCTCAGCGCTGTAGGAAGCGGCATACGTGACTTCGTGCTCATAGGCAATCTGACTCTCCTGCCACAGTGCAAGTATGTGTTCCCGATGATGGAAAAGGTTTACGATGTCCACTTCATCATTCCTAAATACAGCGAATTCTGCACTGCCATAGGTGCTGCACTGAGCTTTATCGACAATAAATAAACCTCAAAATGAAGCCAAATGTGCATTGAATAGTACTTATTCAGAGTCTGTATGGCTTCCAATTTAAACATAAGGGATACCAAATTGCGTTGTAAAAGGGTATCTTTTAGAAGGGAAAATAAATTATTTTTCAAAAGAAAATAATTTATTTTCCCTTTGTTTTTAATTTATTTTAATTTCTAAAAGATACCCGGTTACAAGACAATGAATGGCTAAACAAATTGCAAATGTTACTGTCATACAACACAATAAATCTGTCAGTTTGTCGTTAATGGTATAGTTTTTGCTTGTTTTACAGGCAGAAAGGAATGATAAAATCAGCATGAGACAGCTTAAAATTTCAAAGAGTATAACGAGTCGTAACAGCGAGTCGCTCGATAAGTATCTGGTAGAAATAGGCCGTATTCCAATGGTCTCTCTTGACGAGGAGATAGAGTTGGCACAGAAAATACGCAAAGGCGGACCTGAAGGAGAACGTGCAAAGGACAAGCTTGTTGCAGCCAACCTTCGTTTCGTTGTGTCAGTCGCAAAGCAATACCAGCATCAGGGACTCACGTTGACCGATTTGATAGATGAGGGTAACATAGGACTTGTTAAGGCTGCGGAGAAGTTTGATGAGACCCGTGGCTTCAAGTTCATTTCCTACGCTGTGTGGTGGATTCGCCAAAGCATACTGCAGGCTATAGCCGAGCAGAGCCGTATGGTTCGCCTTCCGTTGAATCAGGTCGGCGCATTGGCTAAAATCAACAGTGAGATAGCTAAGTTCGAGCAGAAGAACCAGCGTAAGCCATCAGCCGATGAGATTGCCGCACTGACCGACATTGACGAGGAGAAAATCCAGCAGACGATGAAGGCCGACCATCACCACATGAGTATTGACGCCCCATTCTCTGAGGACGACGATAACTCAATGGCTGACTTGCTTTCATCAGGCGAGGACTCCCGTACTGACCGTCAGGTCGACCATGAGTCAATGACAACCGACCTTGATGCGGTAATGGAAAAGGTATTGAAGCCTCGTGAGATGAAAATCGTAAAGGAATGCTTTGGCATAGAAACTCAGGAAAAAGGACTTGAAGAAATAGGAGCCGAGATGGGTCTGACCCGTGAGCGTGTCCGCCAAATCCGCGAGAAGAGCATTGAGAAACTTCGCGAGAGTGGATATGCCAAGATTCTTATGAAGTATTTAGGCTAATATGGATTATAAGATTACATGCAGGAATTGCGGACAAGTTTACCGGCTTACAGCTGAGGGTGGGCAGACAGTTTGGGCTAAATGCCCTAACTGCGGTCAGAAGATGCGTGTCAGCCTCCCTATTGTCAACAGCAACAGCCCACAAACAGGAAAAGCAAGTGTTAATCCCGGTCAGGCTGTAAACAACGGATACACGTCCGGCACACCTACTAACGACGGAGGCAATCCTGACAACAATAAGAAAGGTAAGAGCCACACAACAAATATATTGTTGGCATTGATACTGGGAATCCTTGTCGGCGGTATAGGTTGGTATGCATGGCAGCAAAAACAGAAGAATGATGAGCAAGAGCGCATTGAATTAAAGCAGGCGCGTCAGGCTCACATGGATTCACTGATGGCTCTCCGCAATCAGCAGAATGCAGAGGAAGCTGCCGCGCAGAAGGCTGAACAAGACCGGCAGGAAGTAACCGATTTTCTCAACAACTTCTATGATGTCTGGTTTGCCGATGGCGATATGTCACAATTTGACAACAATCTCTCGGAGCAATGCTATGAACGGCTAAGTACTTCGCTGGATGAACCGGAAGACAGCACGTCAACTGATAATGAGATTGATTGGGATTTGCTTTGTCCACAAATGGGTAAAGCCAGTCACAATGGTCATCATTCCGCATCACCTGTCAGCATAAGTATAAACCATTACGAAGACAATTGGTATCGCATCAGATTCTCAAGTGATGGCAGATCAGAATTCCGTCAAATCGAAGCTTTCCCACAAAACGGAAAGGTTATTATCAACGACTATAGATAATTCAATTAAATCTGTAAAAATATACAGCTAACTATGCAATATAGAACAACTTGCAATAATTGCGGTCGAGAATATATGGTCGATGGAAATCCTGGTGAAACCATTCATGCCAAGTGCCCTTATTGTGGTGCTCTGGCTAATGTTGTCACACCGGCTGACATGAATAATGTGAATGCTGGTGTTTCTACTGATACTTACCAGCCCATCCGACCAGAAAGCTATCGGACTATGAGACATGAAAAAAGGAAGAACGAAAAACCGCTCTTCCTTCGTGTGACGATGTGGTTTCTCATCATCATCACAATTTTGTTTATCCTTCTAACAATCTTATACTTTGTTTTTACAGGACTAACATCTCCTAAATAGAAGATGTTTTAACTAAAGTATTGGCTTCGTGAATTAATAGTTTTCAGCCTTTAACTCGAAGAAGCTCTGAGGATGACTGCATACCGGGCAAACGCTCGGAGCCTTAGGACCAACAACAATGTGTCCGCAATTGCGGCAAATCCAGATAGCATCACCATCACGGCTGAATACTACAGCGTCATTGATGTTCTTCAGAAGTTTGCGATAACGCTCCTCGTGATGCTTCTCGATGGCACCAACGCCACGGAACTTAGCGGCAATCTCCTTGAAGCCTTCCTCTTCAGCTTCCTTAGCCATGCGATCATACATGTCAGTCCACTCATAGTTCTCACCCTCGGCAGCAGCCTTAAGGTTTGAGATTGTATCCTTGATAGCACCGCCCTCAAGGTATTTGAACCATATCTTAGCGTGTTCCTTCTCATTGTTTGCAGTAGCCTCGAAGATTGCTGCTATCTGCTCATAACCATCCTTACGGGCTTTGCTGGCAAAATAAGTATACTTATTGCGAGCCTGGCTCTCACCTGCGAATGCCTCCAGAAGGTTCTTCTCTGTCTTTGTTCCCTTTAAGTCTTTCATAATGTTGTTTTTATTAGAATAGTTGAACTTTATTTATTTCAAGCGCAAAGATAATATTTTAAAGCTTAACTTCCAAATTATTAATTGTAAAAATTATAAATACGGATTTGTTTAGACAGATTCTATTCTATCTAATATCGTTGATAGATAGATTTATTAACCAATATAAATAATGTATTACTTTATATAGTTACCTCGCCTGCAATATCACGTGACATGAAGTTACGTACCAGATGTGGGTCGGAATAATTAGATTGCAAGAACATAAGCTTGGTTACAGCAGCTTCTACAGTTGAGTCATGACCACTGATAACCCCGGCTTCCTTAAGTTGATAGCCTGTATCATAACGGCTCATCTCTACATTTCCCGTTACGCATTGGCTGATATTGACAACGGTTATACCACGATAGGTAGCTTCCTTGACAAGGCGAAGTAACCAAGTGAGTTGCGGGGCATTGCCACTGCCGTAGGTTCGGATAACTATACTACGAAGCTCAGGAGCATCAATAAGATGGCGGAAGATATTCTCTTGTATACCTGGGAAAAGAGACAGGACGAAAACATTGGGGTCAAGACCATAATGAGGAATCATCGGATGGTCGAACATAGGTCGCAGGATGTGGTGGTCGTGGAAAGCGAAATTAACGCCCGCATCACACAGATGAGGATAGTTGAATGAATCGAATGCGTCGAATCCATCGGCATTCTGCTTAGTCGAACGATTGCCCCTTAGTAGTTTACCATTAAAGAATATGCAAACCTCAGGCACACGTGGTGTCCCGTCTTCGTTATGGGCAATGGCAAGTTCCAAACTTGACATAAGATTTTCTTTGCCATCAGTTCGAAGCTGACCTATAGGTAGTTGCGACCCAGTGAGAATAACTGGCTTAGTCAGATTCTCTAGCATAAACGAAAGCGCTGATGCCGTATATGCCATTGTGTCAGTTCCATGAAGTATAACGAATCCATCATACAGCTTATAATTGCGGGCAATGATGCGGACGAGCTGGGCCCAAAGTCTTGGACTCATGTCCGACGAGTCAATTATTGGATTGAACTGATAAGTATCGACTGATGCCGGCAAGAGTTTAACCTCAGGAATCCGCTCAAGAAGCAGATTAAAGTCGAAAGGCTCCAGGGCGCCAGTCCGTGGGTTACGACCCATTCCGATTGTTCCACCAGTATAGACCAACAGCACCTTGCCTGTCCGTGTGAATGTGTGTTCGTTCATAACGACGTTATCGTTTTCGTTAAAATCAAGTGCAAATATAGTTAAAATGGGGGAGTTTACAAAATAATTTGCGTAAATTTGCACATTAGTTAAAAACGAACTATAAAACAAATTTTAAATCAATACTAAGCTATTATGAAAAAGTTCATGGATGAGAACTTCCTGCTCGACACCGAGACAGCGCAGTATCTCTATCACAATCATGCGGCTAAAATGCCAATCATCGACTATCATTGCCACCTCGTTCCACAAATGGTTGCTGAGGATTACAAGTTCAAGAGCATCACAGAGTTGTGGCTCGGCGGCGACCACTACAAGTGGCGTGCAATGCGTACCAACGGTGTTCCAGAGAAATACTGTACCGGCACAGAGACAACTGACTGGGAGAAGTTCGAAAAGTGGGCTGAGACAGTTCCTTACACTTTCCGTAATCCATTGTATCACTGGACTCATCTTGAGTTGAAGACAGCCTTCGGTATAACAAAGCTTTTAGGTCCTGACACAGCAAAGGAGATTTACGACGAGTGCAATGAAAAGCTGAAACTTCCTGAATTCAGCGCTCGTGGCTTGATGCGCCACTACAATGTAGAGTGTGTCTGCACAACCGACGATCCTATCGATGACCTTCACTGGCATAAGATTTACCGTGAGACCAAGGCTGACAACGACCCGTTGATGATTCCGGCCTGGCGTCCTGACAAGGCTATGAACATTGAGAAGCCTGACTATGCTGAGTACATCAAGAAGCTTGGTGAGGTAGCAGGTGTAAACATCAGCACATTCAAGGATATGATTGATGCCCTGCAGAAGCGTCATGACTTCTTCGCTGAGAATGGCGGAAAGCTTGCCGACCACGGAATTGAGGAATTCTACGATGATCCTTACACAGATTCTCAGATTGAGACTATCTTCGAGAAGGCTATGCGCGGTCAGCAGCTCTCTCAGCTTGAGGTTCGCCAATACAAGCACGCCTTCCTGAAGATCTGCGCAGAGATGGATTATGATGCCGACTGGACACAGCAGTATCACTATGGCGCTATCCGTGACAATAATAGCATTATGTATAAGAAGCTCGGTCCTGATACCGGTTTCGACTCTATCGGCGAGTTCAACACAGCCCGTGCCATGAGCCACTTCCTCGATGAACTCAACTCTGAACATAAGCTCACACGTACAATATTATATTGCTTGAATCCGTGCGCTAATGAGGTTGTTGCTACAATGCTCGGTAACTTCCAGGATGGTTCTGAGCCAGGAAAGATTCAGTTCGGTTCAGGTTGGTGGTTCAACGATCAGCTCGACGGTATGACAAAGCAGATGAACGCCCTCTCAACACTGGGTCTGCTCAGCCGCTTCGTCGGTATGCTCACCGACAGCCGCTCGTTCCTGAGCTATCCGCGTCACGAGTATTTCCGCCGTCTGCTCTGCAACCTTCTCGGCAATGATGTTGAGGACGGAAAGCTGCCTAACGACCGTAAGGCTCTCGGCCGCATGGTTGAGGATATTTCCTACAACAATGCCCGCCGTTACTTCAAGTTCTATTAATAGACAAGGGAATCCCCACCAAGCCTCCGGAGGCTTGGTGGGGATTTCTCTTTATTTTTTCATATTTCTTTTGCCATTATCAAAAATTACTTGTACCTTTGTGCCTAATTAATCATATTGCGCAATTAATAACAATGAAAAAACTTCTTTTAGGTTTTGTTGCATGCGCCGCCATCCTTGTTATGGTAGGCTGCGGTTCAAGTAAGAATGTGCCCTATTTTACTAACATCGACTCCATCAGCCTTGCTGCATCACGTGGACTCTACGACGCCCATATCATGCCAAAGGACGAGTTGTCTATTACCGTCAACACCATTGACCCAGATGCTAGTGCACCGTTCAACCTCCAGGTAAAGCCAAATCTCGGAAGCAGCGGTCAGATCGCTACCGGTGGTGGTTCCTTGCAGGGTTACTTAGTTGACAACGATGGTTTCATCAATTTCCCAGTCGTCGGTAAATTACATGTAGCAGGACTGACAAAGACAGAATGTGAAGACCTTATCAAGAGCAAAGTTCTTCCTTATCTTGCCAAGGGTGAGAATCCAATTGTTACAGTTAACATGTCAAGCTATCGTGTAACAGTCCTTGGTGAAGTTGGACATCCTGGCGTAGTGCCGGTATCAACTGAGAAGATGAGCATTCTTGAGGCTTTGGCTTCAGCCGGTGACTTGTCAATTTACGGTCGTCGTGACAATGTATTGCTCATCCGTGAAGACGCCACAGGACAGAAACATCAATACAGATTGAATCTTAACGATGCAAATCTGATAAATTCGCCATACTATTATTTACAGCAGAACGATATTGTTTATGTTCAGCCTAACCGTGTAAAGGCTGGAAACTCCGGAATCGGAAGTTCAACAACAATATGGTTCTCGTTCATAAGTATTGCGACATCTGTAGCTTCACTGCTTGTTAACATCCTGAGAGATTAACGTTGTTAAGCTATAGACAATCAATAAAAGGATAACAACACTTACAGGGGGAATATAATCATAATGGAGAAAAACATTCATGAAGATTGTGGAGTGGCTTTAATCCGCTTACTCAAACCGCTGGAATATTACCAGCAGAAGTACGGCACATGGAGATGGGCTCTCAACAAACTCTATCTCATGATGGAAAAGGAGCATAATCGTGGCCAGGAAGGCGCAGGTATTGCCGGTGTCAAACTGGAATCAGAGCCTGGTCACGAATACATGTTCCGTGAACGTGCTGAGGGCAAGGATGCCATCACTGAAATTTTCGGCAATGTTCATCGCGACTATGACGACTACACAAAGGAGCAAGTTCATGACGTGGACTTTGCCAAGGCTAATTTGCCATTTGCATGTGAACTATATATGGGCCACCTCCGGTACTCAACTACCGGAAAGCGTGGCCTTTCTTATGTCCATCCGTTTCTTCGCAGAAACAACTGGAGGGCAAAGAACTTGTGCATGTGCGGCAACTTCAACATGACAAATGTTGAAGAGATATTTGAGCAACTCACAGAACAAGGTCAGCACCCACGAATCTACAGTGACACTTACATCCTGCTAGAACTGATGGGACATCGTCTCGACCGTGAAGTAGAACGCAACTTCATAGATGCTCAGAAACTGGGACTTACCAAACGTGATATAACAAAGTACATCGAGGATCATGTCAAGATGAGCAATGTCCTCAAGACTTCGATGAAGGACTTTGATGGCGGTTATGTCATCTGTGGTCTTACCGGAAGTGGCGAGATGTTCTCGATGCGTGACCCTTGGGGAATCCGTCCTGCTTTCTATTATAAGAATGACGAGATGGTAGTTCTAGCCAGCGAGCGTCCTGTGCTTCAGACGACATTCGACCTTGAATGCGATGATATTCAGGAACTGCAACCTGGTCAGGCTCTCATCGTCAATAAAGCAGGCGAGTTCAACCTCCGCCAGATAATGCCTCAGAAGGGCGATTCCGCTTGCTCTTTCGAGAGAATATATTTCTCTCGTGGTTCTGACCGTGACATCTATAAGGAGCGCAAGAAACTTGGTGAGCAACTTACTCAGCCAATTCTTAAAGCCGTTGACGGTGATATTGACCATACAGTATTCTCATACATTCCAAATACAGCTGAGGTTGCTTACTATGGTATGCTTGATGGCTTTAAGAACTATTTGAATGAAGAGAAAATCCAACAGATACAAGCACTCGACCATCGTCCAACGTATGATGAGTTGAAAGCAATACTTCACAACTTCGTACGCTCTGAGAAGGTGGCATGGAAAGACATTAAGCTACGCACGTTCATCACGGAGGGTGATGCCCGCAACGACCTTGCCAGCCATGTCTATGATGTGACTTACGAAAGCGTTGAACCATATAAGGATAACCTTGTTATCATTGATGACTCTATCGTCCGTGGTACGACTCTGAAGGAGAGTATTCTCCGTATTCTCGACCGTCTGCATCCGAAGAAGATTGTTGTTGTCTCGAGTGCTCCGCAAATCCGCTATCCGGACTATTACGGTATCGACATGCCTCGCCTTGAGGAGTTCTGCGTGTTCCGTGCAACCATCGAACTTATCAAGGATCGCGGAATGCTCAAGCTCATCGAGGAAACTTACCACAACTGCAAGCGCGAGGTGGCAAAGCCTAAGGGTGAGGAAATTCTCAATCAGGTGCAAGAGATTTACAAGCCTTTCACCGTTGAGGAAATAAACCACAAGATTGTTGAAATGCTTCGTCCTGAAGGAATGAAGACTCCTGTTGAGCTTGTCTATCAGAGCATCGAGGGACTGCACAAAGCTATACCTGAACATAAAGGCGACTGGTACTTCACTGGCAACTACCCTACTCCCGGTGGCATGCGACTCGTCAATCAGGCATTCATCAACTTTGTTGAGAATGTCTTCCAAAAGGAGGCAAAATTCTAGGAAGATTAGAAGATTGAAAAATTGAAATAATGAAATAATGAAAGAAAGATTGAGAAGATGATTTAATTGAAGGTGGTTATACAGCCATTTCATTTTTTCGTAATTTCAATCTTTCATTATTAACAAAATATAATGAGGAACGTAACATTAGTTTTAAGCGACGGGACAAAGTTCCATGGCAAGAGTTTCGGTTATGAGAAACCCGTTGCCGGAGAGGTGGTGTTCAATACCGCAATGATGGGCTATCCCGAGAGCCTTACCGATCCATCATACGCAGGACAGTTGCTGACAATGACTTTCCCGCTAGTAGGTAATTATGGTGTGCCGCCATTCACTTTTGAGAAGAATGGACTGCCAACATTCATGGAGAGCGACAAGATTTATGCTTCTGCACTTATCGTTTCCGACTATAGCGAGCAGTACAGTCACTGGAATGCAGTAGAGAGTCTTGCCGACTGGCTTAAACGTGAGCATGTGCCTGGAATTACCGGCATTGACACACGTGAGTTGACAAAGGTGCTTCGTGAGCATGGTGTTATGATGGGTAAGATTCTCTTCGACGATGAGCCCGACAATGTTCCGGAAGCCGACTATGAAGGTGTTAACTTCGTTGACCAGGTATCTTGCAAGGATATTATAAGGTATAATGAAGGTGCCGGAAAGAAGGTCGTCCTCGTTGACTGTGGTGTTAAAGCTAATATTATCCGTTGCCTTATTAATCGTGGTGTTGAGGTAATCCGTGTCCCATGGAATTACGATTACACTTCGATGGACGTTGACGGATTGTTCCTCGCCAATGGACCTGGTGACCCTGACACATGCTCTGACGCTGTAGAGATTATCCGCAAGTTTATGAGTCAGTCAACTAAGCCTATCTGCGGTATCTGTATGGGTAACCAACTTCTTGGCAAGGCTGCCGGTGCTACAATCTACAAGCTCAAGTATGGTCATCGCTCACATAACCAGCCTGTCCGTCTTGTTGGTACAAAGAAATGTTACATAACCTCACAAAACCACGGATATGCCGTTGATGGCAAGACTCTCGGCAAAGACTGGGAGGAACTATTCGTTAATATGAACGATGGTTCAAACGAGGGTATCCGCCACAAGACCAATCCTTGGTTCTCTTCTCAGTTCCACCCAGAAGCATGCTCAGGTCCTGTCGACACGGAGTTCATGTTCGATAAATTCGTGGAAACACTTAAATAAACACATTCCCTTCAATATTTCAATTTAGCAGATGAAAGACGAAAGTATAAAGAAAGTATTGCTCCTTGGTTCTGGAGCCTTGAAAATAGGTGAAGCCGGTGAGTTCGATTACTCAGGTTCACAGGCATTGAAAGCATTGAGAGAGGAAGGTGTTGAAACTGTTCTCATCAATCCAAACATTGCAACGGTGCAGACATCCGAGGGTGTTGCCGACCAAATATATTTCCTTCCAGTTCAGCCATTCTTTGTTGAGAAGGTTATTGCTAAGGAGCATCCGGACGGAATACTGCTGAGCTTCGGTGGTCAGACCGCATTGAACTGCGGTGTTGAGCTCGAGCGTCAGGGAATCCTGAAGAAATACAATGTCCGTGTACTCGGTACTCCTGTTGCCGCCATCATGAACACAGAGGATCGTGAACTCTTCGTTGAGCGTCTCGATGAGATTAACGTCAAGACCATCAAGAGTGAGGCTTGTGAGAACATCGAACAAGCACGCAAAGCAGCCAAGGATGTTGGCTATCCTGTCATCATTCGTGCAGCTTACGCACTCGGCGGACTGGGTTCAGGCTTTGCCGACAATGAGGAAGAGCTCAATAAGATTTGTGAGAAAGCATTCTCTTTCTCTCCGCAGGTACTTGTTGAGAAGAGCCTTAAGGGATGGAAGGAAATTGAATATGAGGTTGTCCGCGATAAATATGACAACTGTATCACAGTTTGTAACATGGAGAATTTCGACCCACTGGGCATTCACACCGGTGAGAGTATCGTCATTGCTCCGTCACAGACCCTGTCTAACTCAGAATATCATAAGCTTCGTGCACTCTCTATAAAAATTGTCCGTCACATCGGAATCATTGGAGAGTGTAATGTACAGTATGCTTTCGACCCACAGAGTGAGGACTATCGTGTCATCGAGGTCAACGCCCGTTTGAGCCGTTCATCAGCATTGGCAAGTAAGGCTACTGGTTATCCACTTGCTTTCGTTGCTGCAAAACTAGGTATGGGCTATGGACTCTTTGAGTTGAAGAATTCAGTAACCAAGACAACATCTGCATTCTTCGAGCCGGCACTCGACTATGTAGTCTGCAAGATTCCACGTTGGGACCTTTCAAAGTTCCGTGGAGTCGACAAGGAGCTGGGCTCATCAATGAAGTCTGTAGGTGAGGTAATGGCAATCGGTCGTAACTTCGAGGAAGCTATCCAAAAAGGACTCCGTATGATTGGTCAGGGCATGCACGGATTCGTCGAGAACAAGGAACTTGAGATTCCTAACATTGACGAGGCACTCCGTGAGCCAACCGACAAGCGTGTCTTTGTTATCTCAAAGGCAATGCACAAAGACTATACCGTCGATCAGATTCATGACTTGACTAAGATTGACCGTTGGTTCCTTTACAAGCTAAAGCATATCATCGACATTGATGAGCGACTGAAGAAATGCAATATCAACACTCTCGACAAGGAACTCCTTCGTGAGGCAAAGGTATATGGATTCACCGACTTCCAGATTGCCCGTGCCGTTGGTCTTGAGGACGAATACCACAATATGCACAAGGCGTTGCTCGTTGTCCGCAATCTTCGCAAGAGTTACGGAATTCTGCCGGTAGTAAAGCAGATCGATACACTTGCAGCCGAATATCCTGCTCAGACTAACTATCTGTATGTAACCTACTCAGGCATTAAGAGCGATGTCGACTTCTCTAATGACAAACGCAGCGTTATCGTCCTTGGTTCAGGAGCTTACCGCATTGGTAGTTCTGTTGAGTTCGACTGGTGTGGTGTTCAGGCTTTGCACACTATCCGTAAGCAAGGATACAAGAGCATTATGATAAACTATAACCCTGAGACCGTTTCAACTGACTATGATATGTGCGACCGTCTGTATTTCGACGAGCTCACATTCGAGCGGGTTATGGATATTATCGATTTGGAGAATCCTCACGGAGTGATTGTCTCCACTGGTGGACAGATTCCAAACAACCTTGCCATGTACCTTGATGCCGAGAATGTTCCAATTCTTGGTACAGCCGCTAAGGACATTGACAATGCCGAGGACCGTGCAAAGTTCTCTTCAATGCTCACCCGCAACCACATCAATCAGCCGGAATGGAATGCCCTGACAAGTATGGACGACATCGACAAGTTCGTCGACCGTGTAGGATTCCCGGTTCTTGTCCGTCCAAGTTACGTCCTCTCGGGTGCAGCCATGAACGTCTGCTCTAATGAGGATGAGCTCCGCCGCTTCCTCCAGCTTGCAGCCAATGTCAGCGAAGATCACCCGGTAGTCGTCAGTAAGTTCATTGAGCATGCCAAGGAGATCGAGTTCGATGCCGTGGCAAACAAGGGCGAGATACTTGCTTACGCAATATCAGAGCATATCGAGTTTGCCGGTGTCCACTCAGGTGATGCGACAATCCAGTTCCCACCACAGAAACTTTATGTTGAGACCGTCCGTCGAATCAAGCGTATCTCACGTCAGATTGCAAAGGATTTACACATATCGGGGCCGTTCAACATCCAGTATATGGCTCGTGACAATGACATCCTCGTCATTGAGTGTAACCTCCGTGCCAGCCGTTCATTCCCGTTCGTCAGCAAGGTTCTGAAGCTCAACCTCATCGACCTTGCTACAAAGGTTATGCTCGGAGTGCCTGTAGAGAAGCCTAACAAGAACCTCTTCGACCTCGACTATGTTGGAATCAAGGCTAGTCAGTTCTCATTCAACCGCCTGCAGAAAGCCGACCCTGTACTTGGTGTCGACATGAGTTCAACGGGTGAAGTTGGCTGTCTTGGTGAGGATACCAATGATGCGCTGCTTAAGGCAATGCTCTCAGTAGGTCAGCGCATACCAAAGAAGAATATCCTTCTTTCAACCGGTGGCGCAAAGGAGAAGGCTGAGATGCTCGATGCCGCCAAGATGCTACTCAAGCATGGGTACAAGCTCTATGCTACAAGCGGAACAAGCAAGTACCTCACAGAGAATGGTGTCGAGAACACGATGGTTTACTGGCCAAGTGACGAGGGCAAGGAGCCACAAGCATTGTCAATGCTTCACCACAAGCAGATCGACATGGTTGTAAACATCCCAAAGGATCTCACGCCACATGAGCTTACCAACGGATACAAGATTCGCCGTGCGGCAATCGACCTCAATATCCCATTGATAACCAACTCGCGCCTTGCATCGGCATTCATCAATGCCTTCTGCAACCTTAAGCTCGATGACATCGAGATAAAGGCGTGGGGAGAATATTAATGAGGAATGTTGAATGATGAATGTTGAATTATTTTAATGCATATTGAACATTTATAATTTAACATTCATCATTTGTCATTTTTAAATATTAAATCAACATTCCACATTCATCATTTAACATTACATACATGTTTTCCGGAATAGTAGAAGAAATGGCAACGGTTGTTGCCATAAAGCACGATAGAGAGAATATTGACTTTACTCTGAAATGCTCATTCACCAATGAGTTGAAGATAGACCAGAGTGTGTCACATAATGGAGTTTGCCTCACAGTGGTAAATATCAAGGACGATACATATACCGTTACCGCTATGAAGGAAACCCTTGACCGCAGTAACCTCGGATTGCTGAAAGTCGGCGACCACGTCAATGTTGAGCGTTCAATGCTTATGAATGGTCGTCTTGACGGACATATCGTTCAAGGTCATGTCGATGAGACAGCAAAGTGTATAAAGATGGAGGATGCCGATGGCAGCACATACTTCACGTTCGAGTATAAGCTCGACAAGGAGATGGCTCGCCGTGGTTATTTCACCGTTGACAAAGGTTCTGTAACTGTCAATGGAGTTTCATTAACTGTCATCAGTCCGACTGACAACACATTTACAGTAGCTATAATTCCTTACACACGTCAGAATACCAACTTCGCTGACATTCAAGTTGGTACAACCGTTAACATCGAGTTTGATATTCTCGGGAAGTATATAGCTAGACTAAGACACTTCGAGGAGTAAGAAAAATAGTAAATCAAGATCTCCACCAAGCTTCCCCCAAGGGGAGGATGTCAGATTACCTAAGATTTATAGAGATATTGCTCAAATTAATTTAGGTGATTAAACACCATCCTCTTGGGGGAGGTTTGGTGGGGATTTGTTATTTATTATATCTAGAACTTCAGCAATTCCTCAGGCTTACTGATAAGATGGGTGGCGCCATGCTCTATGAGGAAGTCACGGTCACGGAAGCCCCAAAGAACACTGATGCAAGGCACGCCCACATTACGGGCTGTATCAATATCGACATCACTGTCACCGATGTAAACAGTCCCTTCCTTGCCGACACCAAGTTGGCGCATAGCTTCAAGGACCGTATCAGGAGCCGGTTTCTTGCGGATATTCTCACGCTCACCAATTGCCACCTCAATTGTTTCGGGGAAGAAATGGCGGGCAAGTTCCTGAGTAGCAGCATAGAACTTATTACTGACAATAGCCAGTTTCTTGCCACGGCGCTTCAGTTCGGCAAGGACCTCGGGAATACCACTATATGGCTTTGTGGTATCAAGGCTATGCTCAAGGTAATGCTTGCGGAAGGTGGCGTAAGTCTCGTCAAACTTCGGATTATCCAGTCCATCGGGAATGGCACGCTCCATAAGCTTCTTTACTCCATTACCTACAAACCGCCTCACATCATCGACCGAGTGCTCAGGCATTCCAGCCCAGCGCAAGGCATAATTGGTACTTGCTGCCAAATCATTGAGTGTATTAAGCAAAGTACCATCCAAATCAAAAATAAAGTTATCCATTACAATCTAATTTCCTATATTGAATTCTTTCAGTCTTCCTTCTTTTCCAATTCTTCATTATTCCGGAAGCTGCGTGTTATCATTGTCTTTATCTTATTGTTAAACTGGTCGGCAGAAAGCAAATCATCGATGGTCGGCTTCATTCGGAACTTCCACTGATTGTAGGCATCATAAGGAGCATTTATGCGCAGGCTGAATAGGTCAGGACGGTTGAAGTTGGAGTCCATAGACAGCCAGTCCTGAATGCTCATCATGCAAATCATCGACGGGCAATACAGATGCCTTGTTATTATTTCCTCAGCTATCATTGGCGGAAGATGGCGTGGAGCCCTGCCATCTTTCTGCAGCATCGACTTCCAGTAATGTTGAGTCCGTGCCGGATTCTCCTCCCACCAAAGCCGGAGCGGCGACATGTCATGGGTTGTCGGGACGGCAACACTGCGGTAAGGATAAGACTCCAAGTGAGCGAATTCCTCACCATGACGTTTCGGCATAGACTGAACCTCTAGAGAAAGGATCCTCTTCTGGTCGAGTACCGACGGTACACAAGCCGGAAGCATTCCCAAGTCTTCGGCACAAACCAGCACGTGGGTTCCACGGAGCACCATGTCGAGTTTCGTCTTAGCCAGCGACTCCCAATAAGCATTGTGGCGCTCATAATAGAAATTGTTGTACAAGCGCATGAACGCATCTCGGCTCTCAGGACTCAGTATCGAGTAAACAGGCTCATTGTAAACGCCATACCGGGGATAGTACATGCCCTCACGGTAAGGGTCTTCAAGGAACAAGACATTAGCACAAAGGTGCATCAGTCCATCACGAATCCACTGACTATTCTCATCATTGCGGCCCTCAAAGTATCGCTTTATCTTCAATTGTGTATCATACTCAGGCTTAAGCGAATAGAGATGGTACGACAACGAATTAAGGAAGTTCTCACGGACATAATCAGCATGTATTCCAAAGAACTGATAGAGTACATAATCATTGATAAACGGCTTCGTGTAGAGTTCCTTATGGAAGTCAAGCCCATACTCCCGAATCTCAATCTCGCTAACCGGTATCGAAGGAGAGAAATGTCCCATAGAAGTCCATAGATTCTGCTCCGGTATCTCCCACGAACGGAAGAAAGACACAACATGGTCTATGCGGACAGCATCGAAGTATTCTTCCATTCCACGGATGACATCATTCAGATAGCCAGCCACTTTGCGCCCGTCATCAGGATACCAGTCAAACGGCGGCATACCCCAGTTCTGACCTTGCGGCTCTTCATTCGACGGAGGGTTGCCAAGTTTCATGTCAAGATGGAACAGCTCAGGATGATGCCATGTTGCAACGCTGTCCCGATAGAGGCTTACAGGCAAGTCGCCGCAGAAGCCAATCTCCTTACTGTGAGCGTAATTCACAGCTTTCTTAAACTGACGGTGGAGATGATATTGGGTATAGCAGGCAAGACAGAATTCCTCATGGAAATGTTCGTCAGACTTAAACGTTTCCCTCAGTTTCTCTTCATTGTAAGTCGAGAACTCATGCCAGTCGGATGTCCTGGCTGTGTGGAAATGTTCACGAAGGGCACAGAAAGCAGCGTATGGATAGAGCCAGCTCCGGTTCTTCCGGGCAAACTCCTTGTATTCATCTGTTGCCATATCGGCTTCACCATTCTTGCGGAAGAACAGATAGACGTATCTCGACTTCAATCTGTCGACAGCCTCATAGTCGGAATATTCCAAAGCATTCAGTTCACGGCGTTGCCTGTTGAAAACCTTCTGCTCCGACTCATCATCAAGGCTGCCAAGCTGTTCCAAGTCGATGTAATGCGGATGAATGGCATGCAGCGAAATGCTGTCATAAGGATGGGAGTCCGACCAAGTATGGGTAGTCGTCGTGTCAAACACAGGCAGGAGCTGGATAACCTTCATGCCAGTAGCTTCAGTCCAATCGACAAAACGCTTCAAATCGCCGAAGTCACCGACACCAAAAGAATGGTCGGTTCGAAGGGAGAACAGCGGCACTACCACTCCGGCAGCCTTCCAATTGCGTTCTTTTATTCTAAGGTTCTCGCCATAGAGCACAAGCACCTGACCATCGTCGAGCTTCATGTTGTCGGCTTTCCGGTTGTCGCCCTGTTCCCACTCCACAATGCGGTTGGTTTTTCCGTCGACGACAACATATTTGAACTCCAGCGGCTGCATGACATTGTCAACATTCACACTCAGTGTCCACTCATCCTCGCCAGAGCGGCGCATCCTCAGGAACATCGTAGGATTCCAGTTGCCCAAGGACGGATGATTGCCACAGATACCGAGAATCTGTCCTTTCTCAAGCTGTGGAGCCTGAACACGGAAGATGATGGTCTTCCGGTACAGCGGCAGGCGGATTCCACTCTCAGCCGACTCAACGGGACGATTCTCACACACGCGGCAGAGCTTCGTCATCAGGTGGTATTGCAGCGGAATGTCACGCCACAGGTCGGGCATGATATAGTCCTTGGTCGAATCGAAATGATAGCGACGCGGCACACGGTTCCACTCCCGACGCATGACCTTCCCGTCACCATCCTCAACAAGGTAGGTGTATCCGAAATACTCCACCGGATGCTGGCGGCTCTCGATGACCGAAGTCTCGACCGTCCATAGTTCACCGTTCTCTGTCGACATGAGCAGGTCATAGCTGCGCTTCCGTCCGTCGACATAATGATAGTCTATGGCGACATGCATACTCTGACCCCATACCGTTGAGTAATGAATGCTGAATCTTAATTTCATACTACAAAGGTAGTATAAAAAGGACATAACCCAAAATAAAAGATGTGAAAAAAGTTATTTAAAATTACTATTATCTAAACTTTATTGTAAGTTTTCTGTACCTTTGCACCCGCTTAACATTTTTATAAGGAGAAGAAATGACTAAGAGAAAAAAACGAAACGGACACAGCAAGAGCGTCCTCATCACCATAGGCGTTGTCGTTGTTGTCCTCGCGGCTATAGTATGGACGCTGTTCTTCCACGGAATGTCGAAGGGCGGCGAGCGTTACATCTACATCTCACCGAAGGACAATATCGACTCGGTCTACTCGAAGCTGCGCCCTATAACCAATACAGCCTCGTTCCAGGGATTCCGCATCCTTGCCAGCGTCACCGGTTATGCCGACCACATCCGCTCGGGACGTTACTCCATCGACAATACCGGAGCACTGTTCACCTTCCGCAACTTCAAGAACGGCCATCAGGCTAGCGTCCACCTCACTGTACCGTCCATGCACCTGATGAGTGACCTCGGCGATGTGTTTGCCAAGAAGATGCAGTTCACCAAGAAGGAGTTCATGGACGCTGCTACCGATTCACTGTTCCTCGACTCACTGGGTTACGAGCCGTCGAACATCATTGCCGTGTTCATACCAAACACATACGACTTCTACTGGGACATCTCGCCACGCGAGTTCATCCGCAAGATGACAAAGAACTATGACAAGTTCTGGACTCCGGCACGCCAACAGAAGGCTAAAGCCGACAGCCTGAAGCCTATGCAGGTAATGATTATCGCCAGTATGATAAGCGAGGAGACCAACAACAAGCAGGAGAAGCCTATCATAGCCGGTATATACATCAACCGCCTGCGCATAAACATGCCACTGCAGTCATGCCCGACAGTGAAGTATGCCTTGAAGCGTTTCGATCTTGAGCGCATCTACACATGGATGACTCAGATAGACAACCCGTACAACACCTACAACCGCTACGGACTGCCACCGGGGCCAATCCGAAACCCGAACCCTGAGGACATCGACGCCGTGCTGAACTTTGTCCATCACGACTATCTGTACATGTGCGCAAGTGCCAAGTTCGACGGAACCCATCACTTCTCGAAGACCTACGAAGAACAGAAGGCTTACTCGAAGGAATATGACGCCGAACTGAACAAGCGTAACATTAAATAAATGTTTCTATCATTACTTGCACGTTTCTGAGAAAAATTGTGTAACTTCGCAGTCTGAAAAGTTATACACACTTATGCAAGCAATGATTTTTGCGGCGGGAATGGGAACCCGTCTCCGTCCGCTCACCGACACGATGCCGAAGGCACTGGTCACAGTCAATGGCAAGCCGCTCATTGAGCATGTCATCGAGAAACTGCGCTCAGCTGGCTTCGGCTCAATTGTTATAAATGTACACCACTTCGCAGGTCAGATTATAGACTATCTCAAAGAACATGACTTCGAAGTGGACATCAAAATATCAGATGAAAGTGACAAGCTGCTCGACACTGGCGGCGGACTCCGCAAGGCTGCACCGCTGTTCCGTCAAGACGAGCAGATACTCATACATAATGTCGACATCCTCAGCAATGCCGACCTCGACACATTATATAATAAGGGTCCACTGATGACCAACTGGGGGACGGGTGGCACAATGCATGCTGCCGCCACCCTGCTCGTCTCATGGCGCAAGACAAAACGCTATCTGCTTTTCGATGAGGCAATGCGTCTCATCGGCTGGACAAACATCGAGACTGGCGAGGTGAAGAGTCCGTTCCGCTGGCTCCGTGAGTTTGGTGCCGAACACCCCGAGAAGTTCAAGACTCTGCAAGACCATCACGACAACATCACTGTCGAGCACCGTCTCCTCGGTTATGGCAAGGCACGTCTTCAGGCTTATGCCTTCTCTGGTATCCACGTCATATCGCCGAAGCTCATTGCCGACCGAATGAGCAAGTATCCTGATGTGTTCCCTATCATGGACTTCTATCTCGACAACTGCAACACCAGCCTTATAAAGGGATTCATTCAGCCCGAGCCCAAACTGGAACTCCTAGATGTCGGCAAGCCTGATACACTCAAACAAGCAAATCAGCACGCCTAAGTTCCTCACCAAGCACGATATAGCCTCGAAGAGGCTAAACTCTCAGTAACCCCACACAAGCGGAGCGCAGTGTGGGGATAAGGCAGACGAGCAGAGATAATGACTCAGTGAGTCGAAGACTCACAACAGCGGGACGCGCAAGACCACAGATGGGAGTTTTATACACACATGTGTTATTGTGAGTCTCCGACTCACAGAATCAGTTTGTAGGGCTTTTGCTCCATGTCCCCACACTGCAGTCACTTCGTTCCCTTGTGTGGGGTTACTAAGATTCAGCCTCTTCGAGGCTAGAAGGTTTGCAGACTATAGGTTCCAGTAGTTCACTTGACTGTTCAGCCTTTTCGAGGCAATCATCATACTGGCAGAGGGAGACCGTGCTGAAATAAACTGAGATAACTGAGATTGTAGAAAGAAATTCATAACATTAAATAAATTCAACAATTAATACTCAAGCCTTTATGTTGGTAATCAACATCCCCTCCAAGCGGAGGGGCTTGGGGAGGCTTTAATAATTTTATGCAACAGAAGATTATAATTCTTGACTTCGGCTCACAGACCACGCAGCTCATTGGCCGCCGTGTCCGCGAGCTCGACACCTTCTGCGAGATCCTGCCGTACAACAAGTTCCCGAAGGACGACCCGAATGTCATCGGCGTCATCCTCTCAGGCAGTCCGTACAGCGTCCATGACAAGGAAGCTTTCAAGGTCGACCTCAGTCAGTTCGTTGGCAAGCTGCCGGTACTCGGAATCTGCTATGGCGCACAGTTCATCGCCTACTCAGGTGGTGGAAAGGTCGAGCAGACAGGTACACGCGAGTATGGCCGTGCCAACCTTGAGACTGTCGACACATCGTCGCCTATCTTCAAGGGCTTCGACAAAGGCTCGCAAGTATGGATGAGTCACGGCGACACCATCACCGCCATTCCTGAAGGATTCCACGTTATCGGCTCTACCGGCGACGTGAAGAATGCAGCCTTCGCCAATGACGACAAGCGTGTTTGGTGCGTGCAGTTCCATCCTGAGGTTTACCACACAACACAGGGCAAGCAGCTGTTGAAGAACTTCGTCGTCAACATCTGCGGCTCTCGTCAGGAGTGGAGTCCGGCTAGCTTCATCGAGTCGACAATCAAGGAACTCCGTGAGCAAATCAAGGACGACCGAGTAATCCTCGGACTCAGTGGCGGTGTCGATTCCAGTGTCTGCGCTACCCTGCTCCACCGTGCCATCGGCAAGAACCTCACCTGTATCTTCGTCGACCACGGAATGCTCCGTAAGAATGAGTTCCAGAAGGTTATGGACGCTTACAAGGGCTTGGGTCTGAACGTTATCGGCGTTGATGCCAGCGACAAGTTCTTCAAGGACTTAGAGGGCGTTACCGACCCTGAGAAGAAGCGTAAGATCATTGGTCGTGACTTCGTCGAGGTGTTCAATGCCGAGGCTCAGAAGATTACGGATGCCAAATGGCTTGCCCAGGGCACTATCTATCCTGACCGCATTGAGTCGCTGAGCATCACGGGAATGACCATCAAAAGCCACCACAACGTTGGCGGTCTGCCAAAGGACATGAAGCTCCAGCTCTGCGAACCGCTGAAGTGGCTGTTCAAGGACGAGGTGCGTCGTGTGGGTCATCAGCTCAACATGCCTGAGCGTCTCATCAAGCGTCATCCGTTCCCGGGTCCGGGCTTGGCTGTCCGTATCCTTGGCGACATCACTCGTGAGAAGGTGCGCATCCTTCAGGACGCCGACGGCATCTACATCGAGAAGATGCACGATTACAAGATGGAAGACGGCTCTGAGCTCTATGACCATGTTTGGCAGGCAGGCACAATCTTGCTGAGCACCATTCGCTCGGTTGGAGTTATGGGCGATGAGCGTACATACGAACACCCTGTAGCTCTGCGTGCCGTGACATCAATGGACGCAATGACAGCCGACTGGGCTCATCTGCCTTACGACTTCCTCGCTGATGTCTCAAATGAGATAATCCGCAAGGTAAAGGGAGTGAACCGTGTATGCTATGATGTCAGTTCAAAACCGCCAGCAACTATCGAGTGGGAGTAATTTTCCCATTTAGATAATGTAAATATATTTCTTTTCAAAGTGCCCAGTTTCGAGGGGTCACAACCCCGGAATTTGGCACTTTGGATATAAGATATATTCGGTTGACACCCGACAAATTCGAGTTGATGCCGAGAAATTTGCCCTCTGACGAAGTGAAAAATCGGCAGAAGCCGACAAAATTCCGATGGAGCGAATCACGACTAAAGCCAAATCGCAATGCAAGAAATGCCTTATCACAAGCTAAAACACGCCTAAACGCCTTCTAATTAGGTACTTAATGCAAACGGACGGCTCCTTACGTCCCAGTTATCTCAGTTATCTCAGTTTTTCGAGTATACTGATATTGATGGCTGAGCAAAAAAAGTTGGACACAGTGTGTAAATATATTTCAATATATAAATTATAAATAATAAATTAGAAATTATAAATATTTGTTCTGTAATAAGAGAGTAGATAATGAAATATAGAAGTGCAGAGAAACTGAGATAACTGAGATTTGAATATGAATATGGAATCGAACTTTAACGCTAAGGACTATCACGTTCCACCAATCCAACTGGCTAAGGTCATCGAAGTGGCAATGAACAGCTACGTCCATGCATGAGTGGATGGCTCGACTCAGTGCTCTCTGTCAACGACCACGTGCGTAAGAACGACCCTGAGTTCGTCAAGAGTCTGCTCACGCAACCCATGCTCTTAGAGATGGCTAAGGGCATGGTCGTCGCCTTCCAAACTATAATCCATAACGATGTCCGACTGAACCGTGACATTCCCGAAAAGACTTGGCATTTCATCCGTCTTGCTGCCACGGTTAATGCCAAATCGGAGTCTGCCGAAGGTTCTCCGTCCGTTCCCACTGAGTCGTTCCAACTCACCAACGAGCAGCGCAAGTACCTCGTCCGACCTTACGATTCCGACCGTGTCTGCCTGCTTCTCCGTAACCGGATATATCCTTACGTCCGCGACTTCGGCAATCTGCAAACGTGGGCTGTCGTCCGCATCGTCATGGCGGCACGCGGCTATTTCAAGGTGGCTATCAGCAATCGTGTCTTCGCCTCTCTCCTCGTCGCCGTCATTCCCGATTACACCAACGAACTTCGCCTCTATGAGGCAATCCGCAAGAACCAGCACACCCGTAACATCACGCCCGAGAGCTATCCCCATAATGTCGATGATGAGGTGCGGCAAGAGGGTGCGGTCATCGAGGAATTGCTGGACAAGAAATAGCCTCATAGAGACTTTCCCTTCCCTTATTATTCCCGAACAATTACCTTGTTCCCACTTCGATCCCGATATTTCTTTTCCGTTGATGACATTATTACCTTTGCACTCGCTGAACGGACAATGACGCCCGATTCTGCAAAGAAATATCAATATTATTAACGCATGTCACAACAAACAAAACACCTTTTGGCATTGGGAACAAGCAGCAAACTCGCTGAGAAGTTCTCGACCGTGAAAACACACACTAGAGCAGTACCGCCAGTACATCTCTGGCACATGGCTTCGCAACACCATTGAAGCGTATCGCGCCGCTCTAGCTTACTACAAGGACAAGGCGGCAAGGCTAAAGAAGAGTCTACCAATCCGCTGCGCCCACTACTACCACTTCGTCAACGACCACCGCTAGCAGAACGACCTCGACAAGGATGCGTTTCTCTTTCAGACCACCGTCGACATCGACGAGTTCCCCGATGGCGTGACCACCGACATGATTATCGCTGCCGTAAAGACCCTCGACACCACCTACGACGGGCTTACCTACTCTGCCCTCGTCTCTGCCCTTGAAGGCTGCCATGCTCCGCAACAGCCTTGGCAAGAGTAGCGACCCTATGCACATGCTGTCTATTTGGAAGAACCGTGGCTACATTGACCTCGATCAGGCTACCGGCGATTACTTCAAGACCCCTGCATATCTTGAGAAGCACAAGTCGGCATAGACATTGCCTACAAATCCCTTTGCAGTGGTCATAAAAAATCGAGTAGGAGGTAAACACTAATCATAGGTGCTTATCTCCTATTTTCGTGTTCACCGTCCTCTCACACCACCGTACGTGCGGTTCCGCATACGGC
>OMZV01000003.1 GCA_900315635.1 uncultured Prevotella sp.
AACACATGGTAAAAAGTCAGTCCAAACTAGAAAAATCGCATTCTTGGCGGTTTGGGCCGCAACGCTCTGAGACTTTAGTAGGGTTGCGGATTTGAGGTTCATCTCTCTCATGCCCCCGACTGCTCAGTATTCCGCCATATACGTGATAGTCTGCGCCGCCAATCTCGCCATCTCCTACGTCCTCATGCACACCCCTTTCGTCAAGAATATATTCCATCTGTAACTTGTTGATAATCAACACTCTTTGTAATTGGGTATCTTTTAGCCTGTAAAAGATACCCAATTAGCCTGTAAAAGATACCCGATTACGAGCTAAAAGATACCGTTTTACAATAAACACATCACCAGGTATAAGTTGTTGCATTTTTCCATATTCAATTTCTTTATCTAGAAAATCGTACACATATCCTGGAGCCTGAAAGTATAGACCTGAACGAGGATCTAAAAGTTTCTCATAAGTCTCAGAATTATAAAGCATCTAATGAAAAATAAATCATTAAGGATAGAAACGATGTTATAAAGGTTGGCTTATTAAGCAGGAAAGAATGGAATCCGGGGGACTTGACGGGGAAATATCCTTAACGCAATAAAGCCAAGTAACTGATAAACAATTACTTGGCTTTATTCTGCGTGTCGACACTTGGATTCGGACCAAGGACCCCCACCATGTCAAGGTGATACTCTAACCAACTGAGCTATGCCGACATAAGCATAAAAATGAAAGGCAAAAACGGCGGCGCCGGAATTGCGTGTGCAAAGGTACAGTAATTCTTTCGGATTGTCAAAGAACGAATGCGTATATTAAGTTATATTAACAATAAATTGAAAGGTCAGCCGGCGGACATGAAAATTAAATAGACTTTTATTTTGTACTTTCTTTGATTTACATTATCTTTGCACTCTAATATTCATATTCCCTATAAATAGGTTTAAATAGGAAAACTAACATCAGAAATGAACACACCGGAAAATAACGCTAACGAGGAGAAACGCTCACTGAGTTTTGTTGAACAGCTGGTCGAAGAGGACCTTGCCGCTGGTAAGAACGGCGGAAGAATCCAGACCCGCTTCCCGCCAGAGCCTAACGGCTACCTGCATATAGGTCATGCAAAGGCTATATGCATGGACTTCGGCGTTGCCGAGAACTACGGTGGAGTGTGCAACCTTCGTTTTGACGATACAAACCCGTCGAAGGAAAACACTGAGTATGTTGAGAATATCCTCAACGACATCAAGTGGCTGGGATTCCACTGGGGACATATTTATTATGCCAGCGACTATTTCGATAAACTCTGGGACTTCGCTATATGGATGATTAAGAATGGTCATGCATACGTTGACGAACAGACTTCGGAGCAGATCGCCGAGCAGAAGGGTACTCCTACAGAACCAGGTACGGCGAGTCCTTACCGCGACCGTCCTATTGAGGAGAGCCTTCGCCTGTTCGAGCACATGAATACTCCTGAGGCTGTTGAGGGCAGCATGGTTCTGCGTGCAAAGCTTGATATGGCTAATCCGAACATGCACTTCCGTGACCCAATCATATACCGTATCATTCAGACTCCGCACCATCGCACTGGAACAAAATGGCACTGCTACCCGATGTATGACTTCGCCCACGGACAGAGTGATTACTTCGAGGGCGTAACTCATTCAATCTGCACACTGGAGTTTGTTCCTCACCGTCCGCTTTACAACAAGTTCATCGATTATCTGAAGGAGATGGATGGCACGGCAAAGGACGGTCTTGACGACAATCGTCCACGCCAGATTGAGTTCAACCGTCTGAACCTTACCTATACAGTGATGTCGAAGCGCAAGCTCCACACACTTGTCGACGAGCATCTTGTCAGTGGATGGGACGACCCGCGAATGCCGACACTCTGTGGTATGCGCCGCCGTGGTTACTCGCCGGAGAGCATCCGCAACTTCATCCGCTCTATCGGATATACCAAGTTCGATGCACTTAATGATGTCGCTTTGCTTGAGGCAGCTGTACGCGACGACCTCAACAAGAAGGCAACACGTGTAAGCGCTGTGCTTGACCCTGTTAAGCTTGTCATAACGAACTATCCTGACGGAAAGAGCGAGGAGATGACAGCTATTAATAATCCTGAGGACGAGACAGCGGGCTCTCACACTATTACGTTTACCAAGAACCTTTGGATAGAGCGTGCCGACTTCATGGAGGATGCACCGAAGAAGTTCTTCCGTATGACTCCGGGCAAGGAAGTCCGTCTGAAGAATGCATATATAGTGAAATGTACAGGCTGTACAAAGGATGCTGATGGCAACATTACCGAGATTCAGGCTGAGTACGATCCGGAGAGCCGCAGTGGTCTGCCTGGGGCAAACCGCCGTGTAAAGGGAACTCTCCACTGGGTTTCTGCCGACCATTGTCTTAAGGCTGAGGTTCGTGAGTACGACCGCCTGTTCAATGTCGAGAACCCATCGGCTGACGAGCGTGACTTCCGTGAGCTGCTCAACCCAGACAGCTTGAAGATTCATGATAACTGCTATGTTGAGAACTATCTTAAAGATAAGAAACCGGGTGAATACCTGCAGTTCCAGCGTGTCGGCTACTTTATGATGGATCCTGACTCTACTCCTGACCATCTCGTCTTCAACAAGACAGTTGGTCTGAAAGACAGTTGGGCAAAGAAACATTAAGACTGGATGTCTACTGAAGGGGATATGCCGGAAGATTGGCTTTTGGCATTCCCCTTATAAAATAAAAGATTGGGAACAGTCCTTTCATAATTATGGATTGTGAATTACTAAATTATGAATTAACTGTATGGATAACTATTATAAGTCAAAGGAATTCAAGGAGATCCTCGAGCAATATGAAAATCTTCATGATAGCGAACAGACGCTGTTGAGCACCGAGGACTATTCAGACATCGCCCAATACTATCACGAACAAGCTGATGACAAAAAAGCCCTTGAGGCTATACACGTTGCCCTAAGTCTCTATCCGGGCAGCGTCGGACCAACATCTTTTCTTGCACGTTATGCCCTCCTGGAAGAGCATGATGTCGATAAAGCTTCGAATATAGCTGATGGCATTACCGACAAGAACGACCCTGACTATGTGCTGCTTATGGCTGAGATAATGATTGTCGACGGTCGTGCCGATGAAGCGGACAGCTATCTTGATGAGGCTTATGACTTCTTTTACGATGACGATTATTATGACGATATGCCACTGGATGTAGCCGTACTCTTCACCGATTATGATGAAGTTGAATATGCTGACAAGTGGCTGCAACGCTCAGACGAGACGGATGAGATTGATTATATCGTTACCAAGGCTAAGATTCTCGCCGGTCAGGGAAAGATTAATGAAAGCGAGGAACTTATAAATAAACTTATTAACGCTGACCCTTATTCCACAGAATATTGGGATCTCCTAGCTGTAGTACAGTCGATGGGAGGAAAGACGTCGGACTCTATTACATCCAGTGATTATGCTTTGGCAATTGATCCGGACGACCGCGATGCTTTATTGAACAAGGCAAAGGGTCTTATGTCTTTGGAAAATTATACCGAAGCGGAGAAATTATTCCGTAAGTACGCCAAGCTAGAGCCTAACAAACTGAACAGCTATACTCTGATTGCGTTCTCGGTAATGGTTCAGAATCGTCCGCAAGAAGCTCTGCTGTACTTTGAGAAGGCTTTGGAAATATGTGAAAAGGAGCCAAAAGCATGTCGATGGGGCGACATGGTAGATGTTATCTATCAGATGGCTTACCTTGAGAATACCCTTTCGCATTTCTCGAAGTCGCGTGAACTTCTTAACCGCATTGCAGAAATAGAGAAGGATAATCTGTCGGATAATTTGGATGAACTGGGTCGCCGACTTGCCGAAGTAGACTGTGGACAGGGTTATCTTTGCCTTGAGGAAAACAAGTTGGATGAGGCTATTGACTGGTTTGACCAGGCTGTCAATGATTCAAATGGCGATCCTCATATCTATTCCCGCATTGCAGGGGCTGCTTACGAAAGTGGATTTGTACAGTATGCGTATAATATCCTGCATGAACTTTTGTTCAACATTGGTGTTGAGGAGCCACTCGGCATGAAGTATCTTGCTCTGTGCTGCAAGCATTTGGGTAAGGAAGACGAGCTTAAATGTATTGAGGAGAAAATAGAGAAGAACAAGAAATCGCAGGAAATATAATTCTACATACATTTATATATATTAATTTAAATAGATTTTATCTATACGAGAAGAATAATTTATGCTCACATCATTGCTTAACAACCTGACCTACGGAGCAATATTCGTATTGATGCTACTTGAGAGCACGGTCATTCCGGTACCGTCCGAGCTGGTGATAGCTCCGGCGGCTTACCATTCTGCGGCAGGCAACATGCATGTTTGGCTTGTCATTCTGTTCGGTACTCTCGGTGCTGACATTGGAGCCACGATCAACTATATTGCCGGTTATTACCTCGGTCGTCCTATAATTTATAAGTTCGCCAATAGCCGTGTCGGTCACCTCTGCCTGTTGAATCAGGAGAAAGTCGAGCGTAGCGAGAAGTATTTCAATGACCATGGTATGGTGGCAACAATAACCGGACGACTGATTCCGGGTATTCGTCATCTTATTTCTATTCCAGCCGGACTGGCAAAGATGAAGTACTGGCAGTTTATCCTTTATACTACTCTTGGCGCCGGAGTGTGGAATTGTATTCTTGCCGCACTTGGCTGGTATCTGCATTCGTTTGTTCCAGAGGAGCAACTTGAGGATAAGATTCTGGAGTACGGCGAATATATAAAGTTCGTTATCCTCCTGCTTGTCGGCATTGCATTCGTTTATTTCCTTACAAAATGGTATATTAATCGTCGTCGAAAGATTCGTGAGGGTCAGAACCCTGATGAATAAACGGTTCAATTAAGTTGTATAATCGGTTTAATTTAGGTTGCATAATCAATTGAATTGAGTTGAATATCGATTCAATAGGATGAAAAGCATATACAGTTATAGCTTTTAGTTGAGCTATGTTATATAATGTACACAAATGAAAAAGCCCGCGGGACTCATTGCAGTCTCACGGGCTTTGCTGTTCTTATATGTATTTATTCAGAGCTTTGCGGTGAATATTCCTGTTTTCATGACTATAGTGAGCAACCCTTCATCATAGAAGGCACGTTACCGCACACAGCGGGTGGTTAACTTAAGTTTAACAGAAATAAGTGTAATTCTTTATCAACTCCCAAAGCGTATTTATGGCTAACTAGTTCGGGATTTATCGGTTAGCAAGAATAAGAATTACAGTGTTTGATTAGTAGGTTATACCCGGGTTGTTCTTTTCAAATTTCTTGATGCTGTCCTTAGGGAAACAAATTTTACAAGGGTGCAGTCCTATCTCTATAGCGTCGGCAATAGTAACCTCACCAAGTTCGCCGTCGCAATCGCTGAGACCCTTGCATGTAGATGACAGGTGGAAAGCATCGCCTTTCAGTCCTGTACAGATAAAGACACTGGCAGGCTGCTTGTTTGTGGCACATCCACAAGCAAGCAACAAGCCAGCCGTCAATATTATATTTCTTAGTTTCTTCAACTTCCTTGTGATTAGATACTCTTCAGAGAGTCCTGATACCATTTATAAAGTTTCTCCACTCCGTCCTCGATTTCCACCTTATGATGCCAGCCGAGGTTGTGGAGTTTTGTAACGTCGATGAGCTTACGTGGAGTGCCGTTAGGTTTCGTCTTGTCCCAAGCCAACTCACCTTCGAATCCGACGGTCTTGATAACGAGCTCAGCCAGAGCCTTGATGGTCAACTCCTTACCGGTACCGACATTGATATGGCAGTTGCGAATCTCACCGAGTGAAGGAATGGCTCCGCCACGTCCCTCAGAGTTGTTGCGGTTGACTTCACCGTCAGCCTTAACGCCGTAGAATACGCTGGAGTACTTCTTGATACCGATGATGTCGGAGAAGTCGACGTTGAGCAGGATGTAAACCGAAGCATCAGCCATGTCCTCACTCCAGAGGAACTCACGCAGTGGTGAACCGTCGCCCCAGAGAGTCACCTTGTTGTTCTCAATTCCATAGAAAGTCAGAGCCTTCTCGATACGCTCCTTGTCGCTGTTGCCGTCGACATTGCCGTCGCCGATAGACTCTTGCAGCTTTGCCGGTGGGTTGATAGGGCGCTTCTGCATGTCGACACGGATAGCGTCCCAGTTGCCGTCGTGTAGGAGTTTCGATAGATAAACCTTACGAATCATTGCCGGAAGCACGTGGCTGTTCTCCAGATGGAAGTTGTCGTTAGGACCATAAAGGTTTGTCGGCATGACAGCGATATAGTTTGTACCATATTGCAGGTTGTAGCTCTCGCACATTTTCAGTCCGGCAATCTTCGATATAGCATATTCCTCATTGGTGTATTCCAACGGCGAAGTGAGCAGTGCGTCTTCCTTCATTGGCTGTGGCGCATTCTTCGGGTAGATACATGTCGAGCCGAGGAAGAGGAGTTTCTTCACATGGTGTTTGTATGCCTGCTCGATGACGTTGCACTGGATCTTCATGTTCTGCATGATGAAGTCAGCACGGTAGAGGGAGTTCGCCATGATTCCTCCGACGAATGCTGCGGCAAGAACTACTGCGTCAGGCTGCTCTTCGTCGAAGAATTTCTTTACTGCCAGCTGGTCGGTAAGGTCCAGCTCCTTGTGCGTGCGACCTACAAGGTTTGTATAGCCGCGGGATAAGAGATTATTCCAAATTGCTGATCCCACCAATCCGTGGTGACCTGCGACATAAATTTTATCTGTTTTTTGTAACATAGTAAGCGGTCTTTATCGTCCGTAGGACGATTTGCTTTTTATGCACTTCGTGCAGAAATCTTTCAAATTTATTCAAATCATTCAAAATTTTATCTAAACAACAAATCATTCAACAAGCAAGTCCATTCTGTAAGTTTCATCAAGCCTTACATCTTCCCAATATATTGGCAAAGCCACTTGCCTTTCTACCTTATATCCGCTTTCTTTAAGAAGATAACATAATGCGGCTTCATAGGCTGACTCAAACAAACCATAGTGAAACCCATTATAAACCTTTAAGGCAACACCATTTATTTGTTTGAAGAACTCCCGGTGCTTATTATGTTCTTCAATTGCGGCCATTGAAAGATTTGTTGTTTCCTAATTTGGAAGATTTGATGAGATTTGGATGATTTCTGCGCGAAGCGCTTATAAATATATCGTGCTTCGCGCGATGATTACTTCACGATACCCTTCTCGAGGTACTCCTCAAGGTTGACGCGAACACGGGCGGCGGCATCATCGGCGGCAACCTTCTTCATGTCGTTGTCGACCATGATCTTGACCAAATCTTCGAAAGTAGTCTTGGTTGGGTTCCACTTCAACTGAGCCTTAGCCTTTGTCGGGTCACCCCACAAGTTGACAACATCAGTAGGACGGTAGAAGTCAGGCGAAACCTCGACGAGCACCTTGCCGGTAGCCTTGTCGATACCCTTCTCGTCAGCGCCCTTGCCTTTCCATTCCAGCTCGATGCCGACATCATGGAAAGCCAGAGTGGCAAACTCACGGACAGTGTGCTGAACACCGGTGGCAATGACGAAATCGTCAGGCTTGTCGTTCTGCAGAATGAGCCACATACACTCGACATAGTCCTTGGCGTAACCCCAGTCACGGCGTGACGACAGATTGCCGAGGTAGAGCTTGTCCTGCTTGCCCTGCTTGATACGGGCAGCAGCAAGAGTGATCTTTCGAGTGACGAATGTCTCGCCACGACGCTCACTCTCATGGTTGAACAATATTCCGTTGCAGCAGAACATGCCGTATGCATCACGGTACTCCTTCATAATCCAGTAGCCGTAGAGCTTGGCTACAGCGTAAGGACTGTATGGGTGGAACGGTGTATTCTCATTCTGAGGAACCTCCTCGACCTTACCGTAGAGTTCCGATGTCGAAGCCTGATAAATGCGGCAAGTGTCGGTCAGTCCGCACTGTCGGACAGCCTCTACGATACGGAGTACACCTACAGCATCGACGTTGGCGGTGTATTCAGGAGCGTCGAAACTGACCTGCACATGGCTCTGCGCTGCGAGGTTGTAAATTTCCGTTGGCTTAATCTTGCCGATAAGTCCGACGAGACTCATCGAGTCGCCCATGTCGGCATAGTGCAGATGGAATTTAGGAAGACCTTCGAGGTGAGCGATGCGCTCACGATAGTCGACAGACGAGCGGCGGATAATGCCGTGGACGTCATAGCCTTTCGAGAGCAACAGCTCTGAGAGGTAGCTGCCGTCCTGACCGGTGACGCCGGTGATAAGTGCTACTTTTCGTGTCATGTCTTTTTATATGTTGTTTTGTTTAATCGTAAATCTTAATTCTCGCCCGAGAACTGCTTGATGCGCTGTTCCTCCGACAGCTGGCAGATGAGCAGCACACCGTCGTGTTCGGCAACGATGTATCCGTCGAGTCCCTGAATGACAACCTTCTTGGCATCCTGAACATTGATGATAGAGTTCTTAGTCTCATACAGGTCAGCCCCCTTGCTGATAACGGCATTGCCATAGAGGTCGCGCTTGCTCTGCAACAACAGAGAGCCCCATGTGCCGAGGTCGCTCCATCCGAAGCTTGCCGGGCAGACGAATATCTCGTCGGTTTTCTCCATGATGGCATAGTCGACCGAAATGTTCTCGCAGTCAGGGTATACCTCATCGATGTACTTCTGCTCCTCTGGTGTTCCGAGCTTGTCACGAATGCGGTCGAAGATGCGAGCCAGTGCAGGCTGGTACACACGGAATGCATTAATGATGGTCGACGCGCTCCAGATGAATATGCCGGCATTCCACAGGAAGTTCTTCTGCTGGATATACTTGATGGCAGTCTCCAGCTCCGGCTTCTCACGGAACTTCACAACACGGAAAATCTCCTTGTTGCGTGCGCTTGGTGCCGAGAGGTCAGCCTCGATGTAGCCATAGCCTGTCTCAGGACGGGTAGGGCGCATGCCGAGAGTGACGATGGCGTCGCTTTCGCTTGTGAACTTAAGACATTCGGAGATAACCCGGCGGAACTCCGTCGGATCGGTGACGATGTGATCGCTAGGAGCCACCACGATGTTAGCCTTCGGGTCGGCATTCTTTATGCGCCAGCTGACGTAGGCTATGCACGGCGCAGTGTTGCGGCGGCACGGCTCCTTCAGAATGTTACCCTCAGGAATTTCCGGCAACTGCTGGTGGACAATTCCTGCATATTTCTCATTTGTCACGACCCATACGTTTTCAGGACTGACAATACCTTCGAAACGGTCGTAAGTTAGTTGGAAAAGAGTACGCCCTACGCCCAGAACGTCGATGAACTGTTTTGGATGTTCAGCTGTGCTCATAGGCCAGAATCGGCTACCGACTCCACCGGCCATAATAACGAGATGGTTCATACCTAGTAACTTAAATCATTGTTTAAGCGACAAAGTTAGCAAAAAAAAACAAAAAGATGGCATTATTAGTCATCTTTTTGTTTTATAGTTTCAAGAAAAACGTTTATTTACTTCTCAAGTGTCTTTGCAAGTATGTCTTTCCAGCGGTTGTAAGCCTCAAGATACTGCTCGCGGTTGGCCTCGTCAGGAGTGATTACGCCGAGCTGTTTCAGAGAAGCGAATGCCTCGTCGTGATCCTTGTACAGACCGCATCCGATGCCTGCGCCCTTGGCTGCTCCGGCAGCACCGTCGGTGTCGTAGAGTTCGATGGTTGCGCCCGAGACGCTTGCCAGCGTGTTGCAGAACAGCGGGCTGAGGAACATATTGGCATGTCCTGCATGAATCTTGTGGATGTCCATGCCCATCTTCTCCATAATCTCCATTCCGTAGCAGAACGAGAAGACTATGCCCTCCTGTGCAGCGCGGACGATGTGCGCACGGTTGTGCTTGTTGAAGTTGACACCGTGGATAGCGCAGTTGACCTCACGGTTTTCGAGGACACGCTCAGCACCATTGCCGAACGGGATGATTGTTACGCCGTCGGCGCCTATTGGCACTGTAGCCGCGAAGTCGTTCATCTCCGGATATGACATGTCCGGTACGATGTTACGGTGAACCCATGCGTTGAGGATACCCGTTCCGTTGATGCACAGCAATACGCCGAGGCGGTCGACATCAGTTGTATAGTTGACGTGGGCGAATGTGTTGACACGTGATTTCGGGTCGTAGTTCACCTCGCCGAGCACACCGTAGACGACGCCGCTTGTTCCGGCTGTCGATGCTATTTCGCCCGGGTTGAACACGTTCAGCGATAGCGCGTTGTTAGGCTGGTCGCCGGCACGGTAGGCTACCGGTGTGCCTTCCTTCAGTCCGAGCTCAGCGGCAGCGGCTGCCGATACAGCGCTCTGAATGCTGAATGTAGGAACGATGTCAGGAACGATGTCCTCGCTGAATCCGAAGTAATCGAGCATGAACTTGGCGGTCTTCTTCTCCTTGAAGTCCCATGCTATGCCCTCTGACAGACCGCTGATGGTGGTGTTGACCTTGCCCGACAGCTTCATTGCGAGGTAGTCGCCCGGCAGCATAGCCTTGTAAATACGTCCGAACAGCTCCGGCTCGTTCTCCTTGACCCATGCCAGCTTGGCGAGGGTGAAGTTGCCCGGCGAGTTCAGCAGATGACCGAGACACTTGTCAGCACCAAGGTCCTTGAAAGCTTTTTCGCCGTAAGGCACAGCACGTGAGTCGCACCAGATGATGCTCGGGCGCAGAACCTTCAGGTCCTTGTCGACGAGCACGAGTCCGTGCATCTGATATGAGATACCGATGGCTGCGATGTCCTCGCCCTTGGCGCCGGTGCGTGCCATGATGTCCTTCAGCGAACGCTTGGCGTTGGTCCACCACATCTCAGGGTCCTGCTCGGCCCAGCCAGCCTTGACGGCGGTGATGGGAGCTTCCTTCTCCGGGTAATGGGCGTCAGCTGCTACTATGCCTGTCTCTGCGTCGACGAGCGATGCTTTAACACTACTCGAACCTACGTCGAATCCTAGTAAATATCTTCTTGACATAATAAAATAGGTATTTAAGTTAAATTTTAGTTTCCTTGGTTGTAAGAGTTTTTCTTTCAGGACTATTAAATAACCTGCTAAGCAAGTCCTCTTTGTAAGTGGCTGATAATCAATGCTGTTCAGAACCGCACCTGTTTGTCTTGTGAAAGATACCCTTTGGTCTCGTAAAAGATACCGTTTCATCGTCTGAAAGATACCCTTTTACAATGTAATTGTGCGTCTTTTGCACAACGATTGGTTACAGCCGCCTTCGCTGTTGTGTTTTTTCATTGGAAAAGATCCAGGCTCATGTCCTTCGCCGGCTTTGCCGCCGGACTGCTGTCGCCGTCGTCGAACTTCAGCATCAGCTCTTTTGTGGCACTCGACCTCATGTTCAGACGGTATCTGCCGTAGCCGACCTTCACTATTGTGTCGCCGGGGCGTTTGCTGTGGTACGTCAGATAGCGTTGCACGGCACGGCTTATGTCGCTCTCCGATGCCGTCTCGAAGAAGGAGTTATGGGCGTTGTAGATGTGGCGGACGATTTTGCGGACCGTCAGTCCCGTATCGCCGGCTTCTTGCAACACATTGAAAATATCCTTTTCGTACGACATTATTGGTTTTTAAGTAACAAAAAAAGAGCACGTCCTATAGTCAGAACGGCTCTTTTCTTAGTTTATTGTCTGAAGATGATGGACTTTATTAAGCGAGAGCAACCTTGCCGTCCTCATCTTTGATCTTGCCCTCTTTGAAGAGCCAGCCGAGACCAAGATAAGTCTCTTCTGTGCTGATCTTTGCGTTCTTTGTAATCTCTGCAACAGTCTGAGGAGCCTCAGCAGCTGCAAGTGCCTGATAAACATCACCAGCCTTGTAGCCAACGTTTGTTGCGTCTAATACGATTGCTGCCTTAGCGGCGCTCTTCTTTGCAGCTGCCTTCTTTGGAGCTGCCTTCTTAGCTGTAGTAGCTTTTGCTTTCTTCTCTGCCATAACTTTACTAATTTTTAATGTAGAATTTTATATCTAATTTATTAATCTCTAACAGATTACGCTGCAAAAGTAATGATTTTTGTTCGAATTAGTATAAATTATTGCAAAAAAATAGCAAAAAACTCTACAGCTTATCTTAATTTATTGATTTTCTTGATGTAAGTCAACCTTTATGTGCAGTTCGTCGAGCTGTTTCTTGTCGAGTTCCGACGGAGCGTCGAGCATAACGTCACGACCCGAGTTATTCTTCGGGAATGCTATGCAGTCGCGGATGCTGTCGAGTCCGGCGAGGATACTTACGAAACGGTCGAGTCCGAAGGCGAGACCTGCGTGAGGTGGTGCTCCGTACTTGAATGCGTTCATGAGGAATCCGAACTGTGCCTCGGCACGCTCCTTGGTGAAGCCGAGCACCTCGAACATCTTCTCCTGAAGGTTGGTGTCGTGGATACGCAGAGAGCCGCCGCCGACCTCTATACCGTTGCAGACGAAGTCGTAAGCCTTGGCGCGTACCTTCTCAGGATGCTCGTCGAGCAATGGAATGTCGTCAGGGTTAGGCATGGTGAACGGGTGGTGGGTAGCCATGAGACGCTGCTCCTCGTCGCTCCACTCGAAGAGAGGGAAGTCGATGATCCACAGGCACTTGAACACGTTCTTGTCGCGCAGACCGAGACGGTCGCCCATCTCCAGGCGGAGAGAGCAGAGCTGTATGCGGGTCTTGTTGGCGTTGTCGCCGGAAAGGATGAGTACAAGGTCGCCGTCGTTGGCACCTGTGACCTTCTTGACCTCAGCCAGTGTCTCAGGCGAGTAGAACTTGTCGATGGAACTCTTGACTGTTCCGTCGGCGTTGTACTTGATGTAGACCAGTCCCTTGGCACCTACCTGCGGACGCTTTACGAAGTCGGTGAGCTCGTTGATCTGCTTGCGGCTGTAGTTGGCGCAGCCCGGAACGACGATACCGCCGATATAGTTAGCCTCGTTGAATACTGAGAATTCGCCCTTGCCGTTGAATGTGTCCTTGAGCTCTACGAACTCCATTCCGAAACGGAGGTCTGGCTTGTCGGAACCGAAACGGCGCATTGCCTCTGCCCATGTCATCTGCTGGAGTGGCTTCGGAAGGTCGACGCCGCGAATCTCCTTGAACAGCATGCGGCACATCTCCTCGAAGAGGTTGATGACATCGTCCTGGTCGACGAATGACATCTCGCAGTCGACCTGTGTGAACTCAGGCTGGCGGTCGGCACGAAGGTCCTCGTCGCGGAAGCACTTAACAATCTGGAAGTAGCGGTCCATGCCTGCAACCATCAATAGCTGCTTCAGAGTCTGCGGGCTCTGTGGCAGGGCATAGAACTGTCCCGGGTTCATGCGTGACGGAACAACGAAGTCGCGGGCACCCTCAGGGGTAGAGCCGATGAGCATCGGGGTCTCGATCTCCATGAACTGGCGTGCGTCGAGGAAGTTGCGGATGAGTATCGTCATGCGGTGGCGCAGCTCGAGATTCTTGCGCACGATAGGACGGCGCAGGTCGAGATAGCGGTATTTCATGCGGAGGTCGTCGCCGCCGTCGGTATTGTCCTCGATGGTGAACGGAGGTGTCAGCGACGGGCTCAGGACGTTGAGCTCGGAAGCGATAATCTCGATGTCGCCGGTAGGCAGCTTCGGGTTCTTGCTCTGGCGCTCGTTGACAGTGCCCTTTACCTGTATGCAGTATTCACGGCCTATCTTGTTTGCCTTATCGAAGAGAGACTGGTCGGTAGCCTCGTTGAAAACCAATTGCGTTATGCCGTAACGGTCGCGGAGGTCTATGAATGTCATGCCTCCCATCTTACGGGAGCGCTGCACCCATCCGGCGAGGGTTACTTTCTTGCCGGCATCGCTGAGGCGAAGCTCTCCACAAGTATTTGTACGATACATATTATATAATGTATAATGTATAAATTATTATGTTATTTCCAGTTCGATTTGTGCAAAGGTACTGCAAAATGAACACAATACAAAATAAAAGCAAGGTTATTTTCGATTACTTCCCCGCTATCCACTTCTTTCCTTTATTGTCTTGTTGTCGGTTATGACTACGTCTTGCTTGTCCTGTCCGGTGATGTGAGTGAACGGGCTGGTTATGCTGATATGCTCTCGGTATGTTCCTGCCTTGACGAAAATGAGATATGGGTCGTCGGCAGTGCCGTTCGAGGCATCGACGGCTGCCTGAATGGTTTTGAATTGTGCCGGGGTTGAGGCTGCGTTCTCGTTCTCGATTGTAGGGTCGACGATGGCGTCGAATCCTATTGTTGGCTCCACGGGGTTGCGCTTGGTGTACTGGCTCATGTCAATGGTGCCGTCGGCAACTCCGTTGACGAATACTTCGAGATAGCTGTATCCGCTCTCTGTCAGTTTGCCTGCGTCGCTGCCGTCATTAGGGTTCAACCCTATCGACAGCTCGTAGGCATCCGGCAGTCCGTCCTTGTCGGTATCGGTAACTGGGCATTCGTCCTGCCGCATACCGAGGAACGGCCATTCAGTGCAGACAACTTCTTTGCCCGAAGCCTCGTCCAGAGCCACGAAAGAGTCGTGCTCCTTAAGCTTGATATTAGCCGGTGAGTCTATGATTCCGGCATGTCCCTGCGAAGCCTTGAACTGAGGGTCTATTGTTCCGTGGGCTTCGGCTAGCAATCTTCATCTTGATTCCTTGGTCTTTTGTCTTAGTAGATTTGTATTCAAGTTATAATTAGATTGCAAAATTAAGAAAACAATTCGGCTGCAAGGTGTAATAATTGTGGTAAAAGGCGGATTTTCTGTTTGGAAATGCATTAAATGCTGACTTTACGATAGGAACAAAAAAAAGCAGTTACCACTCTTTGTGCGAGTGATAACTGCTTTAAGTGTGTTTATATTTTATTGTCCGGCGGCACGCATCTGCATGAGCAACTCACGCTGACGTTCGTTGAGCTGGGTCGGCAACTTGACGTTGTAGGTTATGATTAAGTCGCCGTAGGTGCCGTCGCCACGGTCGTAACCCTTGCCACGCAGACGAACCTTTGTGCCGTTCTGTGTGCCCGGCTTTACCTTCAACTTGAGTTTCTGACCGCTGCTGAGCTGGATGATTATCTCGCCTCCGAGCATTGCCGTGTAGAGGTCGATGTCCACCTTGGCGTCCATCTGTCCTGTGCTGTGCCGTCCGCCACCGCCGAAACTGTAGCTGCGTGTGCGTCCGGAGCCTGCTCCTGCGTGACCGAAGAGGTCCTCGAAGAAGCTTGAGAACCCGCTTCCGCCTGAACCGAAGCTACTGAAGTCGAATCCGCTGAACGGATCGCCGCCGCTGCTTCCGCCGAATCCGGAGAAGCCTCCGGCACCGCCTGACTGACCACCGGCGTTCTCGTATGCCTCGGCATCACGCCAGTGCTCGCCATATTTGTCATATTTGGCACGCTTGTCAGGGTCGCTTATGACGGCGTATGCCTCATTCAGCGCCTGGAATTTCGCTTTTGCCTTCGGATCGTTAGGATGAAGGTCGGGGTGGAATTGCTTAGCGCGCTTTCTGTATGCAGCCTTGACATCCTTCTGCGGAATGTCCTTGCTGACTCCTAAAATTTTGTAATAGTCTATAAATGCCATTTTCTTAAATCCTCCTTATCATTTTCTCTTTCATCTAGTTCATTACAAAAAGTGTGCCTAACTGGCTCCGGAAGAAGAAAGTTTTAAGGTCAGACGTATATAAAAACGGCATTGATGGTTACGGCTTCGGTTTACCAATGTTACGTCATAGGCTTGTCAATGTTTATAGCATTGATTTACCGATGAAGCTCAGTGGCAGTATGTCCTTGACAGAATTGATGACATAAACGCCGGAAGTACCGTAAAGTAAGATACGGATTGGCTGCTTGTATCGGTCTTCTATCTCGGTCATTACCTGACGGCAGGAACCGCATGGCACGATAGGGTCGGGCATGAGACCGTTCTGATTGCGTGCTGCGATGGCGAGAGTCGTTATCGGCTGGTCGGGATGCTGTGCCTGTGCTGCGAATATGGCGGTGCGCTCGGCACACAATCCTGACGGATAAGCGGCATTCTCCTGGTTGGCTCCGGTTATCACTGTACCATCAGCCAGACGGACGGCAGCACCTACAGCGAACTTGCTGTAGGGCGAGTATGAGTTGTGAGTAGCGTCCTTGGCGCTCTCAATGAGTTGCTGCTCAGCCTCCGAAAGCTCGTCGGGCTGGCAGAATCCGATAGTTATGCTTAGGTCAATCTTCTTCATAGTTAGTTTGCGGGTTTAATATATTCATAGCAACCGATGTCCGGTCGGGCGTCACGATGGCGTCCGTCACGGTCGGTAGCACTATAGCCGTTTGGCAGAACGATTGCGGAATCGATGGCTGTTGACAGCGAGTCTAGATGGAAGTCGTAGTACTGTTGGTCGGCATCAATGTCCTTGAAGTGTTTCTCGCCGGTTATGGCGGCAGTATCTTCGACATTCTCGAATACTACATGGTTGAACTGCTTTTCATTGAGGGTGTCCGGCTTAATCTTACGCAGTATGCAATGACTGAACATGTAGGCTGCGTCGACATCATCGTGGAAGTCACCCATGACGACATCATCAGCATAGCCGGTCACGAGGGAGTTGTAAACGTCGAACTGATAGAGCGGGTAGTTCTTCTCGTCGCGGTAGTTGGCAAACCTCAGGGCAACTCCTCTGTTGGAGTCGAACGGATAGAACTGTGCTATGGTACAGTGACGGAGCATTGCTCCACCGCCGAAGAACGCAGCGCAATCGTTCAGCGTGTTGGTTATCTGGCAGTTCCAAAGGTCGACAACGCTGTTGGTTTCGACGAGTCCGTAGCCCTGACAGTTGTGGATTGTCGTGTTGTATGCTTGGAGCTTCAGCCGTTGGACGTTCGAAGAGTCGCACACCACACCGTTGTAAGCGGAATGGATGTCGGTGTAGCTCAGGCTGTTCTCGTACGACGACTCATAGAAGTGGATGCCTTGCCACTGTCCCGGAACACGGTCGTAAGGCAGGTAGTCGAACATGTGGTCGATACGGTCGCCACGGAAAGTGACGTTGGCATCGGCTGATCCGTTGGCAATTAGTCGTCCGTAGACGTTGATTCCAGCCTTCTGTCCGAAGTAAATTGTTGAGCCGGGAGCTACTGTCAACGTTGCGCCGGAGTCTACACGGAGTTCCTGCTGGATAATCAGAGGCTTGTTGACGGCTGATATTGTCGTGTCGTTATGTATTTCCAGAAGACCGTAGATGTCGGCATCCCATGAATAGCCACGGAGGTTTACATGTTGCTCCACACCGCTTTCAAGGGTGAACACGAGGTTATCCTCGATGAGTTGTGGGGTAGCTGCGTTGGTATTCGGTGATGTCAGTTCGACGAAAACACGTATGGAGTCCTTGTCACGAATCTCTATCTCGTTGGTCTGGTAGCCTTGTGAACTGCCCAGGTATATGCCGTCGACGTTGACACGGAATCCAGTCTGGTTGCCGTTTTCAAGCCGAACACTGGCACAGCGGATTCCATCGCCGGAATGGTTGTAAACCCAGAACGTGCGGGTGGCTGTTGGAACACGAGAGAAAAGCGTATCGAACGTAATCGTGTCTGACGAGAATGTCAGTACATTGGCTCTCGAAGCGCTGAACGAATCGTCATCGGTGCAGGCGCAGAATGCCACTGCAAGTATGCTAAATATAATAGGTATAATCTTCTTCATATTTATTTCAACGAAAAAATCAAATAAATATTGTAGAGGTATATACATAAAAAAGAGCGGCCCAAGAAGAGTCGCCCTAATGAAAGGAGGAGTGGTACCTCTTGGAGTTGAACCAAGGACACATGGATTTTCAGTCCATTGCTCTACCACCTGAGCTAAGGCACCATTTTATTTGCAATCATACTCATTTCTGAATTGCGAGTGCAAAGGTACGTAAATAAATTGGTACCTACAAATATTTTCATGACTTTTTTGCCAATTATTTTCACCTTCCTTTATAAGTCGCTGTTTTCCAAAGGTTTTCTTTCCATCCTTTTTAAGGAGGGCTGGGTCGGATCCTACTTCAGCGGATTCCACCCTTGGGCTTTCAACTCAAACTCCTTATCATCGCGTGTGACGAGGAATTTACCGAGTTCTTCCTTTGTAATGTATCCGATTTGGTGAATACCTTCAAGGTCGGTGAGCTTATCGTGGTCGCCGATAGGGACGGTAAAGAGCAGTTCATAGTCCTCACCGCCGTTCAGGGCAGCAGTGGTAAGGTTCATATTGAACTCCTCGCAGGTTGTTGCCGTCTGATAGTCGATAGGAATCTCCTTCTCATAAATGCGACAACCACAATGGCTTTGCTGGCAGATATGGAACAACTCAGACGACAATCCGTCGGAAATGTCCATCATTGCGGTAGGGTGAATGCCCCGCTCACGCAGTGCCTTAATGACATCGCCACGTGCTTCAGGCTTCAGCTGACGGTCGATTAGGTATTCCTTTCCGGCAAAGTCAGGCTCAAAGTCCTCGACAGTGTGGCGCTGGGCACGCAGCTTTGCCAGAGCAGCCTCGTCTTTGTTCTTCTGCGCCTCACGTACCTTATTGTTATATTCGTCTATCTGCTGATAGTAGACCGTCTTTTCACGCTCAAGAATCTGCAAGCCCATGTAAGCCGAGCCGAGGTCACCCGTAACGCAGATTAGGTCGGTTTCGTTGGCACCATGACGGTAGACAATGTCTTCCTTGGCAGCCTCTCCGATGCAAGTTATTGATATTGCGAGACCAGTCAGCGATGTAGTTGTGTCACCGCCAACTATATCTACGCCCCATTTGTCGCATGCCTTACGCAGTCCACGATAGATAGCGTCAACGTCCTCTACCTGCAAGCGCTTGTCAATGGCTATTGACACAATCATCTGCTTAGGGTCGCCGTTCATGGCGAATATATCGCTGATGTTCACCATTGCAGCCTTATAGCCAAGCTGTTCCAGTCCGGTGTAGACAAGGTCGAAGTGAATTCCCTCCATGAGCATATCCGAAGTGACAAGCCCTTCCTTGTCTGGATAATGAAGCACGGCACAGTCGTCGCCGACGCCATATACCGTGCTTTCATTCTTTGGTTCTATATCTTTGGTGAGACGGTTGATAAGTCCGAACTCACCAAGGTCCTTTATCTCCATTAATCTTTTCTCCTTCTTCTTATGTATACATTATATATAATGTGTAGCGTACGCCATACATATTTTATAGATGCTGCTTACATATTATATATTAGCTGCGCTTAATCATCTCGCGGAATATCTCGCACATCTTAGGCTGAGCGGCATTGGCAGCTTTCTGCACTTCCTCGTGGCTCACCTTCTCAGGAACATCGAATCCGCCGAGGTCAGTGATAACCGATATTCCGAACACACGTATACCGCAATGACGGGCTACGATGACCTCCGGAACCGTGCTCATGCCGACAGCGTCGCCACCGATGATATGATAGAAACGGTACTCGTGCGGTGTCTCGAATGTCGGACCCTGTACACCGACGTACACGCCATGCTTCACCTCGATGCCCTTCTCCTTTGCTATGGAGTCGGCAAGCTCAATCAGCTTATGGTCGTAAGCCTCATGCATATCCGGGAACCGCGGACCGGTAGGGTAGTTCTTGCCGTGCAGCGGGTGCTCTGGGAACAGGTTGATGTGGTCGTCGATAATCATCAGGTCGCCAATCTTGAACGACTGATTCATGCCGCCCGACGCATTGCTGACGAACAGCGTCTTTATGCCGAGCTCATACATCACACGTATCGGGAACGTAACCTCCTTCATGGAGTAGCCTTCGTAGTAGTGGAAACGGCCGTCCATGGCGAGAATGTCCTTGCCGCCGAGCTGTCCGAAGATAAGCTTTCCGGCGTGTCCCTCTACCGTTGAGACCGGGAAGTTAGGAATATCTTTATAGTCGAACTCACAGGTCTCAGTTATCTCTGAAGCTAATTGTCCGAGTCCTGTGCCCAGGATTATTGCTGTTTTTGGGCTTGTCGTCATCCTTTCTTTTAACCAGGATGCTGTTTCTTGAATTTTTTCGTACATAGCTTTTGATTTTATCGTTGAATATTTCCTCGCCGTCGAGCATGAACTTCACCTCCACGGGTAGGACGAGCAATCTTTGTTTAACATCCTCCGACAGTCCGCTGACATTCCGAAGCCGTGCGGCATCTTTCTCTGTCGTCAGTATAACGCGGCTTTCCTGTGGCATAGCCGCAAAAGCATTGTTTATCTTTTCGATGTCTCGGGGCGAGAAAGCATGATGGTCGGGGAACGTCAGCGGCTTGAGCGATTTGACATTCGGCTGCACATCGTCAATCATCTGCTCCGGGCTTGCTATACCCGTCAGCAACAGTACATCGGAGTTCTGCTTCTTAGGTACCCTTGTCTCATCGCCGCCGAAGAGCAAATATGGAGCCCCATAGTGCAGCGAAGTGAAGAACAGCGACTGATAAGCATAGAGCTTCATAGCCTTTGTCAGCACACGATAGTCGATAGGATTGAGTGAATCGGGACATTTCGTGATGATAACAATGTCTGCGCGCTTTTTGCTTTCTATCGGCTCACGCAACCTTCCCGACGGCAACAGCTCATCGTAAATGATAAGGCGGTGATAGTCGACAAGCAGAATGTTTATCCCCGGTTTGACATACCTGTGCTGATAAGCGTCATCGAGGATTATCACATCAGTGTCCTTCGTCTGCTCATCGTTGATTAAATGGTCGATACCCTCGCAACGGTTAGCGTCGACTGCAACCTCAATGTTCGGGAACTTCAGCTTCATCTGATACGGCTCATCGCCAATATCCCTCATCGTCGAGTCCTTGTCGGCAAGCTGATAGCCGTGAGTCTTTCGCTTGTATCCACGGCTCAGGACAGCAACTTTTGCCTCATTGCTGAGCAACCGGACAAGATATTCCACATGCGGAGTCTTGCCCGTACCGCCGACGGTAATGTTTCCGACGGATATGACAGGCGTCGTGAAGCTCCGGCTCTTCAGAATATTCAGTTCGAAGAGCTGGCTCCTCAGTTCCACTCCCAGTCCATAGAGGAAACTCAGAGGTCGAAGCCAGCGGTTTATCTTTATGTAGTCGCCTTCCATCTATACAGAATGATATATTGAAGTTGCTTATCCTTAGGTTGCTTCTATTTTATATTAATAATGTAAGGCAGCCTTGCCTGAATAGCGTCCACCTTATTAATATTACGCAACAGCATCACCGGCTCATACAGAGAGCCCAGCTCTGCGTGCAGTTTCTCGTCGAGATAATTGCCGCCCGTAGCCTCGTCGAGCAGTTGGTCGGTCCATGACTCCGGAACCGGATATTCCGTTTCGTGATACTCCTTTACCTTAGCCAGCTGTGCAGCCTTGGCTATTGCGTCGTCGAGAGAACCCAGCTGGTCGACAAGTTTAATCTTTATTGCGTCCTGTCCGGCGAATACATGTCCCTGGGCAATGCGCTCCACCTGGTCGGTCGACAGATGACGTCCGTCGGCGACACGCTTGCGGAACAGCCTGTATCCGCGGTTTATGTATCCCTCCAGATAGCGCATCTCCTCATCGGTGAACGGACGTGTGGTTGTCTCGAAGTCGCTGTGGGCATTCGTCTTCACAACGTCGAACTTCAGTCCGAGCTTATCCTGCAGCAATCCGCTCATGTCGGGGAACATGCCGAATATGCCAATCGAACCCGTCAGAGTCGTCGGCTCAGCCACAATCCAGTTAGCCGGGGCACTCAGATAGTAGGCTCCGCTGGCAGCCATGCCACCCATCGACACCACTACAGGTTTCTTCTTCTTCAGTTCCATCACCTGATGCCAAATCTGCTCAGAAGCGTAAGCCGAACCGCCGCCCGAGTTTACACGCAGGACGACCGCCTTCACGTCATCGTCGTCGGCAAGGTCTTCAAGGTCTTTGCAAACGACCTGTGCGTCAATGGTGTGCTCGTTGCTCCACGAGGCAGCCCCGTCGACAACCTCACCGTAAGCATAGTAGACTGCTATCTCGTCGCCATCATCGTCGGTATCATCGGCAATAACGTCCGACGGAGTAACCTGGCTTATCTCGTCATCATCGTCAATGCCCAGCTGCTTCTTCACAACACCCTTCACCTGGTCGGTGTACAACAGTCCGTCGACCATCTTATACTTGACGTAATCCTCAGGAGCGGCGAGAGTTACGAGACTGTCGGCGAGCTGGTTGAGGCGTGCCTCAGGTATGTTGCGGCTCTTGCTGACAGCCGACGAAACGTTCTTCCATATCGCATTGATGTAAGCCGTAGTCTGCTCTCGGTTGGCAGGACTCATGCCGTCGGCAGTGAATGTCTCCGTTGCGCTCTTGTAAGTTCCAACCTTTGCCACCTGAACCTTCACGCCGAACTTGGCGAGGAAGTCCTTCAGATAGTAAGGCTGTGACGCAATACCATGCCAGTCGACCATTCCCTGCGGGTTCAGGTAAATCTTATTGGCAGTCGAAGCCAGATAATAAGCGCCCTGAGTGTAGTTGTCGCCGTAGGTAATAATCCACTTGTTGCTCTTCCGGAAGTCCTCAAGAGCATCGTGAATGGCTTGCAGCGAAGCGTATGAATCGGCGGCAAATGCGCCGGCCTCAATATATATTCCCTTGATTTTGTCGTTCTTCTTAGCTTTGTGAATGGCATTGACTACATTGTTCAGACCGATAGTCTTGGTCTTGTTCGACAACATGTCCAGCGGACTGTCAGTCGACTGCTCGTTCATCAGTCCCGAGAGATTGAGCACGAGAACCGAATTATCCTTCACGCTGCCGGTCGTACTTCCGGCGGCAGCAAGACCTATCAGTGCTATGAAAAAGAAGACGAAGGTTAGAACACCTGTCAAAATTAGTCCAACAACGGTAGCGCCTACGTATTTAAGAAATTCTTTCATTACGGGTAGTTACTTTGATTCAACGGAGCCTGTCATTCAGGCATTAGCACAATATGTGGCAAAGATACGGAAAAAAGTTGGTACCGCCAAGCATAAGTCGTAGATTTTTTAGTACCTTTGCACTCGATTTCAAATCGGGTTTTTGTATATAAATAGAGTTTTTCGTTTCTTATGGATCACATTATAGACAATTGTAAGGGCATCAATGCCGGCACAACGGCTCATTCCAGAGAGACCGTGCACAATATCCGCCGCCGTATGAACCTCCTTCTTCGTACCGGACAGATACTCGTCGACAGCTCAGCCGACACCAGCCGCATAGTCCGCAACATGCACCGTGCTGCCGCATTCCTCGGATTCAAGACGGAATACATCCACATCTACGTCGACTACTACATGCTGACCGTCAGCTTCAGCGACGAGCACCACTCCTTCGTCCAGATGCGCCGTTGCTACAAGCACGGTATCGACATGGCAGCCATTCAGGACATCTCGAAGCTCACATGGCGAGCCCTCAGGCGTGACTACTCGCTCGACGACTATGAGAACGCCCTCAACTGGGTGGGCACCCGCAAGCGTACCTACAGCGACTGGGCAGTAGCCATCTGTGCCGGATTTGCCTGCGGCGGATTCTGCATACAGTTCGGTTGCGACTGGACAGCATTCTTCTATGCCTCTATAGCAGCCATCCTCGGCAACCGTCTGAAGATGTGGCTCAACGCCCAGGGGTCGAACAATTATTTCGACATAGCCGTTGCCGCCTTCGTATCGACCATCATAGCATGGCTCTCGACATTCATCAGCGTCCCGGGCAATGCCGTCAACGCCTTTGTCTCGTCAACTCCGTGGCTGTCGTTCCTCCTGTCGTCGACCCCGTGGCATCCGCTTATGGCGTGCGCCCTGTTCATCGTTCCGGGAGTACCGCTTATCAACTTCGTCAGCGATATGCTCGACAACCATATTGAAACGGGACTCGTCAGGGCAACGAACACCCTCTTGATGATTGTCGCCATGTCGTTCGGTATAGCCGTCGCCATAAAGTTCTGCGGTATCGACAACTTCGTCCGTACCCTCAGCATGACCCCACACCACACATTCATTGAGTACGGCATAGCCGCTGCCATATCGGCAATGGGCTTCGCCACAATCTTCAACACACCACTGAGGCTCCAGCCGTGGATAGCCTGCGGCGGTATCATCGCCGTATGCTTCCGCAACTTCGTCAACCTCGGACCGTCGTCGGGCAATATCGGACTCGACTACGGACCAATCATCGGAACCCTCTGTGGCTCAGCCCTTATCTCCATTATCAACATCAAGATGTGCCATGTCATCCGCACCCCGCACCAGTGCATCACTATCCCTGCCGTCATTCCAATGGTGCCGGGAGTCTTAATGTACCGTGCCCTCTACGGGTTCATCGACATGCAGGGTGTCGTCGGCGAGGTGACCTTTGCCACGAGCAACGCCATCAAGGGCAGCCTTATCCTGATAATGATTGCCGTCGGAGTGGATATTCCTAACGTCTTCATGCGCAAATGGGTGTCAATGAAGCATCAGAAGCGACTCGTCAACATGGTTCAGAACCGTGAACGCTGTGGCAAGTTCGTCGACATCGACAAGGTGGAATAGCCTCTTAATCAGTCAACAATCCGGGGAAATGTAAGTGAGGAAGATAATACATATCGATATGGATGCGTTCTTCGCGTCGGTCGAACAGCGGGACAACCCCGGGCTGCGTGGCAAGCCCATTGCTGTCGGCTTCGACGGACCGCGTGGCGTGGTATCGACGGCGAGCTATGAGGCACGTCCCTTCGGTGTCCATAGCGCTATGTCGATAGCAATGGCGAAACGCCGTTGCCCGCACCTCATCATCGTAAAGCCCCACTTCGAGCAGTACAAGGCGGTGAGCCATCAGGTCGACGAGATATTCCATGAGTATACCGACCTCGTGGAACCCATCTCCATCGATGAGGCTTTCCTCGACGTTACCGAGAACAAGAAAGGCATTGACCTTGCTGTCGACATCGCCAGGGAGATAAAGCAGAAGATTCGGGAGCGCACGTCGCTTACCGCTTCCGCCGGAATATCCTACAACAAATTCCTTGCAAAGATAGCGTCGGACTACCGCAAGCCCGACGGTATCTGCACCGTCCATCCCGACCGTGCGCTCGACTTCATAGCCCATCTGCCCGTCGAGGACTTCTGGGGCGTGGGTCCGAAGACTGCCGAGCGCATGCATAAGATGGGAATATTCAACGGTGAGCAGCTGCGGAGTGTCTCGCTGCATCACCTGAAAGAAGTCTTCGGCAAGGCTGGCGGGATATACTACAACTTCGCCCGTGGCATCGACGACCGCCCCGTTGTTACCGAGCGTGAGCGGAAGAGTGTCGGCTGTGAGCAGACTTTCCTTGAGGACATACGCCAACGTTCGAAGATTGTCATTGAGCTTTATCACACTGTACTCGAACTTGTCGAGCGGATAAAGCGCAGCGGTTTCGACGGACGTACACTGACACTGAAGGTTAAGTTCCACGATTTCACACAGATAACGCGTTCCATGACTGTCGACCATCGGCTGAAAACCAAGGATGACATCCTGCCTCTGGCTAAGAAGCTTATGGGTGGCATCGACTATGCCAACAACCCCGTCCGACTGCTTGGTCTGTCCGTCTCCCGTTCGACCCTCGATGATGAGATTGCCGATCGCCAGCCGCGGTGGGTCGAGGGCGAGCTCTTCAAGGACGAGTAGGTGCGGCGGTCTCCGAACCGCCGAGAAGAAATATTGTGCATCTGTGCCTATTAGGGTATCTATTCTATGAATGGCAGATAATCATCGGCCAATGGCTCTGAGGCAAACAAATCAGGCATAGCCTTGCTAGCCTTTTCCAGTTTGGCTATGTCGTGAATCTTTTCCCTATAGCTGTTGGCAATACTTATCGACTCAATCTCATGCTTCCTCGCAACACCCATATCAGCAAATCCCTTGTCTTTCTCAATTCCCAGGTATCTTCGGTCAAGAAGATTAGCGGCAATTCCGGTTGTCGAACTGCCCGCAAACGGGTCGAGAATCCATGCATTGGGCTTAGTCGATGCAAGGATTATCCTCGATAACACTGCCAGTGGCTTCTGAGTAGGGTGCTTGCCGCAGGACTTTTCCCAACGGGCAATGGCGGGCAACCGCCACACATCAGTCATCTGCTTGCCGTCGTTAATTTCCTTCATCACATCATAATTGAAATAATGAGGAACCTTTGGATTCTTCCTTGCCCAAATAATAAACTCTGTTGAATAAGTGAGGTAACGGCACGAGATATTTGGTGGTGGATTTGTCTTAGCCCAAGTCACAACATTAAGCACCTTATAGCCAAGCTCTTGCAGGCATGTTGCCACAGAAAAGATATTGTGATATGTGCCTGAAATCCAAATAGTTCCATTCTCCTTTAGCTTCTTACGGCATAATTTTAACCAGTTGTAGTTAAACTCATGCATCTTTTCCGGTGACAAGCCCTTGTCCCATTCCCCCTTGTTTACGCTCACTACTTTCCCGCTCTGACAGCTTATGCCGCCATTTGACAGGAAATACGGTGGGTCAGCAAATATCATGTCAAACTTAAAATCGAACTGCTTCAGCAATTCAAAGCAATCGCCATTTAATAGTGTAAAGGCTTGATCGTCTGACTTGAAATATGGGACTATTTTATTCATTAGCTGTTTAAATCTATCTGTCTAGTAACGGCTTTAAGTCGATTTTATGGTAGTATTTATTTTTAATCATAGCTCTGATTTAACTTTATTAACGAAGTCGTTAATAGTAGTAAGATTGTATATGTTTGGAATTATTGAGTAAGCTTCTTCAAGTTTGTTCTTAGCAGAGAACCAACCTTGTCCATCGGTTACCCATACAAATTCGAATTCAGGCAAAGAGTTTATCTTTGGTCCAATGTCAGAATAAGAACGGGCAACTTCGTTCAACTTAGAGCCACCTCCACTATAGAAATTAACTTCCATCAAGTAGGTCTTTGCCCTTGTCGTGACAACGAAATCGAATCTCTTCTTGTCCTTGCCAAGTATCTTTAGTCTTGGGAAAACAGTAGAATTGACCTCACGTGTATATGGTATACCATTTAAGTCAAATATGTCTCCTATTCGGTCTGCCATCAATTCACCGCTACGATTTTTGCGGGCATTGGTATCTAGACCTACCTCAACACCGAAAACATAATCAACTAGATTCTTTATTTGTCGTGACTGAAATACTTCTTTTAATCCTGTTTCCTTAATGAATGTAATAACACTATCTACAGAATCAAAATAGTTTTCAATTAATGTGACATTTCCCTTGTCGTCAATAACTTTCTTTTTGTCTTTCTTTCGAACTGCAATAATAATGTCTAAAACAGAAAATGCAGAAGGATCCTGTTCCCAGACGAAGCGAATGGCTTCCTCCATATTATCTTTACCAATAAGGTAGTTCAGTTTGTTTAAATTGAACTCAACCTTTTGGACATTCTTTTCAATCTTATTAAAGTCACAAAAGAAGTCCAATGTGGCATTGGTTTCTTTCAGTTGTGAAAGAAACGTCTCAAATCCATTATTGTTATTATTGCTTGTCATACGGCTTCAAAAAGAAAATTGTTTAACTTATATTTATTATGTATCAACAGTTCTGTTAGTTTTCCGCGCTTGTTGGGATTGGCATTGATTGAGCGTGAAGCAGATACATGGTTGATACTAAAACCGTCATAAAGATTGTCGAAGAAATCATCGTCAGGGTTCTTAGATTTGCCGTCAGAGTTGCTGAGCATCCACAAACATTTATTAGAGTCTATGCTTTTGCAGAACTCGGCAAGTCTTATTTGGTCGTCATCGTTGAAGTCTCCCTTTGAGTATGAAGTGAAACTGGATGTCTCAGTCAAAGGTCGATATGGTGGATCAAAATAAAAGAATGTGAGTCCGTTGCTATCAATGTACTTCTTTGTTGTTTCGAAACTGTCATTGATAATATCTATGTCAATAGAATTCAGAGCACGGCTGTCTGCTATGATTGTCTCTTGATTGCATATCCGTGGGTTCTTGTATTTGCCAAAAGGAACGTTGAATTCGCCTTTACGGTTGACACGATAAAGCCCGTTGAAGCAGGTGCGGTTGAGAAACATCATGTAAACGGTATTTGTAATGTCATCAACAGTTTTCCTATTGAACCGAGAACGGATGTCAAGATAGAATTCTTTGCGGTCTTGCTCGGCAGTGCCTAGATAGTCGGTCTCAATCTTCTTTAGCCCATCAATCAACTGTGAGGGATTTTCCTTGATGTTAATGTAGGACTTAATCAAGTCCTCATTTATGTCATTTATTATAATTCGATTGAAATTCTTAAATTTGCCGAGTATGTGGAAAAGCATTGCGCCGCCCCCGACGAAAGGCTCTATATAAGTAAATTTCTCATGGAAAATTGCTTCGGGAAGAAATTGATCCAGTTGATTTAGCAGTTGTGTCTTTCCACCTACCCACTTGATAAAAGGTTTTGTTTTGTTGCTACGTATCATCTGTATCTTCATTAAGTGAAGAGCAAAGTAACAACTAATTTTCCACTTTGAATCGAATAGATCAAAGTTTAATAAAAATGATCAAAAAAGATCAATTACGTTTACATATTTATATTGATATAACTATCAATCATTTCTCTGTTGAAAGTCTGTGCTTTCTGTGCTTCTGTGTGGGACAGTCATCCACGGAAAGTAGGGGCGGCGAATCGGAGTTCGCCGCTCCTATTAGACTATGGGTGCGCCATTGTTTAGTGTTGAGGGTGGGGGAGACGATGGTTCGGAAACCGTCATTCCTTCACGTGCCCCGTGCGTTTCAGGACGCCCCACGACTGCAGCTCGCCCTTTATAGCCTTGATGTAGCTCTTGAAGAGGACGAAATACATTATCCAGCGGTAGAAGAACCGCTGCGGTATTATCCACAGCAGCACCCACAGGCTCTCGTGCTCGAAGATGTATGCCATGATGCTGACGCTTGCGTCGACGACGAGGAAGATGAGGTAGTAGAGGAATATCTGCATGGCATTGCCTGAGAAGAGTCCTATGAGCATCAGGATGTCGGCAAGCGGCGAGAATGTCGGGATGATGTATTGGAAGATGAGGATGTTCGGCATTGCCCACAGTCCGAACCCTTTCTTCTTCGGGTTGAACAGTGAGGAGCGGTGCTTCCAGAATGTCTGCATCACTCCGAAGCACCAGCGCACGCGCTGCTTGACGAACTGCCGCACGTTCTCCGGGGCCTCGGTCATTGCCACGGCGCGTCCCTCGTTCTCTATGACGTATCCTGCCTCGTTGATGCGCATGGTGAGGTCGCAGTCCTCGGCAAGGGTGTCGGTGGTCAGTCCGCCCGCACTCACTATTGCCTCCTTCCTGAACGCTCCTATGGCTCCGGGGACGACGGTGATGGCATTGATGTAGGAGTAAGCCATTCGGTCGAAGTTCTGGCTCGTGGTGTACTCTATAGCCTGCCAGCGTGTGAGCATGTTGCGTTGGTTGCCCACCTTGACGTTTCCTGCCACGGCTCCTATGCGGTGAGAGGTGTCGAGGAGGAAATGCTGCATGAGCTTGCTCACGGCATCGGGGCGCAGTTGCGTGTCGGCATCGATGCATACAAGGTATTCGGCGTCTGTGTGCTCGATGCCGTAGTTCAGTGCCGATGCCTTTCCTCCGTTGGCCTTTCCGAGGATTATCACCTTGTCGTTGCCGTCGTAAGCCTCATGCATGCGCTGCAGCGTGTGGTCCTTGCTTCCGTCGTCGACGAAGATGATGTTGAACGACGGATAGTCTTCCTTCAGCAGCGTGGCGACGGTGCGCACGCAGTTGACCTCCTCGTTGTATGCCGGTACTATTATCGAGACGCGTGGCGCGTTTCCCTTTGTCAGCGTGGGGTAGTGGCGGAGCCTCTCGGCGCGTTTCTCCTTCACCATGAGGAAGTACATGAAGGCAAGGCGCATGAAGCCCAGTACGAGGAAGACGATGAACAGTGCCGTGAGGAAATCGCCGGCGTGGTATATTATCTCGGCCAGCGTGAGGTTGGCCTGCATGGCATAGTAGGTCTCTCCCTTCGGTATGGCAGGCATGAGCTGGTCGCGCGACATGCCCAAGTACTGCTCCAGGGATATAAACCTGTAGCCTTCGTGCTGCAGGGTGGCAATGATCCTTGGCAGTGCCTCCATGGTAGGCTTGCGCGTTTCTCCACCGGCATCGTGCATGAGGATGATGTGTCCGTCGCCGTGGTGCACGCCGTCGATGACGCGGCGGTAGATTTCATCCGCCGTTATTCCCGGTTGCCAGTCATTGGGGTCCACCTCCTCGCCAACGAAGAGGTAGTTGCGCCGGCTGGCGAGTATCATCGGCTCTATCTCCTCGCGCTGTGTTGGGTCGGCATCGGCGTTGTAAGGCGCGCGGAAGAGCGTGGTGCTGTGTCCGGTAACGCTCTCTACGAGCATGCGCGTAAGCTTCAGCTCGGCGTATGTGCGGTCGTCGGAGTTCTCTATGACATTGTGGTGCGTGAAGGTGTGGTTGCCGATGGTGTTTCCGGATTCGTAGACCTTCTCCACCAGCGGCAGGTTCTTCTCCATCTGCAGTCCTACCATGAAGAATGCTCCCGGCACGCCGTAGTGCTTCAGCGTCTTGAGCACCTGTGGCGTCCATCGTGCGTCCGGTCCGTCATCGAAAGTCAGGATAAGGTCCTTCGGACCACAGTGTCCGAGCTTCTTCACCGTGTATGCCGATGGCAGCGCGAGGTATTTCTCCTCCTCGACAAGCTCGTCGTCGTTGTCCACGCTGATGGCCACCTTTCCCGGATGCGGTTCTGACTGTACGCTGAGCACCTCTCCTGAGCCCACGTAGTTGACGTCGTTGTATCCGCTGAGGGCGAAAATGTTGTTCAGGTCCCATCTCTTCACTTGTTCCCATGACATGTCTTTGCCGTAGAAGTTCCACAGGCGCGAGTCCTCCGTGCCCAGCCGCCACAGCGAGAAGCCCGCCAGATGGTATGTGGTTCCGAAGCGCATGTTGTTGAACGTTGTCACGGCATCGGTGAAGCTGACCTTGTGCAGCTCGTTGTCGTCATCGTAGTAAGAGTAGCTGAGGTTGTAGGTGTCGTCGTCGAAGTATATCTGCGAGTCATTGCCGTAGGCGTTGGCAATGGCCTGGTCGTACGACACCGTGTTGCACTGTCCGTCCGCTGCCCAGTCATAGCCGTAGGAGGCGAGGCCGAGGACGAGTTTGTCGTTGGGGATGTTCTTTGCCGCCCAGTCGGTAGCGCGCTCTATCCAGTGCTGCGATGCCACGTCGCCGGCTGCACTTGTGGAGTTGTGCTCGTCGTATGCCATGAGGAAGAGGTAGTCGTTGTAGCGTGCCAGTTGCTGTAAGTCGTAGTCCTCGTTGAATGTCGCTATGTCCTGAGTGACGTACATGTTGTTGGCGTGGAAGGTGCGATACAGCTCCGCCACGAAGTTTGTCAGCAGGGCGTTGTCATTGATGTTCAGTTCCTCCAGGTCGATGTTGATGCCCTGGAAGTGGTATTTCTTGCAAACGTCGAGCATGCTCTTGACAAACTGCGCGCGCTTCGCCTTGTTGCTCATGATCCTGCCGATGGCGTTCGGATTGAACTCCCCGTTGTAGTTGTTGGTCAGCATCGGCATGACCGGGATGCCGGTGCTTCTCATCTCGCGGAGTGCCTTTTCGTCGACGCGCACCTCCAGCCGGTCGGTTGATGGATTGATGAAGAACCATTCCGGGATAATCATGTTCAGGTGCTTCATGCCCCATTTCAGGGATGTCATCGAATGGCTGTCCCAGTTGACGTACCATGCCGCGCGTACTCCTATCCTTGGGTCGTCCCACTCGTTGATGAATTTCTGTGTAACCTTGTCGCCGTGGCCTACGAAGCGGTGGTCATGGCGGTAGTCCTCCATATAGTTATTGTGCAGGCGCGCGTCAAGGAGCTTGTCGCGTGTTGCCTTGTATGAGCGTGCCGCCTTGTTGTCCTTCATGAACGGCTTGGAGGCTGTCATCGCACTGCGATAGTCATGACGGAAAGGCAGGTTCGGACTTCCCTCCATTGCGAACATTGTGATAAAGACTGCAAGCAGCAATATGAAGATTGTTGCAAAGAAGCGCATCGTCCATTTGAACCGGCGCCATCTGCGGCGCGAATCGGTTTGGAATACTTGTCTTTCCATTACGAAAATGTATTATTTTTCTTATAACTCGTTCTAATCGGATGCAAAGGTATTTCTTTCCTTTATCAATGGATAAAGGGTTTGTGTAAAAAACTTTAATGCCAGATTAAAAAGCTGTAATGCCCGGCATTAATGGCTGTTTGATTTGCAATATGCCGTTACTTGCTTTCTAATTCGGCATCTTTTAACTTCTAATTGGGCATCTTTTAGCTCGTAATTGGATATCTTTTACAAGCTAAAAGATGCCCAATTAGAACGGCGTTGATTATCAATGAGTTACAAGGGTGGCCCCGTATGTCTACCCGTTCAATGTGGCAGAAACGAAAAACGGTCGCAGAACTCTTTGAGTTTAGCGACCGTCATTGGGGATCACATATAGTGAAATAATTGTCAATCATACCATAATTCTCCGCCCATTACATCATGTGATGTTGTCTTAGCGGGTTCTTCCCTTTCATACTCCACGTAAATCTGTGGATAGTCTTTCTTTGCCATTAGATAACCCTTTCTTTTCTTCAGTTTTTATTATTTTATCTCTCAATCACATGTGCAAAGATAGGTATAAATTTATTATTGCGCAAACGTTTATCCTATTTTTCTTTTATATTTGACACTTTTTTAGCAATAATTTGTAATTCATTGAGCAAAAATCTGTTGTACAGCATATTTGTAGTTGTAGTACTTTTTCAGATGAATATATTTTAAATTTTTATTCGCGACTTATTGATTGTTCTATATAAGACCGTATATGTTTGACCCTACTGTTGGTTATGGGTGCAGGAGGGTAATGAGGTAGCCCAGCTTGTAGAGTTTGAACAGAGACAGTGAGGATTTGCTACCGGACAACTGCCTACGGATAGTTGGGAGCAAAGGCTTAAGGATAAGGCCGGCGAGTGGAGTGACGTGCCACCGGTCGAGCTTGCTGACAACGGCAAGCAGACGGGAATAGCTCTCCAGCCGCATGCGGAACTCTGCCAGGGTGCGGAGACCTTCCTCTGTCTTGCTGATGAACCCCGCGTTAGACTCAAAACGGCAGAAGCCCATCGGGTTGTCGATATGGCTGATGGCCACTCCTGCCGCTTTCAACTCCTCGCCGAAGGCAACATCCTCATAGCCGTAATGGCGGAACTGCTCGTCGAGAGGGTGGGCGAGCATCACCGTCCGTGGTATCATGAAGTTGCTGGTGTGGAAGTCGGAGTAGGGCGCAAGGCGGCGTTTCTCGGCTGTATGGTCATGGCGGCAGGCACGCTCATAGCGGTAACGGAGATTGTCGGCGAAGGCTTCCTGGCGAGGTACGTCATAGCCTCCATAGATGACATCGGTTCCATAAGCCGACGCCATGTACTTGTTGATGAAGTCGTTACGGATTATTGTCATGTCGCTGTCGATGAACAGGAGATTTGAGTAGGAAGCCTCACGGGCCAGGAAGTTGCGGATGGCGGCACGCCCGCTGTTCCGTTCCCGTGGAATATACCGGCAATGGGGAAGGGTGGCTATGGCGCTGTTGGCGGCTGTGACGGACTTGTCGGTTGAACCGTCGTCGGCAACGATTATCTCGAAAGGACTGTCGCCGACTGCGCTTTTGCCGCCGAAAACACTGTTGCACTGGTCGAGCAAACCGCGGACGAGCGTCGTGCACTCGTCGTTAAATGTCGGTATGAGTATGGACAATTCTTTCATTTGTTTTACAAAAGTACGGATATTTTTATAATTAACTCATTTATATTGCATTTTTATTTCGTTAATTAAACAATTTAAACTACCTTTGCACTCTGAGAATAAAAAACATCTTTCTAAAAATTAAAGGATAACTACGTTTATTCATAAGGTTTCTACTAATGAGGAAATTACTTCTTATCGCCGTTCTTATGATAGCAACGGCAACAGCGGCACTCGCTATTCCTGCTAAACGTGTTTGGAGGACTGTCAGCCAGCCTGACGGAACCCAGCTCAGGTTGATGCTCGTCGGCGACGAACGCCTGCATTATTTCGTTACTGAGGACAGCGTGCCTGTCCTGGAGTCCAACAACGCTTATTACTATGCCGACGCTATCGGATTCGGTATGAGCCGCTCTAATGTCCTGGCCCACAACACCGCCGACCGCACAGCCAGTGAGGTTAAGCTGGCAAGCACTGCTTCGGTAAAGCGTGTTGAGCGCCTGCGCCCGTACATCAACCAGAATCTGTTCCGCCCGACACGCCCGCTGAAGATGCGCCGTGCTGAGGCTGACTCCGACTCTGTCGCTACGTTCTATTCGTCGGACCATCGTGACATCACCGGTCAGCACAAGAGTATAGTTATCCTTACGGAATTCCCTAACAAGAAGTTCGCTGCCGGTCATGACTCTACCTACTACTGGGACATGGTCAACGAGGAAGGCTACACCAATGAGGAAGGCGCCATCGGTTCTATCCACGACTACTTCAAGGACCAGAGCCACGGACTGCTCGACCTGACATTCGATGTTGTCGGCCCTATCGAGATGGACTACAACTACAGCCATTATGGTGGCAGTTCCGGGGATGCTAACGACGAGAATCCTTGGGAGTTCGCACATGAGGCTATTACGAAGGCTGACAGCCTGTACGATGTCGACTGGGCTGAATATGACTGGGACGGCGACGGTGAGGTCGAAAACCTGTACATTATCTATGCCGGTTACGGTCAGGCAACAGGTGGAAGCAATTCGACTCTGTGGCCGGCTCAGACCAACTTCGACGACTATAACAACTATTATGGCTCGATGGGCTATCCTACATACGATATGGTGTTCGATGGCATAAAGATAAATACTTTCGCTTACGGTAACGAGCTCTATGGCGGTTCGTATTATTATGGTGACGACCGTCCGCAGGGTATGGGTACCATGACCCATGAGTTCTCCCACTGTCTCGGTTTCCCTGACCTTTATAATACCGACTATAGCGGTGCTGCCGACATGGGCAGCTGGTCGATTCTCGCATCGGGCTCATACGGTGGTCCTAACGGAATCGGTTGGGTTCCGACCGGATATACAGCTTACGAGAAGTGGGCTGCCGGATGGATTGACTATAAGGAGTTCAAGGAGATGAACGATACCATCACAGGTCTGAAGTCGACCCGCCACGGCGGCAATGCTTACGTTATCTATAACGACAGACTGCGCCACAATGCTAATCCCGACGCACAGGAGTATTTCCTTCTGGAGAACCGCACTCAGGACGGATGGGATACTTACATTCCTGCACAGGGTCTGGAGGTTCTGCATGTGAACTATTCGAAGTCTGTTTGGGAGAGCAACGCCGTGAACACCCCGTCAAGTTCGTATGGCGGCAATGGTCACTCTAACTTGATTCTTGTTCCTGCCAACAACAGCACCAGCAGTTACTCGGAGGCTAATAATCTGTGGCCGTACAATAGGAAAGACAGTATCACGGCATATACGTCGCCTAGTCTGACTTTCTACAATACTCAGCAGGACGGTACTACAAAATACGCCAAGCCGATTTACAATATCAAGTGGAACAGTGCCGACTCTACAGTGTCGTTTCTCTTCAACCCGGTTGACACGATGTACACCCCGGCTCCAAGCATCTCGGCTACTCCGATAGCTGCTTCAGCCAACTCTAACAAGACCCAGTACTTCCGTGACTCTACTGTTGTCACACTGAAGGCTACTTACGGATATATCCGTTATTCTACTGATAATGAGAACTGGATAGACTATATTGAGCCGTTCACTATTACCGATGATTCGACAACGGTTTATACTTACGCATGGCGTGAGGGCAAGGATACATCTAGCGTCAACTCGGTATTGTTCGTCAAGCAGAAGAAGCTCGCTCCTCCTATTATCACCGGTGACACTCTGTTCGTTAATTCTACTCGGATAACAATGACTGCCGATGGTGAGGGTGGACGAATTTATTATGCGCTCGGTGCCAACACCCGCAATTTCCGCAGATATTATAATCCGGTATCCATCAGCAGTACAACCGTTGTGAAGGCTTACTACAGAGCGTCGAACAGCGCTTACCTGAACTCGGATACTATATCGGTTGAGTTCACGAAGATGGAAGTCTGCCAGGCTCCTACTATCGCTGTAAGTGACGATTCGGTATCGATTACCATCACTACCAACGTCGATGGAGGACACATCTGGTACACTACCGACAGCACGGCGGCATTCACTGAGTATTCAGCTCCGATTGACATTACCGGTGTTTCTGACTCTATAACAGTCTGGGCTTACGTCTCGGCTGATAGGATGATTACTTCTGACACTGTCAGCTTCACTTACGTTGTACCGAAGAAGGAAGTCGACGCTATCAATGCCATCAGAGCTAACGGTCTCAATGGTCGTATCAGTGTCTACACCGTTGGCGGTCAGCCGGTAGCTGTTGCCGACAGAATCGACAGCATCAGCCTGCGTCCGGGACTCTATATAGTCCGTGACGAGAAGGGTCGTGTAACAAAGGTTACGGTAAAGTAATCTGATAATTGAAAGGCTATACATTATATAATAAGGTTATAGCCAGTGTTTCGCTGGTAGCCCTGCTGTTGACAGCATTGCCTGCGGCAGGTGCCACTCAGCCGTATTATCGCCAGCTGTTGAGCAAGCCCGACAGTACTCTTGTGAGGATGTCGCGCGACTTGCTCCATCAGCAGGGCATGCAGGACAGTGCGTTTATATGTCTCTCTGCGGTTGTAAGCCGATATGAGCGCGACCCGGAGAAGTCCGATCTTAAACATGTAGCCCATTCATATCAGATGATGGGCTACATGTATATGACTTACTTCTATGATTATAGTAAGTCGATTGATTATCTCGATAAGTCTCAGAGAATTTGCGATGCTAACCATTTCGATGAGATAAATATCTACAATTATATTGATAAGTGGTGCGCGAGGATGCTTTATGCCAACTTCGTGGAGCAAAGTTCTTATGACGCTGAGGCTATGAGCTTGCTTCGCAAGGGTTTCAACCTTGCCAAGAAAGAGGGCTATGGGTATGCCCTGACGTCTTGTTTCACGAATATGGCTTCGACTGTCCTTGATTCCATGCGCATCGATTTAATTCGTCCGGAGATAGAGTATATGAGTGGTTTTCTGAAGAGAAGACCTGACAAGTTCTCCCATTTCGATCGGGATATGGTGCTGGGAATGGTGCAGCTCGTTGACGGCAATACCGAAGGGGCACGCCGTTATTTCCGCCAGATGCTCACGGATAATGACTATCAGGAGGTTAACCTGCGTGACCGCTCCGACTTGATGGTGCGCTTTTGGCTTGCTAATACTTACCGGATGGACGGTAATCTGAAGTCTGCCGTGTCAGAACTGCTTGCAGCTCTGCCTGTTGTGAGGAAGGCAAACATCGAGGATGGACTTGTAGAGATTTACCGGAAGCTGTCTGAACTCTATTCGGCATTGGGTGATTCGATAAGTTCCGACAAATACAATTACCTCTATCTTAAGAGCCAGATGGAGTTCTCCCGCCGAAGCCGTCTGCTTCATGTCAGCCAAAAGCAGCTGGAAAGCCGCATTGATTCGATGAATGGTGAGCTCTCGAGGATGGACCGCCAGCATCATAACATGGTCCTTTTGCTTGCCGGTGCGGCTGTGGCGGTCGTTGTTGTGCTTGTGTTTATCATCGTCCTTTATCGCCATAACCGTCAGCAACGGCGGTATATCAAGCTGCTCTATGACAAGAATATGCAGCTGGTAAACGACTATGAGCATGAGCGGAAGCTCCGTTTGCAGTTCAATCCGCCAATAGAAGTGGTAAAGGACGGACATCAGGCTGAAACGATTGCCGAATCAGGCTCTGCAACTGCCGATAAGCATTCGGATAGTGGTCTCAGCGATGAGAACAAAGCAATCCTTACGTATCGGATTCAGCGTGCTTTGGATGACAACGAGCTTGTCTGCTCGCCTGATTTCTCGCTTTCCATGCTTGCTTCCCGTGTCGGAAGCAACAGCCATTATGTCTCCGAGATGATCAGCGGAATATATGGAACCAACTTCAAGAGCGTCGTCAATGACATTCGTGTGAAGATGGCTTGTCTCCGCCTTGCCGATACTGAGCATTATGGCAACCTCACAATCGATGCCATTGCCGAGAGTGTTGGCTTCCGCTCGCGCGGCAACTTCTCCGTTGTCTTCCGTAAAATAACCGGAATGTCGGCGTCTCAGTTCCGTCGCAATGCTCTATTTCAAGAAAGAGAGCATGCTTTATCTGACTGATATTCAGTATAAAGTATATTTATATTAACTTTGCCTCATAGTAACCAAATACTAGTTTTTATGAGGAAAATCATTACTTTCGTTGCCCTTGTGCTGGCAGCCGTTTCTACCTTTGCGGCTCCTGTCAGCCCACAGCAGGCACTCAGGCTTGCCACGCAGTTCGGCGGCAATGCTATCATGCGGCATGCTCCGGGCGCAACCATGAAACTCGCTTACACCGACAAAGCTAAGTCGGGTGAGAATCTCTTCTACGTTTTCAACCGTGGTCAACACGACGGTTATGTTATTGTTTCAGCCGACGACCGTGTAGCAACAGTTCTCGGTTATGCCGACAACGGCTCGTTCTCCGAGAAAGCCATACCGTCGAACATGAAGGCTTGGCTCGACGGATATGCCCGTCAGATTAGTTGGATTACCTCCCATCCGTCACTTAAGAACAATGTGGCGCCCCGCCGTGCAGCCGGAAGTGTCCTGCCTTTGCTCGGCGATATTGCCTGGGATCAGACAGCACCGTACAATAACAAGTGTCCTAATGGTTCAGCAACAGGTTGTGTCGCTACCGCCGTCGGTCAGATTATGTATTACCACCGTTGGCCGGAGCATGGAACGGGGCAACACAGCTATACCACCGAGACCAACCAATATGAGCTTTCAGCCAATTTCGATACCACATATTATAGGTGGGACGATATGCTTCCTGTTGTAACGACATCCAGTCCGCAGGCAGCTAAGGACGCTGTGAGCACATTGCTCTATCAGGTCGGCGTTGCGCTGAATATGGATTATGACGAATCGAGTGGTGCTTATTCATCAGACATTGCCCCTGCTCTCATCAATTACTTCGGTTATGACAAGGGCGTAACCCGCCGTTCGCGCGACTACTATACCACAGCCGATTGGGATTCGCTCGTACGTTTTGAGCTTGACAATGCCCGTCCTGTAGTCTATGATGGTGCCACTGGTGGTGGACTCTTAGGCGCAAGCGGTCACTCTTTCGTCTGCGATGGTTATAATTCCGACGGATATTTCCACATCAACTGGGGTTGGAGCGGCACTTCCAACGGCTACTTCCTGCTTTCAGCACTCGACCCTGATGCCCAGGGAACAGGCGGAGCATCAGCCGGTTCTGGTGGTTTCAACTACAATCAGGACTTCGTTGGCGGAATCCAGAAGCCTGTCGAAGGCAGCAAACCGAGCTACCAGATTGTCAGTGATGGCGTAAGAACCCTCTCAAAGGCAGTCGAACGCACTGATTCCGTTGACTTCACGGCTGTGAATGTCTATAACGAGTCGAATGATTCAGCGGTTATTTCATTCCGTTTCAATGTAACCGATACCATTGGTAATGTAGTTGCATCAACAAGTACCGATACCGTTCTCTTGCATTCAATGTACGGTCTTTCAAAGGAAACACTACCATTTGCCGTACCGGCAAGCCTGAATCCGGGCAACTACCGTGCTTATCTTGCATACAACATTAATGACGTTGACGCCGAGGGCGAGTATAACAAAGTACTTGCCGCAACCGGAAAGTCAAGCTATTACGACATCATCGTGACTGCAGACTCGGCATATTATACCACCGGAGGACTGCCAGCACTGTCACTTCGCAGTTGGAAATTAGAGGGTGATACACTATATTCCGGCAAACCATCGAAGTTTACCTTTACAGTTCATAACTCAGGCGGAGAGGCTAGTGGCGAGTTAACCTTCGCTCTTAACAAGCCCGACAAGATGGAGAACCGTAATACGTACTACGCAACAACACAAACTGCCGTCTTGCCTGCTGGTGCTGACAAGACATTTACGTTTGAGCAGACTCTCGATGTCTATGGCACCGACGACTACCTTCTCCGCCTTTACTATATCAACGGCAGTGGCTCGGATGAAACTTGGACACGTCTGAGCGATACTCTCCACATACCAGTTGTCGGTGGCGAGGAGCCCGGACGGATAGAGGTTACAAAGGATATGTACTTCACCACAGGCAATGACAATGTCAATCCGAAGAACATGGAGCTAGTTGCCACTATCGCAAATGACGGTGGAACATACAGGAGCCACATCGTTCCGCGCATCTATGAGGATGGCGATAGCTATAATGTCTTCGCAACTATGGACACTACCTACGTTGAGATACCTGCTCACGACACCGTTGAAGTCCACTTCCACGGCAGAATCCCGTCACTCGTTGATGGTGAGACATACAACGTTACTCTCTTCGATGAGGACAACAGGGACGGCGACGACCATGGCTGGATAATTCCTTCCAACTACAGTTCACTCGACTTCACAGTCTGCCTCAATGGCGAAGACCGTGATCCACGCCTCTATATCCTCGAGAAGCCTCACTTCGTGCCTGACAACGATCATGTAAACCGCAACAACATCGTCCTCAAGGCACGCATACAGAACACCGGACGGACATGGAACGGAGTCATCAATGCTGAGATAATGCAAAACTATGGTTACACAACCCTCTGCACGCTGACTCCTGACATTCAGACAATTCCGTATGACTCGATAGTTGAGGTGACATTCACCGGAGCTTATCCTGATGCCGATCTGTCAAGGAAATATGAGGTTGACCTGACATTACCTGACGATGAAGACTTCTATTCGGAGTATCGCAACAGCTATCTCTCCGGATTCTCATTCGTTGATGGACCTACAACAGGCATACAAAATGTCAATGCTGACGAGACCAACGCCCTAGCTTCAGTCTATACTGTAACTGGTATGCTCGTTGGAAAGTACAGCGCAGCCGACATCGACAGTAAGTTGAATGCCCTGCCTCACGGACAATACATCATCCGCAAGGGCGGCAAGTCACTGCATGTCGTGAAGTAATTAATCTGGTCTGGATTTAATTTATATGGTTTAGCCCATTCGAACTGGCAAACGTTGCTCAGTTTGAATGGGCTTTTTTATTATGAATATTCGTAATTGTCCAAAAGATAATTTATGAGACAAAATGACATAATGACAAATTATCATTAAAGAGAAGCTTTATTATTGGTTCCTACGGAACACATATCGTTGCTGGAATTAATCTGTTAAAGGATATGTGATCCGTAGGATCCAAAGTGAAATTTTATGTCCAAGAATAAGATTTTGTCATTATGTCATTATGTCTGGACATGTTAAGACATTTGCAGATGTTCGTATGGGGAACTATTCCTCGTCCTCTTCATCATCACCGGCAGGCATCTGCGAAGTCACCGATGTGCCACCATTGCGGTCGACAACAAGTGTCAGTGGAACAAACTCATTGTCAGCCATATCGTCAGGAGAGCCGATGGCAATGGCAAAATCAAGCTTGTCGCCATCGATAGTATCGAAATTGAATCCCGTCAATCCCCACTTCTCCGAGTATTTATCAGGAACGTATTTGCTGAAATCGCTCTTTGTAAAGTCCTTGTCGACAAACGTAGAACCGTCCGACCGTGTGATAGTAAGGTGCACACGGTTGTCATAATACTTATTGCCCGAGGCGTCCTCACACAGATGCAACCCCTTGTCGGCAGTACGCTTGATGCTTATTTTGTATGTTCCACCGAGCCAGTTGATGGTGCGTGTGGGGATCTCCCCTGTCGACATTGTCAGCGGTCCCGACTGCTTTTTGGGCTTTGCAGGCATCTTTGTTATTATATCGTTGCTTTCCTTTTTGTTCTTGCATGCCGTCAGTCCGACAGTAAGCAATCCGGCTAACACTAATAGCAGAATACGTCTCATCTCTTGCTTATTTGATTTATTTGGACACAAAATTAATAAAAATAAATGCAAATAGACAATAAAATGCTGGATTTTTATTACCTTTGCCCGTAATTAAACATTAAGTATGCAGACAATCAATGATATTCTGACCCATATTAGCGGCTTTCTTTGGGGATGGCCGATGATTATCCTACTGTTGGGGACGCATATTTTCCTGACTATCCGTCTGCGTTTTCCACAGAGGAAGATATTCACAGCCATAAGGCTCAGCGTCAAACGTGACAGTGGTTCCACCGGCGATGTCAGCCAGTTCGGAGCCCTTGCCACAGCCCTTGCTGCCACTATCGGAACGGGAAACATCATTGGTGTAGGTACGGCGGTAGCCCTTGGCGGTCCCGGTGCAGTGCTGTGGTGCTGGCTGACGGGCGTATTCGGCATAGCAACTAAATATTCCGAAGGTCTTCTGGCTATAAAATATCGGGTAAAGGCCAAGGACGGACGAATGCTCGGCGGACCTATGTATGCCCTTGAGCGTGGACTCGGCTGGAAATGGCTGGCCGTCCTCTTCGCCATTTTTACAGCCTGTGCTTCGTTCGGAATCGGCAATACCGTTCAGGCAAACGCCATCTCGACACTTGCCGAAACATCGTGGGGAATACCGACATGGGCTACCGGAGCGATAATCTGTGGACTGACAGCCGTCGTCATTCTCGGTGGAGTGAAGAGCATAGCACGTGTTTGCAGCGCGCTCGTCCCGTTTATGGCTCTGTTCTATGTCGCCGGTTGTATATATATATTATGTATAAACCATACCTATCTGTGGCCTGCCGTAAAACTCATCTGCTCTGAGGCATTCTCCCTTAAGGCAGCCACCGGCGGAGCCACCGGCACCGTCATAATGCTTGCGGCACGTTACGGTATCGCCCGCGGACTGTTCTCCAATGAGTCGGGACTTGGCTCGGCGCCGATTGTTGCAGCCGCAGCCAAGACAAAGAACCCTGTCCGTCAGGCACTCGTATCGTCCAGCGGTACATTCTGGGACACCGTTGTCATCTGTGCGTTGACCGGTCTTGTTGTTGTCAGCTGTATCATAGCTGACCCTAATATCAACGCCACCGACGGTGCAAAACTGACACACCTCGCTTTCTGTAACATACCGTATATAGGAGCTCCGCTGCTTACGTTCGGACTGCTGACCTTTGCTTTCAGCACAATCCTCGGTTGGAGCTATTATGGCGAGCGTGCCGTCGAGTATTTGAAGGGAAAGAAATGGATCTACGGCTACCGCATACTGTATATTGTAGCAGTATTCGTCGGCTCAATTGTCAGTCTTGACCTTGTTTGGAATCTCGCCGACTGCATGAATGCCCTTATGGCAATTCCAAACCTTATCAGCCTTCTTGCCCTTAACGGAATCATCGTCCACGAAACCCGCAAGTACCTCTGGCGTGGTCATCTCGACAGGGAAATGGACGAAAGCGAGATACAGGAGATGGTCGACGACAATGCCGAGGAATAGCCTTCGGCCTGAAAATATTTATTGTGTATTTGTTACAGATATGCTTATATTTTTGTAATTTTGCAACCCGTTATTGCATTATGATACGGAAAATATAACTTTTAATATAAATATTGTATGAGAAAATTTTTACTCTCTTTGCTTTTCGGAGCCACTGTGCTGACCGCCGGAGCAAAGGAAGACTATGTTCCTACACTTTGGGGCAACGTAATCGAAATGGACAGCTGGTCGGCACTCTCTGACTATTCCAAGCCGTTCGCCGTCCGGTCATTCAAGGCTACAAGCGACATCCAGTTCACTCAGGTCTCGCCTACAAGCGCAAACTTCTTTGCCAATGCCAACGGAATCATCACCAGTGATGGCATCTACCACTTCTGCTATTATGGATTCGATGATTATTACTACATGAACTACACTCAGCTCTACACTTACAATACCAAGACCTGGGAACTGGTGAAGCGCCCTGAGGATGTAGCCGACAATTTCCGTGCCTTCGACCTGGCAGAGAATCCGTTGACACATACTGTCTATGGCTTCTTCATCAACGACGCGAACCAGTTTTCATTTGGTACTGTCGACTATTCCACCAACTCTAGAAAGGACATCGCCCGCACTGACACAGCCTACTATGCTCTCGCTTGCAGCAATGAAGGTCAGCTCTACGCTATCTCTGCCGGTGGCAATCTCTGGAAGATTGACGCATCCAACGGACGCCCGACACTCGTCGGCGACCTCGGTCTGACAGCCCAGGGACTCAGTGTTTCCGACCATGTACAGAGCGCTACCTTCGACCCGAAGACCGACAAGATGTATTGGGCAGGCTACTTCTGGGACAGCAAGAACATCAAGTATGTCAGCTCACTCTATGAGGTTGACGTCGAGAACCATACCGCAACAAAGATTGGCGACTTCCCGGAGACAGCTCAGGTTGTAGCCCTTTACATTCCGAAACCAGAGTCTGAGGACGATGCTCCGGCAGCTGCAACAGGCGTTACAGCCACATTCGAGAATGCTAATCTCACCGGCGACATCGACTTCACTGCACCTACAAAGACCTTCGCAGGCGACGACCTCAGCACAGTAGAGGACCTCAACTATGTCGTTACAGCCGGAACAGATACTCTTGCCAAGGGTACTTGCGCTCCGGGTGAGCAGGTCAGCGCTCCTGTCACTGTAGCCGCCAACGGCGAGTATGAGTTCGTCGTTACAACATCCAATGGTTCCGGTCGCAGCCCTGAGGCAAAGATAATCAAATATGTCGGTTACGACCAGCCTTCAAAGGTCAGCAACCTTAAGGCTACTCTCACCGGCGACTCAACCATCACCGTATCTTGGAGCCGTCCGGACTCAACCGTCCACGGTGGTTATTGCGACTTCAGTGCTCTGAAATATCAGGTCGAGGGTCAGGCTGAACAGACCACTGACACCTCATTCAATGTGACAGTTGACCCATCGGACTTCACCGCTTACTCTTTCAGCGTCAAGGCTATCAATGGTACAGTAGAGTCGGCTCTCGACACTACAAACGTCATCAACCTCGGTCCTGCCAAGACTCTGCCTTACACTGAGGACTTCAGTGGCTACGATGCCATCGACCAGTTCAATGTTCTCGACCTCAATGGCGACAAGCGCTATGAGGAGTCTTGGGGCTATGTGATTGCCAATGAGGGTTACTGGCAGATCAGCAAGGACGGTTACGCACGCTACATCAACAGCTATAACCAGGCAGACGACTGGGCTATCACTCCGCGTATCGCCCTTCAGGCTGGCAAGACCTACAAGCTGAAGTTCGACAGCAAGCGTGATGTCGAGCGTTACACCGAGTGCCTAGGCGTTGCTTTCGGCAAGTTGCTCGACCCGTCGAAGTACACCACGCTTATCGAGAACATGAATCCTAACTATGATGAATACAAGACCGACAGCGTGACATTCACTGTTCCTGAGGATGGTCTCTACTTCATCGGCTTCCATGCATTCAGCCCTGCAAACCAGAGCTACATCTTCCTTGATAACATCAGTGTCGAAGAGGTTACCGTAACCGATGGTATTTCGGCTATCAGCAGCGACAAGGACGGCGACGGCAATGCGCCTGTTTACAACCTTGCCGGTCAGCGTGTCGACCGCAACTACCGTGGCATTGTTATCATCGACGGCAAGAAGATGCTTCGGAAGTAATTATCATCACTGACTATCTCTCCTTTAGAAAATAGTTTACACGTTTCTAACAGGTGCCAAATCAGACCGTAAAAGATACCTTTTAGCTTCTAATCGGATTTCTTTTACGGTCTGTTTTATACCCAATTACGAATCTATTTTACGTATAGTTACTGCTTCCCGCAACAATAAGCATTGTCAAATATCCATTGCTATCACATTATCAATGCATTATTGAAAGTAGGCAAAAATGTAATGTGCTGAAAAGGCGGACAATGCATTGACGTATAAAAGTAAATTCTCAGGTTTTTGCCTTAATCGTTTGTATGTCAGAAGACTTTCGAAGTAACTCAAAAAAGGTTTGAAAAAAGTAGTTAAAACGTTTCGTCGTTTGCCAACTTTGTCTTACTTTTGCAGTCGGAAAGCAAACAAAACGGAAAACTTTTGTGGAACAAGAATGGGGAAAGTTATCCAAAACGGGAAACTTTTTCGATTTTTAAAACTGAAAAGTTTTCCAAAAAGTAAAACGTCAATACATTAAATATAAGCAATGATTCAAGTAAGAAAGCGCGACGGCAAGGTAGTGCCGTTTGACCTGAAGAAAATTGAGAACGCCATCCTAAAAGACCTGGTAGCTATTAAACATGAGGGCGACAACAAGGCAACAGCAAAGAAGTATGCCGGCATGGTGTACAAACTCTGTGAGGAGAAATACTTGCCGTCAACGAATATCTTCGGCATTGAGGACATTCAGGATACTGTTGTTCAGGTTCTTTCACGTGAGGGTGAGCTCCGCGCCGTCATTGCTTACTGCGAGTACCGCTATCAGCACAAGCTGGAGCGTGAGCAGAGGGTGAAGAAAGCTTACGAGCAGAAGCTTATGGCAACCAATGTCGTCAACCAGAATGCCAACATCGATGAGTATAGCGGTGGCGGTCGTTCGGGTGAGGCTGCCAACGTCTATGAGAAGCAGTACGCACTGGATCATTGCATGAGTGAGCGCACACGCCGCAACCATGAGAACAACGAGATCTACATCCACGACCTTAACAAGTATGCCATCGGATTCCACAACTGCCTGTCTATTCCGTTCGACGACCTTCTGTCGAAAGGATTCCACACACGTCAGGGAGACGTCCGTGCTGCCGGAAGCATTAACACTGCTTTCCAGCTCGTTGCCGTCATCTTCCAGTTGCAGAGCCTCGACCAGTTCGGCGGTGTTTCAGCCACCCACCTCGACTGGACAATGGTGCCGTACTTCCGTAAGTCATTCCTCAAGCATTACATTGCTGCTTGGGCAAGAGACCAGATCGACTACGGTGAGACCGACTTCGTAAAGCTGTATGATGAGACTTATAAAGATAATGTAGGCGTCACACGTTCCGACTTCGAGAAGTGGAGCGACGACGTGAAGAAGGACTTCTTTGCCAAGACGGGATTGAAGAAGGAAGACTTCACACTTGCCAACAAGGATAATCTCGACAAGAAATACTATAACAGCGCACTCTGTGACACTATCCATGAGTTGCACCAGGCTGTCGAGGCTATGTATCATAACCTCAATACTCTGCAGAGCCGTTCGGGCGACCAGTTGCCGTTCACCTCTATTAATTACGGAACATGCACACTGGAGGAAGGCCGCCTCGTTACCCGTGCCCTGCTCCTCGGTTCACTTGAGGGTATCGGCTTCCACCATAACACGCCAATCTTCCCTTGCGGAATATTCCAGTATATGAAGGGTGTCAACGATAAGCCGGGCACTCCAAACTACGACCTCAAGCAGCTCGCTATGCGCTCAACATCTCAGCGTCTGTATCCTAACTATGCTAATGTCGACTGGAGTGGCAACGCTGGCTATGACCCTAAGGATCCACGCACTTACTTCTCAACAATGGGTTGCCGCACTGCAAACGGATGGGACATCAACGGATTCGGTCAGCTTAAGGATGGTCGTGGCAATATCTGCCCTACAACCATAATTATGCCTACACTTGCTATGGAGGCAGGACGTGACGTTGAGGCATTCATGGACCTTCTCGACAAGAAGATTCATGAGGCTAAGGACTCACTCATTGAGCGTTTCAACTGGATTTGCTCTCAGGATCCGAAGACCGCTCCGTTCATGTGGGATAACCACGTCATGGCCGGTTATGACCCTAAGGAAGGTCCTCGCTCAGCCCTGAAGCACGGCACGCTGGCTCTCGGTCAGCTTGGACTTGCTGAGACATTGCAGCTGCTTATCGGCAAGAACCAGACTACTCCGGAGGGAATGGCACTGGCAAAGCGCATTGAGTCTCTCTTCCAGAAGCGTTGTAAGGAGTTCAAGGAGCAGTATAAACTTAACTTCGGAGTCTACTACACTCCGGCAGAGAACCTCTGCTACACAGCTATGAAGAAGTTCAAGGCTAAGTATGGCGTCATCAAGAATGTATCCGACCGTGACTACTTCACCAACTCTATCCACGTCCCGGTATGGGAGGAGATGACCCCGTTCGAGAAAATCGACATTGAGAGCCAGCTCACAGGATATTCTTCAGCCGGTTGCATCACATACGTTGAGCTTCCGTCGACAACAAAGAACAATATCCCGGCACTGGAGAAGATCATCGACTACGCAATGGATAAGGATATTCCTTACTTTGCCATCAATGTTCCTAACGACACTTGCATGGACTGCGGTTATACCGATGAGATTAATGATGCTTGCCCTGTTTGCGGAAGCCGCAACATTCGTCGTCTCCGCCGTGTGACAGGTTATCTCACAACCGACTATCACAACTTCAATCTCGGTAAGCAGGCTGAGGTCAAGGATCGTATAAAGCACATCAAGTCGTTTGCCGATATGAAGAAGATAGCATCGGCAGCAGGTGCTGGCAGTAGTTTCGCCATGGGCAAGGCCAAGGTTGCGGCACCACGCGAAAATATGTAAGGGAAACTGTAACTATGCGTATTTACGATATTACAAGTTGCGATGTTAACAACGGTGAGGGAATACGCGTCACCCTTTGGGTGGCAGGGTGCCGTCACCGTTGTCCCGGTTGCCAGAATCCTGAGACGTGGGACTTCAATGGAGGATATGCGTTCGACAAGGAAGCCCGTGACTTCCTCTTCAACGAACTGGGGAAGTCTTACATTGACGGACTGACTCTTTCCGGCGGTGATCCACTTTATTCTGTCGACGAAATCGTTCCCCTTTGCAAAGAAATAAAGGAGAAGTTCCCTAAGAAGAACATTTGGCTTTACACCGGCTTTACCCTTGAGGAGATTCAGGCTTCACCGAGCCTTAAGAAAAATCTCCCTTATATAGATGTACTCATTGACGGACCTTACGTTGAGGCTCTTCGAGACGTTACTCTAGAGTTCCGCGGTTCATCCAACCAACGGATTATCCGCTTCAACCACGAAACTTGACAATTGATGAGCACCTAGAGAGCATTCAACTCTCCGGTGACCGCTACAATGCTGCAAGTCAGGCACTTATTGATAAATAATATTTCTTTGGTTCTTCGTCGATCGTGACGAAGAACCATTTTCTTTATATAGTATTGGTACAGATAAAATATACATTCCTTTGCTAATCCAATAAAATTATCTACCTTTGTAGGGATTAGCGAGGATGTTTGATGGACGACTTTTACACTGATGAACCGATAGGGTGGCGACCGCCTGACAATCTTGACGATGAGGGCAATCCCATTGACGATGACGAAAGCCTTCATAGTTGGGATTACTATGAGCCTGCCCCTGAGGAAGAAGAGTCGTGGCAACAGTGGAACGTTCAGAGGAAAGCACCTGACTCTCCCGACCGAATCCAGCAACTGCTCAACATGATCGACAGTCAGCCGTGGCAGATAACCATGACAAAGTCGTTTTATGAGCAGGCTCTGTTCATGGCGGACTTCGATGATGATGCCCCGATAGTACCATTCAACCACTACTTCCCTTCCTACCGATGTATGACTGTCGACCAGATAAGGAGCTACTTCACGATAAGGAAGATGCTCCGTCGCGGTCAGTTTCCTGATGTATCCCTGAGCTATATCTTCGTATATGTTTATGAAACGCTGATGCAGATTGGCATAAGGACGCCGGAAGAAGGCTATGAGATTCTGCAGGAGTTAATGTCGGGCTATTCCTCGGAACCAAAACTGAAGAAATATGTCGGCGAATGGATTAAGGACTATGTCGTCTATTATAATCTGAAAGAACATTTTGCCGAGATATTCCCCGACGAACAGCTCAGTGACGGCATAGCAGAGACTATCGATAAATACAAGGATGTTGACGATAAGGCTCTTGTAGAAGTTATCTCTTCGATTAGCAAATACAACCTGCTTGGTGGAGTCCTTTTCAGGAAAGAACCGGATAAAGCCTTGGCAGGAACAGCCGCAGCCCTTCGTGCCATTATACCAGTGATAGAGCAGGAATACGGCAACAGCATAACCACTTTGTTGTTCGGCAAGCGCGTCCGACTGCAAACGCCAATGTTCCAGAACGCTGTATTCTACAGTCCAAACCCAATCATCAATGCAGAGATAAACATCTCGCCACGCCATCGATATATATGCAGTGGGGGCTTGTGGACAAGAGATACGTTCGTTTCCCGGATTAGAAATGGCGGCTCGCTGTTCAAGTCAATCCTCAGGGAAATAGACTGCCAGCTCCGTAACATCCTTAATATAAAGCCTTCACTGAAAACAAAAGACAGCTCCGAAACTTACAGCCAGACAATCGGTAAGGCACTTGCAGAATGGGACTCTCAGGAAAGACGTGAAGAAGCTGAGCGTGAGGCTGAACGAAGAAAGATTAAGATAGACTTCGGCAAACTAGGAAATATCCGTGAGGATGCCTGTGTCGTGCAGGATAAACTTCTCGACGGAATAGAACTGGAAGACGATGTTCTAAATGCGACCATTGAAGAACAGCAACCAAAGCCCCAATCTGACGAGTCGAAGGAGAAGACATTCCTGAGACTGTTCCTTTCCGGTGGCGACTGGCAACAATATCTTCGTGACATCCACACCCCCGAAGGCGTCATGGTTGAGAACATCAACAATATGGCAATGGACACAATTGGCGATATAGTCCTTGAGGACAACGGCGACGGGCTCGAGCTGATTGAGGATTACCGTCAAGACATAGAAGAATACATCAATGACAATGGACAACAATAAGACAAGAATACCACGGCGAATAGCCCAAAGCATAATCAACTCACTCAAGGGTGGAGTAGTTCCCCGTATCGGCTTGCCATTTATAACGGTAGGTAGGCGCAAGGAGATAGAAGCCCTGCTACATGATGTCGACATAGTAGGCGATGGTGGAGCATCCTTCCGATTTATCGTCGGCAAGTATGGCTCAGGAAAGTCATTCCTCTTGCAAACCATCCGCAACTATGTCATGGACAGGAAGTTCGTCGTTGTCGATGCCGACCTGTCGCCGGAGCGTCGTCTTCATGGCGGCAACGGACAAGGACTTGCCACTTACCGTGAGCTTATACGCAATCTCAGTGTGAAGTCAAAGCCTGAAGGCGGGGCGCTGACAATGGTTCTCGACAGATGGATAAACTCTGTGCAGACGGCTGTTGCCGAAGGTGGAATCAGTATGGATTCCTCCGAGTTCAATAAAGCTGTCGAAGAACGAATCCTCAGCGTTGTCCGCCAGATGCAAGACCTTGTTCACGGATTCGACTTCGCCCGTCTCCTTACATTATATTTTAGGGCATTCACCGATGGCGATGACGAGCTCAAAGGCAAAGTTCTTAAGTGGTTCCGGGGCGAGTATACTACGCGCACAGAGGCAAAGCAGGAGCTCGGTGTGACGGTTATCATAACCGATGATGACTGGTATGAGTACCTTAAGCTCTTCGCTTACTTCTTCCGTCAGGCTGGCTATCAGGGTCTTATGGTGTTCTTCGACGAACTGGTAAACATCTACAAGATTCCAAATGCCATTTCCCGACAGTACAACTATGAGAAAATCCTCACTATGTATAATGACGCATTACAAGGCAAAGCCCAGTATATCGGTACAATCATGAGTGGAACACCGCAGGCAGTCGAGGATCGCCACCGTGGAATCTACAGCTATGAGGCACTCCGCTCCCGTCTGTCCGAAGGTAAATTCTCACAGGAAGGTCATCAGGACATGCTTGGTCCGGTGCTCCGTCTCCAGCCATTGACTGCCGAGGAAATGCTTGTGCTGACCGAGAAACTCGCCGACATTCATGCTTCGCTCTATGGCTATGAGCGCACTATAACCGAGCAAGACCTTGCCACATTCATTCAGATAGAGTATGGCAGGATAGGAGCCGACAACAATATCACTCCCCGTGAGGTTATCCGCGACTTCATCGAATTGCTCGACATCATTGTCCAGAATCCCGGCAGCAACATCAATGACTTGCTTCATAGCGACACCTTCGCATATACCAAGCCCGAACTAGAGCAGAAGAAAGACGACTCTTCCGTCAGTTCCCAGTTCGCCGAGTTCACAATTTAGTGGTGATGATAGGATGATGAGATGATGGGATGATATAATGATTCTGTCTCCTCATCCCATCATCCCCTCATCCTATCATCCCCTCATCCCCTCATCCCATCATCCAATATGAACATATTCTCCCGATACTCACCGGCAATCCAACGCTACATCTATGATGAGCGCTGGAAGAATCTTCGTGCCATACAGACGGCAGCCGGTGACGCTATCTTCAATTCCGATGCCAACGTCCTACTCTCGGCATCTACAGCATCGGGAAAGACTGAAGCGGCATTCTTTCCCATTATAACCCTTATGCAGGAACAGCCACCGGCAACTATCGGCTGTCTGTATATAGCCCCGCTAAAAGCACTTATCAATGATCAGTTTACCCGACTTAATGACATCTGCAAGGAATGCGGCATACCCGTGTGGCATTGGCACGGCGATGTGTCACAGGAACAAAAGAAAAAACTGATGCGCCATCCGTCGGGAATCCTTCAGATAACCCCTGAGAGCCTGGAGGCAATGCTTCTCCGCCGTCATTCGCAGATACCGGCTTTGTTCGGCGACTTGCGGTTTGTCGTCATCGATGAGATTCACTCATTCCTCCGTGGCGACCGTGGAGGACAGACTCTGTGTCTGTTAGAGCGTTTGTCACGAATGGCAGGAGTCAATCCCCGCCGCATTGGACTGTCGGCAACTATCGGAGACCTACGTACTGTTGGGCATTTCCTTTCAGCCGGAACGGGTCGTGGCACTGTCATCCCAAGGATAAAGGCTCCGGGCTCAAAGTGGAGAATATCTGTGGAGCATTTCTTTAATAACGGACCACAGACTACCACTGATGAAGCACCCTCTGATGAGGCTTCAAGAGATTCCACTGCTCAGACGAGAGTAGGAAACAGGAAAGCGTCTGTCGTTAGTGATACTGATAACTCATATATAACCGGCTCTGTAATAAGAGATGGATATAATGCCCAACCAATCGGCAATACCTCTGACTCAGCCACAGAGTTATCTACTTCTCATTCTGCAAAGGGCGGAAACGAGGGAACTGAGTCTTCCTTCGATCCCGGACTACGTTATATCTTCGACAACACACGTGGACACAAATGCCTTATCTTCTCAAACTCACGTGAGGAATGTGAGGCAGTCTGCTCCACACTCCGCATGTATTGTGAGGCTCTCCATGAGCCCGACCGATTCCTTATCCATCACGGCAACCTGTCAACGAGCTATCGGGAGAGCGCCGAGGAGGAAATGAAACGTGACGACTCGCTGGCTACTGTCTGCACGACGTCAACACTAGAGCTTGGCATTGACATTGGCAGACTGGAGCGTGCCTTCCAGATTGACGCGCCATTCACTGTCAGCTCATTCCTGCAGCGAATGGGAAGAACCGGCAGACGTGGTGCACCGTCAGAAATGTGGTTCGTTATCCGTGAGGACCATGCTGAACAGCGAACCCTTATGCCGGAGACTATCCCTTGGAAACTGCTACAGGCTATATCCCTCATCGAACTGTATATCAAGGAACGCTGGGTAGAACCGCCACGGACGGGGCGCCTGCCTTACTCGCTGCTCTACCATCAGACTATGGCGACATTGGCTTCGGGTGGGGAGATGACCCCTGCCGAACTGGCACAGCGTGTGCTTACCCTGAGCTATTTCCATAATATATCGCAGGACGATTATCGGATCCTTCTCCGCCATTTGCTTAAGATTGACCATATCGAAACGACTGAGCGTGGTGGACTAATCGTTGGGCTTCGTGGCGAGCGTGTTGTGAATAACTTCAAGTTCTATGCTGTCTTTCAGGAGAATGAGGAATATAAAGTCCGCTGTGAGTCACGGGAACTTGGAACGATAGTCAAACCACCACCACTCGGCGATAAGATAGCCATTGCCGGACGGGTATGGGTTGTCGAGGAAGTCGACCGCAACCGTCATGTGGTTTACTGCCATCCCGTCAAGGGTATAGTGCCTGCGTATTTCGGCGATGAGCCCGGCGACATCAATACAAAGATTCTTGAGAAGATGCTGCAGATTCTTAGAGGAGAGAATTTTAAAGGTGATGGATTAGATAATAGAGTTTTGTTGCCGCATGCACAGGCTCGGCTGGAGCAGGCTCGTGACGCAGCGGAGAAGTCGGGACTGGGAGTCAACTGGCTGCTTCCGCTGGGAGGAAAGATGTATGCCCTCTTTCCGTGGCTCGGCAGCTATGCCTTCCTTGCCATGGAACGGTTCCTGCGGATAAGGTGCAAGGCACGTCTCGGACTGAAGGGCTTCGACTCCGTGCGCCCGTACTATATGCAGTTCACGATGGACGTCTCACCCGATGAGTTTTATAACGTCCTCAAGGATGAAATACAAAAGCCTCTCGACCCTATGGAACTGGTCTTCCCGAAGGAAACACCAGTCTTCGACAAGTACGACGACATCCTCCCTGTCGAGCTCACTCGCAAGGGCTTTGCCTACGGAGTACTCAACGTAAAGGAGATGACAAATCGTGTTCGGCAGATGTGTGGCTTGCCGCCTTCCATGCTTATTTTACCGAACTATTGATTCTCAAATACAATAAAATTATTGGATTCTCGTTATCGTAATAAGAAGCAAAGCAAAATAAAACTATGAAAAAGTTCTTGTTATCAATTATTTCGGTGCTATTGACCGTTTCTGCAATGGCGCAAGGTCCACAAGTAAAGGTGGAGGGTGGAATCATTGAAGGCATCGATTCCGCAGGGGTAAAGATATTCCGTGGCGTTCCGTTTGCTGCACCACCGGTAGGCGATTTGCGTTGGAAAGCTCCGCAGCCGGTTGTTGCATGGCAGGGTGTCCGCTCTGCAAAGCAGTTCGGCAACGACCCTATACAGTACAACGCTTTTGGCGACATGGTGTTCGAAGGTCCACGACAGAGCGAGGATTGCCTCTACCTCAATGTATGGACCCCTACAAAGAATTACAATGAGAAACTCCCGGTTCTGATTTACTTCAACGGTGGCGGACTCGTTTCCGGCAGTGGCTCTGAGGCTCGTTATCAGGGACTCCGCCTTGCACGCCGTGGCGGAATAATCGTCGTTACAGCCAACTATCGTGAGGGAATCTTCGGCTTTTTCTCTCATCCTCAGCTCACCAAGGAAGGCGGCTGCAACGGCAATCAGGGCTGGCTCGACCAGGCGGCTGCCATCAAATGGGTGAAGAATAATATCGCAGCCTTCGGTGGCGACCCAAATAAGATTACAATCAATGGCGAGTCGGCAGGTTCGCAGTCGGTTTGCGCTCAGACCGTTTCTCCATTGTCCAAAGACCTCATCGCCGGTTATATGTGTTCAAGTGGTTCGGTGCTAAGCAATGCTAAGCCAATTACCCTGAAGGAAGCTGAGAAGATTGGCGAGGACTGGGCTAAGAAGAATGGCTATAAGAAACTTGCTGACCTTCGGAAACTTACTGCCGGCCAGCTTCTTAAACTTGAGACTCCGGTCTTCGGCGAAGGAACAAAGTGTATCGACGGAATCTTCCTGACAGAGGATCCTGATAAGACAATTGCTGATGGTCGTCAGGCTCAGGTTCCATGTCTGCTTGGCAATAACAACGCTGAGTTCCCGGTAGCTGCATTCGCCGGTGGCAAGGCTCCAACGATGGATAATCTGGCTCAGGCTATTGAGGGCTACTTCGGCGTTGACGCAAAGACTATCTTCGAACTCTATAACATCCACTCTGATGCCGACATCCTTAAGCTGCAGGGCTATCAGCTGGGTGGCGACATGTTCGTAGTTTACGCTACATGGAAGTGGGCTGAGATGGTTCGCCAGACCAGCAAGCAGCCTGTTTACCGTTATGTCTATTGTCATCAACGTCCCGACATTCAGATTGCAGGCAAGGCAGCAGGTCTTGCAGGCGGTACTGTCGATATTGACCCGAAAGCTCCGAAGATTCCATCGACCCCGGGCGCTGCTCATGCCAACGACATCGAGTATGCCATGGGCAATCTCTCAACTAATCCGGCATTCCCTTGGAACGCCAGCGACTATGCCGTTTCGGATATTTTCCAGCAAGTCTATATCAACTTCGTGAAGTATGGCAATCCTAACGGTCTCGGTATGCCGGAGTGGGGTACCTATAACAACAATGGCGACGTTCCTCCTGTAATGCTCATCGATCTCAATGCCCATCAGGTTCGTCCTGCCGAGACAACAGCCCGCTATCACAAGATTGACGGCTTCATCCAGGCAAAGATGCAGAAGGAAGCGAAGAAAAAGTAACCAGTGTCCGACGGTATTGGCGACTTTACCTATCGCTGTGAATACTCAAAGCCGAGGCTGCTCGCAGTCTCGGTTTCAACTGAATGCGAAGATAAATATAAAAATGGAAAACTAATAATAGGCAGTCATTATTTGGCTGCCTTTCTTTGTCTTTGTCAATTAATAGTCGTACCTTTGTAGCATTATCCAAAAATTAGAACTATGATATTATCAACAACCCCGACCATCGAAGGTCATGCAATCAGAGAATACAAAGGCGTAGTAACTGGAGAGACCATCATCGGTGCAAACGCAGTAAAAGATTTCCTAGCGTCTATCCGTGATGTCATTGGCGGACGTTCAGGAAGTTACGAAAGAGTCCTTGCAGAAGCAAGGGAAACATCCATGCAGGAGATGCAGGAGCGTGCAAGTAATCTCGGCGCAAATGCCATAGTAGGCATAGATATAGACTATGAGACTATTGGTCAAGGGAATTCCATGATTATGGTTGCAGTCAGTGGTACTGCGATTGTAATCTAATCATTGTCTTTTATTTCACGCTGCAAAATTAATAAGAATTTTCAAAGGGACTTTTATACAAATTTCTGATTGATTTACCATTTTTGCACAAATTGCTTTGATTGGCCAATTATAAACATTATCTTTGCAGAGTAAATTGTTAGATACAAAAATGATAAAGAATATAATATTCGACTTTGGAGGAGTGCTGGTAAAGTATGACTTCCCTGCATATTTTACAAAAGTCCTTGGTAGCCGTGAAAAAGGAATGTGGTTCATGCACAACATCCTTACCGATGAGAACAATGATAAACTTGACAAGGCAGATAAGCCTTTCGACGAATATATGAAGGAGTGGAAGCAGAAGTGGCCTGACTATATCTTAGCCATTGCTGCCTTTGACAAGCACTACACCGACATATTCACTGGTGAAGTGCCGGGAATGAAAGACCTGATGAAGGAACTTAAAGCAAAGGGCTATCAGCTATTGGGACTCTCCAACTGGTCAACTAAAGTCTTTGATGTCATGGACAAGTTTCCTGAGATATTCGCTCTGCTTGACGGATATTTGGTTTCCCACCAAGTTCATTTGCTAAAGCCCCATAAGGAAATCTATGAGGCATTCTGTAAGAAGTTCGATGTAAGTCCAGAGGACTGCGTTTTCATTGACGACAAGGCTGTCAACATAGAAGGAGCAAAGTCGATTGGCATGCACGGCATAGTATTCAAACACACAGACCAATTAAAAGCAGAATTGAAAACGATACTTGAAAATGACTGAAAAGATGATGCACGGAAGCGGTACTCTCAGTTTTTTTTGTGCCAATACGTGAATTCCGATACGCTTACTGTAAACATTCCCCAATAAAAAAGCGGAGAATTCTTTGTTATTCCCTCATAAAAGTGTATATTTGCAGACATTATTCCCTCATAAAATTGTATATTTGCAGACATTATTCTCTCATAAAAGTGCAATAATATGAAAAGGACAATATATAACAAACTGATTAAGTGGAAGTTATCAAAGGACAGAAAGCCATTGATGATTTATGGTGCGAGACAAGTTGGCAAGACATACATATTAAAGAAATTTGGGGAACAAGAATTCGATAGTTTCGTTTATATCAATTGTTTCCGTAACGAATCAGCTAAAACGCTTTTTGCTGAAAGTAAGAATGTCAGCAATATCGTTCTTGGTCTATCCGCTATGTCTGGTGTAACAATAACACCGGGAAAGACTTTGGTCTTTCTTGACGAGATACAGGAAATACCCGCTGCGGTTTCAGCATTGAAGTATTTCTGCGAAGACATGCCGGAGCTTCACGTTGTAGTTGCAGGTTCCCTATTGGGAGTCATGAATCTGGAGGGCGAATCCTTCCCTGTAGGCAAGGTCAACATAATGCATCTTTACCCCATGACATTCAGCGAGTTCCTCTTAGCTATGGACAAGAAGGCTCTTTATGATATCCTCGCTTCACATGACTATGCCACTGCAAAAATTGTTGCACCATTATTCAAGGATATGTTGCGCCAATACTATTTCACAGGCGGAATGCCGGAAGTAGTGTTATCCTTTTCTCAGAAAAAAGACATCAACGAAGTACGTGCCATTCAAAACGAGATCATAGCCTCTTACATGAGCGATATTTCAAAGCATACAGGAAAAGAGGCTCAAAGGATAAGAATGGTATGGCAGTCCATTCCTTCACAGTTGGCAAAGGAGAATAAGAAGTTCATTTACGGTGCCGTTAGGAAAGGAGCGAGAGCTGCCGACTTTGAGATAGCCATACAATGGCTTATAGATACCGGTTTGGTTTATAAGGTAGGACGTGTTAAGGACGCAAGGATACCATTGAAGTTCTATGAAGATCCCAATGTCTTTAAGCTGTATCTGGTAGATATAGGCTTGTTGGGAGCATTGGCAATAGTTCCTCCCGACCAGATACTCATAGGAGACAATGTCTTCAAGGAATATAAAGGTGCTTTTACAGAGAACTATGTCATTCAGCAGCTAAGCACGATTCCAAACCTGCCTGTATACTACTATAGCAAGGATAACTCCACTATGGAAATAGACTTTATTGTTCAATCTGGCGACCAGGTACTGCCTGTAGAGGTTAAGGCCGAGGAAAATACTAAGGCAAAATCATTACGCACGTTTGTTACTGAGGAGTTTAGCAAATATAATCTCACCGGCGTACGCCTTTCTATGAAGGACTATGAGCGACAAAGTTGGATGGTCAATGTGCCACTTTATTTTACCGAGACCTTCTTTGAGACTAATGACGATTTATGAACGAGGCTGATAAGGTTAACATATTCATAGCATTTTGAATTTCAGAAAGACATTATCCCGCAAGACAAAATTCAATTCTAATGGAGCCAAAATTCATACTTACACTCGACGGTCATCTGCGCATAGGAAGCGTACAGATGCATAAAGACCTTCTGTTGCCTAACGACACCTGTATGGGTGGTGGCTTTTGGGAAGTTGACCCAATATCAATGAAGTTGCTTCTATCCGGCAAATCATACGATTTATAATCGCCACTATCTATGGTTATCTGCGACAAACAAACAGCCGATATAGCCAATACCGAACATAGGCAGAAGTCTCTGTGGGTATCATGCTTTGCTCGCTCTTCAATAAGAGATTGAATTTCCTTACGAAGCCCGTATATAGGTAAGAGACCATTATCTTGCAATGGGGATAATTGAACCTTTCTTGCTGTACCCTGATTCATAATCTATTACTTTTATTTTAATGACTTATTATCCTTATTATCAGATAGTTTCTTGTTGACCTTCTTCAACTCGGTAACAACAGTCTTGTCGAGTAACATTTTTGTTAACATGTTTTGTGGTTAAGATGTCGCATGATGTTATGTGATGTAGCATCGCATAAAAATCAACTTCATCCCTATAAAGGGCTAATCTTCAGTAAGTTATAAATTTGATAAGGCGTAACTAATTGGTATACAACGCAAAAAGGGAAGCCCTGTTGGACTTCCCTTTTTGCAACTTGGTGATTCCGTTGGGATTCAAACCCAAAACCTCTTGATCCGTAGTCAAGTGCTCTATTCAGTTGAGCTACGGAACCATTTGTAAACTCATTTCTGAATTGCGAGTGCAAAGGTACGGCTTTTATGTGATACTACCAAATGTTTTCGAAGAAATTTTTAAATAAAATGTATTTTTCTGTTTGAAAGCCATTGTTTCCAAACTTTTTCATCCTTTTATATTATTCTATTTATCATAATCGTCATTACCTTGAAGAAAATAAAAAGCAATAGCCTATCTTTGAGATTGGCTATTGCTAAAAATTTCTTTGGTTGTGGATAAATTAATACTTGGATTAATACTTAGCAGAAATCCTTTCTAACTCTTTCTTTCTAATTCTTTGAATGGCTTGAGGATATTCAGAATTTCACGGCTGATGTTGGCAACGCCTCCATTTACCTCTGATTCGATATTCAAAGGTAATACTGGATCGTGAAGACTTTTGCGCAGTAAGAACCAGCCCTTCTCGTCAGGATTGGTGCAACTGACGCGGATACCTTCATAGTTTGGTTTCACAATATGCCAGCCTTCGTGTTTTGCGGCTGCTTCAGCCACTTCGTCGAGCACCATCTGACCGTAGCCTTGAACGTCGGAATCATTGATTTTGAACCTTATTTCTGTACTTTCAGCCGGTTGACGGAGCGTAGAAATCAAATCCTGCAACTCTTTGCCCTGTGAACGTAAGCGTGCTGCCTGAACAATCAGCTTGGCAACAAGTAATGCGCCGTCGTCGAGGAAATAATTCTCTCTTAATGCGCAATGACCGGATGTTTCTATAGCCAGCCAGCATTCCTCACCGTTTTTATTGAGACGGATTCCCTCGTCAATAACATTCTTGTATCCTCGTTTGAATCTGTGATGTTTTCCACCTTTTGACTCGATGAATTCGGTCAATCCGTCAGACGTAACACTATCGGTTACCACTGTACTTCTCGGATGTTCCTTAAGGATAACTGCTGCGATAAGAGCAATAAGAGAATTCCTGTTTATTGGGTCGCCATGACGGTCAACAATAGCTGAACGGTCGACATCAGTGTCGAAGATAATTCCTAAGTCGGCTCCGTTCTTAACCACGGCATTACATATAGAAGCCATAGCCTCTTTGTTTTCAGGATTAGGGATATGGTTAGGGAAATGTCCGTCAGGCTCAATAAACTGGCTGCCCTCTGTGTTGGCACCAAGCGCATTCAGGACATTTACAAAGAAACCTCCATTACCGTTTCCAGCATCGACGATTATGTGTAAACCTGTTAAAGGATGATCGTAGTCCTCAGCCTTAACTTCTGTACGTATATAGTTGATTAGATGTGACTTATATTTCGTCATAAAGTCGTATGCAACACACTTCCCCCCACTCTTTTCTTCGGGCAGCTCTCCCCTATCAGCTATGTCGAGAATCTCTGCTATGTCAGCTTTCTCGAGTCCTCCGTCTTTAGTAAAGAACTTAATGCCATTGCGGTTAAAAGGCAGATGGCTTGCGGTAATCATTATACCACCGGTAACAGGCATCTCCTCGTCAACAGTAGTCATGAACATTGCCGGTGTCGAAGCCAGTCCACAATCATAGACTGTTATTCCAACCGCAGTAGCCCCGTCAATGAAAGCCTGTTTAAGTGCCGGACCGGAAATTCTGGAGTCGGTGCCAATAGCGAGAGTAATCTCTTTGTCGGCAGTAACTCTTTTCTTCAACCAAGTTATGAAAGCCTTTGCTATAGTCGTTGTAGCGTCAGGCGTTAAGTTTACATGCTCGCCGGGTACACCCTCAAGAGCGATGCCACGGATGTCAGATCCGTTTTGAAGTTTTTTCCAATCCATTGTTACTTAATATAATAAGGTATTTAATTTTGTCCAAAGGTAGCTTGTTTTTTCGTAATTGGCAAATGTTTTGAAGTAATTTTTACTTTGTCCTTGATGTGAATCAAAAAATATAAGAAAAATTTAGAAAAAAGGCAAAAAGGCTTGCAATTATTACAAACTCTTTGTAATTTTGCAGTGTCAAAAGGGTTAATAGATTGTTTAGGTTAGTAGTAATAGATTTAGGTTTTTAGTTTTTAATTTAAGGAAACAAAAGAGATTGTTTCATTCATAGGTTTAGTTTTTGGTTAAAGATTGATTTTAAATTCAGGTTACATTCGATGCTAATGAGGGGACTGCCGTGAGGCATGAACCTTGTTTAAGCTCGAAAGTTCTCAATGAAAGGAGAACTGTTTACCGTCAGGCTTTAGTAAGTCTGGCGGTTTTTTGTTGTCTGTAATTCAGTGCTTAACAGCCTTTTCCGTCTATTGAGCATGAATTTTTGGCTCCCGGCTGATACTCTACAAGACCGACATCCTCAGGTTTCAGAGTGATAGTTCCGTCCTCAAGCAGGAAACAAGGAATACCAATATCGCCAATAGCCTTTGAATGGTCGAACTCTTTCCGGGTATCACGAAGATGCATGAATTCACTCAGATAGTGGACATTACTGCCAATATCTATTACCTTGAATCGCTTGTCACCCTTAATCTGTTCGTCCAGGTAGGCGCAATAAGGGCACGAAGGCATACCATAAATCTTAATCATATTATTTCCTCTTTTATATTCGTCACTACAAAGTTACATTATTTTTCTGTTGCAGACAAATTTTGATGTTATAAAATTTGTGTTATTGGAAAATTAATACTACCTTTGAACCCTAAGAAATAATATGTTTCACTTTTAATACAAAAACAATTATGAAAAAGTATGTATGCGATGTGTGTGGCTATGTTTATGATCCAGAAGTAGGTGATCCAGACAACGGCATAGAGCCGGGAACAGCCTTCGAGGATCTTCCTGAAGATTGGGTATGCCCAGTTTGTGGAGTTGGCAAAGACCAATTCAGCGAGGAATAATCATTTCAATAATAACGAATAAGGGTGACGACTCATCAAGAGCCGTCACCCTTTTTCAATTGTGTATAATTATGTAAATAAAAAGTGCTGAAAAAGACTCCTTTATTTTCTCTCAATCTAGCGGAAAGACGACTGCGGATAATGGATTAATCGGCTGGAAATTCACAACCAAAACGTAAACGGGTATCTTTCATGAGATGAAAGATACCCGTTTACAATGTAAAAGATACCCAATTACATTGCGAAAGTTACTAGTTTACAATGTGTTTAGTGTTTCAATTCAACCTGTTTAGAGCTATTTTAAAGTGTATTTTGCCCTAAATGAATTGATGAAAAATTATAACTTATTGATTACTAGAATATTGCATAAAACCTCAAAAATCCCGTATTTCAAAGCGAAATACTGGCTGGTGAATTTCAACCGATTTTCAAGCGATTGTTTGTTAAATAAAATCTTGGTAATTATAATCCGATTATTGCGGTGTGATAAGCCTAAGCGAAATCTCTTAATAGAATCTGATGTCAGTGATAACCATTGACCCTACGGTGGCATTGAGTGCCGATATATACTTTGAACGCTGCATGGCAAGGTCGGCACGAAGGGCAGGATTCAACACCTTAATAAATAAGACTTGATTGCGAATGAACCTGTCGCCGGTGTAATGGGCAATCAGGTCGCCGGCAACCTTTGGCCATGCGTCGACAATACGCTTCTGCAACAGAGGCGTCTCCAGTCCTTCCTGCCTCAAAGTCCTGTTCAGCAATTCGTCAATGCTCTTTACCTGTCTGCGAAACATCAGTCTTCCTCCTTCCTTTCAGACACCTCGCCATTCTCAACATCGAATATCTTGTAGTCTGGTCCGCTGTGAGCAAGAATCTTGTCGAGGTTCTCACGGTTAGTATCTGTTATGAAAATCTGTCCATAGCCGTCGCCCGAGACGAGTTGAACAATCTGCTCAACACGCTGAGAGTCAAGCTTATCGAAAATGTCGTCGAGTAAGAGCAGAGGTGTCGTGTTGCTCACCGTGCGGCGAAGGAAGTTGAACTGTGCCAGCTTCAGCGCAAGGGAGAAAGTCTTGTTCTGCCCCTGGCTGCCCTCGATTTTCAGTGGGTAGCCGTCAATCTGCATCTCCAGGTCGTCACGATGAATGCCATGCAGCGAATAGCCGACGGCACGGTCCTTGGCACGGTCGCGGCGGATGACTTCAAGCAACGGACCCCTCTGGGCATGAGACACATACCGCAGGGAAACAGACTCGCTGTTCCGGGATATTCTGCCGTAGATGTCCTGGAACACAGGAATGAATTCCTGAATGAACGCATCACGGCTCTTGTAAACCACATTGCCGTTCTCGGCCATCTGTTCCTCCCATAAGTCCATCAGCGACGGATCCGGCTCGGCGTCTTGACGGAGCAGGGCGTTGCGCTGTTGCAGGGCTTTGTTGTAAGCCGTGAGAGCCTCGATGTAGGAATGGTCGTACTGCGAAATGACTACATCCATGAGACGGCGTCGCTCCTCGCTGTAGCCCTCGATGAGAATTGAGTCCGACGGAGACACGAAAATCAGCGGTATCAGTCCTATGTGCTGCGACAAACGGCGGTATTCCTTCTTGTTCCGCTTGAAGTGCTTCTTCTGTCCACGCTTCATTCCGCAGTAAATATTCTCAGCCGTTCCGCCATCACCCTCATAATCGCCTTCGACGACGAAGAACTCCTGTCCGTGTGTAATGATTTGAGAGTCACGGGTACCGAAAGCACTTTTACAGAATGACAGGAAATAAACGGCGTCGAGAAGGTTGGTCTTTCCCGCCCCGTTGTGCCCTATAAAGCAGTTGACTTTAGGCGACAGAACGATGTTTGCCGCTGCTATATTTTTGTAGTTTACTATGGAAATTCGCTTCAGTATCATAACTTTTCAGTGCAAAGTTACAACAATAAACGTCCAAATACAAAAAAAGTCAACGATAAATTTCAATATGTGGGATAAATTCCGTAATTTTGCCACGCTAAAGAGAGTGTACATTTACATGTTGCATTCCAGGCGCATAGAAATTGAATTAAAAATAAAAACTAATTAATAATAATGGCAAAGAAAAACGAAAAGGGCTCAATGGATGAGACCCTCAATCAGTCGGAGGCTTTCTTAGTAAAGTATAAGAAAGCTATCATCACAGTCGTTGTGGCTGTTCTTGTAATTGTTGTAGGTTCAATCCTTTATTACAACTACGTATTTGTTCCTGAGGAAAATGAGGCAAGCACCGCTCTGGCACGTGGCGAGCAGTACATGGCAATGGGTGACTTCGACCATGCCCTTAAAGGTGATGGCGCCAACTATAAGGGTTTCACATATATCGCAAAGAACTATAGCAGCACTGACGCAGGCAACCTTGCCAACCTCTATGCCGGACTTTGCTATGCTCACCTGCAGAACCCTGACTGGAAGAACGCTCTGAAGTATGTCAATGAGTTCGATACTTCTGATGATATGATCATCAGCCCGGCTTCACAGATGGCTCTCGGCGACATCTATGCCAACAACAACCAGTTCGACGACGCTGTAAAGAGCTTCAAGAAGGCCGCTAAGATGGCTGACGATGAGGCTGCCGACAATACCAGCACAAGCATTGCTCCGCTGGCACTTCGCAAGGCTGGCATAATACTTGAGAGCCAGGGCAAGAAGGATGAGGCTCACGAGATTTACACAGACATAAAGAAGAAGTATGTTGCCAGCTCTGTTTATCAGGACATTGATAAATATATTGAGCGCACAGCTAAGTAACGGTTATGGCAACAGCACTTCATAATTTATCAGACTACGACTTCGACAGCGTTCCCGACGCAAGCAATATGTGCTTCGGGATCGTCGTTGCTGAATGGAATCACGATATAACAGGCGCACTCCTTGACGGTTGCGTCCGTACTCTTGAGAAGCACGGCACTATTCCTGAGAATATTCATGTAAAGACTGTTCCGGGAAGCTTTGAACTCGTTTATGGCGCTCAGCAGATGTGCAAGAATGATGGCTTTGACGCTATCATTATCCTCGGAAGTGTCATTCAGGGCGAGACCCCACATTTTACATATATATGTCAGGGTGTCACCAATGGTATTTCTTATCTTAATGCTGTGCAGAATATTCCTGTAATCTATGGTCTTCTCACTACCCTCGACCATCAGCAGGCTCTCGACCGTGCCGGTGGAAAGTATGGCAATAAGGGCGATGAGTGTGCCGTTACAGCTATCAAGATGGCTAAATTCTAATTCGGAATGAAACTTCAACAATATTTCCAGGCTTACGAGTTCGATGAGATTTATCCTCAGATAGGTCTCATGTATCCTAATGCCCGCCATGAGCGTGAGCTTTTCCGTCATGCTTACGAAATACTTCTGGGTATTACTCCTGTGCCGTCGAAAAAGCAAATCCGCTATCAGTTGATGGAAGACCCGAACACTAAAGAGGTGTTCTTCGGTGCCGACGACAGTTGTTTCAATGGTCCGTGGAATGTCCTTCTTGGTAAGGAAGTCAAGAAGGAGCCGAAGGTCGACCTTACTCCGGAGGAGATGTTGGCTAACATGCTGTTGAATGTCGTCCTCATTGGACGTCATCCCCACTCTTTCGATGCCGACTATAACGCTATTGCAGGTGCAGCAAGGAACTCCAGAGGGGAATAAGCCGAAACTTACTAGATTTAATATTCACAATCATCTAAATGTATGTTGTCTGCTCGTTTGCTCCGGCAAATGGCAAAGCATCATTTAGATGATTGTTTTTTTGTAAATATTGGACATAATATAAAGGCATAAAAAAAAGGTAAATACTAAATCGTATTTACCTCTTTTTGGTCGGGAAGACAGGATTCGAACCTGCGACCACCTGGTCCCAAACCAGGAGCGCTACCGGACTGCGCTACTTCCCGTTGTGCTTGTTTCTGTTTTGCGAGTGCAAAGGTACAACAATAATCTTATTCCACAAAACTTTTCGCAAACTTTTTTCATCATATATCGAAAAATGTCATTTGCGGTTAAAATATTCGGCTTTTGGCATTGAAGTTACAGAATTTATTTGTAGCTTTGAAGGCGAAACCAGTAAATAACTGAAACCGCATATTGTAAACCCAACTTTGTTAACTATAAACCAATTAAGACTATGGAAATAAAGAACGCTTTCGCAGGCACTCTTGAATCAGGCGACATCCTGATTCAGATTGAGCCAAGTGACGCTCCGGGACTAAAAATCGACTTGGACAGTACTGTCGCCTATCAGTTTGGCGACCAAATCCGTAAGGTTATTACCGATACTCTTAATGGAATGGGCGTGAGCCAGGCTTACGTCCGTGCTACTGATAAAGGTGCTCTCGACTGCACTATCCGTGCCCGTACTACAGCTGCCGCCGTCCGTGCCACCGGCAAGGACGTGTGGAGTGAAGAGTGAAGAACGTTAAAAGTGAAGAGTTAAGAACGAAGAGTGAAGAATCATATAGTTTTGTTTAACAAGGAAATCATAATTTTGAATTAAGAATTAAGTTTTCCGCATTTTGAATTAATAAAGCTATGAGACTACGAAGAACCATGATGTTTGTGCCGGGAAATAATCCGGGCATGATGCAGGATGCCTTCATCTATGGTCCCGACTCCATAATGCTTGATTTGGAAGACTCGGTGACGCTTGCTGAGAAAGATACGGCACGCCTGCTAGTATATAACGCACTGAAAACTATCGATTATGGCAACATTGAGATGGTTGTCCGCATAAATCCGCTTAGTACTCCATACGGGCGAAAGGACATTGAGGCTGTAGTCAAGGCTGGTGTTGATGTCGTCCGAATGCCGAAGACCGAGACAGCCGATGAGGTTCGTGAGGTTGAGGCTGAGATTGAGAAAGTTGAGAAGGAGATTGGATGTGTTGGCAGGACAAAGATTATGGCTGCCATAGAGAGTGCGCTTGGAGTTGTCAATGCTTACGCTATTGCTACGGCTTCATCGCGGATGATGGGTATTGCTCTTGGTGCAGAGGACTATTGTGCCAACCTCAAGACTCAGCGGACACCGGAAGGTATCGAACTTCTGCTTGCTCGTCAGACCATCGTCGTGGCTGCTCGGGCTGCCGGCATCGACTGTATTGATACCGTTTTCTCCAATCTTAATGATATGGAAGGATTCCGTCGGGAGGTTGAACTGATAAAGAAACTTGGATTCGATGGTAAGTCGATTATCAATCCTCGTCAGATTGAGATTGTCAATGAGGTGTTTACCCCGTCGCAGAAAGATATTGATAAGGCTGTTGCCATCGTCGGAGCACTCCATGAGGCTGCACGCCGAGGTTCGGGAGTGATTGCCCTGAACGGTAAGATGATTGACAAACCGGTTGTTATTCGTGCCCAGCACACCATTGACCTTGCTATTGCTGCAGGTGTTTTAAGAAAGGAGGACTTGTCATGACACGATATGAGGAAAGACAGAAACTCGTCGGACTGATAGCCGAGGGTTTGCATGAGAATGTTTATCATGGTGGCGAACAGAAGATAACGGAACCACGAAAGGAGTCGCAGGCTAAGAGCGAGAAGGTGGTGAGTCTTGAGGAAGCTATCCGCCGCTGTGGCTTAAAGGATGGTATGACCGTTTCGTTCCATCATCATTTCCGTGGTGGCGATAAGGTGCTGAACCTTGTTATGGCAAAGATTGCAGAGATGGGATTCAAGGATATTCATGTTGCAGCATCGAGTTTGAATGATGTTCACCGTCCGCTCATCGAACATATCCGCAATGGTGTTGTTACGCATATTTCGACTTCGGGAATGCGTGGCGAACTGGCTCGTGAGATTTCACACGGACTGATGGACAATCCTGTTGTGTTCCGCTCGCATGGTGGCAGAGGAAGTGCTGTTGCCAATGGCGACCTTCATATTGATGTGGCATTCCTTGGAGCATCTTCATGTGATCCCATGGGCAATGCCTGCGGTTATAGCCGTTCACCTAATGCGAAGTCGATTTGCGGTTCGCTGGGTTATGCCCTACCCGATGCCCGCTATGCCGACAAGACCGTTATTCTGACTGACGATCTCGTTGACTATCCTAACACTCCGACATCTATCTCTGAGCATGATGTCGATTATGTTGTGGTTGTCGATAGTGTTGGTGATTCGTCGAAGATTGCTTCGGGTGCTATCCGTGATACCAAGAATCCAAGGGATATTCTGCTTGCCAAGACGGCTTGTAAGGTGATTGTTAATAGTGGCTATTTCCGAAATGGATTCTCCATTCAGACTGGTTCGGGTGGTGCTTCACTTGCTGTGGTTAAATACTTACGGCAGAGTATGATAGACCAGAACATCAAAGCGTCGTTTGGACTTGGTGGAATAACGGCTCACATGGTTCAACTGCACAAGGAAGGACTCATCGATCATCTTATTGATGTCCAGTCGTTCGACCGTGTGGCTGCCGAGAATCTCCGTGACGATCCGAAGCATAAGGAGGTCTCAGCCAACGAGTATGCTTCGCCTGATGAGCCAGGAGCTGCAACGAAGTTCCTCGATATTGTTATCCTCTCGGCTCTTGAGGTTGATGTCAACTTCAATGTTAATGTCCTTGTTGGCAGTGATGGAATAATCCGTGGAGCTATTGGCGGACATCCTGATACGGCAGCCGACTCGGCATTGAGTATCGTTGTTTGTCCGTTGCTCCGTGGCAGAATCCCGTGTATCGTCGATGAGGTTACAACGCTGATTACTCCGGGCGCTACCGTAGATGTTGTTGTGACGGAGTATGGTATCGCCATTAATCCTCGCCGAAAGGATCTTGCCGAACGGTTGAGTGCTGCCGGACTGAAGATAGTAACCCTTGAGAGTCTTCGTGATAGGGCTTTGAAGGTGATTGGCGAACCGGCTCCACTGCCATTTGGGGATAAGGTCGTCGGTGTAGTGATGAATAGAAATGGGGAGGTGATGGATGTCATCAAGAATATCACTGGATGAATTGTTGGAAAGTCGGGATAGACGGTGGGCTCTCGAACGGAAGTTGATTGCTGAGAATGAAGGCAAGACTGAGATTGTTCTGACTGTCGTTATGCCGGGCTCGGTGAAGAGAAATGAACGTTCGTTGATTGTTGCCAACGCCGCAGTTGAAGCCTTATGTCAAGAACTCGGTTGTGAGCCAACGATTATAAAAGACTTAAAGACTGGTTTTGAGGCATACTGGCTTGTTGATGGCAATGCAAAGGAACTGAAACAGCGAACATGCAGAATCGAGGAGTCGCACCCATTGGGTCGGCTCTTCGATATTGACGTGCTCCTTCCCGATGCTACTCCCATTTCCCGGCAGTCCATCGGTCTTTCACCCCGCCGCTGCCTTGTCTGCAACCGTGAAGCCCGTTTCTGCATGCGGAATCACAGCCACACGCAAGAAGAGATTCAAGAAAAGATCAACCAATTAATAAAAAGTTTCCAACTCTCAAATTCCACCCATTAGCCTTTGTGTGTAGGAGCGACGGTCTCCGAACCGTCGCCTTCATAACAAAGTCTATAACAAAGAGAGGTAATTGTTTAACAAGGTAATCATAATTTTGAATTATGAATTTTGCATTTTGAATTATTTGTTATGAATTTTGCATTTTGAATTATTTGTTATGAATTTTGCATTTCGAATTATGAATTAAAACAATGTACTCTGACTACGAAATTCATGAGGTAGCTATGGGCTATGGTCCGACACGAAGGAAGGTAGAGACTTTCCTTCATGAACATGGCATCGACTTGGACAGAACCGACTATTATGCTGCAATCTGTCCTACGGGCGATGATGCTATTGTCGCGGCTGGTGGACTGTTGAAAGATACCATCCGCTGCATAGCTGTTGACGATTCGGTTCGTGAGGAGCATCTTGCCAACCGACTCGTCTCCCACCTTATGGCTATTGTCCGGCGGCGTGGCTATCCAACGGTGAAAGTCTTTACCAAGCCTGAGTATGAGGAGCTATTCGAGTCGTTGGCTTTCAATACCATTGCCAAGACGGATAATGTTGTCTTCATGGAGAACAGTCTTCATCCGTTCCATCAGTATCTTAATAGTCTGAAGAATTTGTCTCGACCGGGTAAGTCGGGAGTTATCGTCATGAACTGCAACCCGTTTACCCTCGGTCATCGTTACCTTATTGAATATGCAGCGAGTCATGTCGATAATCTGTTTATCATTCCACTTCTCGATAGTAGTGCTGGATTCAACTATCAGGAGCGTCGGGAAATGATTCAGCGTGGAACAGCCGATTTACAGAATGTCACTGTCTGCGAAGGTAGTGCTTATTCAATTTCTAAAGCAACATTCCCTACATATTTCCTCAAACTTCTCGATGTTGCCACACAACAGCAGATAGAAATTGACCTTCAAATATTTACCCGATATATTGCTCCTGCTTTGGGAGCTACCATCCGCTTTGTCGGTGCCGAGCCTTTCGACCCGTTGACAAGACGGTATAATGATATGATGGCTGAGATTCTTCCAAAGAATGGAATTGAACTCTGCTGCATTGACCGGCGGAATATCTATGGACAGGCTGTTCAAACAAGTGATGAACAATCGGTAAATCAATCAGTTGGTGGTGATATTGTGAGTGCATCCAAGGTTAGACAACTCATAGCCGCCAATCGAATGCATGCAGCTATGAGCCGGGTTCCTCCATCAACACGTCCATTCATCATGGCAAAGTTTGCCGTTGATTCCTTGCGGAGAGAACTTGATACAACCCCAAAGCCAGGACTTGTGGATAAAGACAATAATGGTGCCCACGATGATATGGACTATATTCTGATGGAGAGAAGCATAAATGCTCTGCGTCCGTATTTTATCCGACTTGCACAACTCGGAGATGAATCAGAAGAATTAGCGGTTGGGGATATTAAAAGAATTGGATTAGAAGCAGAAGAAGCAATGCGGAAAACAACGAACGGTGTGAATACTCACAAAGGGGCGTTGTTTTCTTTGGGAATAACTGTGGCTGCAGCCCAATGGATTTACAGTCATTGTGGTGGAAAAGTAAATGCTGACGGACTATCGGAGTTGATTGCAACAATAGGCAATCAGTTTGAGCAAGACGCTGAAAGTCATGGCGGAAAGGTCATTGCAAAGGAAAAGAATATTTTAGGAGCCCGAGAGAATGCTGCAACCGGATATAAGGATCTGTTTGCAACGTGGGTTCCATATTACAGACGGTTGAGGGACGACCGCTATCGAGAGCAGAAGACATTGCTTAAGATTATGTCCATGCTCGATGATACAAATATCTATCACCGTGCCGGTGCTGATGTGGCTGGGCAAGTCAAGCAGTCGTGTGCTTTGCTGCTTGAGCATTTCTCACTTCAATCACTGAAAGATATGGATGATGAATTCATGAAGCACCATATATCTCCCGGTGGTGCCGCTGATATGCTTGCCTTGACAATACTCATCAATGCAATACTAGAATAAAGTCTTTTATCTATTCCCGTAAGGCTTTTTACCTTTTTACTTTTTTACCTTTTTACCTTTTTACTTTTTTACTTTTTTACCTTTTTACTTTTTTACTTTTTTACCTTTTTACTTTTTTACCTTTTTACCTTTAATTAGATTCGTCGGGCAAGATTGCTCATCATGACGGCGGAGAGACCGGCAGTCTCAGTACGGAGACGGCTTGTGCCAAGGGTAACTGACTCATATCCTTGGGATAAAGCCTCATGGACTTCATCAATGGAGAAGTCGCCTTCAGGACCGACAAGAATAGTTATATCATCGGATGAATTATCGTCATCAGGATCGTTGGCATAATCCTTTGCCTTACCATAAATCTCAGTGAAAAAGTCCTTTCGTGGAACTTCATTATAGCAATGGCAAATGAACTTTCGTCCGGCTATTGGCTTTTTGATGAATTCTGAAAAGCTTATCATCTCGTTAACCTTAGGCATCCAAGTCTTACGACTTTGCTTGAAGGCAGAAACGATAATCTTCTCTATCCTGTCGGTGCGGATAACCTTGCGCTCGGAAAACTTGCAATCAAGAAAACTAATCTCGTCGAACCCTACCTCAGTGGCTTTCTCAACCATCCATTCCATCCGGTCCATCATCTTCGTTGGAGCAATTGCAAGATGGATATGCCCACGCCAAGTACGTTTCTGAGGAAGAGCCTCTTCGATGGAATAATAGCAATGCTTGTTGTTCGTCATCGAGACTTTGGCATGATAGAAATTCCCTATCCCATCCTGAAGGAAAATCTCATCACCCTCATGAAGACGGAGAACACGGATGGCATGCTTTGCCTCCTCTTCAGGCAACTCCAGTGAATCGGCTGCATTGGGAACATAAAAGAAACGCTCTTCCTTCATTCTTCCTTTTTCTTTTTCCGTTTGTTAATCTCGTCACGGAGATATGAAGCCTGTTCGTAATCCTCATCGTCAATGGCTTTTTGCATTGCCTTGTTGAGCATTTCGTCATTAAGGGCATTGATAGGTATTGCCAGTCCACGAGGGTTAGCACTATATCGAACACTCTGCCGCATCATGAGATTATACTCTATATAAATAGGTGTATTGCTGATAGTGGCAAAGAGAATGGCATCGCTTGCACGCATTGGCAGCGACTCGAAGGTTGTCTCGTTGACGAGCATACAGCGGTATTCGCCATTAATGACATCACTGATAAGGACTTCGAAGCGCATGCCGCCCTGCTGCTTAGCCACATTGGTAAGAACCTCAGGAAGCAACCTATCGGTATTGACTTTATGCCCCATGCGGAGTCCGAATTGATATTCCATGTGCTTATCGATGACAATGGATATTTGCCGCTCTTTCATCTGGTCGGTGAGGACAAGAAGAGCCAGCTCCGGACCTTCAACGATCTCGGAAACACCTTGGAATATCAGTTGAATCTTTCTCAATTTTCCTTTCTTTCTTTTTTCTAGATTTCCTAGATTTCCTAGAGGATCTAGATTATCTAGAGATAAATACTATTTTGTGGCAGCTTTCTTGCCTGGCTTAAAGACGAGGCTGAAGGCAATGAACACAGCAAGGGCGTAAGCCGCGAAGATGAACCAGCACGCCTGCCAGTTGCCGATGAGATAGCCATTGGTGTTTGTACAGAAGTGGTTGATGACGGCACCGGCGGAGAGAGTTCCGATAGTAGCACCGAGACCATTGGTCATGAGGATGAACAAGCCCTGAGCCGAAGCCTTGATGCTTGGGTCGCACTCCTGGTCGACGAAGATGGCTCCGGAAACATTATAGAAGTCGAAAGCCACTCCATAGACGATGCAAGAGAGGATGAAGAAGAGTACTCCAGGCATTGTCGGGTTGCCGATACCGAAGAATCCGAAACGCAGAACCCATGCTGCCATAGCGATGAGCATGACAATCTTGATGCCGTAACGCTTCATGAAGAACGGAATCATGAGGATGCAAAGAGCCTCGCTGACCTGTGATATTGATGTGAGCAACGTTGCGTTATTGGCAGCGAATGAGTTTGCTACCAATGGATCGGCGCTTGCCTTGAAACTCGTGATGAATGGTCCGGCATATCCGTTGGTAACCTGTAGCGACATTCCCAGCAGAGCCGAGAAAATGAAGAACAGAGCCATGCGCTTTGTCTTGAAGAGTTTGAATGCATCGAGACCAAACCGCTGTGATATTGTCTGAGCCGGTTTCTTCTCTATCGGGCACTGGGGCAGAGAATAAGCGTAAAGGAAGAGGATGATGCTCACCAGTCCTGAAACGAAGAACTGCATGTAGGTGTACTGGAACTTAAAGTCGTTCTGGGCAATGGTGAACGAGAATCCGCCATCATCAAGAGCAGCGCAGTTGACGAACCACATCGTTAGGATGAAACCGATAGTTCCGAAGACACGAATCGGCGGGAAGTCGGTAACGGTGCTCAGTCCGTGATTCTTAAGTAGGGTGAATGCTGTGGTATTAGCAAGACCGAGTGTTGGCATATAGAAAGCCACACTCAGCGTGTAGATTGTGATGAAAAGTCCTTTGTTCTGAATCTCGTTGCCATAACCCGTTGTGTAGCCGATATAGCACAGGCAGAACATAAAGATACCTGCGAGCAGATGGCAGATACCGAGCAAGCGCTGTGGCTGAATCCACTTGTCGGCAACGATACCGATAAGCGTTGGCATGAAGATTGACACGATGCCCTGGATGGCATAGAACCATGATATTTGGGCTCCCATACCGGCATTAGCCAGATAGTTGCCCATACAAGTCAAGTAGGCTCCCCAAACTGCGAACTCCAGGAAGTTCATTATGATAAGGCGGACTTTTAAGTTCATTTCCTTTAGGTTGAGTTTATTAAAAATTGTGTTGCAAAGATACTAACTTTACTCTAAAGGACAAAGGATAAGGGCAAAAAAAATTGGTTATCTCACGACAACCAATCTTTCATTAACCTTAATAATCTAATACCATGAAAAACACGTTGCAAAATTATAGCTTTTATCTTAATATTGCAAGTGTTTTCGCTAAAAAGTTTCTCTTGATTAACATCAATTAAATCTTTCGCCGTCCCAATTAAAATTCATTTGCGAAAGTAGTGTTTCTAACTGTTTCTTCTTGTCATTTGGTACGGCAGGAATCGAAAGTTGATAAGTCACTGTACGGCTCTTTGGCGAGAGATTTATCTTGATGAGTGTGGGGTCTAGCAACTCTGCAAGCGAACTATAATCTTCATCGGATAAAGTGTCTGGTTTTGCAAGAAGTTGCTGTGGCTTGACAGATGGAGTCAAATTCTGTTTGAGTTTCTGCCATGCCATATCAAAGAAAGTAATATCACTTTCTTCGGAAGGTCCATTGTAAGTATTTACAAGACAAATAATGGAATCTTTTTCTTGGACCCGTGGCAGAATCTTCATTTCAATTGTATGTGCTTTATTGCAATACAACTTCATGTAGTCTGTTGAAATGTTGTCAATACGGGTCGTATCTCCAAGGCTATTCACTACTATTGGCTTTTCTTTCTGAGCAATATCATCGGCAAGTTCTTGGCGTTGGCTTGCGTCAAGATAAGGCAATATACTGTCAGGCATGGAGATAAATACACGAGAGACAGCCTCTTGTGCAATGGATATTGATGGCAATAAAGCCATTAAAAGCAGTGAAAAGATTATTTTTCTCATAAATACATATTTATATAAAAGACGGACACCGGCACACGGTGGCACCAGCATCCGTCCTATGTAGATGATAATAAGTTATTCTTTACTTATCCTCAACGGCAGCCTGAGCAGCAGCCAGACGTGCGATTGGCACACGGAATGGAGAGCAGCTTACGTAGTCGAGACCTGCACGATGGCAGAACTTAACTGATGAAGGCTCACCGCCGTGCTCACCGCAGATACCGCACTTGATGTCAGGACGAGTCTGGTGACCCTTCTCAACAGCCATCTTGATGAGCTGACCAACACCCTCCTGGTCGAGAACCTGGAATGGGTCAACGTCAAGAATCTTGTTCTTCAGATAGCTTGGCAGGAAGCTGTTAATATCATCACGGCTGTAACCGAATGTCATCTGAGTCAAGTCGTTGGTTCCGAAACTGAAGTACTCAGCATACTGAGCGATCTTGTCGGCTGTGAGGGCAGCGCGTGGGATCTCAATCATGGTACCAACCTTGAATGGAATCTCAACACCTTCCTCAGCGAAGACTTCCTTAGCAGCCTTGTTGATGATTTCCTTCTGAGCCTTTAGCTCCTTCCAAGTACCTACGAGAGGAACCATGATCTCAGGCTGTGGGTTCAGGCCCTGCTTCTTCAGTTCGATGGCAGCGCCGAGGATAGCCTTTGTCTGCATGGTTGTGATCTCCGGGAACTTGTTGCCCAGACGGCAGCCACGGAGACCCAGCATTGGGTTGTGCTCCTCAAGGCTGGCAACGCGCTCCTTAACCTTCTCAAGGCTAACGCCCATTTCCTCAGCCATGATCTTCTGACCCTTCTCATTATGAGGTACGAACTCGTGGAGAGGTGGGTCAAGCAGACGGATGTTGACTGGCATACCGTCCATGCACTTCAGGATACCAACGAAGTCCTTCTTCTGCAGAGGCAGGAGCTTGGCAAGAGCCTTCTCGCGCTCCTCAGTAGTGTCGGCGAGAATCATCTCACGCATTGGCTTGATCTTCTCAGTGTCGAAGAACATGTGCTCTGTACGGCAGAGACCAACACCAACAGCACCGAAGCTCTTTGCAACCTCAGCATCGTGAGGAGTATCAGCGTTAGTGCGTACAACCAGCTTGGTGTACTTGTCGCAAAGCTTCATGAGCTCAGCGAAGTAACCAGAGATCTCAGCAGGACGTGTCTTAACCTCGCCCTCGTAAACCTGACCGGTTGAACCATTGATAGAAATATAGTCGCCCTCGTGAAGAACCTTTCCGTGGATCTCAACGGTGCGCTTCTTATAGTCGACGTGGATGTTGCCTGCACCTGATACGCAACACTTACCCATACCACGGGCAACAACGGCAGCGTGAGAAGTCATACCGCCACGTGCTGTGAGGATACCCTCAGCGGCTGACATACCGGCGAGGTCCTCAGGAGAAGTCTCGATACGAACCATGACAACCTTGTGACCGTCAGCGTGCCACTTAGCAGCATCGTCGGCGAAGAATACAATCTGACCGGTAGCAGCACCTGGAGATGCAGGAAGTCCGTGAGTCAGAGTCTTGGCGTTAGCCTGAGCCTCCTTATCGAATACCGGGTGGAGAAGCTCGTCGAGCTTGTTAGGCTCGCAACGCTCGATGGCGGTCTTCTCGTCGATCTGACCCTCCTTGAGCATATCCATAGCGATCTTAACCATTGCGGTACCTGTGCGCTTACCGTTACGAGTCTGAAGGAACCAGAGCTTGCCCTCCTGGACAGTGAACTCCATATCCTGCATATCGTGATAGTGGTCCTCAAGCTTCTGCTGGATCTCGTTCAGCTGCTTGTAAACCTCCGGCATCTCCTCCTCGAGTGAAGGATACTTGCTTGCACGCTCTTCCTCGCTGACGCCCTGGAGATTAGCCCAACGGCGAGAGCCTTCGAGAGTGATCTGCTGTGGAGTGCGGACACCTGATACAACGTCCTCACCCTGAGCGTTCTTAAGCCACTCACCGTTGAAGATGTTCTCACCGGTAGCAGCGTCACGGCTGAAGCAAACACCAGTAGCTGATGTGTCGCCCATGTTACCATAGACCATTGCCATGACTGAAACGGCTGTGCCCCAATCGTCAGGAATGCCGTTGAGCTTACGATAGAGGATGGCACGCTTGTTCATCCAGCTGCCGAATACGGCGCAGATAGCACCCCAGAGCTGCTCTGTCGGATCTGTTGGGAAGTCAGCACCTGTCTGCTTCTTGATAGCCTCCTTGAAGAGCTTAACGAGCTGCTTGAGCTCATCAACATTCAGCTCATAGTCGAGCTTGATGCCGCGCTGGCTCTTAACCTGCTCGATGATAGCCTCGAATGGGTCAACGTCGTCCTTGTTGACTGGCTTCATGCCGAGAACGACATCGCCGTACATCTGAACGAAACGGCGGTAGCTGTCCCAAGCGAAGTGTGGGTTGTTAGTCTTCTTGGCCAGACCCTCAACAACCTCGTCGTTAAGGCCGAGGTTCAGGATGGTGTCCATCATACCTGGCATGGAAGCGCGGGCACCTGAGCGTACGGAGACGAGCAGTGGGTTGCTCGGATCACCGAACTTCTTTCCGATGGTGTCCTCAATAAGTTTCATGGATTTCTCGACATCGCCCTTCAGCAAGGCAACAACGTCGTCTTTTCCCTTTTCATAGTACTCTGTACATACATCGGTAGTGATGGTGAATCCAGGAGGCACAGGAACGCCTACGAGATTCATCTCGGCAAGGTTAGCACCCTTACCGCCGAGCAGGTTACGCATGTCTGCTCTACCCTCGGCCTTTCCGTTACCGAAGGTGTAAACTCTCTTTTCGCTCATAGTTGATATTTGAAAAAATACAAAATTATAATGCTTTATAAAATCAGTGCAAATTTACTATATTTTGCGCAAACACCCAAGGGTTGTGCAAAGTTTTTTTCCTCCTTAAACTTTTTTTTGAATGTTGGCGCAAACAAATGATTTGAATCAAGATTTCGTTCTTCCTTTTCACATTTATTAATATGTCTATTTGCTCAATAACTAGAGGATAACCATTATTTTTACGTACCTTTGCAAACAGAATATGGTACAACCTATATAAAATTATGTGGAAATATGGGAAAGACATTATCCGACATCTCTTTGAGAAACCATGCTCAAGACGTTATCTACGAGCACCTTATTCATAATATACTATTCCCGTTGACACGATATAATTTTATAGGTATAAGTGAAGATATTGATGGAGTGAGAATTATTTTACAACAGCAATACTTCTCACGGAAGTTTTCTAATCCCAGCCAAAAGGAAATTGATGATTATCTCATATATGGTTTGGGCTTAAGGTTAGAAAATAAATACTTTTATGCAAATGATTATGTAGCAATAACAGATGTTTCGGCAAATGGCGATAATGTGTTGAATGACAATGGAAAACTTTATTTCATTGATCCAATAATTAAATTCAAGAAGCCGGCTGTTGAAACGTTGAATTATTATTACGACAAGATTAATTGAATCCTAATGAGTAGAAAACGCAAACCATTACCACAATATGATAATGTGGAGATGGAGGCTGTGGCAGCCGAAGGTAAATGCATTGCACACGTCGACGAGCAAGTGGTGTTCGTTCCGTTTGTAGTGTCAGGCGATGTTGTCGACCTTCAAGTAGTAAAGAAAAAGCACCGCTACTGCGAGGCACGTGTCGTGAGATTTATTAAGAAAAGTGACGTCCGCGTGGTGCCAAAGTGCGAGCATTTTGGCATCTGCGGAGGCTGTAAGTGGCAGAATCTGCCGTATGAGGAGCAGATTAAGGCTAAACAGAAGCAGGTTTTCGACCAGTTGTCACGTATAGGAAAGGTGGAATTGCCCGAATTTCGCCCTATTCTCGGGTCGGTAAAGCAGTGGGAATACCGCAACAAACTGGAGTTTGGCTGCGCAAATAAGCGCTGGTACACCGCTGAAGAGCTCAAAAACATACCGGAAGATGCCGGTTTGGGCGAACCAGCGATAGGTTTTCACATCACCGGAGCCTTCGATAAGATATATCCTATTAAGAAATGTTGGCTCATGGACGACCTCCATAACCGCATCCGCAATGATATTTACGACTATGCCGTGCGCACGGGAATGACATTCTATGACACCCGCGCTCAGCATGGACTGCTGCGCAACCTGATGTTCCGCAACTCCAACACCGGCGAGTGGATGCTGCTCATCCAGTTCCACTACGACGAGCCTGGTGATGAGCAGCGTGCCAAGGATCTTCTGGAGCATATCGCAACAACATTCCCTGAGATTACGAGCTTGATTTATGTTGACAATCAGAAGGGCAACGACACTATTGGCGACCTTGAACTGACAACCTATAAAGGCACTGATTTCATCTATGAGACGATGGAGGATTTGAAGTTCAAGGTGGGTCCCAAGAGCTTCTATCAGACAAATACTGAGCAGGCTTATCATCTGTATAGCGTGGCTCGAGAATTTGCTTTAGATTCCCAAATTTACAACTCTAAATTATCTGATTATAATTCTGATAATAAGCCACTTATCTATGACCTTTATACTGGTACTGGAACTATAGCCAACTTTGTAGCCCGTTATGCCAGCAAAGTAATTGGAATAGAATATGTGCCTGAGGCAATTGAAGATGCAAAGGTTAATTCAAAGATTAATGGAATTGACAATACTGAATTCTTCGCAGGTGATATGAAGAATATTTTGACTGCTGAATTTATACAACAGCACGGACGCCCAGACATTATCATTACTGATCCGCCTCGTGCCGGTATGCACCCTGATGTAGTTAAGGTTATACTTAATGCCGCTCCCAAACGTATTGTTTACGTTAGTTGCAATCCGGCAACTCAGGCTCGAGACCTTACACTTCTAGACGCCGACTACCGTGTGGCTCAGGTTCAACCGGTTGATATGTTCCCTCATACCCCACATGTGGAGAATGTTGTTCAGCTTATAAGACGTAAATAAAAATTACCCTTATTTGAATAAAATGATATAGCTTTGTAACTGATTGATAAACAAATGGATTGTAAAACATGCCTTTTTACGTTCTAATTGAGTATCTTTTACGTTCTAATTGGGTATCTTTTGGGCTCTAATTGGGCGTCTTTTACAATGTATTTAATGACCTCTTGCAACACGACTTAATATAACGTCAAAAAAAAGTCCATCAGACTTGCTGTGAATTACAGTATTGTCTGATGGACTTTTTGCTTCTTCTAATGAATTCGGTTATGCTCCGTGGAACATGTACTCCTTCTGAATGTCAACAGTTAAGTGTGTGAAGAGACGGTTCTCAAGGTCATGAGCAACCTCAAGAGCATGTGTCAGAGTGCGGTCGGAGAAGTCTTGCAGCAGATCATGAGCAGCCATTGGATGCCCGGACTTAATAAGACCTACATAATCGTCCTCCATCTCCTTCTGTCTCTGGTCGTTCTCCTGCTCAAGGTAAGCATAAGTTTCCTTGATTATAGGAGCATATTTATTATAGTTTACCATTCCAAGGCACATCACCTTACGGAAAGTCCAGTAAGCTGAGTCGTCGGAACAATTCTCGTCGCCCAAATAATAAGCCTCCGGGAACTTATGGATTCCCTGATACAACGGCAGGAATACTCCGAGGTCAGCCATGCCGAGAGCTACGTATGTGAGGCAGCCAATTTCCTTAGGTAGCCATGGACGGTTCTGCAGAATGTGAGTCTGAGTCGTGCGGAAGATGCTTACAGGACGATAAGGTTCCTTGCCGTTGTTGTGCAAATAAGGGTCATGATCTGTGCCATCGTAATGGAAACGGAATGCGCGGCGCAGGTCGGCAATGCTCAGCTTATGGTCAGCTTCTGCATATACAGGGAATGTGTTCTTGGTAACGTCGTTCTTGATGTCAGGTGAGAACAAGCCCTGAAGTCCCCATACACGAGGATAGTTATAAGTTGTATCGGCGATGTCGTCCTTTGAATAAGCCTCATGGAAGTCGAATTCTCCCTTCTTCGGATCATATAAACCATTCTTCTCGGCAAATTCAATAAGGTCGGCTGATGCCATGAAGTTGTCCTTGTCATTTGGATCGTAATGACGATAACGGCTTTGGTTGCCTGTAACGAAATACTTGTCGGCAGGCATGCGGCAAGCCAACCAACGGTGTCCGCCTGCATTTTCAAGATACCATGTCTCCTTGTCGTCAATGAATCCGATGCCAAAACCTTCGGCTGAGCCATACTTCTCGATAAGAGCTCCAAGTCGCTTTACTCCCTCACGGGCTGTCTTAATGTATGGGAGGACAATGTTGTAAGTGCAGCATTCTGACAGACCATCAGCAACATACGGGTCAGCCTTTAAAGCTTCAGATGAAGAGAATATAGTCTCTGTAGAGCTCTCGCCGACGCCTGCTGTGTTCCATCCTGCACTACCCCACTCGTTGTGGTATTGATAGTCAGGCATTCCTGTGTAGCCCAGTGCCTCTTTTGGCAGTGGACAATGGAATGGGCTGTCGGCAGCAACGAATTCCTCTGGACCATTGTTTGTGTCCTCACGAACAATAAAGTTCTTAGTACGCAGTGCGTCGAAATCCTCCGAGCGTGCCAGAATCCTTGAACCGTCGGCAGTCTGTTTCTCGCCCACGATGATAGTTGTACACTCGGAGAGGTTCTTGCCTGCCCCATTAGTTACATTTTTCTTGAGATTTGTCTCGTTTTTGAGATTTGTACTCATAGCTATATGTGTTTTAATATTAAGTCCTAATGTATCAATTAATTGAATAATTAGTCACTCTTTTTTGCGGAGTCCAATTCAACAATGGCGTTGTGAGCCATAGCCAGCATCTCCTCCTGACCCGGATAGACGCTGACCGGAGCGAGGAAAGAAATGCGCCTCTTCAGTCGTTCGACGACATATTTGGAGTTTGCCATCCCGCCGGTTATTAGTATGGCGTCTACCTTACCATAAAGAACGGCAGCTTCGGCTACCAGATTCTTAGCCGTGTGGTAAATCATAGCGTCAACTATCAGCCGTGCATGTTCGTCACCTCCGTTGATGCGTCGTTCTATTTCCTTCATGTCATTCGTGCCAAGATGTGCTTTCAGTCCACCTTTCCCGGCAATGCGGTTAAGTATTTCCTGCTCAGTATACTTACCACTAAAGCAGAGCCTGACAAGCGATGCTGCCGGTAATGAGCCAGCTCGTTCCGGTGCGAATGGTCCTTCGCCATCCAATGCATTGTTCGCGTCAATGGCACGTCCATGGTCGTGAGCTGCTATGGAAATACCGCCACCCAGATGGCATATAATAAGGTTGAGGTCTTCGTAACGTGTTCCGTGCTCGCTGGCATAATGCCGTGCTATTGCTTTCTGATTCAAAGCATGCCATATTGCTATTCGAGGCAAGTCGGGCAGTCCGCTGATATGGGCTTCCGGAAGCATTTCATCAACGCTTCCCGGGTCGGTTGTGAACGCCCTGCATGGTGGAACTCGCTGCGCTATATCATGGGCTAATGCACATCCGATGTCACAGGCATGAATATGCTCGGCATTCCTCGACTCCCTAATCATCTCTTCAGTTACCTCGTAAGAACCGCTGGGAACAGCTCTAGCCAGACTTCCACGACCAACAACGGCGTCAAGTTGCATGGGAATATTATGTTTGTTGAGCTCGTCAATGACCAGTTGACGGCGGAAAGGCTCCTGTTCCCACACGTTGCTGAACTTAGCCAATTCTTCAGCTGAATGGTGGATGTCGCTTTCGAAGACTTGTTTTAAATCTTCGTATACGGCTATCTTGGTTGACGTTGAACCTGGGTTTATGACTAATATTCGGTGCATATTATTTGCGAGTTTTGACGGTTATCGATTAATTCAGTTCCTTCTTCTCAGTGCATTCATTGACGAGGTAAATTATACTCTGGTAGGGAATGCCCGAGTTCGTTTCAAGCCCTATCTCACATGTACGACTGTTGCTGTATCCTTCAGTTGCCTTGAACTCATTTACCTGACGGCGAAGGTCACGCAGTACCCATCGGTTTTCCTCCGGATGAGTAAATCCACGGTCACCGGCGAAAGCACAGCAGCCAATTCCCTTAGGTATTAATACGTTAGGAGTACATAGATGTGCAAGGGTTATGAAGTCGTCGGCAGCATTAAGCTCACGTGTAGAACAAGTAAGATGGACTGCAATGCGTCTGTCTGTCTTGTGCCATACCAGCCGGTCTTTTAGGAAATGGAGTATAAATTCTACAGGACCGTAAAGATTAACCTTGCTCATTACTTTCGTCATCCGGTGCAGACACGGACTTTGGTCGCAAAGAACTGGATACCGTCCATGGTCGGATGCTTCATATAGAGCGTCCTCTAGTTCTTTGCTCTTACGGTCGGCAATGTCCAACATACCCTTGCTTTCCCATATCTGACCGCAACAGAGGTGTGCCATTCCCTTTGGGAAAACGACCTTATATCCTGCTTTGTGTAGCAAGGCTATGGTCTCCTCCACTAAAGGACGAGCATGTCTTGAATCACGTGGCAGTCCCATTGTCTGGTTTATGCATGACGGAAAATAGACAACGGTTGGTACAGACGCATTTTCTCCTTCGTTATTTATAGTTTTGTCAACGGGCTGACGACGGGCGTGTGGCATAGCCGGTGTCCAAAGAGGGAAACCTGTCTTATGAAGAAAATCGCATACATCGTTCATGAAATTGGTGCCAAGCACGAAATGACCGGTAGCCGCCAGACGGAGTATTCCCCTAAGGCAACCTTTCATTCCTGCAAGATGGTCGGCACTGAACTCGCCGATTCTGTATAATCCCCGGCTGTTCATCATGTTAAGCTGACGCAGCAAGTGTGTCATGTTGCCGGTGTTTATCTTCATTGGACACGAAGTAGCGCACAGTCCGTCAGTTACGCAGGTCTGCTCGCCCATGTACTTATATTCTTTCTTTAGCGTCGAAAGGAGCTCCGGGTCGTTGCCACTCTTCTCATAAGACAGTATGGCTCGCATTGAAGCTATGCGCTGTCTTGAGCTCAAAGTGAAACCGCAACTGACGCAATTTCTCTCGCAGAATCCACATTCTATACATTTATTGGCTTGCTTGACACCTTCGACCATTTCCTTGGCTGACATGTCAGGGTTCAATCCGCTAACCTTGCTGTAATCGAACGTCAATTCCGGCAGAGGTTTCAGGTTATGAATGAAACAGTCCGGGTCGTCATTGAATATCACGCCCGGGTTAATCAGTCCGTCGGGGTCAAAGATATTCTTGAGCTCATGCATTATTTCCACGGCCTCTTTGCCCCATTCACGTTCAACAAACGGAGCCATATTGCGTCCTGTGCCGTGCTCGGCTTTCAGAGAACCGTCGTAACTCAGTACCAAGTCGGCAAGTGAGCGCATCATGTCGGCATACCTGTCAACCTCTTTCTTGCTGGCAAAACTCTGGTTGAGTATGAAGTGATAGTTTCCTTCGAAAGCATGCCCGTAGATGCAGGCATCGCTGTATCCGTGGTCGGCAATAAGCTTTTGAAGTTTGACGGTGGCTTCAGGCAAGTCCTCGACATGGAATGCTACATCTTCTATTAAGCAGCTCGTTCCTACCGGGCGCATGCCGCCAACGTTGGGAAATATTCCCGAACGCATGGCCCACAGACGGGCACGTTCCTTTTCGTCGGTAGTAAACGAAACTGGCTGGTATAGCGAGAACTGTGACAGACATTGGCTAACAGCCTTTACTCTGCTCTCCAATTCCGACTCAGTGGAAGCTTTCGTCTCCGTCAAAAGTGCCGTGAGATTGTGGTAATCGCCCGGCTTAACGCCCTTGATGCGTCCGGCATCAACATCCTCCTGGTATTTCTTGAATACAGGATCATCAACGGCTTTCAGCGACATATAGTCGAGCATCTCAGCGCTCTTTACCATCAGATTCTCGCCTGAACGCTCCATGTCGTCGCCCCAAGCTTCCAGTTTCTTGAGAGCAACAACAGCACGGCAGCTTTCTTTCATCGTCGTGAAATAGACCATTGCCGTTGCTTTGTATGGATAGTCACTCAAAGTCTTCATCTTTACAGATGAGATGAAAGCCAGTGTGCCCTCACTCCCGACCAGCGAGTGGGCTATAATATCAAATGGATCGTCGTAAGCAACTAGCGGTCGGATGTTGAGTCCTGTTACATTCTTTATGCTGTATTTGTATTTTATTCTGTCAGCAAGTTTCTTGTTGGCACGGACTTTGTCACGCAGATTCTCTATTTTCTTCAGAAAATCAGAGTGTGTTGCCTCAAAAGCCATGCGGCTGTTCTTGCTGCCTGTATCGAGGATCGTGCCGTCGGCAAGTATCATTTCAGCTGAAATGAGCAGGCGGTCACTGTTGGCATGGACTCCACAGTTCATGCCTGAGGCGTTGTTGGCAATAATGCCGCCAACCATTGCTGATCCGACGGATGCCGGGTCAGGACCAAAGATACGGTTGTAAGGCTTCAGAATATTGTTGACTTCGGCTCCGATAATACCCGGTTGCATGCTGATGACTGATGCGTCAGAGTTCAAGTCATACTTCTTCCATCCCTTTCCCGCAACAATCAGCACTGAATTGCTTAGCGACTGACCCGACAATGATGTCCCGGCGGCACGGAATGTGTAAGGCAGATTGTAGTGACAGCATGCAGCAATGACTTTCGATGTGTCCTCAACGCCCTTGGTGCGTACAACGACTTTTGGAACCATCCGATAGAAACTGGCGTCGGTTCCCCATGCGAACCGTCTAAGCTCGTCGGTATATATATTATCGGCTGACAGATAGAGTCGTATCTCGTCGACAAAGTCCTTATATTCTTTAGGCAACATAGTATTTGATTTTCTTTCGATTGCGAAGTTACAAAAAAAAGAAGAAAAGCCAAAACTTTTCAGTATATTTTATATCAAAAAGAAAGTCTTTACTATGAAGAATCTTTGTAGTCTTAATGTAACCTGATAAAATGTATTATGTTAGTGCTGTTAGATTATTGTATAATATATATTGTAAATAATAAAGGGGTGGTTAAAGTGAAGTTTTAATGCTTCACCTTAACCTTTTTCTTTGCTATTTCACTTTCATTGCTCATGCGGTCTAGTGCTGTTACAACATATATATACTTACCGCTTTCTGCAGGTTTAACAGTCTCCAGTGACTGATGATTCGTTAGTGAAACGATATGAGACGGGTCAGAAATGTCGACGCTTTCCCCTGGCTTGAACTGGTAGACGACATATTTAACTGCCTCGTCCTTCCATCCTTTGCCCTTTGGAGCCATCCATGTGAGCAACAGGTTAGTACTGTTCTGATGGGCTTTGAGTTTTCTGGGCTTCTTCGGAGCTTTGTCATCAATGAAAGGCATCAATGGCTGCAGGGCCGGAGATTTCCAGTAGTAGTTCCTCAAGAAAACTCCATAACGGTCATAGTTGTCAACGGCAGCCTTGGCATACCACAGTACTGTTCCGTCCACATTCTTGCATTGCTCATGGAGCTTGTGCTTGGCGGCAACCTGATTAGTGTTTGGATTGTCGACATCAGCATATTTTATGGTGCGCTCAACATCCTCGCCAATATACAGGGGACGGTTGCCCGCATGCTCATTCCACCATTTTATAAGAGTCTCATAGTCTGCGGTCTTGTGACCTATCTGCCAATACAATTGAGGCACACAATAATCTATCCAACCATTGTTCACCCATTTCAAAACGTCGGCATACAGGTCATCATAGTTCTGCAGTCCACGAGTGTTGCTTCCAATAGAGCTCGAACGGGCATTCCTGTAAATACCGAACGGAGACACTCCGAACTTCACCCAAGGTTTGGTCTGCCTTATTGAGTCGTGCAACTGCTCAATAAATTTGTTTACATTGTCACGCCGCCAGTCGCCAATGCTCATTCCACGGCTGTCGGCATTGTATTCCTTCGCATCCGGAATCGCCTTGCCAGCTATAGGATAAGGATAGAAATAGTCGTCAATGTGGAATCCGTCGATGTCATATCTCCTGACGATGTCGTCGGCTATCTTGCATATATATTCACGATTCTCCGGAAGTGCAGGGTTGAGAATATACAGCCCATCGTATTCAAAGACCCTTTCCGGATGCTTCACTGCTATATTGTTTGATGCCAGAGCCGATGTTCCTTTGGTCTTTGCCCGGTAAGGATTTATCCATGCGTGTATTTCCATTCCCCGCTTATGGCATTCGCTTACCATCCAAGCCAAGGGGTCCCATCCTGGATTTTGCCCTTGTCGTCCCGTGAGGAAACGGCTCCACGGCTCGTAAGGGCTGTCGTAGAGAGCATCACACTCTGCCCTGACTTGGAAAATGATGGCATTGACACCGTCCTTGGCAAGTTCGTCGAGCTGATAGGAAAGCGTGCGTTGCATTTCCTCTTTCGACAAACCTTGGAACTGCTCGTTGACACATTGTATCCATGCCCCGCGGAACTCCCGCTTCGGAGCCTTCTGGGCTTTTGCCGGATAAGCACATAACAACATCATGGCTACCAGTGTGGCAGTCACAGATAATAATCTATTCATGATTGACGAGTGGTTGTACAGGTGATGAAAGACTTGAATTTATACAGGTTTACCGGATAGAAATCTTCCTTACCACTCTGCCTACTTTAACAATGTAGCAGCCTTTCGGCAGGTTCAGTTCGTAGCGCTTGTCATTGCTGTCAATGCGGATGCTCTTGACACGGACTCCTGTTACATTATATATATATAGATCCTGACCGGAAGCGCCCGTAACATGCAGTACGTTTGATGATACGGAAATATCAACTGTCTGAAGGGTTTGCTCGACAATCTCAATGCTTTCGTTGGCATTGGCGGCTAATGGCATTCCCATAAACAGTCCTGTGGCTATTGCAAGTGTAAAAATCTTTTTTATCATATACGTATATCTTTGAAGCTTCACTGCAAAGATAGTGAATTTTTCTTCGTTTTTAAAGTTTTATACTTGATAATTTTCCGTATTTATACTTTCTTAACAGTAAGTCGGCAATAAATGTCAGGCTATGGCAAGTTATGCGTAAGATTAGTTGCCCGTTTGAAAATCTTTTAGTACTTTTGCCCTAGTAAAATTCCAAAAAACAATGAGAAAACTGACATTAGCCATTGCGGCGCTCCTTGCATTTGCGTTGGAAGCGGGCGCTTGCACAAACTTTATTGCAGCCAAGGGAGCTACTACTGATGGCTCCGTGTTCTGCAGTTACAATGCCGATGATTACGGCATGTTCACCAGTCTTTGCCACTATGCTGCCGGAACGCACAAGAAAGGCGAGATGCGTGAGATAATCGATTATGACACTCATGCTTCCCATGGATTCATTCCTGAGGCTCCGGTCACATATAATGTTATCGGCAACATCAATGAATATCAGGTAAGTATCGGCGAGACGACCTACGGAGGACGTATGGAGTGTGTCGATACAACCGGTCAGATAGACTATGGTTCACTGATGTACCTTGCCCTTCAGCGGTCGAAGACAGCCCGTGAGGCAATCAACGTGATGACGAGCCTTGCCGAGAAGTATGGTTACAACAGCGAGGGCGAGACCTTCACGATATGCGATGCCAATGAGGCATGGATTATGGAAATGCAAGGTTGCGGCGGCGACAAGAAGCAGAAGGTTGTCTGGGTGGCTGTGCGCATTCCTGACAATGCAATCTGCGCTCATGCCAATTGCAGCCGCATAGGCCGTTTTGCCGATTATAACACAGAAGTCCTGCATTCAAAGAATGTCTATTCATTCGCCCGCCAGAAAGGTTGGTACACAGGCAAGGACAAGGACTTCTCATGGAAAGGCGCTTACTCTCAGATCGGATTCGGCGACCGCCGCTGGTGTGAGGCGCGTGTATGGTCGTTCTTCAACCACTTCAAGGACATGAGCCGCTGGATTCCTTGGGCCGCTGGTAAGGACAAGGATGCTGAGGATATGCCGCTGTGGATTGTCCCGAACAAGAAGCTTTCGCTTGCCGATATGGAGGCTTGCATGCGCGACCACTTCGAGGGTACGCCTTTTGCGCTCGACAATGACGTTGCTCAGGGCGACTGGGCTATGCCGTACCGCCCTACTCCTCTGGAATATGAGGTCGACGGAAAGAAGTACTTCAACGAGCGTCCTACTTCAACCCAACAGACGGGATTCTCTTACATCTCACAGCTTCGCAGTTGGCTGCCACGTGAGATTGGCGGTGTTACATGGTGGGGAAATGACGACGGCAACATGATTGCCTACGTACCTATTTACTGTGGCAATACTGTTCAGCCGGAATGCTTCAATACTCCTGGTGCTGATGCTGTTACGTTCTCCGACAAGAATGCTTTCTGGGTTTGCAACTGGGTTAGCAATATGGTATATCCTCGTTACGGTCAGATGTTCCCATCGCTGAAGGAAGTCCGTGACTCGCTCGACAAGAGTTGGATTGACGGTCAGCAAGCAGTCGACAAGCATGCTTCTGAACTCTATGCTACCGATAAGGCTGCAGCTCTGAAATACCTCAACAACTATAGTAATGAGAAGGCTGCTCAAATGCTGACTCGATGGAAGAAACTTGCTACTTACCTCATCGTGAAGTATAACGACATGGCTGTTAAGCCTGAGAAGGACGGAAAATTCGAGCGTACGGCTACCGGTATCGGTGTCCCTGTAAAGCGTCCGGGCTATAGCGATTATATGCGTCATGAACTGATTCGCCAGACGGGTGACCGTTACAAAGTTCCTGAGGATTAAAAGTATATTGTAATATAAATTCTGATTGATTGTGATTGGATATGTTTTAGATATGTCTTTCTGTACGTCTCTATAACTTATTGAAATTCAAATGCGTACAGATGCAAGCCAAACGACTTTCTAAAAGATACCCAATCACAATGTAAAAAGCTCTTCTTTACTTGAACTTTGCTATGAATGTATCAGCTTGGGTCTCTCCTAAGCTTTTGGCTTTCTCCAGATTCTGCATTCCTTCAGCCTTCTTTCCCGTCTGGCATTGCGCTATACCTTTTATTAAATAAGGTGTAGCATATTCCGGAGATAACTGTATCGCTATGTCCGCTGAGGCTATCGCGTCGTCATATTGTGCCACCCTGACGTGTACGTTCGCCTTCTCAGCCCACAGCTCTGCGTTCTTCTGGTCGAGAGCGACGGCTCGGGTTATGTCGTTAAGTGCTGCCTGATAGACCTTTGCCTTAAGTTCTATTTGCTCACGCTCATAATAGAAAGCTGACGAGAGCCCTGTCGGGGTGAGCATTTCATAGCGCCACAGGTCGAGCATGGCGTCACGGTAGCGTCCCATCTTGTTGTATTGCTCGCCACGAGCATAGAAATATGGGGCTGCAAGAGTCGTGTACGGAGTGTCACAAACGCCTACTGCGCTGTCGAGCAGTTCCAGAATCTCGGTGTCGGATGCCTTCAACTGCATCTTGCACTGGGCTGCCTCAAAGAACAAGTCAGGGGTGTGGAGCTTCGACTTGGCAAGTGACATGAATTTATCGTAAGCCTCATTGTATTTGCCACGGCTGTAGTCAATCTTGCCCTTCATCTCATCGTATGCCGGTATCGGGTTGAGCTTGTATGCGTCGTCAGCCTCCTGCATAGCCTTGTCGTAAGTCCATGCCGCGAATGGAGGCTCCGGACTCAGTGATACTTTCTGCCAGATAGCCTTTGAGTAGTTATAGTGGGCGGCAGCCTTGTCGGTCACTTTGTCAATGGCTTCGCGCAACAGCTTGTCGGCTTCCTCGGTCTTGCCTTGTTGCCAATACTGTGAAGCCAATGCTGAATAGCCGTCATTCTCCTTCGGGAACATCTTTATGAAGTCCTGAGCTGTTGCCATATAGTCGGATGTGCGGCTTCTTGCCGACATCATGAGAGCCAACTGCGCTTCTTTGAGGTCGGATGGAAGAGCCTTGCGGATGGTCGTCTGCTTAAGAACAGGGTCGTTGTAAACGAATTCAGTCGGCTTCAACTCGTTGGCATAGCGATAGTCGGTGACGCTCAGTACGGTACCGCCATTGTTGTAAATACCTACCAGTTCGCCACGCTCGTTGACAGCCGGACAGCCGTTGGGATAGTCAACCTTATTGTCTTTCAGGGCACTCTCGTCGCCGAGGACATAATAGTTGTACTTGTCCATGAACTTCTCTGAGCGTGATGGAGCTACGAGTATCGGGCTCTTTGCCATTATCCATAGTTTAACCGAGCCTGTCGGCAATGACTTGGCTGTTGGGATTGGTTGCATGGACTGGGCGTTGCCAATGCAGAACTTGGATATGTCATAAAGCTCGCTTGCTCCGTAAATTTTCTCTACAGGGTAGCTGCGTCCGTTGGCATCGACGACTACTGCGCTGTCGGCTCCGTTGAAAGGAGTCCATCCGCTGACAACCGTTCCGTTATGGTCAATGAGGTATCCGTATGACATTCCTACTGCCTCACCGCCGGTCTTATAAGTCTTCAGTGTGAGCAGGGCTTGTTTGGCACTATTCGGCTGTGCGCTTGCTGGCATTACTCCGGCTAGGCACAGTGCTATAAAAATCAGTTTGAATATATTTTTCATCTTTTATTGTTTTATTTTCTCATCAGTTCCCTTGCGTTCTGCAGGGCTGCTTCGGTGATATTGTCACCCGATAGCATGGCGGCTATGGCACTGATACGCTCGTCGTCGGTCAGCCGGCGCATGTGGCTTGTCGTGCCTGTGTCGGTCTCTTCCTTCTCTACCTTGTAGTGAGCTTCGCCCATTGCGGCTATCTGAGGCAGGTGGGTGATTGCTATTACCTGCCGTCCGGCATCCGCCATCTCCTTCATCAGCTGTGCCATCTTGCTGGCGATAGCTCCGCTGACACCGGTGTCTATCTCGTCGAAGATAATCGTCGGGAGGTTGACGGCTCCGCTAATCATTGCTTTCAGTGAGAGCATTACACGAGCAATCTCACCTCCGGAGGCAACTTCAGCTACCGGCATGAGGTCAGTGCTCTTGTTGGCTGAGAATAAGAAAAGTATTCTGTCGGTGCCATCGGCTGATAGCTCCTTCTTTTGAATGTCAACCTTAAACCTGACATTAGGCATGCCTAGCGGTATCAGTCGTGAACTCATTTGCTTCTCTACTTCGGTAGCTGACTTCTTTCTGAGTGCTGACAGCTTGGTTGCTTCTTTCTTGCACACAGCTGAGGTATCGTCAACCCGCTTCTGGAGTTCGCCTAGTTGGTTGTCGCCATCATCGATTCCATCGAGTTGTTTCTCGATTTCATCGCGGATTTTGATGAGCTCCGAAACGGTATTAACATGGTGTTTCTGCTCCAAAGAATAGATATTGTCTAACCGGGCATTGACTTCATCGAGCCGAGCCGGGTCGAAGTCAACATTGTCGGTGTCGGCACTGACGTCGGCTGCGATGTCGGCAAGCTCAACTTTTGCCGAGTCCAATCGGTCGGCAAGCTCCTTGACTTTCGGGTAGACACTCTCTATTCCATGAAGAGCGTCGGCTGCCTCACCTGTCCTGCCTACTATCCCGTCAACATCGGCATTAAGAATGTTGTCGGCATTGAACAGTGCTGACTTAATATCCTCAGAATGAGATAGTGCTGCGCTTTCCTGTTCAAGTTCTTCTTGAATGCCGTTCGAGAGCTGTGCTGTTTGCAATTCATTATATTGGAACCTCAGAAACTCCTCATTCTCGCGAGCTTTTTCGATGCTCTTCTGCAAGTCGGTAAGTGCTTTCCTAGCCTTTTCGTATTCGTTGAACGACTTGCTGTAAAGTTCCTTTTGCTTGTCGTCATGGGCAATGATGTCGACAACTCCAAGTTGGAAATCCTCCTTTTGAAGCAGAAGATTCTGGTGTTGGGAGTGAATATCTATAAGCTTGTCACCTAGCTGGCGGAGGAATTGCAGTGGTGCCGGGCTGTCATTGACAAACGAACGGGACTTTCCCGTTGCGCTCAACTCGCGTCGGACAATGCATTCGTCGGGGTCGAAGTCGATGTCATTGTCGGTAAAAAGAGGCTCAAGTCCATATCCGGCAATACCGAACTGGGCTTCAATGACACACTTCTTGGCTCCGGGCTTTATGGACTTTATGTCTGCACGGTTGCCGACAAGCAGTCCGATGGCGCCGAGAATGATACTCTTTCCTGCTCCAGTCTCTCCGGTTATAACTGAGAATCCGGCAGGAAAATCGATGTCGAGCTCGTCAATCAGAGCGTAATTGCGTATGTATAAATGCTTTAACATTATTCCTTAATCTTATCCCAAGTGGCATTCTGACTGGCATTGATGCCGAAAAGAATTTCGTAAACGGACTCTTTCTCTTTGGTAGTGCCGTGTCCTTTGTATATATTTGCCAGCTCGTCTTTCTTGTAGTCGGTCCAAATCTGTGGCAACAAGCTCATTGGTCTGTCCTCGTGGCACTTCTTCAAGTCCTTCTCGAGTGCTGTTGTTATGTTAGTCCGACCACGGTCAACATTGTTTGCCATCTCGTCCAGCCCCGTCCGATAGTAGTCATATTGCAACTGGCGGAACGGCTGCATGGCACCATCGAGGTAGTCGTTGATTATCGCGAAACGGTTTCGGCTGTCGTCAAATGCCTTCCAACCTGTGAAGTTGAGGTTCTGCGCATTGTTGGTCAGGTTCATGCAACGCTGCAGGACGTCCTCGCCACCCATCGGGGAGAACGAGTCCAAGTCCAAGCCTATTATCAGATAAGCATAGTAAGCGACGAGGGCTGTCAACTGGTTGTCGATAGTCTCGTCATTGAAATCAAGCTGGTCGAACTGTGCGAACTCAAAATCGAAGTTGTTGTCTGTATTATTATATAATGTGGAAGTGTATGCCGAATTGTACACTGGGCGGTTAGCTTGTATGATGGCCCGGCATGTAAAAAGATTCTGGCTTTGGTCGTATTTCGTCACGGTGATATTGAAGTTGCACGAAATGCGCTCGTTCTTCTGGAAGTGGAGATTAGTCCATTGCCTGTCATTGATAAACTGTTCGAGCGTCTCTTGGAGATTCTCGAATACCGAAGCGTCAGTACCTTGGATCTGGCTGTGGTTTATCGTCACCTTGGCATACAGCTCCTGCGCCTTCATGTTCACCGGAATGAACAGAAAAGCGGCTAAAATCATGGCGGGCAAAAGCTTTCCTAATCTTATCATAGTATCTTCTCCAGTTCGTTAAAGAATCTTCTCCAGTTCGTTAATAATGTCGACTGCGACTTCAGTCTTTGGCTTCTTATCGTATTCGTGGCTTCCATTTCGGGAGATGATCTTTATCTTATTGTCGTCACTTCCGAACGTTGTACCGGGTATTCTGGTTGAATTTAGAACTATAAAGTCGGCATTCTTTCGTTCAAGTTTTCCTTTAGCATTGTTCTCTTCATCGTTAGTTTCCAATGCAAAAGCAACTAATTTTTGATTAGGCTTTTTCATTTTACCCAATGAAGAGGCAATGTCGTGAGTAGGCTTGAGCTTCAATGTGAGTCCATCGGGACCACGCTTAATTTTTGTCGGCGACACAGACTCAGCGGCAAAGTCGGCAACTGCCGCACTGAGGATTGCCGCATCGCTGTCGGCAAAAGCCTTGACGGCTGCATCATACATCTCTGCGCAACTCTCAACATCGATTCGTTTAATTTCAGGGGAGCACTCTAATGCAACAGGACCGGCTATCAATGTCACCTCAGCACCGCGTCTGCGGCACTCTTCGGCTAGGTCGAATCCCATCTTTCCGCTGGAATAATTGCCGATAAAGCGGACCGGATCAATGCGCTCGTAGGTCGGACCGGCGGTAATGAGGATGCGTTTGCCCGTTAATTCCCCACCATGCTTCTCGCCGCAAGAGGATGATGTTTGATTGCCGAACGACTTCTGAGAAGATTGTTCTGAGAAGAACTTGTTCAGTGTGTCGACAATAACCTCCGGCTCTTCCATGCGTCCTTTACCTTCAAGTCCTGAAGCAAGGAAGCCGTACTCTGGCTCAATGATATGATTGCCATACGAGCGAAGAAGGTCGAGATTGTGCTGAGTAGACGGATGACGGTACATATCCAAGTCCATTGCGGGTGCAATAAACACTGGAGCCTTCATCGATAAATAAGTGGTAATGAGCATATTATCAGCTATTCCGTTAGCCATCTTGCCAAGACTGCTTGCCGTACACGGGGCTATGAGCATAGCGTCAGCCCACAACCCGAGGTCAACATGAGAGTGCCAAGTGCCGTCGCGCTGAGAGAAGAACTCGCTAATCACAGGCTTGTGAGTCAGCGCACTCAGTGTTATTGGAGTTATAAACTCCTTTCCGGCAGGCGTAATGACAACCTGAACTTCGGCACCACGCTTTATCAGTCCGCGAATAATGAGGCAGGACTTGTAGGCGGCAATGCTGCCCGTTATACCTAGTACAATCTTCTTTCCTTTGAGCATAGAATTATTCTTAGCCTGAAGGTGCATCAATATTCCCGTTAGTTTCACATTGTGGTGGCTTTAAGAATATTGATACACCTTCTATTGATTACTTAAGTTTTACAGAGTTGCTATTGTTAAACTCCCTTAGACGGATTCTTGTCAGAACCTGTTTCGTGTTCAGTGTGAAGTCACTTGCAAGCATCCAACTATAATATCCTGGGTCACGATGAAGCACATCGCTGACCACAGAGCCTTTGTATTTGCCAAAGTTGAATACCTCTACCCTCTTCGGCTTGCCATTCTCGTCAAGAACCGGCTTGCCGTCGGGACCCTCAACATCCTTCCAAACGATTCTGCCGGCAAAGTCGACATTGTCATTATGCTTGGAGAATTCAGCCAGCTCGTCCATATCGTTGTGCAGAACCACGCGGTCAGGATCGTCAAGATGACCTGGCGCATACATGTCGAGCTCGCCTTTCAGCACTGCGTATGTTGCGGCAGTGTCCTGGTCGGCACGGTGAGCACGGAAGTCGTCCTCCATGCGGTGACCGGTATAGAATTTGTAAGCAGCAGCCAGATTGCGGCGTTCCTGCTTCATGAAGATCGTCTGCGCGTCGATAAGTCGGCATTTGGCGAAATCGAAGTCAATGCCTGCACGGAGAAATTCCTCAGCCAGCATCGGGACATCGAATCGGTTGGAGTTGTATCCGCAGAAGTCGCAACCGGTGAACTCACGCTCCAGTTCCACAGCTTTCTGCTTGAAAGTAGGCGCATCCTTAACCATTTCATTGGTTATTCCGGTCAGCGTCTCGACCTCCTTTGGTATCGGCTTGCCCGGGTTTATGAGCAGATTGCCATTCTTCTCAGCCCCTCCGGGCATAACCTTTATATATGACAGCTGAATAATCCTGTCGTTGACAAGGTCAAGCCCCGTCGTCTCCAGATCGAAGACTATCAGGGGCTTTGCTAAGTTTAATTCCATATCTTTAGTTCTCCAACAGCATTGGCATTGCGAGCATCGTGATGTTCTCATTCTCAGGCTGCTCGTCAGGTACGATGACTCCAGGACGGGATGGGTCGGCCAGTTCAACAATTACGCTGTCGGACTCAAGGTTATTGAGTATCTCGACAATGCTGCTACCCTTGAAACCGATGTCCATTGACACACCGTTGTAGTCGCATGTAATGCTTTCCTTGGCGTTAGTCGCGAAGTCGATGTCCTGTGCAGAGAGCTCCAGTTTGCCAGTCTCGAGGTGGAAACGGATAAGCTCCGAAGTGTCGCTGGCGAACGGCAGCATGCGGCGGACAGCCGAAAGCAGAATCTTACGGTCGATAGTCAGAGTGTTAGGGTTGTCACTCGGAATTACGCTGTTGTAGTTAGGATAACGGCCCTCGATAAGGCGGCAGTAGAGAACGCCGTCGCCATAGTTTATCTCGGCAGCGCGTCCGTCGAAACGAATGACGACATCGCCACCGTCCTTCGACAGAACGTTCTTGAGAAGAGTAGCCGGTTTTTTCGGCATGATGAAACTTGCAGGGTTGTCACTTCTTACTGCAAAGTTCTGATTGCGTACAAGCTTGTGTCCGTCACTGGCAACAATGGCAAGGCAATCAGGTGTCAGGTCGAAGTAGACGCCGTTCATTACCGGGCGAAGTTCCTCCTGTGCTGTTGCGAAGAGTGAGCGTGAGAGACTGCCAAGCAGAGCCTCGGCACTGATGGTCAGCGATACAGCGTTGTCGTCGACCGGTGCGAGTTGCGGCCATTCCTCAGCCGAATGTATAGGGAAGTCATAGTTTCCATTCTGGTAGTTGATGTAAATCTTCATCTCGTCGAAGTTCACATCAATGCTCAGCGGCTGCTCCGGCAGTTCGCGGACGGCGTTGATAATAGTCTTGCCGTTGACGCAGAAGTCGCCCTCGCCGTCGCTTTCGTCGAGGTTCAGGACGTTCCAGACGACATTCTCATTGTCAGAAGCCGTCAAGGTCAGTTGGTTATTGTGCACCCCGAAACGGAAACAGTCGAGGATTGCCATAGAGTTCTTGCTGTTCGGCACCTTTGAGAGTGTGAGCAGGCGGCTGCTAAGTGCAGTGCTTGATAGATTGAATCTCATATCTTTATTTTTAGTTTGTTTTTAATATTGTTCGTAAGAGATGGACTCTAATTGTCGTACAAAAATACAAATATTTGCTCACACCACAAAGTTTTTTTGTCGAAAAGTTTGGGGATTTTATATAAAGTACTTACTTTTGCACCGCATACAGCGAAATAGGGGCTGCCAAAGGGCAAAAAGGCGGTTGCGGAAGTACTTTCCGGCTGCATTCAGAGGCGGTCCTGACATTTGCAAAGGAATGATTAATTAAGACTAAATTGAAAGAAAAGCTATGGTATCTGGCAACAAGAAAACACTTACTCTCAAAACATTAAATAAAAGCAACATCTGGGACGTGCAGGAAAATGATGTCCTCAGGATGTGGGACGCAGGAGCCAAGGACAGCGACTTCAAGGACTCAGCCGACCACTACCGTGAGATAATCAAGACCGCATTCGACCTGGAAGACGTGAAAGTCGACCGCCCCGAGGTGCTCAGCAAATATGAAGCTCGCGGTTTCAAGACCGCTATGGTCAAGACTGCCAACGGCGACAAGAAGCGCATCGCCATCAAGAAGAAGCCGATACAGCGCGTCACCGACCTTACCTACGAGAACATCAACCACATTACCGCAGCCAAACTGCTCGAGGTTATTGAGCGCAACTTCGGCGGCGGATGGGAAAGTCTGTCACAAAGCATTCAGGATATTATAGAGCATGGATTCGACATCTCGACCACTACCCTGCCTACATCAATGCTGAAGAAGAAGGGCGGAATGTACGAAAAGAAGGTCGAGGACGGCTACGAGGTGCTCGAAATACCAAAGGGAACATGGACTGAGGCTATCTTTGCCAAGGAGAAACCTCGTGTAGAGCGTGTACATACAGTGTTCGACCGTGATGCCGAAGACGCAGAGAAGCGCCGCCTTGAGGAAGAGGAGGACAACGATGAGGATCTGCCGGACGTACCGGACGACTACAATCGTGACGACGACGAGGACGGTGATGAGTTCGACGATGACAAGCTGACCGAAGAGAGCTACCGTACCACTGTCGACACAATGCCTGAAGACCTCGACCTTGAGGCTGCCGAGGTGGCTGATGATGACGATGATTATTAATGAAATATGCTTACATTAAAGTAGGCTGACCATTAAATACAAAATAAAAGACCGTCTTTCGCATTCTGAAAGACGGTCTTTTACGTTCTAATTGGGTATCTTTTACATCCTAATTGGGTATCTTTTACGAGCTAAAAGATACCCTTTTACAAATCGGCTGTCTGTGCCTTAATAAGTCTTGATTATTTCGTCGTGCTTTTCCTTCTGCTTTTTTGAAAGTCCGGTGTGCTTCCGGAATAGCGAAAGAAAGTCGAAGCCGGAAGGTTTTTGGAATACGTCAACTTTAAATGACTTATTGGGTACGAACGGTTTAGGTGCATTACCATAAACCACTACTTCATCTAGAGAATGATATTTCGGGAGCAGCTGAATGGTGTCGCCCATCTCATAAAGATTCAGCGTCAGGCTTACATAATTGGGATGAACGATGGTTGCGCTTGTGAATGGCTTGGAAATAGAATATTCGCCACGCCAGTTCGTTTGGAAAATCTGATTTGTATTGGTATATATTTTGACATCTCTCACCGGTACACCGTCAGCCATGTTGACTATCACGCCACGCTTTTGAGCCATTGCCACGGCTGAAAGCATAAAAAATAATATGGTGAAAGAGAGTGTTTTCATTCTTCGACTTCTAACATAACTGATGTCGCGCCGATGTTCAACATAGCCCCAGGCTCAATGATTCTGCGCTCTTGCGGGTCGATACGCTCGCCGTTAAGGAAGGTGCCGTTGTTGCTCGGTCCGTCACGGAGAACGAACTTCAGTCCTCCGTTCTTTGTCTTGCTCGCATTTATAACACAATGGCTTAAGTCCATTGTAAGGTCGCCAGTGTCGATGGAACAGTTGATAGCGTTGCCCCGCATCTTGCGCCCGATAACGTTATCGCCTAATTGTAGTGGAATTTCCTGGCGGAAAGAGTACTTGTTCTCGATGGCTACAATCTTTCCGTATGGAGCGTTTCCCGCCCGAGTCTCCTCTTCCTCGTCGGTAGGATTGTCCTTTAGTTTCGACAGACCGAAACGTATTCCGAACTTCTTGCCGCAGTCCTCACAGACAAACATAACCTTCTGCCCGGCAACAAACTTTGCAGGGTCGAAGTATATCAAAGCGCCGCACTGCGGACATTTTATTCTTTTCATTCTTTAACCTCCAGAAGCCATGCGTCCTTGAAAGTAGCGTTGTCAACAAGTTCGTTAAGGCGCTTGTGAGCGTCTTCCTTTGTCTCGAACTTGCCAAGCAGTACTTTCGTAGCACCAGTCTCGCTTGTGTATGCATCGGCGAAGCCTTTTTTGTGCAGCTTGTCGGTTACAATGTCGGCATTCGCCTTGCTGACATGCGAGCAGACAACGATGCTCCAGTATGACTTAGCCGCGGTTGTTGCCGTCTTTTCGGGCGCTTCCGCCTTGACCGGCTGTACCTTAATCGGTGCAGGTTTCTTGGCTTCTTGCTTAGTGCTGGTTGTGTTAAACGGAGCTGCCTCAGTTGCGGCTTTATGATGCGGGATGAACATTTCATAGAATCCGCTCTCTATATTGCCGGTCCCTGTCAGGCTCTTATTATTGAATATAGGAAAGGAAATGAGGACTCCTGCCGCCAGAATGGCTGCCGCAGCTGCCACATTGCGTATGGCTTTCAGACTGATGTTCAGGGTCTTGCGGCCTGACTCATTGCCAATGTATACAATCGATGTCTTTGGCTCTTCAACTTCGGCGTTAGTGTTGGCGCCATAGACTCCACTGTTCGCGTTGGTGGCAGGGAGTAACTTCATGTCGAAAGAGCTCAGCGCATAGAACTCCGGGGTCAGAATTCCCGACTCGCAAGGCTCAAAGTTCAGCCTGCCTTCCTTGTCATAATACAGCCGTCCGAGCCCGTTAAGCTCGAAACTGCCGGAATTGTGCAGTATGTCCACCATCTCACTGACCTCGTCCTCGACAGTGCTTACAGCCTCGGGATAGCTGAGGTCGTAGGCTTCGACGTACGACTGAGCCAACAGCGAGTCGTTCATCTTCAGCACAGGATTGAAGCCTAGCGTACGCTGAGGGGGAAGGAACAGCCCGTCGCCCTCGTCGTAGCATGCGCAAACATGATGTACAACGAATCCTCCAAGATTAGGGACAATGACGCAATCATTGCCCAGGAGTAATATTTCAATATGTCTTGCCAGTCGTATCACTTGTGAAATTTCGGTTTTATTTCAATGTGCAAATTTACAACAATTAATCGATACCTCCAAGTGACGGACACATTTTTAATTAAATTAATCATTTAATTTCCCTGTTTGCTTTGCTTCTTAAACTAAAAATGTTACCTTTGCAAAATAAATTTTAAACCAGAAACAGAAAGAATGGAATACAAGAAAACAGACATTGACGGTGTGTGGGTACTCGAGCCCAAAGTGTTCAACGACAATCGTGGCTACTTCTTTGAGTCGTGGCGCCAGAGCGACTTCGACGAGCATATAGGACGGCACGTCGAGTTCATTCAGGACAACGAGTCGAAGAGCTCTTACGGAGTGCTTCGCGGACTGCACTATCAGAAAGGTGAGTTCTCGCAGGCTAAGCTCGTCCGTGTTATTACCGGTCGTGTCGTTGATGTCGCTGTAGATATTCGCAAGTCTAGTCCGACGTTCGGCAAGTACGTTATGGTTGAGCTCTCGGGCGAGAACAAGCGCCAGTTCTTCATTCCGCGTGGCTTCGCCCACGGATTCCTCGTGCTCAGCGACGAGGCTGTTTTCACATATAAGGTTGACAATGTTTATGCGCCGCAGAGTGAGGCTAGCATCCGTTGGGACGACCCGACGATAAATATCGAGTGGCCTATCGACCCTAAAGATGTCGTACGCTCTGAGAAAGACATGACTCGCGGAGTGGCTCTCGCCGACGCAGAAGTCTTCGAGTAATTATGAAATCAACTCAATATATATTCTTGACAGCCATTGTGTTACTCGTTATGGCTGGTTGTCGCCGTGGCAGTGACACTTCGGTCAACGAGGACCATCAGGCTAAGGAAATGCTGCAAGGCATTTGGATGGACGATGAGAATGAGAATGCTGTCTTCTGGGCTAAGGGCGACAGCATCTTCTATCCTGACTCGTCGAGTCAGCCGGCGAAGTTCTGGATCTATGGCGACAGCCTCTATCTCAAAGGCAGTGAGGTGTGCCATTACAAGATCACCAAGCAAGCTGACCATCTTTTCAAGTTTATCAATGAGATGGGCGACGAGGTAACGCTCACCAAGGATGATGGTGAGACACTTCGTGGTCAGTTCAATGTCGTTCGCCCTTACGCCATGAATGTCCTCAGGTCGATGAGCAGCGACACGTTGTTCTATGCCGGAGGAAGCCGTTGGGAGGTTAAAGTGAATGTCTCGCCGACATCTGTACCTGTCATAAAGACAGACTATAACGATGTCGGACTGGAGGTAGATAACCTGTATCTCGACAACAAGGCACGTGTTACGCTTCTGTTCGACGGTGTGCAGGTCTATTCCCACGAATTCCTTAAGGACGAGTTCGACAGATACTTGCCTAAGGATATGGTCAGCAAGTCGATTCTGCGTGATGTAGAGTTGAGCTATGCCGATGCGTCAAGTGTATATCTTGATGTTACCGTTGGCATTCCTGATGCCACTTCTTCTTACGTCATAGAGACACGCATACAGCGTGATGGCAAAATATCTATGCGTGTGAAGTAAACCGAAAACTCAACTAATCTATATAAACAAATGAAAATCAAAAGCTTAATTCTACTGGCTGCGCTTGCGGCAGGGACTGGTATGTGCTCTGCGCAAGCGCCTTCGAACACGTGGAATCCTAATCTGCCTAACGGCAAATACCGCAATCCTATAATCGATGCCGATTATAGCGATCCGGACGTTTGCCGTGTCGGAAATGATTATTATATGACTGCTTCGTCATTCGCGTGCTTCCCCGGGCTGCAGATTCTGCATTCTACCGACCTCGTCAACTGGGAGATAATTGGTACTGCACTGAAGGACGACTACCCTGTCCTGCCTGAATACAAAGGCTCTGACCTCGACTGGCACAAGGGTATACAGCATGGCAACTACGTGTGGGCTCCTGCTATCCGATTCCATGACGGCTGGTTCTATATCTATTGGGGCGACCCTGACCAGGGATTGTTCATGACCAAGACTCAGGATCCTCGTGGAATATGGGAGACACCGGTCTGTGTCAAGGAAGGCAAAGGCATGATTGACTGTTGTCCTCTGTGGGACGAAGATGGCAAGGCGTACATCTCTCATGGATGTGCGGGCTCGCGTGCCGGAGTAAAGTCGGTGCTGTTCGTGGCTCCTATGTCGGCTGACGGAACTCATGTAACAGGTCCTTCACGCATTGTATATGATGGTCATGAAGACCAGCCTACAATTGAGGGAACGAAGTTCTACAAGCGTAATGGTTACTATTACATCATGTCGCCAGCAGGTGGCGTAAAGTACGGATGGCAGGTGGAACTGCGTTCGAAGAATCCGTTCGGACCTTACGATGAATACGTTGGTTTGGCTCAAGGAAAGTCGAAGGTCAATGGTCCTCACCAGGGTGCGTGGGTTGATACTCAGAATGGTGAGAACTGGTTCATACATTTCCAGGATAAGCATGCTTACGGGCGTGTCATTCATCTTCAACCGGCTAAGTGGGTGAAGGACTGGCTGGTCATTGGCAATGATGCTGATGGCGACGGATGTGGCGACCCTGTTGCCGAATGGAAGAAACCTAACCTGCCCTCTAGCGGTAATTTCCAGCCGTCAGAGGATGATGACTTCAATTCAACCGAGCTTGGACCACAGTGGCAGTTTGAGGGTCCTTACAGCCATTACTGGTATTTCTGTGACGCTAAGAAGAGCCGGCTTCGCCTTTATGGTGCTCAGGCTCCTGATGGATATAAGAACGTAACTGACTTGCAAAATGCTCTCCTTCAGAAATTGCCTACAGAGAACTTTACTGCGACAGCTCGTGTAAGATTTATTCCTAATCCTTCTTTCAAGCAGAAAGGTGAAGAAGGCGGGTTCGTAATCACTGGTCTCGACTATGCCGGAATAAAATTCGTTTCGACTAAGGATGGTTGTGTTATGCGCTATGTTACATGTGAGGGAGCCCAGAAAGGCAATGCGGAGACTATCGTAAAAGAATTGCCTGTGAAACTGTCGGCTATGCCTAAGCCATATACCCAGAAATATGCTGTCGATGATGTTCCTCAGCCACGTGAGGCTACTCCATACGTTTATGTCCGTGCCAAGGTTCACAGTACAGGAGTCGGCAATGGCATTAAGGCTTTCGCCCAGTTCTCTTACAGTATGGACGGCAAGAAATTCACTGATGTCGGCACTCCTTTCGAAATTAAGGAAGGCAAGTGGATTGGTGCTAAGATTGGTTTCTATTGTATGAAGCCAAGTGTGAAGAATGATTCCCCATTCTTCGATGTTGACTGGATACACTTCAGCAAATAATATAAATCCCCAATAAACAAGAAATACCCACCAAACAGGAAATCCCCACCAAGCCTCCCCCGGGGGAGGCTTGGTGGGGATTTTACTTTTTTGTTTCCGGTTTGTTTATGAGTTCTCTACCTTCATTCCAATATCCTGCAGCAGCTTGATGGCATCGACATATTGAGCTATGCCTTCGGCAACCTGCTGTGCTGCCTTCATTGCCAGGACTACGGTCTGTGGGCGATGGACAACATCTCCTCCGGCAAAGACGCCCGGACGAGTTGTCATTCCGCAAGGACGATCCTTTACGATGACATATCCCTTGTCGTCAACATCTATTCCGTTTGTAGTAGATACGATTCGGCTTGCAGGACGTGAACCAATGGCAAGGAATATTCTGTCGAAAGGTTCAACATGTTCGCCGTCAGTGCCTTGCAAGCGAACTTCCTTAAGACGTTCTTCCTTCTTGTCAGGGTTGCCGTCGCCAATAAATTCGATGGCGTTTGTCTGCCAGATGAACTTAACACCTTCCTTCACGGCATCGTTATATTCGCTCTCGATGGCAGGCATCTCCTCCTGCGTCTTACGGTAAATGACGGTAACGTCAGCGCCAAGGCGGATTGCCGTGCGGGCTGCATCCATGGCAACATTACCACCGCCGATAACGCCGACCTTCTCGCCGGCTTTCAGAGGAACCATATCACGGCTCATTGCACCTTCGTTATAGGCATTGACGTTATGCAGCAGATAGGACGACTGGCTCACGCCACGCAGCTTAGAGCCGGGGACTCCTTTAAGTTCCTGCGGCAGAGCGGTTCCGGTGCCCATGAAGATAGCGTCATATCCATCAGCAAAGATGCTGTCAACGGTCATTCCGTTGCGTCCGATAAGGCAGTTGAGTTTGAAGTCGACACCAAGTGCCTGAATCTTAGCTATTTCCTTACGTACCACGTCCTTAGGCAAACGGTACTCAGGTATGCCGTACATCAGCACTCCTCCCGGCTCTTCCTGACCTTCATATATGGTCACCATGAATCCTTTTCGTGCCAGATCGCCGGCTACTGTAAGTCCTGCCGGACCGGAACCGATGACAGCCACTTTGCCGCGAGTCTTCTGTGGCAGCAGCTCTCGGGTAAGATTCATGTCTGTATCGAAGTCGGCTATGAATGCCTCAAGCCTTCCAATCTGAATAGGCTTGCCTTTCTTGTTCATCACGCAATGACCCTGACACTGCTTCTCATGAGGGCACACGCGGCCGCAGATAGCTGGCAGGTTACTCGTTTCATTAATGATGCTCATTGCTGAGCCAATATTACCCTTGGACAGTTCGTGGATGAATTCAGGAATATGGTTGCCGATAGGACAGCCCTTAACACATTGAGGAACACGGCAGTGAAGACAGCGTTTAGCCTCGGTGATTGCCTCAAGAGGGCTGAACGCATGATGCACTACTTGAAAGTTATTTGTTTCGTCGTTATTCATATTGTTTTAGTAAATTGGTTGCAAAATTAATCAAAAAGAATGTTGCAGGCAAATAATGCTAAATATTTTTTAATATTTTACTTTGTAATATAAATGTTTTTCTTTAACTTTGCAATGTAAACCCGACCTTATCAGCTTCCGAAAGCTGCTGGATATCAGGGCATGAACATGATAAGGAGCTCAAAATCAATCATCTATACACCGTGTTACACATCCGACGCGGTGACCCCCAGATATGCTTGACGCTGATAAGACCTATTGGTTCCCTATGCGAGTTACTTACGGACGAGAAGTTTTCGTGAAAAATTTCCTTGACGGAGAGAAGATTGAGACTTTCCTTCCGATGACTGATAAGGCTTGGCGTGACGGTGGCAGAATACGCCACAAGCTTGTCCCGGCGGTAAGCAATCTCTTGTTCGTACGCTCTGAGAAAAAACGTCTTGATTTATTGAAGCATACCCGACGCGACGCTGAGCCGTTGAGATATATGACTCGTCCGGTGAGCGCTGAGCGTAATGCCATGAACGAGATAATCACTGTCCCCGACCGCCAGATGGACAACTTCATGAAGGTTGCAGAAGGACCTGACGATCAGCGGACATTCCTGACAGCTTCTGACCTTCAGGGACATGCGGGTGATACTGTCACTATCACTTCCGGTCCTTTTGCCGGTGTCGAAGGTGTCATCAAGCGTATTAAGGGAAACCGTAGGGTCGTCGTTGAGATAGAGGGTGTTGCAGGAGTTTGCATTAACTTTGTTCCAAGCAAGTTCATGATAAAGACTAGTGACTAGTCTGCCCTACTCTATCTTGATTATTCATTCTCTTTTTAAGAGTTTACACATTAAGGTGATGCACGGCTGCATTTGTAGGTGGTTCGACTCCACATATCACTTCAAAATGATTTCAATTTTTTAGTATAATTATAAAACTAAGACCTAGATCAAGACGTTGTTCCGTTTCTTCTTCTCTGTGAAGAGCGGATTTTACGGACAACGTTAAATTTCTATTCTATAAAGGTGATGCTTGGCAGACAGAGATGTGGTTCGATCCCGCATATCACTCCACCATATTTTTAATTATTATTTGCAGATTTAAAAACTAAGACCTAAATTAAACGTTGATCCGCTCCTTTTTCTCTGTGAAGAGCGGTTGGTTCGGACAACGTTTTCAACAATTATGCCGACTCTGCAGCGATGTTTGCAGTCAAATCTCGGCAACGTATTTGATAAGATTCATATTAATTTACATACTATATGCTTTTATATTTAACTTAAACCTAATCTATTCTATTTTGCCAGCCTCCACTTCTCCCAAGAAGTTCAGACTCGGCAAAACCTAACAATCGAAAGAGTGTCGCACGTTTGCTCCGATGCAGTTCAACCCTGCATGCCACTCTTAATTAAGTAGCAAATCACAATTAACAATATATATTCATAACTTCACGAAGAAATTTTTATAAATAACATGTCATATACTTTGAACATAACTTAACCCTAATCTATACTATGTTGACAGTCATCCACTTCTCCCCAGAAGTCCCGACTTGTCAACACTTAACCTATTAACCGAGTGGCGCACGGTTGCCACGATGCAGTTCAACTCCGCATGCCACTCCAAATTTTGGTATACGTAAATTTTATACTTAGAAAGAAATATTAAGATTTAAAAGACAAAAAAAAATTGTTCATATAGGTAATTTATTTAATTTTGCAAATAATTTAAGCTATCAGTTGAAATGAAAATATATCTGTTATCGTATGAATTGCGGACACCCGACAATGACTATTCAAAATTCTATGAATTTATTGAACATATTGGTGATGACCGCATCCATGTCCTTAGAGATAGTTGGTGGATAGCTTCAAAAGAAACTTTACAGATTGAACAGTTGTGTAATGAGATAAGAGATCATCTTACTGTTAATGATGTCTTCTATGTAGAAGAAATGACGGAATCTAATTCTAACATTAATGGTTGGATGGCATCTTCCTCTTGGAATTGGTTGAGAGACAAAATGAATAAGTGATGATTACAGAAATATCTTTTGATAATTTTAAGTGCCTTAGTAAAAAGGGGCCATTTTACTTGAGTAAGTTAAATGTTTTTTCTGGATATAACGGAAGAGGCAAATCAAGTGTTATGCAATTTCTTTTAATGCTCTCCCAGTCAATAAGAAAAGATCAAAATCAAATAAGAAAATTACATCTCAACGGTGATTATGTTAATCTTGGAGATTTTGATGAAATAATGACAGATGATACAGAAAATGATGTTTCTATAGAATTCAAGACAAATGACCCTCAGATTAAAGAAGTTCAATTAAGTTATCAATTATCTAACGAAGATATAAAAATCGGTCTGATTGATAAATGCATTATCAATTCTATTGATTATTTTGATATTGCAGGAGGAATGAATGATGTTCAAAATTCTAGTAATAAAGGTAGAAAGGACTTGTTTAAGACACCTCCGACTGCATTGACAAATCTATTTCAAAACATTTATTATGTCTCTGCTAATAGACAAGGTCCCGTTAAATATGAAGACAGACAAGAAGTGCCAGAGTTTCTTAATGTTGGAGCATACGGCGATAGAACTATAAACACTATGGTTGCCTATAAAGAACTTATAAAAGAAAATATGAATGTTCCTGGCCAAGATGGAGAACATAAATTATCTGAATTAGTAAATTTATGGGTAGAGTATATTATGAATGGAGGTGGACTAGAAGTCGAAAATGATAACGCGGAAGGAAAACATAATTCAGTATTAACAGTAGATTTTAAATTCAAAGATTTTCCTAGAACATTTAATTCATATAATGTAGGTTTTGGATATAGTTACATACTCTCAATTGTTGTAACAGCCTTGATTGCAAAACCAGGATCAATAGTAATTGTAGAGAATCCAGAAGCTCATCTGCATCCTGAGGCTCAACTACGTTTAACTGAGCTGCTTTCCAAGCTTTCAGCTAATGGAGTTCAAGTCTTTATAGAAACACACAGTGAGCATATCTTAAATGGGTTTAGAATCACTACATTAAAAGACGAATTTGATATTAATACATCAGATATATCAATATATTTCTTTGATAGAGATTTCTCAATAAAACATTTAAAAGTATTGCCTAATGGTAAAATACCAAATTGGCCTAAAGGATTTTTTAATCAATTTGAAACTGAAATGTCTCAAATTATTACGCTTGGAAGCAAAGTGATATGCAAGTAAATCTTTATCTCCATAAAGACACCTTTTGTTATAACGGAACAGACTCCAGAGAAGACCTTGTAAATAAGTTGAACCTTCTAACTAACGATTTGGCAAAGATTAAAAGCACAAATGGAAGCAATATCGTTAACATTTTAGTATCATCTGATTTACCAATAACTGATATCTATCAAAAAGAAAATATATTCAATTTATTGGAGGAAGTAAGTCCCGAGGCTAAAATTTTATTTTATAGTATAATAGGTAATACCTCCGAAGACTGTGATTCAACAATAGAAGAGATAAAGAAGAAGTGTACTTATAAGAAAGATGAGGAAGAATGTAACTCTCTTGTTTACTTAAATGTACCTGAAGAAACTAGCGAAGTTAAAAATTATAGTAAAAAGCCATACATTCAATTCGATAATTATGAGATAATCTATAATTTCCAGACTTGGCAAACCTTAGAAAGGCAGATATTAGGAAACCATCCAGGAGACTCGAATCACTTTCTTACGGAATGCAAAAGATTATTCAATAACATATATTTCCACCAGAATTGTGAGATCACGCTATCTGAGGTTGTAGATAAGATTCCAAGGGCTATTGTATGTCATCTTGCATGCATGAATGACAATATGCAAAAATTCCTCAAGAACAGTGGTACAAAGCAGGCTAATGATTTATTAATGGAATTCGCAGGAGAATTTCACCTTTGTGAAGGCTCCTTAAACAGAAGTGGCAGATATAAGAGTATACTAACGTTTGAATTTCCTACCACAAAAGATCCGAACCAAAAAGCAAAAAAATATTGCGACCCACATTTCAAATTAGATAAGTGTGACAGCAATTGTGAGTCCTTTGGAACTAAAGAAGAGCTCATTTATGGAAGGATATATTTTAATTTTGGAGATCCAGAAGTTGCTAATGGAAAATTATTAGTAGGATGGATCGGAAAACATGCTTAATTAATTATTGTCGCGTTCGTTGCATTTATTTGTGATATAACAGAAATGGGTATGAAAGTATATTCAATAATATTTCCTCTGTAGAGATGTATAATCTATATCAATTATTAAAATTCTTGGGATCTTTCCCTGACAGTAATTTGCGAAGTCCCGAATTCAATACTTTAATTTTCAAAGGATTGAATCCTCACAGTGATGTAGAAAGAGACATTATTAATGAAAGAGTAGCAGCTTTAATAAAAGTTGAGATTTGCAAACGCTTTAATGGTCAGGAAACACAATACTATTGTCAGAAAATTGATGATACAAAAAAGCTATGTGATTTCTTTGCTAGAAAGCTAGATTAATCTACTGATGCTTCGCAACCTAAATTTTACTATAATTTATTGAAATCCAAGCAGTTTAATTGTAGGAACTTTGATTTATCAAGCCCTGAAGCAAAACTTTTTCCGCAAGCATAATAAGTTTTGCCCTTACAAAGGGTAACAGATTTGATTATCAATAATTTACAAGCTTGCGGGACATCTGATACAAATTTAACGAATTGAACAATTATTTGTAATGAATATAAAAATAAACTTTTCTGTAAATCAAATGTCATATAATTGAGTGATAACTGAAACCTAATCTTTTTACTCCGTTGCCAATTGCCACGTGCTCACCTGAGCAGTAGCATTGGCAACAACCTATTCAATCAAACCGAGAGGTGCATGGCTGTCTTGATGTGGACCAACACCACATACCTCTCCCATAAATAAATATAAGCAATGAAATTAAATCACATAGAATTAGTACATTTTAAATGTTTTAGCAAAATATCATTAGATTTAGACCCACATCTTAATCTTTTCGTTGGAATAAATGGAACAGGAAAATCATCTATTTTAGAAGCATTACGTATAATAACGGGATCTATATTTCTAAGTGTTGACAAATACAAAAAGAAAATATATTCTCCTAGCATTTCTGTAGATGATGTACAATTAAAAGATCTAGAGCCACAATATCCCGTAACACTTTCTGCCACAGGATTTATATCTAATTTTAAAGAGGACAGACAGGATAAGATAATATCTTGGGAACGATCCTTGGAAACACATGGAGGGCTCACAAGAAATGCTAACGCAAGAGAAATGAAAGATGCTTCAAATGCCATGCAGCTTGCAATACGAGATGGCAAAAAAGTCATAATTCCTTTGATTGCGTACTATTCAACAGATAGATATAAGAAGGAGCGAAACGATTATGGGACAATTCCAGAAGGAAGCAGACTGAATGGCTTTTTCAATTCATTAGATTCCACGACAAATATTAAGTTTTTCTTAGATCTTTACTATACAGAAACTCTTTCTGCAATACAGCAAGGGAGGGACTCTTTTGAGCTAAAAGTTATAAATAACGCTGTTAAGACATGCCTTAATTGCGAAGACTTATATTATGATATTAAAAAGCAAGAACTTATTTATAAAGATAAGTCCTCCCATGAGTTAATGCCATTCCATTTACTATCAGATGGAGTAAGATCAATGTTGGCAATGATCATGGAAATAGCATTCAGATGTTATCTGCTTAATCCTCACTTAAAAGGAAATGCAGCAAAAGAGACAGACGGAATAGTTCTTATTGACGAAATAGATCTACATCTTCATCCATCATGGCAGATGCATGTCCTTAATGATTTAAGGAAAGCTTTTCCTAAAATTCAGTTTATAGTAACTACACATGCGCCAATTGTGATAGGATCTATAAAAGAAGGCAGAATATTCAGTATAGTCAATCATGAGGTTTCCGACTTTGGCCTTCAGATAGGACGTGATGCCAATTATATTTTAAGGGAAATGGGAGCACAAGAAATGGATCAGAATATCAAAAAAGATGTAGACAACTATTATATAATGATAGAAAATGGAAAAGGTAATAGCACTGAGGCAAAACAAATCCGTACTAAATTAGAAAACTTAATTGGTAAAGATAACACTTTGTTACAGAGAGCTGACGTAATGCTTAGTTTCTTCAAATAATAAAACAATGCGATACATACAAAAAGACGAAGAGCCTGATTTTATGCTTGAATGGAAAAGACTTAGATTATTCGCAGGACAAAGTCTATCTTATTCCGACTTCAATGAGAAGAGAAGATTAAACGACTTACTGAGGAATGAGCAACATGGGATATGCTGTTATTGCGAAAAGCCAATTGACCATTTCATGATGTCTAAAGAAAGAGGTGCTCACAATGAGCACCTGATTCCAGAGAAAGGAGAATATGGAGATTTTTCTGAACAAATGGATTATTATAATATATTTGCATGTTGCATTGAATCATCCGGGAGAAAGAAAGATTCACAACATTGCGGAGAATCCAAACATGATTTACTTATATATCCTTTCTTGCAAGATGTCAATTGTAAACAATACTTCAAATACAATGTTTTAGGCGAAATAATTCCAAATGGGTCTTACAATACCTGGACAGAATACATACAAAACGAAGACAAGTTAGAACCTCTTTCACAATGTGCTGTAGAAGCAATCAAAATATTAAATCTAAATTGCAACTCACTAGTTACAGACAGGAAAGGCGATATTGATACTATAATGAGAATAACAATTTCATGGGATAAAAAAAGAAAAGACATTCAAATTAGTCATTGGGAGCATTCTTCTCAATTCCCAAGATTTATAGACATGCTTGAATGGTTTCTGAAGAGATAAATAGAACTCAATATATCAAATTCTAAATAAAAGCAATATCGGGCGTTACATCATTGAAATAATTAGTCCGAAAAGATCTTGGGAAATGGAAAAATGTTTTCATTAGCTGAGGTCTATGATGTAGACCTCAGCAGTAGCCTTCTTGCAAGCAATAAATGCAGGGACTTCGCTTTATGCGGAGAGAGAATTCTTTTAGCAACCACTTTCAACAAGTGAATATGAAATAAGTCAATTTATGGCTTAGAATATTCCTGAAGAGAAAGTTGAAAAAGACTTTGATAGTTGTTGCATATGACCAACATCAACAGTGTGATGCACGATTTGGGTGGGACATAATTGTCTTTGCGGTTCGAATCCGCACGTCACACTCTTTTTTATAAAAAACACATTAATTGGAACTTACCAGCAACAAAACAATAGCGAAGAACACATTGATGCTTTATGGCAGATCATTGTTGTTAATGTTCATTGGTCTGTATACATCACGTGTAATACTTCGCAACCTTGGAGTAACCGACTACGGTATATATAATGCAGTAGGAGGCATTGTTGGAATGTTTGGTTTCATTTCTGGCTCATTAGGAAATGCTACATCTCGTTTTATTACTATAGCAATAGGTAGAGAAGATCAGGAATATACGAACAAGACATTTGGTAACATTAAGTTAATTTATTATGGGTTATGTGTTGCAATTTTAATACTTGGAGAAACTATAGGCTTATGGTTCTTATATAACAAAATGACCATTCCTCAAGATAGAATGGATGCTGCGTTTTGGGTTTATCAATATTCTATACTTTCTACTATATTAGGATTCATCTGTGTACCTTATAATTCTGCAATTATAGCCCACGAAAGAATGTCAGCTTTCGCATATATTTCCCTGCTTGATGCGACGCTAAAATTATTAATTTGTTATTTACTTTCAATATCTCCGTATGACCGATTAGTTACCTATGCGTCGCTTATATTCTGTGTCGAAATAATGGACAGAATAATATATGCAGTATATTGTAATCGGCATTTTGAAGAGGTAAAAGCTAAAGCATGCTTGTACCGAGAACAATTTAAAGAAATTGCTTCAATGAGTGGTTGGGTATTATTATCCAATTTATGTTGGATACAAAATACGCAAGGAATAACAATATTACAGAATTCTTTCTTTGGACCGGTTGTAAATGCAGCGAGTGGAATTGCAATGCAGGTCCAAGGAGTTATTAAACAATTTGTCACAAATTTCCAAACTGCTATTAATCCGCAAATTACTAAGTCTTATGCGAGGAAAGACTATCGTCGGATGGGTGAACTTTTACGCCTAAGTAGTAAATATTCTTTCTTTTTGTTATTATCTATGTCAATCCCTGTATTTATAGAAGCACCTATAATCCTACGTTTATGGCTAGTAAAAGTACCAAATTATACTGTCGTTTTCCTTCGAATCATATTAATTTATACTCTTATAGGGACTCTTTCGAATCCGTTATGGACCTCTGTACTTGCAACTGGTAATCTAAAAAAATATCAACTTTATGATTCAACTATTCAAATACTTACCTTGCCAATTGCTTACCTTTCTTATAAAATCTGGCAAGCCCCAGCATATTTTGTTTATCTATTGCTTCTCTTATTTTGTATAATAGGTCAATTTACGAGAGTATGGTTAGTCTTGCCCATGATAAAACAAAGCTACTATAAATATATAGTAAATGTTATTTTTCCAATTATTGCCGTATCCTGTATATCACCGATTCTTCCAGCATTAATTGAATTATATTTTATAGGTTCACAAATTGTTAAATTAATATTAGTAATAGTTGTTTCTGTACTTTCCTCATGTTTGATAATTTGGCTAATTGGATTTAACCGAGAAGAACGTAGTACTGTAAAAACGTATTGCAAAACTTTGTTACAGAAGTTAAAAGTATAAGATTTTATGGAAGTAGTAATTATAAAGGGAGGTCTTGGGAATCAAATGTCCCAATATGCTTTCTATCTTGCAAAAAAGAAGAGAAATAAGAAAGTCAGGGTAATATTTAATCCAGCTTCTAAAAACATACATAATGGAAGTGAACTGGATAGGGTTTTCAATATAAAATATGCTAATAGTATTATTAATAAAATACTTACTTTAATATATAAGTATTATGATGGCATTCCTAAATTAAGGAAATATTTTCACTTCTTTAACATAACTAGTATTGTCGGTAACTACTCAGCACCCCTTACCAGAAAATGTCAGAAGTCAGCGTTAATTATTTCTAAACTTGTTCTTGGGCTATTTCCAAACAGTTGTTAATGTGAT